>DAIDHZ010000006.1 GCA_027451825.1 Chlamydiota bacterium
CACCGAAGCGGCGTTGAAAGAATCCGCAGGGGACTTCATTGGTGCTGCCGATGTCTTGGAAAAAGCGATTCAGATTTATCGGTCTATTCCCAATAAGTATAGGACAGCAGTTGGAATAGAAGACGGGAAGTTGCAGCAAATGCAATCTCATCTTGGCAAGATTGGAAAATTGGCTGCAGACAGCATGATGCTTGTTTCTACCCCTCGTATAGACATTACCGATATAGTATCGGAATCCAGACTTCTCATTCAAGGCAAGCCTGTTCTTGAAGCGCTTAAAACACTGGCTAATTTTTACCCTGGGGCGAAAAAAGATAAAATATGTTCTGCTGCGGAAGAAGCTCTGGCTCAATTCCATTTCAGCTCATTCTTCGGGTTTTCCGTTCGAGCAAGAGACGGCCGAATTGTTGCAAAAAATCCAGGGATCGCTTTTGTTTCAAAGGGCTCTCCTGAATATGAACAATCAGTGAAGCAGGAGATGCTACAAATTTACTACATTCAGATCTGTACTGTTGTTTCAGGGAGGATTGTTCCAGCACTGGAGACAATACTCATAGAGCACCGTTTGCGGTTAAGAGATTTTGAAGCCATTTGCAATCAATCGTCTATCGTTCCTCCAGAAAGGGCTGGAGCTTTTGCTAAAGCCCTTTTTTCCGGATACGAACTTGATTTCGATTCCGTAATCCACAGGCTCGTTCCTCAAGTAGAAAACATGGTCCGCTACCATCTGAAAGCTGCTGGAGCAGTTACAACGTTTCTAGATAAAGATGGGACGGAGTCTGAGATTAATTTAAGCGCATTGCTGGATAAACCAGAGGCTCTTCTTGTTTTTGGAGAAGATTTGGTTTTTGAAATACGAGCCATGTTTTGCGAAAGCCGAGGCCCTAATTTTCGCCATTACCTTGCCCATGGACTACTCGAAGATAAAGATTTTGAAACCGTATTTGCCATATATGCCTGGTGCTTGGCCTTGAGAATCGTCTTTAATGTTTTCTGGAATTCGCAACGAAAAGAACATGGGCAAAATTCTTCTTAATGCGCCTGGAACCTATGAAGACAAATCGAACGTCTCTTTTTAATCTGGGTTCTTTCTTCTAGATTGTGGCCAGTTTGCTGGCCCGATTTCATTAAAAACGAACTATCTTTCATAGACAAATTGTGCTGACCACTTTGCCGACCATTTTGATGTCCAAATTAGCGCACAACCATTTTATGCAGCTAACGTCGCTATCTGCATTTTTTGAAGAAAAAAATCCCTGAGGTTCAGCCTAGTAAAAGGTTACTTATTACTGTCTTTTGTCGGGAAAATTTCAGGAATGTAATGAGCAAAGTCTTTTGCTTCTCGATCGCATATGAGCACAGATGTCACTGCAGCTGAACTTCCAGTTTCTACTTTATCACTTTCACAGCAAGCTCCAGCCCAGGCTTTTTCTATAGCCATTTCTTCCGTTGGAGCTTCTATCTCAACCATAAAATATTGGGTAAATGCCAAACCCACACGCCATTTTGGAAATTTTTTATTCACCAATGAACTCCATTAAATTACATCCATATTACCTTGAGAGATTCCAGTACATGTCCAGTCCGTGTTCGCAGTTGTGCAGAGAAGCTGTATCGCGTCATACTGGTTGGTAGAGTTCAAATTCCCACCAACCGAACTGTCTCGATTACCGTAATGAATAATCTGCCCTACATTGCATGAAATGCGCCATCCGCCCGCTCCCTTGCCGATAACCCAAACAAGCTCTCCGACAGATGCCGTTGGGGGTAATGTAGCTGTGACTAAAGATGCATTGTTTAGAATGTACCCGCTATTGACAGCCATGGCTTGAGAAGTGCTCGTGATCTCTGTAAATGGAAAGGCTGATCCCTGTGCAGGTGCCCATTTGACTCCTTCTGGCTGCGTTGAATCGGCTGTAAGAACTTGAGTATCTGGCCCTGCTGGCAATCGAACATTTCCGGAGGCCGTTCGCACCAGCAAATCGCCTTTGGTCGTGAGTGGGGAAATATTATCAAAAGCAGAAGAGGGGGTTGCTACATCGGAGAGGTTGTTCGCTACCGCCAGTAAGTCTGAGACTTTTACCCCAGAGTCTTTGATGACCTTTCCTGTGGAATCGGCATATGTAGCTATGTCATCTGCAACAGCAGAATCTGGACCGATGACGTTACCTACTCCTCCGCCCCCACTCCCAGATTTATCCAGGTTATTGATAAACGGGTTATATCCATAGATCGTCATATGCGCTCCTTAAGAAAAATAGGACGCACGACTGGTCCAGCTGTAGATGAACCCAGCTCCGTTGTCCGGAATCTGAACCCGATTGATGAAATTGTTGTTGTCGTAACTCAGCTTTCTAATAAACCAAATCTGACTATCGATATTCGCATTAGGGGTAGGGGAGAACCCCACATACAAAGGTCTGCCAGCGCTATCGTTATCTAGCCTTTGCTCGTAGAAATCGGTAGTGCCAAGAGTGGACGCTAAGTTGTTGATTTGATCAAAAACATTGGAAGGTATGGACATATAAAATCACTCCTATTGACCAAAGTCTCAAGGAGCTGTGCCTATCAATGGAGATTAGACCTGTTTTTGAAAGTCTTCTCGATATTGATTTTTGCAAGCATGACCATCGCCTTTTTGGGATAAGTCTTCTTCCTCAGTCCTTTGTGGACTAGGAGGATCCTGAATTATTTCAGGTATCACAATCCCTTCGAGTGATTCCTCATGTCTAACATTTGGCATGGCACAGCCTTGTACAGTGGTTGCTTTTTTTAATTTTGTGCTAGCTAAATTTTAGAGGAGTAATTGGGGAAGGAGAGTAATTTGAGTAGAAGCGTTAATTGAGTCAGTGACTACGCAGTACGTGGGGAGAACGCTTGAGAACCCCATCCATTTGACGCAGAAGCCGCTTTATGAGCTGAGTGCTGACTTTGTCCGCTAAACCCATTTGAAGAGCAAAACGAGCCGCCAGAGCTTGAATTCGAGGCATCGTCCGACTTCGACTTAAAGTAGGCTTTGACTTTTGATTTAATCAAATTCTCAACCATCTCTTTTCGGCTTGATGAATCTAGCATAAACCATTGGCACCACTGTTCGCCAGCATGATCTTCTTTTTTATAGCTTGGAATAGCAACAAACATTCCATTTCCGTCTTTAGTTCGCTGAACCTTAAAACGTAAAATGATTTCATTATAAATCTTTAAGCTAGCAACTCCCAGATACTTTTCTTTAGGAGTCTCATCGAAACTTAGGAATTCGACCTGAAAGTCTTCCATATTCTTGATTTCCTTTTGTTAATCTTTTAATTTGTGCTGATTATGTTGACCCCCGCATACCACGGAGGTTAATGCATAACCAAGCAGCCCATATCCTGTAGAAATGAGCGTACTTTTCACAATAAAGACTTTACCCTAATAATACAAAACTATTCTTCACATATTTTTATAGAGCTGACTTTTCCGGCATAAGGACTCCAAGGCTCTGATAAAAGCTTCGCTCGACATCGTTAAGGGTAAGTCATCTTCAGTCACGGCATCTTTGACATATTTCTCATAAATTTTCAGGTCCTCCCATTTATTCGCCCTTGCAAATTCTTCAGCAAATTCACGATTGTTTTTGCACTCATCGTTTACAACTGCTAACCCATTCATAAGCAGTTTATGCACCCAGCCTCCAAGATTTGGGATATGCTGACCAGATGTACGCCGAGCATGTCCAAAATTGACAACCTCTCTTAAGCGATGTGAAGGGTATTTCCTTGACCAATAGTTCAGAGTGTCATCGTCTGTATTCAGGCCCTGCTCTTTAAGCCAGTTATAGGTCTCCGCCTGCTCCTCTGTAAGTTTAAAGCTTTTCTTTCCTGTAGCTTTAGGACTGGGCTTGGCAGGAGTTAGCTGAACCGAAGGCGCTTTCATCGACTCTTCTTTTCTTATCGAAAAAGGCAGTGATCCCTCATTGATTTCTTTGCCTTTGATGATACTTGTATTTTCATTGTTACTTAGGGGCACATCTTGAGTACGCTCAACTTGAGGGCGCTCAGGCTGAGCATGCACAAAACGAGAAAGCTCACTATAAGGCTCGTAAACCACTTTTTTTTCCGTTTCAGAAGTTTCCTCCTTAAACTTTGAGTCATCGGGAAAATAAGGCGCGGTGGCTGATTGAAGAACAACCGCCTTTCTTTTTGTATAAGAGAGGGGAGTCTCAAACATGAGATATTCCATTCTTCCAAGGTGGCGCTTTGTTTTGCCGTCCATGGTGGTCATTTTTGAATCTTGATAACGAATGGCATACCCATGTTGAATCAGATCATTGAGAGCTCCGTAAACTACTCTCTTGCCGATCTTCTTTCGATTGCAGAGATCTGGAATATTGAATAACCAGTCATCCCTGAATGAAAACATGTATGCAAAGAGCCCCGTGGCCGTCAGGTCTAAATTAGTATCTCTAATCGAAGCACTGTTAATTTGAACGTAGGGATTTTCCCTATCATGGTAAGTACGGATGATCCCCATTGTTTTGCATCCCTTTCAATTTTTAAAAAATTATTATGAAAGGAAAATAGGCGATCCTATATATAACATTTTACCCTTGGAGGAAAAATCCTCACGAGTGGTACACTTCTGCCGTTCGTTGTGAAAAAAACGACAGAGAAGTAATGTGTGATATACATCGCTTCTTTTCTTTTCAGTGCTCCCAACCGCTAAATTGGGAGCTTTGAAGGTGTCAGCCTTCAATAATTCTGATCCCATTCACATTGGAAAGCCCTAGGCCGCTAATCCTAGGGCTTTCTCTTTTTTAGAGCTTATTTTGCTCTAGTTTTTTACCCATCTACGGGTATGCATTTTGCCCATTCAAAGGTTCTAGATACTCTGCTTTTTTGATGGGGAAGTCTGGAAAATAGGGGGTGGCATTTTCGAAAAAAATCGGTCTTCCGGTTTCGGCGATGCGCGTTGCGTTTTCCTCAGTCGAGAAGCTATTGTCGGCAGTTCCTATCTTCACTTGCCATTTAGAGCTAATTTTAAGAAGCACAGCAAAATTGTTTGCGTCACCCTCCCATTGTTTGAGAGAGTAGACATCTAAAGGTGGCTTAGCCATAAAACTTAATCCTCCGCGTCAAAACTCCAATTTGACGTGCTTATTTTTATATAGTTAAGAATTTTCTGCACTAAACATATCCAATTGTTTTGGAGTTGGTATTGGAGCATGCTTTTCAATTATTTCCCTAATCAATTGTGAAACAGAGTAAATTTCTCCAGTTTGGTTCGACCTTTCAATCGCCAAGCATTTAAAGAAGTCGTGGTAAGCTTTCTCAGCTCTTATACCGACCATGATGGGTTTTTTAAATGCTGATTTTCCCTCTTTCTTTTTCTTGATAGGAATTCCAGCTAAGAGTTTTTTAAGATACTGATCATCTGGATTAGCTTGATTTGGCATTGGGGCTTCTTGTTCAAGCATTTCTCCGATCATTCTAGAAACAGAATAAATCTTCCCCGTTTTGTCAGATTTCTCTGCCGCCAGGCGCTTTAAAAACTCATGATAATTTTTCTCGATTCGAATGCAAACCATAGTCGGCGATTTATATACCTTTTCCTGCAATCTCTTTGTATTTCCGGGCATTTCAGAACAGGACCTTCTATTATGAGGTCCAACCCATCGACAATTGGCTTTACAAAAGTCGCCATCGAGGTCGATTAATTCTATGCCATCACAGTCTTCTGGCCTAGGCCCCATGTCTTCCAGGAACTTCAGAAAAGAGGTTTTCCACTCCGGACATACCTCCACTCCGCGTCCTCCGTAACTCTTGTAGCTTTTGGCGTTTCTGTTGTAGCATAGCATCTTGATTCTTATCCAAGTCCTGTGTTCTTTTGACTTGGTCATCTTGTGTGTTGTCATTTATCCTTCTTGCCTCTGAATCAAAATTTATCTGATCGTCATCTACAGGAAATTCCCTGAGCACCAGTCCTCTCAAAAGCTTTGGAACGGAAATTTTCTGCTTGTCCGCTAGTTTCTTAATCACGACGAAGTTTTCGAAAGGCAGAGCAAAAGAAACAATCTGATTCTCTTCTCTTTTCCAAGCAGTTGGTGTTGACGTCTGGACATTATTATTTGGGTTCAAAGGGTGGTTTTTTTTGTGAACGACTCCGTGACAGGTATTGCAAAGCCAATAAACATGCAGGGGAGAGCCATAGTCAACATGATGAGCTTCAAGTTTACTGTGTTCTAGAGTACAAAGATCACAGCAGATGGGTCGTTTAATCAGACCATCCTTCAGCGCTGCGGCTACCGCTCTGCGAGCCATGGCCTTTAGCTTGAATTCTAGGCATTCATCATCATTCACTTTGTATTTTGTAGGGGAAGTCATTCGTTATACTTCGCAAAATTTCATTGTATCGCTCATGGTAGAGGCCGTTTTTGGTCTATCTTTTCTGGGCCTGCCTTTCGATCTAGAAGCGGGTTTTACTTGGCCGCCGGTAATGAAATAGATTTTCTGAGCCGTCTCTTCATCAATCGTTTCATTTTTTTTGACTTTCCAAATGACCTGACGAGTGCACCCGGATAGCCTCGCCAATTCGTTGGTTTCCATGTTGTTTTTTCTCAACCAGCGCTCTAATTCCATTGATTGATTCATGTTCGGACTCCTCCTAGTTTAGCGCAGTATATGTTGGGTAAAATGTTTTTGTAAATCTTTTCGTTTGCTTAAAAGATGCTCTAGGATAATGTTTCGTCTACAAGCTTCCAAAGTCAAAAAAAAGTGGTTTTCAAGATGTTGAAGAAAGAGTACGATGCAAGCATACAAAAAACTAAAATTGACTCTTTCGAAAGACATATGCCCTTTGGGGGAATGATTTACAGGATCGAAACAGTAAATAGGAGTCAGAATGATAAACGAAATGATACGGCTAGAAAATTTACCTCCGAGAATGAGGCAGAATAGACTCGATCTATCGATGGGAAATGTTAGGGTTTGCGAAGAAAAATTAGGGGGTCAAGTTTGCCGACCAGCCCCCCTAAAGATGGAATTTCGCAAAATGCTTATCCCTATGCCCCTGCTATTCCTCTCGGGAATCTTTACAGGGATTGGTATCATGCTAGCCTTAAATTAACCAATTCCTCAAGGAAAAAAGGACACAACTATGGAAAGACAGAAGATGGACAAAGACTTTTTAGAATCTTTAACCCTCGGCCATTCAATGGAAGAGATTATTGGCTTAACTGAGTCGATTAAATACGACTTAGTAAAAGCTAAAAAAGATCAGGAAAAGTCTGGCAAGTATACAATTTCCTGTCTTCTTCGTGTCCGACTACTACTCCTTGACTTAGAAAAGCTTGGAGGACAATTTCGCAAGCTGTCCATAGCTTATGAAAAGGAATTAGAACAAAAAAAGAAAAAATAAAGAAGAGGGGATGATCTGTCCTCTCTTCTCGACTACATGACCAAAGAGAGACAGATAATGACAGACCCAGATGATATCCCACCCGGTTACGCCCGGGTTACAGAAGTCCTTGCGCCCTACATTTCCTTTGACCGAATAGACCCAGACGTACTCGAAAAAGCGAAAGAGAGAGGCACGCGCGTCCACAAATACTGCGAGCTTTACGTTCAAAATCTACTGATAGAAAAAGTCGACGAGGAGTGCAAGCCATACGTCGACAGTTTTATTCAGTGGTTTGACGTAATGGTAAAAGAGGTGTGGGTTAGTGAAATGCGGCTTTCCTGCAGCAACTATCTCATATCTGGAAAACTCGATCTGATCGTGACCCTTAAAGGGGACACGACTGAAACTCTTATTGATATAAAGACTCCGCAGCAAGCGAGTCAATCGTGGCAACTCCAGACAGCGGCTTATCGATATTTAATGCGCGTAAGCCAAGGAATCGATATTCCACGACGCGTCTGCCTTATCCTAGATCGGGAAGGCAAGCTCCCCAAACTTGTTGAATACACGAACCATGAAAGAGATGAACGGCTGTTTCTAGGTGCAGCAGAACTCTTCCACTTTTTCCAATAGGAGAAATGATGAAAAACATGCCTACGAGCCTCCAAAGGTTAATTTTTTTGGTTTTAAGACACTTTTCTAGTAGGAATAAATAGGCTCTACGTTTATCGTATCGTGTATAAAACAAGGTAGAGTCTAAAAAGGAAAACAAGATGGACTGGATAGACAGAATGCAAATAGCCTACGAGGCCCAGACTGATCGAATGATCGACGAGATGTACGGTCCGCGATCAATCGAATGCGCGATGTGTTCAGAGTACTTCAGCTCTGACGATGCTCTCGGAACAAAATATGACCCAAAATTGGATTTTTGTTCGGATGATTGCGTCGAATCTTGGGAGGAGGAATTTGCTCATGAATATGAAGAAGGGGAGGGGGGGATGGACATCCAGTCAACCATACACCCAGTCACCTGTACATCCAACCATATAACAATACAAAAGGCGGGTTGAATATGAACAAAGGCGGATTTAGCTGGAAAAAACTAGCGGGGCTGAGTGGAGCAAAAAGCTCCCTCGCTCGAAAAATTAGAATCCCTATCACAAAAACCGGCAGACAGAGAAAGGCAGGAGCGGGGAGTCTGCTAGCCCTCTTATTTACACTATTTTTCGACTAAGGAGTTAACAACATGTTCAATTTTGAAGAAGCGAACGAAGCGATCAAGAAAAACGAAATCATGAATATTCAAGCAGGTGGCATGACAGTAGGCCAAGCCACACAATTTTTAAGCAAAAAGCTAGACCTTACGCCGCTCATTTCGCGCGCATCATGCCATGTGATTGAAAGTGAAGAAAGCGCAAGCCAGGCCCTTTCTATGAGCTTGCAGGCTAGAAAAATTCGTAAACAGCTCGACGAAACAAGGCTATCCATCGTTCGCCCACACCTTGATTTCCAGAAGGCCATTAACAAGATCGTCAAGGAATACGAAGCCAAGCTGGAAGAGATCGAAAACAATCTGAAAAGCAAACTCGACGAATACCTCCAAAAGTCTGCTTCCACTAATAACGCTTCCTTCATCGCCAAATCACAAGAAATGTTCGTCGAAGATGGCAAGCTTACAAAAGTAAAAAAATGGGTTTGGGAATTAGAAAATGAAGCGCAAATCCCCCGTGAATACCTTGCTCTAGACAGCAAAAAGGTTGATGAGGCGGTCAAACAGGGCGTTCGCAATATCCCAGGAATCAAAGTCTTTGAAAAAGAAGAAATCAGCATGAGAATCAAAAATTAAGGAGTCTACCATGAGTCAATTAACCGTTCGAAATTCTTTCGCAATGCCAGTCGGCCAAGAGATGGACCAGATCATTTCAGTTTGCAAAGTTCTAGCTACCTGCCCCTATTATCAAAAACTCGGGCCAGGCGGAGTCCTTGCAATTTATCTCACAGCTCGAGAGATGAATCTCCCTCTAATGATGTGTCTAAATGGTGGCCTATATACCTTTTCCGGCCTTGTGAGCCTGTCGGCGCAACTCATGAACATGATGATCGTCAACGCGGGTCATAGGGCGGATGTTCTGCAACTCGATGAAAAATCCTGCAAGATCAAATTTTGGAGATCTGATCGACCCAAGGATAATTGCACCTTTGAGTATGAATACACGATTGAAATGGCAGCAAAAGCCGGTTACCTCGGCAAAGACAATTGGAAAAAGACCCCCAGAGATATGGTATACAGCCGGTGTCTTTCAGGAGGAGCTAGAAAATTCATGCCAGATGTAATCATGAATGCCTATGCCATAGGAGAACTTGGAGAAGAAGACGGTGCAACACCTACAGCCATGCCTGATCTCTCAAGTCGTACAGTGGAGGTTTATAAAAGCACAGAAGAAGCGCCCCAGGAGCCTCCAAAACAGCTTGAACATGAAAACACACCAGGCTACGACGAATTCTTCCAAAAACACCTACGAGAAGACGAAAAAATGGCTTACGTCCGTAAAATCGCTCAAGCTACCAATAAGACAGAAGCTCAAATTATCAATTCAGCCGTTTCCAATGAGGCAGGATTCCTAACCGCTTTTAATAAATGGAAGCTCGATCAGACCAACGTTGAAAAAAGGGCTAAGAATAAGGTAGCCGCCGAGGCGTTTGTACCCACATCCACGCCCTCTGAAAGCCTGGTAGCCTCAGCTTAGAGGCTACTTTACAGCAGGCGGTGTTAATACCACGGGGTCTTTATTCGTGACCTCTATGGAGATTTTTACGTCGGTGTCCTTTTGGAATGCCTCTTTATCTACAGTTAGGGTAATCGCTTCTTGAGTCTCAATATCTTCAACAGCCGAAAAAAGGCCAGGAAGCATCTGAGAACATCCAGTTAAAAGCATAGACAGAGCAACGAGAGAAATAAAATTGTAAAGCATAACGCCCCCATGTTTAGGTTTAGGTGGTCCATTCGACGGGTCATTGGGGTAGTAAGAGGCTTTGAGACTAAAAGAGGGTTTTTGAGTCTTTAATATAACGTCTGATAATGCTAATTATGTTGTATAAGTAGCTAAGAACCAGCGTTTTAAGCGCTTATTTGAGATTAGTAAAAAGAAACAACCAAAAGATCAACTGCGATACAATTTGAGGAATTGCAAAAGCCAGAAAATACCTTTTCCAGGCTCCTTTTTTAACCTGATCTATAATAGGTTGTTGATTTTCCAATAAGACCCAATACGCGCTATGTTTTTTGCTCAGCAAAAAGAACGTTATAGCTAATACCAAAGAGGAATAAGCCATAATTTCTTTATAAAAGATCGGCTTTGCAAAAACTAAACACAAAATCACAGTCGCTTGCAAGAGAAAAAGAAATAGCGATCCCCTTGCAATTTTTTGGATCTTGTCATTTAGCTCTAGCGTTGTTTCTGAACTCATTTTCTCACTTTAGCAAATTTTGGATGGACTTATCAACTCTAATCCATGCTACCAATATTGCTTTGATTTCAACGATTTTCAGCTCTCATTTTATTGCCACTCAGTTTCTCCGATCTAGCAAACTTTCGAAAGGGCCACTCCCCTTCCAGGATGAACGTCTTCCCATCCGACTGTTCAAGAAACAATCCAGCTGGCCAGACATCCATATAAACATATAGCTGGTTGTATGGAAGTAAAAACAGACGGATGGTTGTAAGGATGGTTTACTTATCTGCCATACTCCCCTATTACCAACTCCCCTGCCTGCCATACACCCAGCAATCCAAGAAGATGGCAATATGGAAGATTGGATGTCCAACCCATTATATGGGGCAGTGAAAGATAAAGGTCGTTTCTGTTTACAGCTGTTTACAAAATCCTCATCAGTGGGGACAAAGCTGAAAACTTTTCGATTTACGGCTTTTGTTTACAAGACATCTGGGGATTCTTTAGGTTGCTTCTTCTGAAGGAGATATCACAAGCGGCTTATTTTTAGAAAGATATGAGTGTTTTATAAGGCTAAGCTGTGATTGACGAAGGTCGGAAATTGTGAATGAAGCAGGTCGTTTCTGTTTACGAAAAGATGTGTCTGTGTCGAGACTGTGTGAAAGATGAGGGTCGATTCTGTTTACGCTTGTTTACAAAAGGGGGACAATCGCTCTGATTCAACGAGAGCTTGGCCAATCTTTATGTTTCAAGTCATTCAGCTCAACGGCACTTGTATGAAACAGGCCCTAGTGTGAACAAGATGGGTCGAAAAAAGTGAGTCAATAAGGTCGGATCTGTTTACAAAAAGGGTTATCTCTCAAATGAAATGCTGTGAAAGATGGGGGTCGTTTTTGTTTACGCTTGTTTACAAGCTATCTTTGTCTTCTAACGTCACCTAATTTTCCATTGAGCACTTTAGGAGAAAAAAATGCCTGTCTAAATATGAAAATAGCGATTTGTGAGTGATGGAGGTCGATCTTGTTTACGTTTGTTTACAGACTTTCCAAGTTCTTAGGTTCTATCCCCCTCAAGTCTATAGAGTAAATTTTTTACAGAACCCTCTCTAATTCAATAGGTTTTTTACACTTTATCAATTCGAGAATCGATGCTCGTGATGCTCAAGTAGTGAACTCTTGTTTTGTGAAGGATGAAGGTCGTTTTTGTTTACGCTTGTTTACAAAAAGCAGAGAAAGGAGATTTTCTTCAGAGTAGCTTTCTTCCTGTCTCTCGAAGCGAAGCGGGAGAGAGACTTTTGTTTACTGCGATAGCTGTAAACATTTTATATTCTGGTTGAATATAATTAGAGTTGTTTACTTGATCTTAAGTACCGTAAAATCAGCCGTTTGCAAAACATGGAGTGATTCAAGGGGGGCGGTATGGTGATTCAAGGGGGACGATGTTGCGATTAAGGCAGGTCGATTCTGTTGACAAACTGTGAAAGATGAGGGTCGTTTTTGTTTACGCTTGTTTACAAACCCATTTTGTTCTAAAGAGAGGAATTTCTCTCTTAAACTCAGGGAAATGCAAGCAGCGCTTCTCGCTTTTACTGTGATTGAGAATGGTCGTTTTTGTTTACTTGTACTTTTTAGCAAAAGCCCTCACTTTGTCTGAGACTTCTTTGCTGATCTGTCGTTTTTCATTGAGGATATAGCTAACCATTTGCCCGGTAATGCCTATATGGTTACCAAACTGTCTAACATTCAAGCTTGAGCGCTTGTAAATTTCTTTAAATTCTTCAAAATCAACCAATTTGTCTTCTTTTCTATGCTCTAAAGCTGGAATTTCTCTATTCGATTGAATACGTCCAATCTCTTGACCAAACCATTCAGGCGGTGTAAGAGTCAACGAGCAGTTGAAGGGGTTTTCGCAATCTGAAGGGAGCGATTTTTCTCCTGTATGGGACCACTCCCCTAAGTAACCATGTTCCTTCATGTAGTTCAGCTCAGACTCTAGCGATCTAAGATCTCTCATTTTATATCGACTTTCTGAGCCCAAATGACACCAATCCATCAGATTAGCAACAGAGATTTTCTGTTGAGGGCTCATTCTCCAAAAGATTGCCAATAGAGGAGTTAGATATATCGTGAGAGGGTGAAGCCTATGGTTTTCCTGGGCAATCTTTTTAAGCAGTTTGGTGTATTTTGCTGATTGACCATCTTTTGGTTCAAAGGCGTTTTTATACCAGAAGTCTGTAGCCCGCAGTTTGATTTTTTCATCGATGATGACTTTATCGAATATTTCTTGCTGAAACCCATCGATGCTAAATAGGCGCTCACCTCTAACAGTTTCAGCTTTGCCATCTTTTCTACGAGCTGTGATAAAAAGGCTCTGAAAAATCCGGATGATCTCACTTGCTGTTTTCTTCAGTTCGTGGTCATAGGAGCCATTAGCCTTTTTCTTGTGTCCCAGACGCGCTAAATGGTCATTCACGCTCCAAATGAAGTGCCCATTCCTAAAATTCTCCTCCAAACCGATTAATAAGCCTAAGAGATGCCGCAGTCCCTCGGCTCCGAATGTACGCTTGATGTAGAGAGCTAGGCTCACTTCTCTAAAGCGGACGTCAGACTTAAACAAGGAGATATCGATTTGAGCAGAAGCTTCCACTTTAGGGTTGTCACTGATGACCGCAATGTGTTTTGAACTAGTTTCTTCTTTTCCGCTATCATAGCTCGTTGTTTTTTCGATTTTTATGATCGACGAAAAGAATTCTTCGGCTTCTTTTTGCTCCGTTTCATTCCATTCTGAATAAGGCTTGGTCAATAGACGTCGCGGGATCATGTCTGGTTTCCCTGCAAACATAGCTAGCAAAGTGAACATCAGAGGATGGGAAGGAAGAGCAAAAGTATCTTTGTTTGAGGATTGTTCTACGATTTTTTGAATCGCTTCTTCGATTAATACGCGTTGGGCTGTGGGAGCCATTCCGCCGAGTATGTTTTTTAAGGAAGTTAGTTGATTAGGAGAGAAATTTTGGATAGAAGAAGCGACAGATTCCCATGTACTTTCGGCTCCTCCAACTTCACCTAGAGATACTCCAAGTAACTGCAGGTCTTCGATCGTATTGATATTGATGGTTTTTCCCGTTCTATTATCTACGACATGGAGCTTCTTTTTTACTACGGACAGTTGATAGTCGGGTTCAATGTTAGTTTCTACTGTCGGTAGTTTTTTATTCTCTTTTTTAACAGGATTCTTTTTATCTTTTTTTGTTTTTTCCATGTGAAGCTCAGCTCTTTTCTTTTAAGGTGGATAAAGGTCTATCGAAGGTTAGGGAGACGGTATGATTGGAGAGGCCGTTTCGATTTTTGAGTACGACAAGGTCGAAATCGACTGTTCTGCTCAAAGGAACTCCCTTGGTATCTGCTGCTTCTTTAGCCTCGTTCCAGATGCCTAGAATAACTTTTGAGTCGTTTTCGATATCGCCGGCCTCACGTATGTTATCCATTCGTAACACCTCTGCTTTAGTGTTACCTCTGCCTAGCTGGGCTCCTAGAATGATAGGAATAGAATAAAACTTAGCCGCTTCCAGAATGGTTTCTGAAATTTTTTGCAGCTCTAATTGTCTAGAGGATGCTTTGCCGCGAAATTTTACTTTTTGCATGTAGTCAATGAAAACAGCGCCTAGCTTTCCTCTTTCTTTGAGACGCCCGATCTCTCTGCTTAAGTCATCGACGAAAAATGGATGGTCGCATACAACCAAACGATGGCTTTCTGTCCATGACTGCAAAAGAGTTATTGCTTCATTGATCTTAGGTAACTTATTCAGCCTACCTCTTACATAACCTTCTAAGTTAGAGAGATTGCTGATTTCACTAACACATTCTCCGGACAAAATATTGAGGATTTTTAAGAGTATTTGGTTTTTTGGTTCCTCATAGGAAAAGAAATAAAACTCTCTCTCAGGATAAAGTTTGACCATGTTCACAATGAAATTAAGAAGGGTTGTCGTCTTACCGTGGGAAGGTCTTCCTGCAATGATTGTGATAGCGCCTTGAGGCATTAAGACTGTTTTATCCAGGGACTTATAGCCTGTTTTTAACCCTTCTGGGATTTTGGATAAATCCTCCCTTAGGTCATCGATGGTGTAGGGTTTAACATGGGATTCTTCTTTTTTCCCTTCTTTGTTCAACTGAGAAAGAAGCTGAGTGGCTTTGAGAATGTCCCCTTCAGAGATTAGCTTTTGAGCTTCATCAACCGATTGCTTATGTTTTTCGACCGCATCCTGAGCTTTCTGCTCTTTTAGGGCTTTTGTCAGCATACCCTCGCTTTCTTCGGGGTTCAATTGGAAAGTGTTTTCGATTTCTCGCTTGAAAAGGCTCCTTTCGAATTCGTCATGGATTTGAGAGTAGGCTTTAGAAACGCCGCCAAGGGCCGTAAAACGGCCTATGTCTGTTCCAAGGTCATGTTTGTAGGCAAAGTACGAAGGAAGCCATCTGACACGAGCTAATGCGTTTTTCTCAACGAGATTTTTAAAGGATTCCGGACCATTGGCTTTCACATACTCATCTGGATCTTTGGAGGGTGATAGAAGACTGGGTGGCAGAATAAACGCTTTGATCCCATTTTTCTCAAGAAGGTCCGCTGCCTTTTTTGCTTTCTCAATAGAGCCTATTTCACCTTTGCTATCCTTAGGATCATTATCAAAAGCGATGATGACGCTCTCGATTTCATAAATTTTCAGACTTTCGATATGTTTAGCAGAGAGCTCACCTTGACCGGTGGCTATAATGTTTTTGATCCCTACGCTGGGAAGATAGGCGGCATCGGGAAGCCCTTCTACCAAGATGAGATTTTTTTCGCGTTTACATCTGCAAATATTGAAAGGATCATCTTTCTTTAGGCCCGCTGTATAGCTCCATCGATGTGTTTTACCCTCAGAGTCCGTGATTCCCTCTTTGACGGTAGCTCTTTTTGCAAACCCAAGAATTTTACCAAAGCGATCTCTATAGGGAAGGGCAACCCTAAATAAATCACCGCCATTTCCATTGAGCTTGATCGAATTCGCTTCTTCTTGTCTCTCTTTGGGGAGTTTAGACTTTAAATGCTTTCTTATTTCAGCATCCTTGGGCCAGTATATCCATTCTGTAGTTTGGAGTTTAGTTGGATCATACCCTCGGACTTTTACGAGATAATCTAAAGCGTCTTTCCCCTGCTCGGTGAAGAGAAGCTCTTTACCATATTGAAAGACCATTTCGTATAGGTGGGATAAGGCGTAATTTTGCTTCGGTGCCGTAGATGAAAAAGCACCTTTTTTTAGTTCTTCAAGCAGGTCAGAGCGAAAATTTTCAGCGAGATATTGACAGGCATCCACGAAGTTTAGCCCTTTTTCCCTCTGTACGAGCTCAATGGCATCAAATGATTCGTTGCAGCTGAAACAGTGCAGATGGCTCCAATCGGGTCCTAATTTGCAGCATTGGCCGCTTTTAGACTCATGCCCTGCGATGCATTTCCCTACTAAATAGCCCCCAACATGCTTTAGTCCTAATTTGTGGCGAAGATCGAGGTGATCGATGACGTCTTCTATTCGGATGAATGCTTTTAGTTTTTCTTTAGCCAAATTGTCGATCATATCGAATCCCCTTGAATACCGTATTTTTTATCGTGAGCTACCTAACTTGGTTTTCTTCCATGCTTATGAGCAATTGAATTGCTTCACAGATCATTTCCGATTTTTCAGTAGCTCTCCCCTGCAGTATTCGATTTGCATAGAGATCGTGAAATGCTTTATGGATGTCCTCTCTTATGTTGAAAGTCATCTTGTAGGTTTGGATTTTTTGATTTTTCGATTGTTTGGCTGAGAAGATGGATGTTTGTCTGGGTGGCTGGAATTCTGGTCTCACATCTTCCTGGACTCCCATTTTCCCGACAGGGTGGACTGCTGTATGGCCAGCTGGATGGGATAATGGTATTGCAGTTTGCTGGAAAGAAGGGGGTACAGATGGTTGGATTTCTGGATGAGCGGCTGTGTGGACGACAGGATTAATGGATTGCTGGACATCCGGTTGGGTGGTTTGTTTTATTTCTGGGTTGCTGTCTTGCTGGTTTTCTGGTTTACCAACCATCTGATCTCCAATCATTTCCGACAGCTCCATCTTTTTCTTTTCGTTGACTTGGAGTTGTTTTTTGGTTTTTTCCTTCAGTTCATTAATTGACATTAGTTAATCTCCCCATAACTTCTTTCACTAAATTGTGGTATGCTTCTGCCCCTGAACATTTGGGATCGTGGTCGAATACCGCTTTACTGGACTCTTGCGCTTCACTCAATTTGACGTTTTCTGGAATCTTAGTGTCGAAAACCTTCTCTCCAAAAATATCTTTCAATGCGTCTAAGACTCTTTTTGAAAGATTGCTGCGAGTTTTATAGAAGGTGAGGAGAACTCCCATGATATTTGCGTGGTGTTCTACCAAACTCCCAGCTTTTTCGTTCGTGCAGTTGATTGATTCCATAAAAGATTGAATGCCAGCTAAGCTGAAAAAGTCTAATTGCACGGGTAAAATAATGTGCTCCGCTGTTAGAAAGGCATTCGCTAGAAGAGTATTGAATGTAGGAGAGGTATCGATGATGATAAAATCATACTCTGCGTTCTTTAATTTTTTTCGTAAGACAAATTCTTTGGCTGTTGTTTGTGCTAATTTGACTTCAGCCGCAGAAAGGGAATTGTCTGAAGGTATTACGTGTAGATTTTCAATATAAGATGGTTGAATGACATCTTTAATAGTACAATTGTCTTGGCATAATAGCTCTGCGACCGTTTGTCGATTCTCTGTCTTAATTCCTAGACCCAAACTTGAATGACCTTGAGGATCTAAGTCAACGAGAAGAACTTTTTTGCCAGCACGTGCGAGCCCTGCACTCAGGTTGATGGATGTCGTTGACTTTCCAACGCCCCCTTTTTGATTCGAAATTGCTATCTTGTGCATCGGTTGAGTCCTTGCATTCCATGAGTCCTTTGATATTCCCCAACTTTAAGTTAGGCGGATATTTAAGTAAACAGTGAATTGATGATTTACTGGAATTAGGGGTGTTGTTAAGATGAAAACACTTTAGCAAAACCGTTAGTCGAGGAAGGTAATGGCGAAAAAAAACGATAAGGAAGATTCCAGTAAATCGAAAAGAGCACGCATTACATTAGAATGTTCTCAGGAAATCAGAAAATCCATACGGATTAGCGCAGCGCAAGAAGATAAGAGCATGAATGATTTCATCTTATCGATTGTTCTGCAGAAAATGGAAAAAGACAAAGAAGTTGTCGGCTCAGCAAATTCATAAGAATTCCGGACTATGATTGCAGCGGCGCCTTGCTTGTCTGCCGTTTCCAAAATAAAAAACACCTATTTGAAGAATGGATGACTGGCCATCCATTTTGGAAGAGGGGAATCAAACCAACCATCTGGCCATCCAAATGGTTATCCATTAATCCGGTTGTTTGGGAATCCATACAACCAACCGATTTATTTTAAGGCTGTTATAAAAAGGCAAGCGCGTCTAATGCTTGTTTTTAGAGCCGCCATGTCCTTTTACGAGGCTTCCATCCCTGATTTTGTGTCTGCTGTTCCCTCAGCTTTTCTTGATCAGCAAATAGCTTATCGAGAGCATTAACAAACTCATGAGCCGGATCCGGAAGCAACCTAGGCTGTTTCGAAAGTGTTGTTATAAAAGTCTGACGCGAAATTGCAATTACTACAGCACCTCTTTTAGCTCGTCCTGGCAACAAACACCATAGGGTATCCCTCATCCCATCTTGGGGATCAGTCGGTGGATTACCTTGGAAATCGAAAACAACTTCCACTGAGCTCTCAACCCATGCAGCGGGGAAACATTCTTCTGGGAAATGAACCAAGAAGAATCCTGGTTTATATATAGGGCTGAAATTTTTTCTTACCTCAAGAAAGCGGGGATAATCTTTCTTTAGTCGCGTGCCGTCGACAACCCATACCATATTCTGGTAAAAAGTCTCACGTGCGATTCTTTCTTGAGGATCTAGACGCGAATGTTGGAATTCAATCACATAACTTTGACCAGTCTTCACATCAGCAATGTGCTTTTCGTCATTTGCGGCGGTATGAATGATCTCTTGCCACTCGGTAGGAAATTTCCCTTTCCACGCGCGGTGCCATTCGGTTTCATTTTCCCACCAGGGATCGCACATCCGTTTTCCACTGTGGGCCCAATGCCAAATTTTCAATTCTCCGCACTTCGGTATAGTCGGGCTACCACAGCATTTGCATTTTCCGGAAAGGCCAGGCTGGGCTTCTTTAGGAGTGTCATTTACTAATGCATATTTCATACCTATCCCAATCCCTTTTTATAGCCCGTTTGTAGAGAGAAATTATACCAAGAAATGTTAAAAGAAAGAACAAAGAATCAGGGATTTTTGATGAGGTTAAAACTAAACTCTTAGGAGATCTTAGATTTCATAGTAGGTCATATAAACCCATTGAGTTGCTGTCGATGCGTCTGTATTTATCACAATGGAGTCTCCTGCATTCATGGAGGCGGGAACTGAAGGGACGACAACCCCTGAACTATTTGCGACAGCGGTGTTTTGAAAGTATTGATTGCTAGTTCCGCTAGAGCCACCATTTGGAACGTGAAAGACTTTAATGCTTCTGCTTGCTCCAGAGAAGTTTTTATAAAGTCCTCCAGATCCGTTGACATAGACCCCTCCAAGAGTATCTAAAGTAATAGCCGTTTTCCCTGGGCTAACAGTGAAAATAGTATTGTCTCCTGCGGCTAGACTCAAGAGTCTCGCTGTGTAAATTGGAGTGGAGATATCCATTTCCATGACTCTAGCCCAAAGATTGCCTCCAGCATTTGAGTTCACAGTAAAGGACAAGCTCTCACCAGCATTTAATACAATCCCAAATGAATTAGTGGCGATATTTCCCCAGCCAGTATTCGGTGCTGTAATATTGTAATATGTTCCACCTACTTTTATTTGAAGTCCCCCTGTCATAATCGGAGAACTAATACCCATCGTTTGAGTAATGAGGGCTTTTTTGCCTGCAGGACATGTATAAAAGTCGACGGTTCCAGAGGTGCTTCCGGAGAATGCATTGACGAACTTAGCTCCTCTTACTAGAGGACCAAAGCCACTTATGAAACCGGTATTGTTTATGACATTATTTCCCATTTTATAGCTCCATTACATTGACCCACGCGGTCTGAGTTCCTGTTCCTACGTTTGTATTGACTACGATAGAGTCACCCGCGCTCAATATTAAGCCACCAATGAGCCGAGCTGAGGCTGATCCTGTAGTCGCAGTTTCTGTTCCCATTTGGTTTGTAGATCCAGGCGATCCTCCACTAGGAACGGCATACCAAATCAAAGAAGCGCTATTCCCTGAATTGTTGAAATAGAAAACCTTTTTCAGAGTAAAGTTCGTTTTAAACCATTGATCTAGGGTGATCGCTTTTTTACCTGATGGACACGTATAAACAGTGTTGTTCCCATTTGACAAGCTCACAACCTTGCTGCTCTTGATGGGGGCAGTGGTATCGAATTCCACGATGTTTGCCCATAGATTCATCCCAGCTTGAGTTGTATTAGCACCGATTCTTTCTCCGGCCTCTAAGATTATAGCTTGGTTGGTTACTAAAACCTGGGTTTGTGCTGTTGTGGCAGCGTTTCCCGCTCCTCCTATGCGATAATAAGTGCCGCTCGAATAAAGCACTGGAAAAATGGTCGTGGTTGTTCCAGCGGTGTTGTAGCCAATAATATAACTTACACAGGCTCTCCTCCCTGCGGGGCAAGTGTACATATCCACGTTTCCTGATCCTGCATTAGAGACGAAAGCGGATGGGAATTTTACACCCGGCAAATATACCCCTTCAGGGTGATAAATCAGAGTGTTTACATCATTTTGATTAGGCATTTAAATCTCCTGCACTGTTACCCACGCAAATTGGGTTGCTGTGGCTGCATCGGTATTGATTACAATCGAGTCTCCTGCGTTCATGCAATTGCTAGCTGCTGAATTTGTCATAAAGGAACCATTTGCCACGGCTTGAGGGATTGTGGGCAAAAATTGGTTGCTTGATCCTGGAGATCCTCCGTTAGGCACATGATAAGCTGAAATGTTTCTGCTCGATCCGCTATTGTTCCAATAATTAACTGACTTAACCGTACTGGCTGATAAAGGACTGAGATTATCGCTCACAAAAATAGCTGTTTTCCCTGCAGGGCAGGTATAGAGCGTGTTATTTCCACTAGCCAATGAAAGAAGCTTCACTGTTTTGAATGGAATGTCCGAGTCAAACTCCATAATGGAAATCCACACGTTGATCGAAGAGGTGCTTTGATTGGTCGAAATTGATTCGCCAGCTTCCAAGATGATGAGATTGACGATTCCGCCTGCACCGACTCCGATGGATGTGGCTGTTTGAGTAGTATTCAGGTTGTAATAATTTCCTCCAGATTTAAGCATGGGGGTTATGCTTGCATTCCCTGAAGGTGAGCAATAGCTTATCCCCATGATAGCCGCTCTTTTTCCTGCTGGGCATGTGTACCAATCGACAGTTCCGCTAGCTGCGGGTGTTCCATTTGCAGGCACGTAAGCCAATCCTGAAAGTTTGTTGGTGTACCCGGTAGACATTGCGTATCGGTTGATGAAATCTTGCACAGGCATAATTTTTTATCCTCCAGGAGGTTTTAGATTTCGTAATATGTTGTATAAGCCCATTGCGTAGCTGTAGAGGCATCTGTGTTTACTACAATCGAGTCGCCAGAATTCATAGAGCGAGGAACAGATACAGTCACTGCGGCGTTGTTGGCTACGGCAGCGTTTCCGGAAAATTGATTTCCAGACCCAGGAGATCCTCCATTGGGAACGTGATATACTTGGACACTGCGCGCTGATCCCGAAAGATTCCTATATTGACCACCAGAGGAGTTGATATAACAACCACCGCTGCTATCAATCACCATGGCAGTTTTCCCAGGGGAAACAGTCATCAGTGTATTAGCTCCTGAGGTCAAACTGAAATTTCTACCTGTATAGAGAGGAGTAGAAATGTCCATTTCCATGATCCGGACCCAGAGATTTCCTCCGGGGTTGGCTCCTGTAATGAAAGAAAAGCTTTCACCAGCGTTTATTACCTGACCCACAAATAATCTTGCTACGTTACCGAATAAAGCGTTCGCTCCTAAAAGATTGTAATAGGTACCGCTCACTTTAATATTTAAAGTGCCGCTCATAATAGGGCTGCTAATTCCATATACCCATGAGATAAAAGCTTTTCTGCCTGCTGGAACCGTGTAGATATCTACTGTGCCGCTAGTGTTCCCTGAAAAACCGTTTATGAATTTAGCGCCACGGATAAGTGGTCCGAATCCTGAGATAAACCCGACGTTGTTTATTACATTGTTACCCATTCTATAGCTCCCATACGTTGACCCAGCCGGTCTGAGTTGCGGTTCCTGTTGGAGTATTACAAACCAAGAAGTCGCCTGCGTTTAGCATCCATCCTCCGCCTTGTCGAACTGATAGAGTGGCATTGGATACAGTCTCGGTTTGAAGCTGATTGGTGGCTCCAGTTGATCCCCCGTTAGGAACTGCATACCAAACAATTGAGTTGCTGCTTCCAGAATTGTTGAAGTAGTAAAGCTTTTTTAGAGAGAGATTTAAAGCTACCCATTGATCTAAGATGACAGCTTTTTTCCCTGCTGGACACGTGTAAATGGTGTTGTTTCCATTACCCATGCTTACCACTTTGCTTGTCTTTAAGGGAGCTGTATTATCAAACTCCATAATGTTGGCGAATAAATTACATCCAGCCTGTGTAGTATTGACTCCAATCTTTTCTCCAGCTTCTAATATGATTACGGAAGAAGTCGGAGCGCTTAAATTCAAAACCTGTCCGTTTCCTCCAGCAGCTACTGAGCCAGCTCCTCCTATTCGATAATAGGTTCCACTGACGTTTAAGTTTGGGAAAATGGTAGTAGAGGTACCCGCCGTGTTGTAGGCGATTATGTAGGTCACAATGGCTCTTTTTCCTGTTGGACACGTGTACATGTCTATGTTTCCTGATCCTGCACCTGAAACAAAGGCAGACGGAAATTTTAATCCAGGGAGATAGACACCTTGAGGCTCTAAAATAAGATTGTTTACATCGTTATTATTTGGCATTTAAAGCTCCCATACAGTTACCCACGCTGTCTGAGTAGCCGTAGCAGCGTCGGTGTTGATTTGTAGGAAGTCTCCTGGATTCATGCAGTTTGCAATCGATTGTCCTGTTAGGAAACCTGCTGTTGAAACTGAAGCAGTTCCAGATGATAAAAGCTGATTGCTGGTCCCAGCAGACCCGCCATTTGGCACGTGATAGACGGAAACAGTTCTAGTGCCACCGCTATTATTCCAGTATGTGATGCCCGTGCTTGTTCCGTTTGAAGCAATGACAGGGCTTAGGTTGCTAAAGCAAAACGTCGCAGTTTTCCCAGCTGGACAAGTATAGAGAATGTTCGCACCGGCAGACAGAGACAATAGCTTCACTGTTTTGAAAGAAGTTATTGAGTCGAATTCTAGGATAGAGCCCCAGACATTTATTCCTGTCGTGCTCTGCACAGTCGAAATAGATTCTCCAGCCTCTAAGATTATAAGCTGCTGAATCCCTCCTGCTACAGTGCCGATCGCTGAAACTGTATAAGTGTTCAGGTTGTAATAAACTCCCCCTGATTTAAGCTGAGGGGTAACGGTAGTCGATCCGGCAGGAGAACACGCAGTGATTTGGATGACAGCAGCTCTTTTTCCTGCTGGACATGTGTACCAATCTACGGTACCGCTCGCTGCCGAATTGCCAGCAAAAGGCTTGAAAGCAAGACCCGAAAGCTTACTTGTGAACCCTGCGCATATTGCGACGCGATTGATGAAGTCTTGTACAGGCATTATTAAACCATTGTTATGTTTCCGATTCCTGATAGGACAAGCCAATCTGTGTTGGCTGTGATGCAAAGCAAGCGCACTGCATCGTATCTCACTGTGGAAGCCAAGCTTCCCCCAGTTCCAGTAGTTGTGTCCACTCCGTCCATGTGTATGACTTGGCTTGAATTTTGTGCCACCTTCCAGCCGCCTGCTCCCTTTCCTGCTATTTCGATCATATCTCCGACCGAAGAGCTCGCAGGAAGAGTAACAGTGACAAGGCTGGCGTTATTCGTGATGTAGCCGTTATTCACAGCTGCCGATTGAGATGTTCCAGAAACGGTATTCCACGTGATGCCGCCGCCCCCGCCTCCACCTGCAGCCCATTTTGTTCCGGTCGGTTGGGTGCTGTCTAAAGTTAGGACCAGGCCATCTGTTGAAGCCGGAAGAACGGCGGGCCTTGAGCCGCCTCCTTGACCGCAGAGGATGTCTCCTTTATTGGAGAGGCTTGGTGTATTGATAGAAGTGTTTGTTGCCATAAGTTTAATCCAATAAATATCCGTGAATGTAAGAGATGCCTGCCGCTTGCAACGAAACAACCTTGGAAGAACCGCCTGCCACTTGGATGGTAAAAAAAGCAGTATCGCTAGGGTTTAATCGCACAGGCGGGGTAGTACCGGCGATTTGAAGCGTTTGAGAGGCAGAAGATGGGAGATTCGCTCCCATTTCGACTAAGCGGAATTCTCGAGGCGTAGTCATGCACTTTAAGCAATAAACACTCATTCCAGGAATCAGCCCTTGTGTGTTAATCGAAGCCCCGAAAATGTAATTTCCGAGCACAGGAGCAGTGAAAACACCGGTTAGAGGGTCATAACTAGAGCTTTGATCTATGATGACGCCGTCGCAGGGAATCTGAAAAACTGTCCCATCACCGGTGACGGTTCCCAGATTTGCATTTAACTGAGCAAAAAAAGTGCACTGTAATGGACGTGTAACTTGATTATCTTTAACAATAATCGGTGTATTTACAGCATTATTATGAACCATTTTACAAAATCCATTACAGTGAGGTGTTTTTTATTAAACGACTGTCAAATTGCCAATCGAACTCAGTACTCGCCATGTGGTATTTGCAACCACGCATACGCACTCCAGAGCATCGCCCGGATCGGTCGAGGCTAAGCTTCCTCCTACTCCAGCCGTAGTAGCCGCGCTTCCGAATTTCACTGTTTGCGAGGCGTTCTGTGCTAGCAACCAGCCTCCAGCTCCGTTTCCCGCAATTCTGAAGGTGGTGCCTTGAGCTGCTGTAGCTGGGAGAGTGAGGGTGACTAAAGCAGCGTTGTCTGCGATATAGCCGTTATTCACTGCGATTGTTTGAGAAGTGCCTGTGACATCTATCCATGTGCTTACACCGCCACTGCCTCCGCTTGGAGCTGCCCATTTGACGCCAGATGTTTGAGTCGAATCGGCTGTTAAGACAAAAGTGTCTGTGCCCACTGTTAGGGGGGTAAAGGTGCCTGCACCGGTACCAACTAAGACAACGCCTTTGGCGGTATAGTCTGCGAAACCGATCAGAGTATCTGCTGCTCTGTTGGGGAATGTATAGACACCGGCACCAGCAAATTGATTGGTTAGGGTGTAATCTCCGCTACCGTTATAGGTGACGGTTCTCTTGGTGGTACCTCCACCAATGCTAAATCCAACCGAAAGATTGGAAATGTCTAAGTTGACTGACGAATTGTGAGCCATGTTTTTGCCTCATTTTTAATTGTTCAGATGATGTTTTTCGCTTTGTTCAGACGACCGTATCCATCGAACCGATCGTTGCTGAATCTTCCGTCTTGGGTGCGTGAGTAGTTGAGGCAGGAGGGAAATAATTTGAATTGGGTTCAAGACGGTTAAAGATCCAGAAGCGGAAAAAGCATTCGCCTGTGATAAAAATGAGGCATGTCTTTTATCCATATCCCTAGAAGAATTGGCATCAAGAGACATTGGAGGGGTCATAATGAAGCGCCTTTTTTTGAGGTTTTCTAGAAATTTGTTTAGGAGGTCTTTGAAGAATGTACTCTTTGCTCTGCTCTATTAACTGACCTAAGAGACCTTCAAGCTTTTCGAGACGATTTCTCATCTGCTCAACGGCCTGTTGCAAGGCAAACATCCGATTGACTTCCATCTGCTGCTGAATCAGCATCCTTTTTGGAGCACAATCGCTGATCACTTTAGGCTGTCCCGTTCCTACTTCTTGCCACCAAGACTCCACAAAATTTGGGCATTCTCTTTCGGTAGCGCACAGTTTGCTCTTGACGAAGGGGCAGTTTTCTTTGCATGAAGTACAGTCCATTGAGTTCTCCTTTAATTGGTTTTTAGGGTTGTTTTTGGCATAAAATTCCTGTTGCGGCTAGGGGCCTCCAAGTGGCCCCGTGATTGTGGGCTTGGCTTCCACCTACGCTAGAGGTCGTCGCAAAGTTGGTTCCGCTTTGATTCGTGCTTCCCACTTTTTGAGGCGCAAGATTTCCCTTTTGATCCGATTTGTAGAGAGTGATTTGGTGAGTATGGGCTGGGATTTGATCGGTCGTAAGAGTGTGATCCGCTGTCTGCCACGTTCCTTGAGGTAGAGCTCCCCCAACGGTGTAGGTAGATCCGCCTTTGACTCCAAGTAGGCAATCTCCAATAGGCATTGTCACCCATCCACTAGGGGCTACGTCTTGATAGAACCAAAGCTGTGTTCCTGCTACAAAGCTGACCTGATCGAAACGGATCTGATAATTTGTAGAACCCCTTCCTATAACCATCAAATCATTATTGATGGCAGTGCTTGGGAGGGGATCGAATAGAGAGATATCAAAATTCCTTATCTGGGCAATTGTTGCTTTTTTATCAGTAAATCCTTGGTGGACAATGGTGAGATCATTGGCTGGATCTATTACTCCTACAGGATCAAGGTCGCTTATTAGTACAGGTGTGCTCATAGTTTCTCCTTAAGACGGAATAATTTTTGTTTGTCCCCAAGCAATGATTGTCGATGGATCTGCAGCTCCCATAATCGGGACAGAGGTTCCGGAAATCACACCGACAGCCAAAGTTGCGCTGGATACCGTCGTTAAAGTCACTGTTCCTCCGACATTCGCTCCGATAGCGTAGAGATAGGAAGTTGGATTTGCGGTATCAACGGCGAATAAGACACAAAGAGAGCCGCTGGTCGGAAAGATATTGGTTCCGGATCCATCTGTGACAATGGACTGTTCTTCCTGCTGGTTTAGCCAGTTCAGCCATCTCCAAGTGTAGCGAGCAAGCCAGTTGAACCAATTACGCGGTGGATATTCAAGACGAGCCCACCCTTCCAGCTTTTTTTCAGGAGGGGGTTCAAGGACGTTGTTTTGTCCAGATATTGGATCTACAACATCATTTTCGGCCCATTCGGGAAGGATAGTTGGTTTCGATACCATGAGTGTCTCCTTAAGGTGGCGGCGGCGTTGAGCCGTCGAACATGATTACTTCTGCTAATTGACCTGCTCCGGTCGTATCAATGGGAGCTCCAAATTCAGCAAAACAACCCCCAAATGTTGGATTGACCACATTGCCCGCATTGACTGCCAAAAGATCTGTCGTTTGTACTTGGAGGTTTCTAAAATCGAATGGATCGGCTTCAAATGGAGAAACGTCGAGCAGTTCTATAATCGGGTCTCCGCTGAAAACAAAGGGGAGAGAAACCCCATAAGTTGCCGTAATGGGGGTGTATTGAACTGCTGCAGGGCTTACCGATTGAATCGCTGAGACCAGCTGTTCTGGTGGGACGGAGAAGGAGACTCCATCCGTGTCCATTTGAAAAGCTGCCGGGTAATATTCGTGGTAGCGTATCTTGGTCGCCTTAGTCAAAAACTTGAGAACGGCGATCACTTCCTCAGGCGTTCCGTTAGATTTATTGATGAAGATTTGAAATTTCAGCTTTTCTCTATAATCTTCATCGCCCTCATCTGGCAGCCTAGCGAGTCCTAATATTTGCCCGAGTCCATCCAGCTGAACTCCGACTGATGTTTCAATCGATCGATCAAATTTCAATGTTTGATTGACATCGTCTATCTCTTGAAATTGAGTGACAAAAGCCTGGATCAGTCGTTGAAAGCGGCTATACTCTCCATCAAGCAAGCTTTGTTGAAACTGCCCGGCGAGAAGCGCAATCGCTCTTTGAACGTGGTTCGGTATTAGGGCCATTTGGATGCCTCCTTCGTCATACCGTCACCGTAATGCGCGATAGATCAAATATCGCTATTTCATTCTCTTGGATCGGAATATCCGCCGTTCCATAGAGAGGACTATCCCCGGGACTGTTGGTGGCGGCAATCTGCATTGCACCACTTGCAATCCCTGGGACAGTGAAGATTTGAGCGAGAACTCGTTGCAAAAGAACATCGACTCCAATCCCTAAGTTATTTCCATAAGTATTGATGGCTTCCGCGACTAAGTCCTGGCCATTGGGAGGGAAAGTCTCTTCGGAATAGAGAGTCAGCGCAACCGTAACCCAAATGTAGATGGGGGTGGGGCGGCTAAAATTGATGACCTGTTGCTCACCTTGTGAGTCGGTGATGGTAAAGGACGTATTACCGAAGGTTTGGATGCCCGCCGGTTTGGTAAGCCAGATTTTATTTGCAACGTCAGCATCAGAACCTCCTTCTACGACTGCTTCGAAACTTTTTGCAAGGCGTCCGCCTTTAAAGACGGCTTGTGCTTGGCTTGCGCCACCTGTGACTGAAAATGTTGTAATCGCAACCTCTACAGCCTCTTTCATAGAAACTGTGATGGTTCGATTTGCTGTGCCACCGACAACAGCAGAGGCGATTTGAGGCTGGTTAGCGATGTCGATTGCTATGGCATTCATGGTATCCAGGTGGGAAGTAGCAAATGTGACAATCGGAAGTGTCTGAATGGTATTGAAAACGATCGTGATCGTATTACCGGTGACCAAGTCCTGATTCAAGACAATATCGATTGGCTCTTGAGTCATGGTCCTATTTTCGAAAATGAAAGCTGAGGTCACTCCAGGCACTTGTTGCAAGAGGCGAGCTCTGATGGATTCAACGGTACCGGCTCCTAAAAGACGGATGGAATTATTTCTCCTGATACGAAGTTCAGCATCGGTCTCGATGAATCGACCAGTGACGCCAGCTTTTGGATTGTTGATCGAGTTCCATCCGGAAATTGGGGTGAGGATCTCCACTAAGGTGTTGATAGGAGCTGCAATAGGGGCAAAATTCTGAGAGAGGAAGGTAATGGGTGAGGATTGGGAAGAAATGCTGAGATTTGTCCCTACGCTGATCGAAAAAGGGACATCTGGATCATCAGCAACAATGGATAGGCTTCCTATCAAATCCGTTGCTAAGACAGTTGAAATGGTCGCATTGATGATGCTGGTTAAATTTTGGGATACTGCATTGATCGTTGGCGTGTCAAAAGTCACTGCATAGGTTGGTTGGGATGCTCCTCCAGTTATAACGATCGAATTTACAACCACATTTTTTCCCAAAACGGGAACAATACTGATGATGTTAGGGATTGTGGGTGTGGCAGATAAGACGTCAGGGTTGGCTGCAATCGCAGCGGCTAAATCGGTGAGAGTTTGATCATTGCTCGTATTGAAAGGGACTGCGGCAAGCGTGGTGCCGTTCAGGGTGACAACAATCGAGTTTCCTGTGACAAAGCTTCCCGTGAAAGTGATGATCGGAAGGGAATAAGTGATGGTCTGGTTGTTGATGATGGCTGTGTAAGATTGAGCTGCAGCTGCGCCAACCACAATGGAAGCAGATGCTGCATGCGACCGTGAAATAAAAGAGTCTGCCTGACAGAAGAAAACGGCCCCTGTGTCCGGAATTCGAGCGAGAGCTCCCTGATTGATGAGGGTGCCTTCTAATCCAGCGCAAACGGCTGTGACATTTGTCTGTTGCGCTGCAAGTCTTGTGATGGCGTTTAATTGAACAACGTTATCAAGGCTGATTCCTTCAGCGGAATTAGGGTATTGGCTGAAATAGACGTCCTGCATGTTTTCCCATATGTCGGCTTCGACTTTTGAGAGCACGCCGATGAGCTGTCCGAAAATAGACTGTGGATCGAGGTTGATTTCCCCAAAGGCAGCAAGAAGCAGGTTTTGATTCTCTGCATGGATGTCAGGGAGACGTTTGATTTTGAATCCTTGAGGAGTAAGACCGAATTGTGAGGTCATGCTACGAGCTCCTCTGTTAGAGTGATTTCGCCTTGGGTCGTGATCACAGAGAAAACAACTGAATAGACTCGACGCTGAGCATCGAAATTGCTGGAAAAGCTGAGAATTTGGTTAACGCCTGGGGTATCTAGGATTTCTTCTTTAAGAACGCTTTCTATGCGAATTTGATTGGGAGCCTTGATGAAGAAATCAGTGTAATAGGGAACGCCTGCTGTCGTGTCTAGAAACCATTCTCCTAGAATAAAACGAAGCCTAATCGCTAAATTTTGAGCGATTTGGTCACGGCCTTCTACGAGCTGAAGGTCAAAGTTTTCTAAGAGTAAGTCGCCGGTTGTTGGATCCAGCGCGATATCTTTCATGAAGCCCCGCTAATTCAAAAACATTTCGTAACGTGTTTACGGTTGGGTCTTTGAGTTAGCAGAGTTGTTGAGAACGCTTATAGGCTATCAAACAAATAGAGTATTAATAGCAAAAAGCTGAGTATTAATTTTATTTGGGTCTTTGAGTTAATTGAGGAGAGTCGCTTTTAAGGGATGGATCCTTTTATGGAGTCCAAAGCGAACTTTAAAGTTGCGTAATTGGGTACTGTTCCTTGGAAAATTGGGCTTCCTGGCGCTGTCGTCACAGAAGTTGTCAAAATCCCAAGTATACTGCTGACGATATCAAGCAATTCAGTCGATGCATTTCCTATCGCCACTTTTGAAGCTGTGTCAATTTGAATATCTCCACTAGCTTTAATTCTTATACTAGAGTTTTTATACGTTAAAAGCACGTCTTCGTTGTTATCTGATAAAGAATTTTCTGAAAAGGGCATCAGACCCATGATGGCAACGGCATCCGAAAGGTCAAATTTTCTAGGATCATTGGGGGCAACTATACCACCAACTGATTTCCAAAGATCAGTGCTTCTCTCAATGAAGAGGAGCAAACAATTATCCCCAGATTTGACGGGAAACGTTAGACTAGCTCCTCCTGATTTCGGGAAAATAACGGGAACGTTATTGAGTATGGGCATTTCTTGAGTGGTCCCATCTAAATAACTCTTCTTTAAACAGGGCTGGATTGAAGCCTTTTGAGTCGAGTAGTCATAAGATATGATTTGACCAGGAAGCGCCGTATGGACGTCATATAATTGAAATTGGATAGCCTGTCTCATTGCATCGGTCATTGTGGTCATATTAAGATGATCTCCATGATTGAACGCCAATTCGGACCGAAAGTATCTCCCTCATGCTTGATGGAAAAGACCGAATACGGTCCATCAAGTCCGATTCTCTGCGATTTTACGTTGATTAAGTCTCCTGGCAGAATGTCTGGACGAAGCGTTGTAGTGACGATGTAACCCGTCTTTGGGCCATCTAGGTAAAGACTGGCCCTCTTATCAGTAAATCTCTGCGGGATTCCGATCATGCCGGTGTCGGCATTTATCTCTACAGCTGGCTTAGAAGTGGTCCCAAATTGGGGGATGATTTGGAGCTTTCCATTTTGGACACTCCATTTTAATCCGAGTCTGGATACAGTTTTATCGATCGCATTTTTGCCCATTCCTATGAATTCAAAGCCCTGCTCATAAACAATGTTATCAGTAGGAGAAAACTCAGAAATAGTAAGCCCCATTTGCTGCGCGATCGTCTCGACAACCTGGCGCACTGCGACCTTTTCCTTGAAGCTAACGGCAATATTTTTCTGGTTAAGAATTCTCTCTCCGTCGCCGCAGTCCAAAGTAGTGATGATTTCCGGCTGCTCATAAGCATGGCTGACCTGGGTGGTATTCCCAATGAAAAGCAATTGCTCTCCCGCATCTTGGCTGTATCCAGCCGATACAATGACTTGGTCTCCATAGTCTTTAATCCTGTTTCTGTTTTCTTGGCTTAAGTTCCATATTTTTACCGAGGCCGTATTGGCTGACCATGCTAAGTTTTTCTGCATAGAGAAGGCTATCCGCAGATTTGCGAGCTTTATGCTTCCGATGTATCCGCTAAAAGTAGAGTTTCTCAGATCAATTTCAACGCTTGCAATTCGGTTAAATCGGGTCATTTAGACAAACTCCCCTAGAGCATAATAAATTAGCTCAGTTACATCTCCCATGTCGTAGCGTTGAATTTTTCCCTGGCCGCCGATGATGTTTTCACAGACGATATCTCCGTTTGGCTTGCCATTTGTAACATATTGAGCCGTCAAATCGTAATTGGCTACCACCTTGATGCCGAGAATGATAGGCACTAAATCGCGAGTTAAAATATCCATGACCCAGTATTCATTCATTGCATTCCAACTGAAAGAAAGGACAAAAGTTTGACTACCTAGCTCAATTTGTTGTTGCCATTGTGAGGGTTCTTTGAATGGGATAATTTGCATTATGCGACCCCCAAGATCTGATTTTTCACAGAGAGAACAGTTGGCAAAATATTGCCAGGGATGGGGGCTAATGATTGAACCCCTACGTTAATTCCGCTGGATGCTTGATCCTTCAAGCTATCGACCGGGTCGTTTTGAATGATTGGATAGTTGGCATTAGAAGCCACGGTGTCCCTAGGTATTTTAGTCTGAATCCCTCCGAAAATGTTTCCTTGGTCAAGCAGCAACCTCACAGAGGTATCGAATACAATCCTTTGAAGTTCAATCGTGAAGGTGAGGGACTGGCCAGTCCTTATGTCTCTTGGCACATCGAGGGTCGTAATGGCCATGTTCTTATAGACTTTTAGTCCTGTTACGACGGTCACCACATCTCTATTTTGATGGAGCTGTATCAGGCGATTGAAAGCATCAATAGACCGATTGAAGGGGGCGAAAATAGAAAGAGGGGTGTCTGTCACGAGTCCGACAAGGACCACGATGTCTGGCTCATTGATGATGTGATCAGAAATGATGGTCCCGTCTTCCACAGGGTAATTTGTCACGCGAGAGGCAAATCGATGCTCTTCGCGAATGGTTACATCTAAATCGATGGATCCGACTTTAGGGCTTGGGTATTTTTTCCCGAATAGAAGAGATAAGACCATCATTCCACCTGCGGGTTATTGTTATAGATTTCCCTGACCTGATCGATTAGGGCGCTTTTAATGGCTTCATCGACGGTTTCTCGTAGGACAACTTGCTGCTGCTCGGTCGTTCCTGGAGGGACTTGCATCTCTATTTTCGTATCGATATTGAAGTTCTGTTCTGTAACTGCAGGCGCCGATTTAGCAGCTTGATTCTCCATGATCCGATTGATCTTCTGGGTAGCTTCTACTTCAAAATCGGGGATTTCCGCTAAATCGGCCATGATTTCTCGCTGAATCCCTTCTCCGATCAGGTTGAAAGCTCCTTTAATCCCTCGAGCTACATAACCAATGCCTTTCATGACCACTTCTAAGACTTTTACACCGGCAGTGATAGCAGGTAAAATGTCTTCGACAAAGGCTATTTTGAAAGACTCAAAAGTATTCCAAAAAGAACGGATCGATTTATTGACTTCTTCGAAGGCGGGTAAGGAAGCTTCAAGAGATTTGGCATAGTCTGCGTATTTGCCAGTCAAAACATCAAGATTATCGCCTGCTTCTTGAGCGAATTTGATGAATTTTTGCGCATCTTCCTCTCCAAAGAAGAACTTCGCTATGGAGAACTTCTCGGTTTCTGTGCGGGCCTCATTAATTCTCTTGAGGATATCGACGAAGAGATCTCGAGCATTCTTAACCTCTCCAGTGAATTTGTCGCGAAATTCAATGCCTGTGTAGTAGGCAATATTTGCCAAGTCTCCCATGCCGTATTTGGCATCGCGAAGCATCTTACTAAGGCTTCTTAGCGCAGATTCAAAATTTTTGGGATCAATTCTGAAATCTTCAGCGGCTCTCCTCAGCTTGAGAAACTCTTCAAAAGAAATTCCTATGCTTTTCGCTAGATCATTGGCATCTAGTGTTGCATCGGAAATATCCTTAAAAAACTCTAGGGTCTTAGCTACAAAAGCGGTAGCGGCTGTGGCGGCGATAGCGAATTTTGTTTTAAAGCCGATAATAGTGCGGTTGAAGTCTTCAACCCCTTTCTTATCGACTACAAAACCGAGGACGGTGGTAAGCTCTCTGACTACTGTCATTTCGACCCTTTTCTCTTAGATTCTTCCAATAGATCGAGACGCATATCCAATAGAGCATTTGCCCTCAATAGATCATCTAAACTCCATGTGCGCTCGATCTCCTCTAAAGAAGCAATTCCTTCCAATATTATGCGCCAGAAAAGGAACTCATTCTTTATGTCCGGATGGAGGTTTTTCTCGTGTCTGGCTGACGATTCTGCGGCATCGGTGTTACGTTCCCGAATAGGCTTCCAATACCGCTCTCCCCAAAAAAAGAACCAAAGTTGCAGTCGATGACAAACCATAAAACTTGCATAAGTGTTCCGAGATCGCCAGCGAACTCTATGTCGATCACTGAATCGGTGAGCTCAATTCCGTCTTTTCTCACTCCTTGGCAAAGTTCTAGCACTAAGCTTTCAAAGGTTTTATCATCGAGCTGCGCCATTAGGGACTCGACTGCGCGGACAGCCTCAGCTTTTGAAAAGGGGAGGCCAGACATGCTTTCAGCATTGCCTCCAGGGAGAAAAAGCTGAGCTAAAGCAGGGCCGAATAACCGTAATAATTTAGCTTTTAAGCGCAGAGCGCGTCTTGCTGGCAATTGAGTGACAGAATAGACAGCTCCTTTAATTTGCTTTTCTTTTGTTTGTATCATGTGTTTACTCCATTGCTACCTACAAAGACATCGAGATCGACTAAGTCTAGAACCCATTCGCGATTTGCAAGGTCTTTTCCGAATTCTGATGAGGGGTATTTCTTGACCCAGCCGGTCGCGCTAAAAAAGATAGAGTTTCCACTCAGATCTTTGACGAGGATAGGGACAACGCCTGCATTTGTGAGTTCATCGGCATTGGCAAACCCAGAAAGCACGTCGTTACTTGGGCTGGATTGCTTAAGGGTAATGATCATATTTCCAGAGCGGTTATTGCTCTTGATTCGAGTGCTAGTGCCATCAGCTCCAGTCACTTTTGTCCATTGGTTATCGTCTCGGTCAACAGTAAGAAAAGAACCATCAGCGAAGCCGCTCATTGGAACTCCACCTACCGTGATAATGACCTGCTTAGGGTCGTAAGTTCTAACTCCCATAATTATCTCCTAGTCTTTTAAACGGTGACAGTTCCTGTGATTTTAATTTCATGAATTGCTCCTGCCAAAGTGGCTGTGAATTTGACGTTTCTCAAAATCCGCTGAGCTTTGTCATTGGGAGGAACATTTGCAGCTTTGGGTACTGTCACTTCAGGGGCAGGGTCATTTGCTATCAAATTATTAGTGATTCCCAGCTGTAAGGCTCTTTTTACCTCGGATTCAATCGCTGTGATACCCGCATCGGTATAAGGGACCTTGTTGCTATTCACTAAAACCGAGTAGACAAACTCTTGGATTCTCGAAGTCAACCAGTCTACCCCTCGTACAATATCAATGAATTCTCCTTGAGCCACCGTGCCTTCTCTAGTAATCCCCACTCCGCCAATGAATTCATAGGTGTTAGCTTTTTTATTCCTTGCGTTTTGAGATTGAGTGCTGGTGAGATTGGAGTAGGAGATCGAGTTGAGTCTTTTGAATTTCCAAGTTTCTGATCCTGGATCCAGAGGCAAAACCCCTCCAAACCAGGCGCACTCTGGGAAGTCGTTTTCTGCGTCTTGGTGGTAGAGAACGAAGGTGCGGATGTAACCTGCTTGGTTGCACTTAGCCGCGATAGAAGAAAGATCTACCCCTGCAGCTAAGTTGATGATATTGGGATCGGCAGAAGCCGTCCCAAAAAGCTTGATTTGACTTTCTGTCCATCCAGCTGCTGAAAAAACCGTGGCTGCGGTTCTATCAGTCAGTGCGAGGGCATACCAGCTGTCGTCTACCAATTGAACGGCATTCAGGTCGTTTACGACTGTATCTGAAGGGGTGTAAGGATCGATGATCAATCCAAATTGCTTACTCAAAATCCCATCGGATACGCCTAATACGAACCCTGTTCCAGAAACATTGGCTATGATTTCAAAGCTTCCATTGAGGTTGTCCGTAGCACTTACTGGGACCGCTGTCTGAGTGGAAATGATTTGAGTTAAGGCAGCTGCGATGTCTTCATTAGTTTGTACCTCATTGAGGGTGGTATAGGTAAAATCAACCCCGTTGATCGTCACTGTGTAGTCCGTATTAGGCTCTACTTGGGTGACGGTGACGCGTGCTTGATCGGGATTGATAATCGTCGAGCTTACATCCAAAGTATAGGGGACGCCTGGAACATCGGCTGCCAAAGAATAGGTGCCGTTGAGGTTGTCTGTGGCGGTGACTCCCAATGTTGCTCCATTGATTGCAGTTACCATGGCTGCCGCGATCGACTCAGGAGAAACAGCTTGAGTAGGCGTTGCGATTGCGGCAGTCGGTTGGCTTGCGCCACCGGTTACGACCAAAGAGTTAATGATTGCTGAAATATTAGGCTTTCCGAAGACATTGATAACAAGATTCGAGCCCGTGATGCTGACAGAATCTACTGCGGCGTTGGCTTCGAGGGCTGTTGCAATATCGTTCATTGTTGTGATCTGATCGGTATTGAAGGGGATAGCAGCCAGAGGGGTCCCGTTTAAGGTGATGGCGATGGAGTTGCCGGTAACAAAATTTCCGCTCATAGTCACGATGGAGTTTTGAGCAGTTGGGGTAGAAGGAACCGTTACGTCTGTCCCATTGATCGTAGTTGTATAATTGAAGGGAGACATGGCAGTTTCGACCAAAATCGTGGCACTATCTACGGTCCGTCTTCCAATGGCTATTTGCTCGGGACTCAGAGTTTGACTGAAAGCCTCTTGGGCGGCGATATACTCTAAATCTGTAGGGATGAAGTCGTTGGCCACCCCCTGAATACTGCTATAAAATCTGATTCGATCGTTAAAGCGTTTGTGGGTTCCCAAAATCATGAGAAGACCAAAGCCAGCTTCTGAGACAGTTTGGGTGTCTCGAGTGATCTGCACGTTTACAATGTCGCTTAATGGCATATCCCCTCCTAGGGTATTGTGGTTGTGTGATCGTAGACCACGCTTCCGCTAGCATCTTGATAAATTTCTTCTACTTCGACGGTCTCAATTAGACCTAAATTGTCTTGGTAGTCTTGTCCTATCCTGAATAGGACATCCATCGCCGCTCTTTTTTCAAATCGCGAATCCAAAAGTTCTGTCGTGTCATTAATGGGGAAGTGGTTTACGAAAACAATGCCATTGGCCCTTAAAGTGTCCAATACGGTTTGCATTTGGAGACTGCATCGCAAATTCTCAAGGCGGGTAACACAATCCCCTCCATAGGTTTGAATCTGCAGCGTGAATTCTCTGTCGCCTACCATATCGACTAACCCATTGGCATCCGCTCTTGGGGTATAATCTTCACCTACTTGATTGAGTGGGCTGAGCAATAAAGTCACATATGGCTGAGCAGGACGGGGAGCATTTTCATTCAAGAAAATCACCGAACATCCAGGGCAATTGGCTAATGCCCAGTCATAGAGGTTGGTCTTTATTGTCTCAAAATTAAGCGGCATTTCTTCTCTCGCCATATAAAATTAAAACAGAGTGTAGCTGGTGTCCTTCCATCTCCAAATTAGGCGCGTAAAACGTGTCATATTTGATGTCGAATAGTCGCCAAGCGTTATCTCTTATTTCTTTCAAAAACTCATTCAATCTTGATTCAAAAATGGCATGGTCTGTTTCTGATATCATTTTAACTTTCATCACTGCCCCTCTAGTCGTAAGACTATGTATTTGTAATGGTTAACAAGCCCCATTGCAGGCGCGTTTTGCCATGGGAAGACTTGAACAACTTCAAATGTCTTTCCAAAGAAAAGAACCAGGTCAGGGTTTACATCCGTAACTGTATTAATGAGGGTGGAGGTGAAAAGTTTGTAGCCCTCTGAGTCTCTTCTTGCTTCTGGCAATTCCTGCATCTCTTCACCTTTCATTGGTTGGATGCTGGAGGTAATTTGAGTATCTGTGTAAGAGCCATCCGCCCATCGTCCATTTGTGTACCCACCGCTTTGAAAGCGTCGGAGAGTGACTGGAGAGCGAAAAATTTCAAATGGCGTCGTCATTTGAGCACCACCTTATAGCGCACGGACTGCACCATTTGACCGAAGTCAATTAACGGCTTGGAGCTCTTTTTGATTGCGATCGTTCTTGGGGAGTTGGGTGGGGAGACAATCGCGCGGATCTTCTGGACGATGAGTTTTGTCATCAGTTGCCCAATTAATCCCAATGATCTTTCGGTTGTGCTTTTGCCATCTAAAATCTTGGTGTATTCACCTTGGATGGCCTTGTTAATCAATGCTTTATTTTCGTCAAAGCTCGTAGATATAAAGGGTCTAGCTGGAATGATTTTTGTTCCAAATTCATTCTCTGCCGCTATTTGCGGAATCGAAAGCCCAGCCGTTTGCTTACGTTGGCCCTTTACTTGAGTCTTGGTAACAGTTCCTTCTTGGAAACCGACCTTGACATGAGAGCCATCTAGCAAAGCGATTTGCTTTTGGATTTCCGCAAACCCTAAATCTCTATCCCTGACAACAACACGCATTGATCACCGCAAAGTTTGGGGGTAAATTTGTTACAGTCGAGCCAATCACGGTTCGCTTGATCAAATCCTTGTAGAGCCTGCCATATTGAGTAGCGTCCAAAATCGACGAGTCATTTCCGATAGCTAATCCAATCGAAAGCTCGCCTTCGCTTAGATTAGTTGCGACCCCAGTCTGAGGACTGGTTTGCAATTGAAGCCAGTGAGCTAAAAGATAGACGTAAGCCAATACACCACAGCATGATAAAACCCGCTCATTGACTTGATATCTCAACAATCCAATCATGGTATTGTAGTTAGCCAACTTCGTTGGGTCGGTTGTATAAAACTGAGGGGCAAGAACAAACAACGTATCAATGATCGTTTGACTTGGTATTGGATCCGAAATGCTCATTTTCCTCTTCCTCTGCTTGGTGAGAAATTTTGTGTAGCTGTTTTTTGGCGGCGTCTATGACTTTTTCACGGCCATCCTCATCGATAATTCGATTTAGATAAGCGTGGTCATAGATTTGAGGGATGAGTTTCATCATCTCCTTAACCGACTTCTTACCATCCGGTTCTTTGTCTGAAGATTCGGGGATAATCACGATAATTCCTTCTTCGACCCTATGTTGAAATAAAGGGTGAAGGAGGAGGGCTTTGAGTTCGCCCTCCGGAATCTCATTGATCCCTGGCATCAGGCGGCTGGTGAAGTTACAATAGTAGACGTTCTTACCGTTGTACTTAACTAAAGCCATTAGATTCCCTCCCCGATGGACAATGAAAGTGGGTAATAGATGATGATCCCACCGTATCGAGATTCGCAGTTGATGATAAACTCAAGGCCACGCTCTTGAGGTGGGTATTGAGTAAATGGCATTGGAATCTCCATCGTGAGCTTATCAGGGTTCTTCTCATAAGCGATCATGATGTCAACACCGCTAGGACCAGCCCCTTTCAATTCAGGAACCCAGTCAACAGTTGTGATGAAGGGGTTGTTCTGAATGAAGTACTCTAGGATCGTCGTATCGCTGTTTGCGGAACGAGGAGTTGAGGAGATCAAGGTGTATTGATCGATAGGGAGGATCAATGTGTTTGGCATTTCAACCCCGTTTGTGAGGGCCACAATGCCATTCGACAATTGGTTCATATCGCGCAAGATTTGATCAGGCGTTTTATTGACCCAAAGAGTTGATCCACCGGTACCATCGGCGGGTACGGAAGCTGCTGGGATATTTGGGTTATTAGTTAGACCCAGGATGTTGGCGGTATTATCTCCAAACCAAGCGAGCCTGTTTACTTTTTGGTCGTTGGCTCTTCGAGTGGCGTTTGCCTGACGTTGTGTGAGGCTTCGGCCTACAAACATCGCGGCTCTAATCTCCTGCATCGAATAGCCATAGCTAGCTCCAATGGATTTCACTGGAGTGATGAATTCCTTACCGCGAATATCGCAACGAGGAAAGTCGTCGGCATAACTCGAAATGATTCGAGCCAAACCGGTTTCTTCAAATGATTGGTACGTGATTGATTCCGCACCCGCTCCGGCCTCTGTGCTAACAGGAATTAGCTTGATGGCCTTGAGAGGAGGGAACTCAATGTCGTACGACTTTGATTTTATGTACTCGAGCTCACGAGCAAAGAACGCTGTCTCTCCCGCGTCGAGGTTAACGCTAACAATTTTATCCATTTTACCTTCTCCTTAGTTCGGCAAGTTGATTTCTAACGTTGCAAGAGCACCAGCAGTAGCCCCAACCGTGTATCTTGCAGTCGGAAGCGCAATAGCTCGGCCCCCATCTGAATCGGCACGGAATCCACCAGGGAGCAGAAGCCCGTTTGCAGCAAATCTCCAGTAAACTGGGCTATCGCTGGTTAGGGTTTGCTCTGCTGCTACATAGACACGACCTCTGGTAAGCAGAGATACGCAATCGCCCTGGAAATAAATCGGACTTCCAAATGATCCGAGAGGATTCAATGGGTTCGGTTTATTTTGAGTTCTTGCACCCACTCCATAGAAAGTGTCTTGAGTAGTATTTGTGATGGTTGCTGTGGCTTGCGATGCACCTGCCGTTACTACGAATGAGTTAACGATGGCGACACTTCCCTCTGTGGCTGTCACAGTAAGGGTATGGTTGCTTGGATCGCTCACTACTGCAGAAGCAATATGAGGTTGAGCCAAGATCGCAGCTGCGATAGCGTTCATTGTTGCAGCGCTAGAGGTTGCAAAGGTAATTGGCGCTAGGGCCACTCCGTTGACACTGACGTTGATCACGTTGGCTGTGACGAGGTCAGCGCTGATTACGGTAGTCGATAGGTTAGACTGAGGAAGGCGAACGACGTAATCTTGACCGATTACTTTCGCAAGACCTAGACCTACGTTAAAATTCTCGAATGCGATCGGAGAAAGGACGTTTCTAAAGCCGGAATCGGCTAAAAGACCTACGCTTCCGACATCCATTAAAAAGGGATAGCTTAGTTGTGGCATGGTACTTTACCTCCTGGCTTGAAACCATTTTTCATCTTGTCGATCATTGCCTGACGCGCCATTGAGGAATCGGCAGGTTGGTGATCGAGTTTATTTCTGTATTCGACTGGGGTAGCAATGACCTGAGATGGGGCAGGAGTCATATCTTCAAGCAGAGCATCGAATCTCGCTTGAATGTAGACCGCTGTTTTTCCATCTAAGTTTGCATTCTTTTGACGTGCTCTGATGACTTCCTTCTTGATCTCCAAGTCGGACATATCATCGATTCTGGCCAAGGTTTTAGAGTCCAGGACACTCTCCCCAACTTTTTGCAGCTTGACCCGTTCCCTAACGAGAGATCTGATAAATGCAGAGTCCATGTTGTTGTATTTGTCATTCTCTCTATTTTCCTTCTCTTGAGGCTTTGGAGGGACTCGTTCGCCATTGGGAGCTTTGACAGGAGTTTCATGGGTTGCGTAAGGGTTTTCCTTAGACATATAGCCCACTTCCTTCTCTACCTTTTCTTCTTCCTTGTCGGCCTCTTTTTCCTCTTCTTCGTCGTCTCCATTTTTTATGGAGTTTAATTCAGCTGATAACCGATCTCTTTCTTCGGATATCCTGCTTCTTTCTGCCTCGAGATTTGCGACGCGGGCAAGCAGCTGCTCAACTTGATTAGCTACGTTGTCCTCCATCAAAATCTCGTCATCGTCAATTTTGACTTTCCTTTTAGCCATATTGGCCTCCTCTATTAAGATTTCTTCTGCATCGAAACTATCTAATGCTATTCTTGCCTCGCTGCCCGCTCGGGCATTGTCTACAATGCTTAGGTGGTTGTATTTGATATTGGTTTGACGAAAGTTATAGGGCTGGCCCTCATAGCTTCCTTCTTCTGGAATGAGATCGACGGTATACCCTAGAGAGAGCTCTCTGCGGTTCCTTTCAGTGACTTCTTTGACGCTGGCTAGATCTGTGATCAGTAAGTTGGAAAGGACGAATTCTCCGTCTTGAGTAATTGTTTCCCCTGTATAGCCAATGGCAAGACGTTTGGCATTTTCAGCCGTGACAAGACGCTCTTGAGGATGCCCATTTGTCACAGGAATCATTTTCATTGTGTCTAGGCTATCGATTTTGAAAACTTGGTCTGGGTGACGCAATTCTTTGCGAATTGTTCCGTCTGGATTTTTATAGAGAAAAACGCCGGTGCGGGTGACTATGGCATTGGCTTTTATGTACCCTTCATCAGTAATGAAGGCATCGCCTTTGACTTGTCCTCTATCAAAACGAGCAACATCATTTAACTTCATTTCTCTACCCAAAGATCAAAATGTTAAAATTGCAACTTATTCAATTAGAATAGGTTGGCTAAATGGTTAGCTGGATGGTTGGGTAGATGGGTGTATGGATTACTGGAAATCTTATTGGTTGGATAGGTGAGTGGTTGTGTCTAGATATCCAAAAGACCTTCGAGAACTGGAACGGCTACGCATCGGCAATTGACATCAGTTCCTGGATGGCCAGTATTTTTCGGTGGATTATCCCAACGAAATTTCTTGCCATCATGGGCTCTATGTGTCGCGCGGACTCTTTCATCGCCCGCCGTTTGCCAAACGTATTCTTCAATACCAAGCTCTTGCTGCCTGAGTTTAGTCAAGCTTGCATTCAGCTTTGATGTTTGATCTCGCGCAATTAGCTTTGCACGCCGTCTAGTTATTCCGAATCTCTCTTGGATGGATTGAGTCATTGAGTGAAATCTGCCCCCTTCCTGCAAGCCTCTTTCGATGATCTGTGCGACCTGATCGAGTTCTTGCTCTGGAATAGAGCGGATTAATTGAGCATTTTGGCTGCTGAACAATTTCAATTGATCTTGCAACCAGGGCTGATCGATGAAGATATCGATTCCGAAAACGGAATTATTTATCCTATCGAACTGCCTTTTGTTGTATCTGGCGATCTCTACGCCAATTACGCTTGCTTCGACAATTGTTTGTTCAACTTTACCCTTTATAGCGCGTATAACAGAATTAATCAACTTTTTTAGTTCATCTGAGAAGTCATCTCCTCTAGAAAGAGAGCCTGGATAGAGCCTCTCTACTTCAAAAATTAAAGAGGGGAGAGCGGGGATGATGATCTCTTGAATATGCTTCTTTAAATCAGCGGTGAGAGAAAACAGAACGCGCCGATATTCTCTTTCTTGCGAAGAGGGAGGGTGCCATTTAGGAGGCTTTTTCATCTTGGTCGAGTTGACTTTACCCAAGCGCCTTTGTTTAATTTTAGCCAGTTGGTCGATGGATACCATTGCTATAATGCTCCGCGATACCTAGATCCAACTCCAGTAGACATAAAATCTGGCCCAATGCCCGGAGGGGGCGTTTCTTGAGCCGCTTTCTCTTTTTCCAATTCCTCTACTTCTTTTGGATCGAATCCACCCTCCCGAGCCTCTAAATCGACCTCGGTATTCATTGACCATCGATTCCCTCCAAACCGAGAAACAGCTACTTCCGCCGCATCTAAAACTCCGCGATCAAGATAGATGGCATCTGTTTCGGCAACGATTTTTCTAACAAGGGCCTCTTGCTCTTCTGTGTTTTGCCAGAGAGGCACGAATTGGACCGACCAATTCTCTGGTTCGATTCCGGCGAAGGATCCATCTTTAGAGAGCATAATGTAGCGAGTGAGTTTCTCGAGCATTGGCTTGAGCTTAGTCTCTTGCTCTTGCTTGACCATATCGTAGAAGTTTCGGACGTCATTATCTCCTGTGGAATTTAATCCTGCTGCGCTTCTTCCAAAGAGCAAGGATATGGGGACGCCAGAGACCGCAGATAGAGCCAACATAAAACGGTCGAGAAGCTCAGGGACGCCAGAGATGTTAGTGGAAGATTTTTCATATTTCTCCTGAGCATCCAATATCATCGTATTGGTTGCACCTTTGGTTAAATTCAAAATATCCAAACGCTTCATCACCTGATTATCAGCGCATTGAGAAGCGATCAATTCGGCGAGATTAGGAATGGACAAGGTATAATTCACGAAATCCTGCATGATGAGCCCGGCGTTGGCAAAGGCAGTGGAATAGTTTTTCAGCTCATTGTAAATTGACTGGATAAGAGGATCTCCCCAACCATTATTAAAATTTTGCTGCCTTGGGGGCAGAATTGACCAATCTGCGCGCAGAATGCGCGAGTGGTGCACATAGAAGAGCGCACCAGTGCGTGTGTCATTTACCGTATAGACGTTGGGGAATCCATAATTTGGGCTGTTGAGATCTTTTTCAAAGGTTCCATCGCGGCTAAATGCTTGGAAGCGATCAAAGACATGCAACCATTTCACATCTCGGATGTTTTTCTCATCGACCGGTTCCTCTAGAGGGAGTCCGTCCGCGATGCCCATTACGCATAACGCGCCTCCATAGAGCCTGGCCCAGCGAAGCACTGTAATTAAGCTGTAGCTGGCCTTGATGGACTCCATCTTAGAATTGATCTTTTGATCTGAATCGCCTTCAATTTCCCACCCTTGCCTGACCATTTCAGCAGGGACAATATCCATGATACGGCGCGTTATTCCGTCGGATCGATAAAGCTGATCTAGCTCTGCCTGTTCGAAGATTCGTTCTATCCAAAAGTGGGAGTGTACGTTTTTGTCTCGTCCTCGCATGCCAAGCCCTGTGAGGACATTGACCCAGCCGTCAGACTTGACGTTGCCGTCTTGGTGGGGAATACGGCTTTGTTCTTCTGCGGATTTTTTTTCGAAATTGTACGTGCCCATGTTCTCCCAAGGATAAAAAGCTTAAATGCAGTTCTTTGGGGAGATGGGTAATTTGAAATGGAATCTTTAATTCCATTTTTGACTCTAGCACAGGTATATAAAAAAGAACAGCAAGTTTCCAGCTCTTTCTATTATCTGTTCTTTAACATGTAACATACAAACCCATTAGATCTGCGTGGGCGTTTCTGTTACATTCTTCCAAGACAGTGGTTTCATCCGCCGCCTTTCGAAGGCGAAAACCCAGCGGATGACACAAAGATCTTGATTTCATCCGCCGTCTTTCGTAAGCTTAAATCCAGCGGATCAAACATAAAACTCCGTTTCATCCGCCAAGGTTCAAATGGAGAAACCCAGCGGGTGAGAAAGATATATCGTAACCTATTGGTTTGTAGATAGATAAGAATCTAATAGTAAGGGATTAAAAAAAATTTAGCAGAGGGGAAGGTATGGTAAAAAAGAACTCAAAACCCAAAGATTCCACAGAAAAAATCATTGGTCGGGTAAGAGAACAAGATCTATTGAAGGATCTTATAGGCTCGAAAAAAGCTGAATTTATAGCAGTATACGGCCGTCGTAGAGTTGGGAAAACCTATCTGATTAAAAATTTCGCGAGTTCTTTGCCATGCGTTTTTTTCCATGTCACAGGGCTACAAAATGGCACTTCTAAAGAGCAGCAAGAAGAGTTTTCAAAACAAATAGGAGTAACTTTTTATAATGGCGCATCCATGGCCCAAAGAGAGCGTTGGAGAGATGCTTTTGAGGATTTAACCAAGGCTATTGAAGATGTTCCGAAAGATAAAACTGTGGTTTTATTCTTTGATGAGTTTCCTTGGATGGCAACACCGAGATCAAGGCTCCTCACAGCTCTGGAATTGTATTGGAATCGTTATTGGGTGTTTGACAAGCGCATCAAGCTAATCATTTGTGGTTCAGCGACTTCTTGGATTATTGAGAAAATTATCAATAACAAAGGCGGTCTTCACAATAGAGTGACACGTACCATTCACTTAAAACCATTTTCCCTTTATGAAACGGAGAGTTTTTTAAAAGAACACCAAATCCGACTCGAAAGGAGGCAGATTCTTGATCTCTACACTGTTTTAGGCGGTGTTCCTCTCTATTGGTCTTATGTGAGAAAAGGTCTTTCTGCTCACCAATGCATCGATGAGCTCTGCTTTCAAAGCAACGGCCCTCTGGTAAAGGAATTTGATCGATTATTTCAATCGCTCTTCGAAGACCCAAAACCATACATGGATCTAATTCGGGTTCTAGCCAAGCATCACTATGGAGTTGGGCAAGCCGAATTGATTGCAAAGGCCAAGATTCCAGATGGAGGAACTGCTGTCCGTAGGTTGCACCAATTAGAAGAGGCCGGATTCATTACCAGTTTGGTTCCTTATGGGCATAAGGACAAAGGGGTGTATTACCTCATCGACGATGAATACAGCTTATTCTACTTACGATGGATTGAGCCAAATCTAAAAACTGTCGCTAAAAAACAGATAAATGAGGGGTTTTGGCTATCTCAATCTAGCCAGCCAAGTTGGAAATCTTGGGCAGGATATGTGTTCGAGTCTATTTGCTACAAACACATTGATCAAATTCGTCGTGCTTTAAAGATTGACCCAGGAGCTCATGTAGGAACCTGGAGATTTGCTCCAAGAACAAAAGATGGAGAAGATGGAGCGCAAATCGATTTGCTTTTTGATCGGATGGACGGGGTCATCACTATTTGCGAAATTAAAAGCTCTGACAGCCCATTTGCGATCGATAAATCATATTCTCAGGAACTCACTCGGAAAGTAGACATATTTAAAAAACAAACGAGAACTAAAAAACAGATCTTTATTGCAATGATTACTACGCGTGGCTTAAAGCAAACTATCTACTCTGAAGAACTTATTGCAGATCAAGTGACTCTTGAAGATCTATTTAAAGAGGTGTAATCCCGGTAGGATTTGATGGAGATCAGTTGGTGGTTAGGTGGTTAAGTAGATCGATTTTTCATAGAGGATTCTGATGGTTGTTTGATGGCTGAAAGCTGGTTTTTTATAATTGGGAAACAGCTGTTTCCCAAATGCTTTAAATAAAGTTTTTTGGTAGTGTCCATTAAGAAGGATGGACTAATTTAAAGAGGGGAGTAGATGGGGGAGTTTAGAGATTTTTTAAGAGAGGATAATTTTCTATCCAGGGCGGTGACGTTTGGAATGATCCCCCTTTGTTGGCGGATTTCTATTGGGCTTGCTCGACGATTCGAATATGAAGATCACTTGATGCTGATTGGAATTATAGGGATCTGGGTCGGTGTTGTGGTCGGCCATCAACTTTATTATCGATGGCTTTTCCCAGAGAAGAACAAACCTAAAGAGTGTTAGGAAGAAGCTTCGCTTTTCATTTTCTCAATCACTGATTCCGGTATTGCTCCAAACTCGAAAGTCTTTCGAAATTCAAGAATCTCTCGCTTTAGCCTTTCGACATGCTTCTTGGGTTCATGTTTTTGACCCGGGAGAGTCACTAGCTGATTACTCAGCACAGCTAGTTTATCTTTGTCTTGGAAGATTAGGTATCCTCTAGTAGAGGGAACGTGCTGGCCATTTGGGGCTTTTAGGACAGACATTTTCTCGATCGAAATGGCTGCAAAGAACATATTGTCCCCCAGCATTTCCTCTTTTAAAACTGTTATGCCCTGAGCGTTATCCACACTCTTGAGAATCCCAATCCCAAAGCCTTCAAAAGCATCTTTGAGTTCTTTTTCCCCTGATGTTTTTTTCTCTAGACCAGGAAGAAGAATGATCTCAGCTTTTTTGAAGTCAGCTAGGGCATTGTAAAAGCCAACACAGGCTGCCTGCTCTAATAACCCATCCTGGGCTGTATAGCTTCCTTCGCCAAAATCATAGGCTTGGCAGGAAAAAACGCCTTTTGGGGCATGATAACGCCCCTCGGATATCTTCCCTTGTAATGGAGGGATTTTCCCATCCTCAGGAGGGAAAATTTCATCGCGCGGGAGGTCTTTGGTTGATTCCTTGCTTTGATCTGTCGCGGCAAAAACAGAAGTAGAAAGTAATATTAATGATAAAATTAAATATTTATGTTTAAAAAACTTTCTAACTAACAAAATTACCTCAACTAATTTTTTTAATTAGAGAATTATAGTCTTGATCTGATTTTAACGGAATACAATAAATTAGTTTGCGGCAAAGGTCTAAACTGATATGAGGGGGAAAGGGGATTAATATGAAAAGTTCAAGCTTACCAGCCCAAGGAAACCTTCTCGAGTGGAACTCTTTGATTGCTAAAGGGGATTTGGCCACTATTCAACGCATGGTCGAGAGAGGGGATCTCTTTTATAAAGACAAACTCGGGGAGTGTGGACTGTCTCCACTGCATCTTGCAGTTTGGCATAACCAGCCGGAAGTATGCCGATTTCTGATTTCTCATAAAATTTCTCCATCGGTCGAAGAAGGATTCAGTTTGAAAACACCTCTTCATATTGCTGCCTATTTTGGGCATCTTGAAGTAGCTGATGTCTTGTTAGAGCTTGGAGCGAAAGTAACCGGGAGCAAAGCTAGAGATTTTCTTGGATGCCATCCCATGCACTATGCCGCTCTGGGCGAGCAAGAAAAAATGCTCTTTCTGTTCTTAGGGATGACTCATTTGATTGGTCCCACTGGATCAAAACCAGATTTCACACCCAAGACAGGCTGTACTATAGGGAATATCCTCGATATCCTAATCAGAAAACAAAACTTTGATTTATGCGACTTGATTTCCTCATCGGTAGGGATCTCAATTGTAGAGACAAATCCAAGACGAGAGTCGACTCTTTATGTGGGATACGGCAATGAAAATACATGGACCCCTTTTCACAGCGCAGCTGTGTTAGGAGATAAAAGAATCGTCGAGATGCTTGTCCGTAAATTCCCATATGCTTATTGCTTTTGCGAAGAGTTTGCTCATCTTTTTGATTATTCCCCTTCTGACGTCGCTTTAATGGAAGGGTGTACGGAAATTGCCAAAATACTCGAAGGAGTGAAAACGGTGGAAAGCTGCCGTCAAGCCCTTAACTGCTATTCTCCCAAGGCTAATGCTCCTGCTTATGCTGGAGACCTTTTGAAAGCTATCCTAGAGCGCGATTTCATTTTGTTGGACAAATTGATTGTTGAGCACGGAGATGGCATCCTCTATCTACCTAACTTCGACGAATCTGATAGGGGATTCTATAGGGAGCAAAAAGATCTGAATGCCATTTCTCTCGTTTCAAGGCTATTCTGCTTTTCTTTTGCTGAATGGGTGAAGAAGAGAAATATTCTTATTCCTCCTGCAGCATTTCTAGAAAGAGACACTAAAGAACTGGTCTTCTTCAATTGGCTGATGCTTGATCAACAGCCATATGCTACCGGCTTTTTCAAAAAAGTTAGCGCGGAAATCGCCCAATTATCCTAGAGAATATTGTGATTGAAGCTTACTCTTTATTTGAATAGAATAAGCCTATGAATGCTCATCAAAAACACGATACCCTTGTCAACGAATATACAGAATCTGCTCAAACAGTGCGCAGATTCCGGATGTATGCTTTTGCTTTTCAAGCAATAATATGGGTATTGTTGTTTTGTCTAAGAAGCCTGCATGTCCCGCAGGTGAATTTGATTGCCGCCATTCTATTTGGGATTTTTCTCCTGAGCCGTGTCAGAGACTTTAACCTTCGGAGAAATCTTGACATCCGAATGAGTCAGGTTACCTTGGAAGGGGTCAAACTAGAGCGGAGCAATCCGAGATTAGAAACCTTCTTCCACCAAGTTTTGGAGCAATTCGGGCTTATTCGAATTTTCATACTTTAGGGCTATGTTCGATGTAATGGCTCTTTATTTTTTTGTCAGTTCGGCATATCGACTAGTCTCAGACTACAACCCTGATCTTGCCATGAGCATAAAAACGTTTTATCCAGCTATTGGCCTATTAGGATTTTTTCTCAGTGATCTCTACTATAAGCCGCTTAAATCGATGATGCGCGCCAAGCAAGAAGCCTTTTCAAGCTAAAAAGGCGATTGGCAGATTCAGTTCGTTTTGCTATTGAATTGGGTTGGGTTTTATGGGCATTTCTTCATAGCTACCTGGATAAATTAATATCTTGAAGATTTGAGCGAATTTTAGTACATTGACCCCTATGAATATTCGGCAAACTCATCAGTCCCTATTGGAAAAATATGACGGTGGTACTCGGGTGATTAAAAAGCTCGGTACAAATGGCATGGTCATGCAGATATGCATTATCATGTCCATCAATGGCTGGAAACATAGCGGAATTGCTTACTATGAAACAGGTGCACCATTTCTTTTCTGTTTGTCTCTTTATTTTCTGATCAAAGACTTCCTCACAATGCTTCGAATAGAGAGCAATATGGCTCAAATAATTTTAGAGGGAGTTTCGCTAGAAGCTAAAAATAGCTCGGGCGATAAGGTTTTCCATCAAATACTGCGCTCCTTCAATTTCACGAACATTCTAGTTCAACGGTCTCTTGTCAATGTAATCGCATTAGGCGCCATAGGTTATTTCATGCTTGATTTTATCAATGCCGTCTACCCTGATGTTCACATCAGTCGTTGGGTTTTAAGCCTATTCGCTTTTATCCCTAGCGTCCTTGCATCTAAGATGTACTACGATTCTCTAAAAGATCTGGACGAAGCTAAGTCCAGGGTTTTTGCTCAATAGCTACCGTTACCAGACAAGCTGCACTTTCTCTGTCGCATTGCTCTCTTGAGACGTTTTATCATAAGCGCAGACCATAGCTGCATTTGAATGCCCCGTGACTTTCATGATATCGGTGTCCTGAAATCCCTGTTGTTTGAGATAGGTGACCGTAGAAGCTCTCAAAACATGAGGGGTTACCTTAAACGGGACACCTGCGGCTTTTCCTGCCTTATCAAAAGTCTGAGCGAGCCTGGTCATCATGACAGGTTTTCCAGAACGAGTGATAAACACGAGGCCCGTTCTTTCTCCAATGAAGAGCTTTAGCCTATCCATGATGCTTTGAGGATAGGTGATCACCGTGGATTTTTTCGTTCCCTTGGTCTTAGATTGTTCAAATAGGATCTTTCGACGATCCCAATCGATTTGACGGATTTGAAGAGATAAGACCTCATTTGCCCTTTTGCCGCCTTGGAGGATAAGTTTTGCAATCAAGCACTCTCTTGGACTGATCTGTTCTAAAGCCTCTAAAAAGGCTATCCATTGCGCTTGAGACATTGCTAGAGTCTTTACCTTATCGTAGACGCGGAAAAAGGTTTTAGAATGGCCTTCTCTATTAGAAATCGCTCTTGCGATCATCCCTTGAGAGCGTCGATGGAGAAATCGGGTAAATGAAATATAGCAAGCAGCTCGAGATTGCCGACTGCATTCTGTCCATTCATCAACTAATTTGATCTGATCAATGATAGCTTCATGATTGACTAAGGCGAAGGCTTGAAGGCTTAAAAGAGGGGATAGAAGCCCCTTTTCAGCCAATCGACGTAATCCTGACTGGTAATTGATCCGAGTTCTTGGATTTAACGTAGCGAGCCATATCTCTGCCGCTTGCTGAACTGAAATCTGTTCTAGTTGCTGCCAAACCTTTTGAGATTGGTAGCTCTTTGCCTCTTCAAAGGTGTTAGCTACTTGTATCGATTGTGGATTTATAACCGTTGTCGTCAGTGACATTTGAATCTCCATTTAATGTTTATAAATAGCATTATAAACATTAAAAATGCACCTAAAAAATCTGGAAATTTACATGGGGATTTTGGGTCTTTGACGTCAAGTTCTCTTGTCGATTTGCCTACCTTAGATCGTTCTAGCAATTTAACCATTGACTGCTTATATTTTCTGCTGCTACAGATACAAATAAACAAAGGACACCCAATGACTCAAGCATCCATACAACAACCGCAAGTTGGCGATGAAAATCCAGAAGCACAAAATGGACTAATCGCCAAAAGCAATAAAAAAGTGAAAGTGACAGCTTATCTAACGGAACAAGTAGAGCAAGCTCTAACAGAGCTTTATATCGCTCGTTATCGAAATGACAGAAAAGTAGATCGTTCGGTCATCATCAGCGAAGCTATCCTGGCGATGTATGAAAAAGAGCACCCTTAAAGGGTAGTCAGGGCACTCAAGTCATAGGTTGCATCGGTAAGCATCAAAAACGCACCGCTTAAAGCGTCAACAATATCGTCATGGCTGCCTTCAGGGAAGTTTTCTACTTCTCGAAGGAAAGCCTCATTCCATGGTGCCTGGAGAATTTTAATATTCCCCGCCTCAGCCTGTGAAGAAACAGGGAGAGCCCTAGTCACCTTATCCTGGGTTGCTTTGAAGGTTTTTACATTATAGCCTTGAAGCATTCGCACAAGATAATCGACTTCGCTGACTCCAGCTTGGCCTGGATCTTGCTCGACGCCGATTCTGACAGCCACGCCGTCTTGACTTGCTGTGTTTTTAATAGCTCCTTGGACACCCAATGGGCTCTGCTGAATTCTGACCATATCCGTGACATACAGGATGTTGTTTTTGTCCTTTTCTAGTCGCAGTCCCACAGTATAATCCGGATCGTTGTTCTCTGTTTTTTTCGTAGCCGCCCGGTCCCAATATCGAACTGCCTTTGTGCCTCCCTTGGGAATGGCTTTGACAGTTTCAAAAAAGCATCTTTGGAAGAACATCCCAGCTGTGGGTCGCACATTCCAATTTCCCATCAGAAGCTGCTCTCTCTCAAATCTAGGCAACGCCTTTAGGTTGGCTAGATAGCCAGGATCCTTTTCGAGCAGAATTTTATTATCATGGATATTCGCTGCAATAAAAGAGACGCTCTTAGGCAAACAATGAGGGTCTTTCTCAAGCAACTCCTCGCGGCTAGAGCTCCAAATCGTCTCATCATTTTGAATGAAAAACCAACGAACTTTTCCACTGCGAGAGGGGATAGGATATCCTGTACTTTCGTCGAGCCACCATGAGATAAACCTTCTTACCCAAGAATCTGGGTCAGGGTTAGTCGTCGCTCGAATATAAGGCTTCACCCCACAAGTGGATCGATTCCTTGAGAGCATATAGACAAATTGGGACCATGAAAAGTGCGTAAGTTCATCAAACCCTATGAGAGGGATTTGCGATCCCTGCCAATCAAAGCGTGTTTTGTCATGTTCGAGGTGAGCAAATTTTACTCGACCTTTTCCTTCAAAATCCCATTCGAGCGTTGACTCCTTTGGAACGCCATCGGCATGCGGGAAAATTTCACAGCTTGTATCCCATAGTCCACCGGGATTTCTTACCTGTGTGCTATTTCTGCGGAAAACAACAGCAGAGAATCCGGCAATTTTTCTATGGCGCAAACATTCCGTTAGAAGAGCCCAGCTTTTTCCTCCTCCTGCAGCGCCACCATAAATCACGATATCGGCTTTATTAATTAGAAAAGATTCCTGAGGTCCTGGCTGAGGTGTAATTTTAGGCATTTGGATCCTCCACTTTCTCACCTGTGTAATCATCCCTTCCGTTATCTGGGATGTAAATTTGAACTGGATCTTGGTCTTTGACGATGGTTTCAGTCACGATCGTCTCTCTTTGACCAAGCCATATTTTGCCCAGCCAGATGGCCATTGTGGCACTTCGCTGAGCTTGCTGAAATTGATAGCGGCGGAGGGATAGTTTATGCAGCCCATTACACCTTTTTCTTAGCTCCGCAAAACCCATACCAAAAGCCTCCTTTAAACGGCGGTCTAAAGTGTCAGAACTGACCCTAAATGCACCCGCTATTTCTTCCGCTGTTGCTTGCAATTCGATCCAATACAGAACCTGATCAAGATTGATTTCCTTCTCAGGGACGGTTCCATTCCATTGAGAGGGGGGAGCATTTGGATCGGTAGGAGCCTTCGTTTTAATCTTAGGTCGCCCGCTAGGCTTCCCGCTCGGTTTCTTAGGCATAGACTTCTCCATTCAGCTTGATCTCGCAAGGCTCGTTACGCTGAAGCTTGTACTTGCGATACCGATCCACAATGACATCGCAATACTTTGGATCTAGCTCACACCCAAAGCACCGGCGATTCAGCTGTTCTGCGGCAATTAGTGTTGACCCTGAACCAAGGAAGAAGTCGAAGACGAGGTCGTTCTTTTTAGAGCTGTTATTGATTAGGTATCCAATCAATGGGATTGGCTTCATGGTTGGGTGCTCTGCATTCCGTTGGGGCCGGTCAAACTTGAGGAGGGTGGTTTGTTTACGGTTGCTATACCAGCGATGCTTCTCTCCCTCTTTCCAGCCATAGAGCACTGGGTCATGATCTGTGTACTCTTTGCCACCGAAAAGCACGGGCTCATGCTGCCATTGGTAATCTTGCCTTCCGAGCACAAAAGAATTCTTCAACCAGATGAGGCATTGAGTCATTTTCAAATTGGCCTCGCGGAAAAATCGTCTAAACTTTTCCCCTTCTGAGTCAGCGTGAAAAACATAAATTCCCGCTCCCTCTTTCATGAAGATGAACGCATTCACATAGAAGTCCCTTAAAAGAGCTTCAAAGTCTTCGCTCGATAGGTTGTCGTTTTTGATGGTGAGCTGATCTTTCGTTCCCCCTTTATAAGCAACGTTATAGGGAGGATCCGTAATGACAAGGTCAATTAGCTCTGAATCCAGGACTTTTTCAATGTCTCCGTGCAGGGTAGCCGAGCCGCAAATCAAGCGATGGCGTCCCAGCTGATAAATATCCCCTGGTTTTGTCTTCGGTTCATCAGGGACTTCCTCCTCGTATCCATCATCGATCGCCTCAATGTTTTCGGGATCGGGCACTTCAAGTTCGTCTTCCGTAAACCCCCAAGCGAACAGGTCTTTGACCTCCCATTCATTGGCCAAGCGGTCCCAATCCCATTCACCTGTGTTTTTATTGCTTCGGATGAGGTATTCTTCAGCCTCTTTTGGCTCTAATTGACGGTTGGGAACTCTCACCTCGATCTCTTCTTTTCCACGCCCTAGAGCTTTCAGAGCTCTTATCCTCATGTGTCCAGCAAGAATGGTATTGTCCAAGTTCACCACAACGGTTTCTACATAGTTAAAGCTCTTAATCGAGTCTTTAAGCTTTTCCATTTGTTCCTTGGTTATCTTTCGCGGATTTTTATCGTGCTCCTTCAAATCCTTGATTTTTCGCATTTCCGTATGCCAGACTAGCTCCACAAGAATTTCAGCTGCTGGTTCAACGTCTTCTTCTATGGAGGGGGCAGGCGGTTGCTTTTTACTCTTAGCCATTTTGTCTCTCTGGTTAAATTTTTTTCGCCCAAACAGCTTGTAGACCAATTTCTTGCTAAAAGTTGGGCAAGAATTAGTAGCGTGCTTGGTGTTTGAGTATTAGGAGAGTAATTGGGGAGTAGAGGCTGAGGGTCGTTGAGTAGAAGCCAATCGGCTTAATTAAACTTTGCTTACAATTTCGATGGTAATAGGATAGAGCTCCTCGACCATCTTCCGCTTTGTTTGACTTAGGGCTGTATCCTTGCCCTTTGTATCCACGAAGCTAATTTCTCCATTGGCATAAAAAACCTGAAAATCGCAGACGTAGCGGACTTTCCCTGGCAAATCAAAAGGAATTTGTCTGAGGAAAAAGAGCACTTCTCCCGTCTTTTGTAAGAGCTGCAGCCTATCGTAGTAGCTTCGCTCCAATTTCGATGGAAACTTCTTCCCATCTCTTTCACAAGGGATCGCGCCGAATTTATGCCTTCGCTGCCTCCCCATATTCTTCTTAAATATGATAGCCATAACTCCTTCTCGATAAGTTGATTTTTGGACATTTGAACTCACAAAAAAATCTTTTCTTTTTACACTCTACCATTCATATATACTGTATAAGACACCATCTTGCAACAAGATGCATAGGAGACAAAAAGTTAAATGCACATCTGCACTTTTCCCCATGACCAATTTGATGTTCATTTACAGCCACAACGATTGAATATTATTTTAGCTCAAGAGGGAAATCTTTATTTACCTGAAGCTTCAACAGAATCGATCTGGCTTCAGATTCTATTTACTGAGAAAGGATCTTTTACTATCTTCAGCAAAGAAAAAGAGATATGCCTAGGCAATTTTCACGGGCCTTCAGTAACGACCAACCCAGATAAATCAGTTCATACAAGACCCGGCGAGCCCATGTTTGATACCCAGCCTCAATTCATTTACGTCCCAGAAAAAAAGTTCTGGTATTGTTTGACTCAAGGGTGTTTAATTTTCCCAAAAGAAATGGCTGAAGTGAGCAATAGGGGGTGAGTATGCAATCAGAAACTTGGGGTTATAGCTTTGATGAGAAACCTCCTGAAGTAGGCGAGTACTTTCATTTCAAACTCAAGAGATGCCCGGACCCGAAGGGTGCCTTTTCTTGTTGCGGAGTCGGGAAAATGGGAAAAGAGGGGATTAAAGTGATTAGTCCGGTCACTTGTGTTGACCTTCAACCAGATGACGAAATCGATCAGTGGAGAAGCTGTCCAATCACCGATGAACTATGGGAACAAGCCTCTTCCGCGTCTCTTCCTGTATAAATTCCGTCCCAATTCAAAATCGACCTCAAGAAACAGGGCTAGAATCGTCTATCGATAATAGGGTAGTGGTTATAGTCGTTTTCTATGAATAAAGCGAAAAGATGGGTCTTATGACGTCTTTTTCGATTTTTCCTGAACCTCTTGCTCTCTCTTGTTCCAAAGATAGAGAACGTAGGCAAAAAATGGGTTTACCCCAGCCCACATGAGCAGATTTTTAACCCACTCCGATCTAATTTGTGAATTTCCCGTAAAGATCGATACTCCTTCCATCAAAATAGCAAAACCAAAATAGACAGTCGAAAATACCCATATGAATTTAAAAATGTTGCGTAGGTTTGGGATAACAGACATGTTGTCAAATACCTGATCAAGAAAAGGAGGCTTTTTGTCCATACTATGCGTTCCCCATACCAGGTATAGAGCGTTTCAGATGGACCAGAGGTCTAATCGCTCGGTAATAGGCCCAGCCAAGAGAAAGATTGATAAGGGCTGTGCTGATAGGCGTGATAGGTCTGAATTTAACTACCAATTCAGGATTAATCGCTTTTGCAAGCTGTGTATACGACACGCTAAAAAAATAGATCAAAAACAGGTCGAATATAGCCATTTTTAAGATTTGGCCTAATGCATTGAAGTCCTTTAAATAATCTTTAAAAAATGATTCTCTTAGAAAAGGATTATCTTGCTCCAATTTTACGCCTCTCAAAATAATGTCAGCTGATTGTCCATATAAAAAGCGTCTCGGATAAAATCCCCAAAAATGCCAAGTTAAGAGTAATAGAACAAAACTTGTGGCGAAAATATTTAAGTGGAGAGAAGCAGTTTTTTGTATAGCCTTCATTCCGACAACTATGACAATCATGAACACCATCAGAAGGATAACGCTCACCCTCGATTTGTCGATCTTCTTCTCATTACTTTTATATTCTTCTATTAATTTCTGATGTGCATCAAACATTCTTGCCTTATTTAGATAATTCAACGATCAATTCTTGTTTATGTTTTAATTCAGAATTACTCTCGGTGAGATTTCTAATGGCAATTTCTCTTTTCATATGCATTTTGTCGATATTGAGATCATTCTGGTTTAATTTTGGAAGAATAGGCAAAAGTAGCATCGCTACTCCAGTTAAAATTCCCACCATATTCTTCTTTTGCCATAAGTTGAAAATGTAGATGACCAGAAGTCCTACGCAAGAAAGAATAGCCATCCCAGCTGGTAAGTCTAAATAAAACACCAAGGCTTCCCAAAAGACAAAGGCCATAGTCCCCATTAACAAACTAGCAGCGATTTTACTTTTTGTTGCCGCGCTTGAAAAATTCGTATCAAAAAATACAAAAGAAGAAGCCATTGCGCCCCCATAATATAAAACTCTGATCATTTCGAGGTGCAACGAGGGGACAAGGGTATATTTTGCAATATTCATTAGGCCCACCATAATTGAGCAGTAGCCCCATGTAATGCAAATCATGAATAGAGCGTCAAGTTTTCCTCTGCGCTCATATTTTCCAAACCGAAAATAGGAACCAGCTACTCCGACGAGGTATATCAAAGCCCCTAAGATATTTTCGATTTGCATTAAAAGGTCTGCCTTAAGAGTCATCATCTTTTCCGACCTTTTTGTTTATTGATTTCTCTTTTCCGGAATTCTTCTTCTATAGATTTAGCATTCTGTTTTAATTCTATGTCATCTTTTTCAATGAATTTTTCTTTGAGATATGTGCCTAAGCTAAACATCGCTATTCCACAGATAAGAGCAATATTAGTATTGCTAAAAGCGAAGACATTCATTGCTATAGTGACTCCGATAAGCGTGAAATTCAAAGGGATCTTGTCAAAGTATCCTCGTCGTATCCTATCGAAATGAGAAAGTTTAATGAACTCCTCATCTGACATAGAGTTTCCAATCATTAGCCCTCCAGCTCCAGCGGTTCCTTGCAGACAAAGTATTCACTGTAATTTAACCTCCTCAGGTACTGTCAGTCAACAATATTTTTGGTAGAATTGTTTTTTTTAATTTTGTAAGGTAGTACCCAGAGAAAATTGGGAAGAGAAATTGGTCAAGATAGAGTCTGTTGTCCTCCATAGGGAGCCAGCATTTATTGGCATAGGATTTTCCTATTACATTGGGTATATTTTAGAAAGATATGAGACTAGCTGCGGCATTCCTCTTAGCTCCTATTATTGCTTTCGCTGCGGGACCTCCGTCTCCTTCTTCTAACCCTGCAGAAAGCCCTTTGATCTATACGCCCTGGTTCACAGGGCCTCTGCTCGCTCCAACCCCAATAAATATGAAACCAGGTCATCCAGCGATCGAACCGACAGCGACTCTTTTTAATACTTATGGCAGATACAACTCTAACTGGAAGCTCAAAAAGCAAGACAGCACCTGGGCAATCAATCCTCTTATAGACTTCCAGTTCGGGATCACAAATAACTTAGGAATAGAAACTTTAGTCTCTTTCATTTCCAACTTTAAGAACGGAAAGTCTGCAAGCCATTTTCAAGATACAACCGTACTTTTTGGCTATCAAGTATCGAATGACATTAAAGGCTCATGGGTACCGGATTTTAGGCTTATCCTTCAAGAAACATTCCCTACTGGGAACTATCAGAAACTAGATCCAAGTAAAGAAGGGATTGATTCCACCGGATTTGGTTCATTTCAAACCGGACCTGTGCTCGTATTCCGCAAACTGTTTTATCTGCCAAACAGTTTTTTTTCTCTAAGATGGAGCATTGGATACCTCTTTCCTTCAACTGTCAAAGTAAAAGGGTTCAATACCTATGGCGGCGGTTATGGGACTGAGGGGAAAGTAAAACCTGGCCAAACGCTCACAGCCTTCCTCTCAGGGGAATACTCCATAAATCAACGATGGGTACTGGCTTTTGATACAGAATTTCTTGCTCAGAGGAAATCTCATTTTACAGGCAAGAATGGAGTCAACGATATAGGTGAGGTGGCTAGCACAAGACTTCCTTCCTCTGTGCAAATTAGTTTTGCGCCTGAGGTCGAATATAATTTCTCTCAATCTTCAGGTTTGCTTGCTGGAGTTTGGTTCACAGTGGCCGGTAAAGATTCGGCAGCTTTTGCCTCAGCGTTTTTGACGTATTTATATATTTTTTAGAGGACTCTTGAAATCCGGTTTTAACTTGCGAATATCACTTATTAGCAGTAGATATAAAATTGGATCTCAAAGATCTCATGTTACGTGCTGGATGAATGGAGTTTAAAAATATCAAATGTTAAATAAATTCAGAAGTTCAGCGCATAAAATCTGGAGTCAATGGATCAGCTTTTTACATTTTGCTAGAGACCATAGAATCGAAATCAACCCCAAAGACTGGTTCAAAGGTGTCGCTCTTTTACTTCTGGGGTGGGGACTTTTAGGCATTGATGCCGTCATTTTTAAAGAACCCATAAATAGCATGGGATACAAGATAAATTTCTCTGTGCAATTTGCAACCGGTGTTCTTTTAATAATATTGATTAGACTTGTCTATAAACTGTTAATGCCAAAAAAGCTAGGGGTTGTCGAGTTTTTAAAAATATCGCATGAAAATGAAATATCCGGTTCAGCGATTCTTCCACCAAAGACTCGGAAAAGATTGATCTTTACAAGAGGGCTTATAGGAGCGGGTGGATATATTGGCTTTCAATTGGCTAGGGTAGCAGTGGGGACAATTGACAATGCAATCATCTATGGAGCTGATTCATTAATGTATGTTCTTCTGGCAATTCTTTTGCTAAAAGAACGATATAATCTGCGAGAGTGGTCTGGAATAGCAACCATGATTTGTGGCATAGCTATCATTGTCCTTTTCGATTTGATGAGTATGAATCGAGATCTAGCAATTAAGGGGTGCTTACTTGGATTGAGTTCATCCTTTTCGTTAGCCATAATTCTTATTCTGACAAGCATCATTGTACAACATGATCACCCTGTTCGAGTCGTATTTTATCAATGCTTTTGCGGACTGTTAATTTCTTTGTTTTTTCTGCTGATCTCAGCACCTGAAATAGGCTCGTTTGACTTTGCTCACTTTGATATCAAAAGTGCTCTTGGGGAAGGCTTGCTATACGCAGTAGCTTGTATTTGTTTTCTACAGGCATTTTATTATGTAGATCCAATTATTGTAGCCATATCAAGCTATTCGTTAGATTTATATGCTGTTTTATTCAATTCATGGATTAATGATGAGCTAATAAACACTCAAACAGGTGTAAGTGCCATATTAATAGCTCTTGGGAGTGCTATTCTAATTCGAGCAGAATATAAGAAATTTAGAAAAAAACAGCAAAATCAGACTAAAGAATAGCCTATATTACTTGGTAATTTTCTGCTCGAGATACCAATTCATACCCGAATGATCCTTCAAATGTTTTTCAATTACCATTTTTGATGAATCATCAGTTTGGAATCTAAAAGGAGGATCTGATTGCAGAATTTTTCCTACAATTACTTTTGCTGCATCCTTAGGTGATTGTAATGTAAGAGTATATTCTCCATAGGGAGCATACGGATTTTCGTGAGAAGGAAAATTAGTCCCGTGTTTGATGTCGATACCAGTATCTAAAGGCCCTGGTTGGACTACAGAGACAACAATATTCCACTTGGACAAGGTAACTGCCCAATCGAAAGCAATCGCTTCTAATGCCGCTTTGCTTGCAGAATACATTCCCATGTATGCACAGCTTTCGACACCTCGAATGCTGCTAATGAAAAAAATCTTCCCTTGCTTCTGTTGTCTCATATAAGGCAAGAAAAGCTGTGTTAAAAAAAACGTTCCAAAGAAATTCACCTCAAAGAGGTCTCGCACCTCTTTTAAGGTCATAGTGTCAACCCCGCCAAAATAAGCAACAGCAGCATTATTGACCAATACATCGATTTTCCCGCTTTCCTCGATGATTTTGGTTACGCAAAGACGCAAACTTTCTTCATTTGTTAGGTCAACCCATACAGGTATCGTTCCTTTCGGAGCTTCTTCTATATTTCTGACTCCAGCGTAGACGCGATATCCGTTCTCAGCTAGTAAAAGGGCTATTTCTCTACCCAATCCACGAGAGGCGCCTGTGACAAGAGCAATGGGTTCTTTCATAAGGTCCTAAGCTGGTTTAATATTGTTTTTTGCAAATCATCTTCCATGGGTAGAAAACCACGTAAATTTTGGTCAGTGACTGAAGCCTGATAAACAGATGCTAATATTAGAGCGCGAGTCAGCTGAAAATCGTCCGTGTCAATTGAGTCATAATCTTCATCAAAGGTGATAGGGAATCCGCAATTTAGAAGCGTTATTCCGTCGATCATTACAGGGCTATGGCAATTTTTAACCGGTTTTAACTTTCTAAATTTGAAAGACTCGAATTCCCGGTCGGAGGATGAAATACTTGCTAATATCACGGGTTTTTTCAAATACTTAAAATCCTCAAATTTCAGAGATGTTGAACCAGTACACCCTATAATCAAATCAAATTCTCCAAGTCGCGTTTTAAATTCATCGGGTGCAATCGTACTCTTTTCCGGAACGGCGTCAAAAACAGAAATTAAGTACTTATCTTTCAAAATATCGTGTATTTTTTGCCCCAATACACCGAAACCTATTAAAAGCACTTTGTTGACGTTAGAATCTAGTTGATCGAGCTTTTCTTTAAGCTTTCTGAGGACTAGTGAAATTATGATCGGGCTTTCATGTTCTAGTTTAAGCCAAGATCTTGCTAAGTTGATGACTGGAAAAGGAAGATTTTTATCCTTCATTCTATTGAAGCCAGAAGAAGTCTGCTCGATGCCAACAACAGGCAAACCTTTTGGTAGAAGAGCATGGGCCCTCTCCAGCAAATGACCCCCATCGTCTAAAATAATGATTCTTTCAAATGAAAATAAATCATTCGATGATATGACTTGTTTAATCATTTCATCTACATTTCGGTCAAAATCGACGTCGAAGGGCACTGAACAATTAAAAGATGAGCTTGAAAATAAGGCGTTTATGCCTTTTTTTCTGAGACGAACCAGAACTTCAGGATTTGTAGAGTAACATTTGCCTACCACGTACAAATTTTCAGGATCTAAATTTAGATCAAGAAGCGCATCAAAAAGCACTTCGGTAGTCGAGCATAAATGCTGTACAGAAATAACGAGTGTATTTTCTAAATTTAGATCATCAAATAGCCGTGTCAGCCTTTCGATTAATGGCAACCTTCTTGGAGTAAAGACACCAGCAAAAGGTGGCTCCGCCACAGCGGTGGATGAATAACCGATAGCTTCTTTTACGCTTCTGCTACTCATTCATATCCTCCCTATTGCTTGCTTTTAAAAAGAATAACTTATTCAGCCATTTACCCTCATAAAATACTGGGTGCTTCATTTTGAACCCAATCCTTCTTATGTGAGAAGATAAATTCTGTTGTCATACTCCTGGTCTGTATTCGTGATCTTCCAAAGCTTCCAATCATACTGATTTTGCTCGAAGACGTTCTCTAAGAGAGCGGTTTCCCCCTTATTAGAGAAGGCGATAAAAATCTGGGTCTTTTTGTGGGAATATTCTCTAGCTTGTTTAAGAAACTTCTTAATAGAAACAAAGGCTGGATCATAGAAAGCGTATTTCAATGGATCATCGATTTCTATTTTATCACAATGATATGGCATGTTAAATACGATAACATCAAATGTATCTTTAGGGACGTTATCAAAGCAATTGCTTTGGTAAGTTTTTATTTGATCTTCCCCGAATCCCTGAAGAGTATTATTTTCTTTAGCATTCTCTATAGCGTTCGGATTAATATCCGCCTGCACTACTCGTTTCGCTCCATTGTGCAAAGCATACAGACCAACTATTCCAGGGCCACAACCCATATCACATACTGCTTTGCCTTTTATTAGATCCTTCAAATTTCTAAGTACAAAGCCCGTGGTGCGGAATTTGTGAGAAGGGTAAACATGAGGGAATATCACAAGATTCACTCCTTCTACCTGAGATTTGATGACTGCCTGATTTGTCTCATTAACGTCGTCACATATCTCATCAGCCGCTAACTTATAATATTCTACTGAAGTATTCATGAGTCCCTCCTTTTTTGGGTCCTTGAGTAATTTATTCCTTGAGGTTTTTTCCTCAAAAAATTATCCTTTGCGGATTTTATCCGCAGATAATACGGGATATTCCTCTGGAAATCAAGAAAATATGTGGATGTACAACTTAAATATTTATTTTACAGTGAGTTGAAATTACACAAGCAATTGTCTCTCATATTAGTTACATATAAATAGCCAACACTTGTCCTTTATTATTCAGAAAGATCAAATCAAAACTAATATGAAAATACTGCTATGCATCCAGCCCATACAAAATATGGAAGGAAAAACCTGATCATATACTCTTTTTTTCGATCCTCAGCCTCTTCGGCGGAAAACCTTTTAAACTCTTCTACTTTCTTCCCTGCATAGATATAGATTCTAGAAGCGATAAAAGAGGATATCAAGGCAGCGAATCCCAGGCACTGGGCCGCGTCTTTGTAGTGCTGAGGTTTAAAGAATAAGAGGGCGGAGAGGAGAAATAACCAAAAGCTTTGATGGTATAGAGATAGCCCTGCAAGTCGGTCCAATTTCTTCTCTGCTAGATCCATTTCACTGGTCACCATAGCCTATCTTTGCACTCCCAAGACAACTCTTCTAACCATCTTCACATAATGCCTTGCAAATGCCCACAATCCGATGGCGATTAGAACAGCTACCGTTATTGCAGCCCAAACCCCTATTTTTTCAGCCAAAACTGCTCCTGCAACAAGTGTAGATAGTCCGATGAATACAAATGGAACAGACCGGCTTAATAGGTTGCCTCGATATGTAAGGGTTTTGTTGTCTTCGAAGATCCTAAATAGGCGAGCGGGGTAGGTGTACTTTTCCTCTATGAGAATGCCCCTTTCTACACATGCTGCTGCGCTAACTGCATATTCCAAGTCCATCCTGACATTCTGAGCAAAAACCAACAAACATCCAAAGCCTACGATGGTGATCAAAATTAGCGGGTCCGCGATTATGCCCTTGTCACGCAAAATAAAAGCGCCCATGATGGACAAGAAGAAAACACCCATCAGCTTCCAATAGAAAAACTCACATTTGGATTGCAGCTTAAGGAAGTGCAAGTGATAATCGACTAGGTGCTTGTATGCAATGTGTGCATCTTGTGGGGAAAAACCATCTTCTTCTTTGGGAAACTTAATCGTCATCACGCCCTCGCTATAGCTAAACCTGCTTTTTTTGAAACATACCAAAAATGCTCTGGGGAATCTAGTACAAAGTATGTGACTTTTTTTGAGAGTTCATGCATCATCTTTGGTCGTTTGCAAGTTTTGAAATTTATTTGAAATTTAAATGTCAAATCATACGCTCAAGACGCTTAAGTGTATTGACATTTTTTGAAAGTTTGAGCACCTTGTAAAAATTAGCAAACCAAAAGGAGCAAATGTTGATGGGCACATACACTGAAAGTCGGAATCAGGCTGCAGAAAGTCTAGATGAATGCATTCATAGAGCAATGAGCAGGGTTAGTGTTGAGAAAGAAACTGATCTATGCCGATTTCTTCCTGGAAGCAAAGGACATCTGCATCATTTTGCCTTCGGTAAGCTAAAAAAAACTTCGCCAGGTCAGCTACAAAAACTCCTTAAAGAGCACGTCTTAGATAAAGATAGCCCTGAGCCAATTTCTTCCAAACCGAGGACATCTCTCATGGTAAAAAGGACAATAGAGGTTAAGTTCAAGAGATCTCAAATCAACCGACTAGTCGATATTCTTAAGAAATCTGGCGAAGACGAGCTGATTGCAATGCTTTCGCCTCATCAAACTCTAGGACAAGTTCAAAAAGCTATGCTCGACATGATCCGCTCTAAAGAAATTGACGCAGATCTATGGGCAACATATGTGAAGCTTGTTGAAGAAGAACGGGCTGTTTCTGTGTAGATACGACCCCGGTTTTTACTTGGGTTGAAATTAATACTACTCTACAATGAAATTTTAACTTTTTCGGGATAGACATGAAGCTAAAAGATTGGCTGGAATCGAAGTGTATTTCAGTACCTAAATTCTGTAAATATAATGAATTCTGCGAGGAATCTATTTATGCTTACATTAAAGGCAGTGTCCCTCGTACAAGTATTGCATTAAAGATCGTCAAGGCAACTGGTGGACAAGTCACTTTAGAAGACCTCGGTCTTGATGACGAAGCCATCAAGAAAGTCCGCCTAAAACAACAAAAGCTCCGAGACAAGAAAGAGCGCCAAAAAGCCAGGAATCTTGAGCGAGCGCGAGAAATTTCCGACCCTATGCTCACCGCATCTGGTGGTTAGCCCTTTTTAAAAATTTCTCTTCATTAAGAAAGTCTGTTTCATTATCATGTTTTCCTTTAAATATTGTAAGGGTTTCCCTCACATTTTAAGGAGTTTTACATGACATCTCTACTACATCATTTTGGCTTCCTGGCTGGCGTGTTATCATTAATAGGGGCAAATGATTCTCTTTCTGCAAGCTCAGGAATAGTAACGATACAGTTGGCTGATGCAAAAGATGCAAAAGAACTCCAACTGCTCGATGCTGATAGTATAATGTTATCGAACGGAAGTCTTACATGTGGAAATTTTTTCACAACAAGCATGAGATCCAATGGCATAGAATTTATTGCAATATCACCATCTAACGAATTCTTTTTTAATAATGTAGGTGGATCGGTAAAGATTAATACCAGCTCAGATTGCATAATTAAGCGCAATTGCGAAAGCAATCAAATAACAAGCATAAGCAAAAACATCCAATTGCTGGCTTGGAATCAAAGCCTTCTGCAGTTACCAAATGACATCTACTTTGAATATGATGACAACAATCAAATCTATAAAATTACAGATTGTCATGGATTAGGTTTTTATATTTATTATGACGAGAGTAATAATATTAATAACATAATTAATGATTCAGGAAATGTTCTCTATGATTTTGAAAAGGCTGATTTTCTTTTCCCCACTATAACAGAAAAAAAGGAAGAGCCATCTGATAAGATCACTTTAGTTTTCTGTGGTGCTGGCTCATACGAATACCACAAAATCTCCTATTACAGAACTTCGGAGAACCGCTGGAATTTCTCTTATGAAAGAGAGCTCCGTTACACTCCCTTTTGACGAATGGCTCTCTTTCAAAATTTCTCTTCTTTCAGAAAAGACCTTTCTGTATCATGCTTTCCTTTAAATTGTAGGAATTCCACTGAGATTTTTAGGAGAACAGGAGTCGCCAATGAACCACTATTTAACGAGCTTTGTGTTAAGTTTCTGTTGCTTTCTGCAGAGCGCAATCGCAAAAGAAAGTCCTATTAGCGGCACATACTTGGGGTCGAGAGAAGGAGATCCTGCGAGCTTAGTCGAAAATGTGAGCACGATTCATGGCGATTATACGGAGGTTGAAGTTGACCTTACAGTTTCTTCTCCAGACTCTCTAATATTATCCAGGTTCTATAGCAGTAGAGATACCCTCCAAACAGCTAATTTTGGTGGATGGCGGTTCAATCCCCACTGTTTCCTGTCTATTCAAAAAGACCCAAAGGGCAAATCCTATACGACAGCTGAAGGAAAGTTTGAACGCACTTATGTTTATGTCGGCAATCCTGATGGAACAATCCTGACGTACGTTGGTTGGCAAAATACTACAAATCCGTCCAAGAAATCCCTATTTAAAATCGATCCGGAAGGGGAGGTAGCAGGGATAGCGAATACCGCTAAAGGAACTATCAGCTGCTGGACAAACCTCAAAAATAATGAACTCTATTTTGATCCCCAAACGAATGGCTTTGAACTGCTTCTCTGTTCAGAAGGAAAGCGTTCTTATAGTAAACATCCTTCCCTCGATGTCTATTTTATCACGCAAGAAGTCCTTCCGAGCGGTAATAAAGTCTTCTATGAGTTCGATGAAAAAGGACAGCTCTCTTTTATCAAAGAAACCAACGCTTCTGAGAAGAAGGTGTTGGCTTGGATTAAAATCGAATATAGAAATGGGATTCACATTGAGACAAGCGATGGGAAATCTGCTGAGTATCATTTTAGCCAAGATTCCTCAGGCGCAATGCTCTTAAGCGAGGTGATTAGATCTCACAAGCCGAGCTTATCCTATCAGTATCAAGTTGTAGGCAATCAAGCTCTTTTGACTAGAAAAACTCTGCCTGAGGGACGTTTTGTCCAAATCGATTATTACACGGACAAGGGGCAGAAAAATAAAGTCAGATCTGTAACTACTCCAGCCGGATCAGGGGGCATGGCAAACGTCCTATTTTCTTATGGAGACGATTACACAGAAGTCGATGGTCCTGGGGAACGCAAGGCAGTATATCGATTTGATGATGATTACCAGCTTGTTGCTGTAGAACAATGCCTAGATGGATCTCCTTATCGGATTCACAAAAAATCATGGGGGACAAAGAGCGATGCTGGAAACTTGATCTCTACATCTGTCGAAGACGCAGGTGGCAACATTTTCTACTACAAGCACTTCACTTACGATAGCAAAGACAAAGGAAATATTGTTGAGGAAAGAGAATATGGGGACGTCATAGGTTTAGGAGCCATCTCTTTGAATGTTGATGACAGCGGCCTTGTCACAAATCAAGACGGACACATCAAGAATTATGCCTATTTCTCTGGTAAAAACACTCATGGTTTTTTCCAAACGGATGCCAAGGGAACTGGAGTCAAGTATTGGTACAAAAAAGGGACCAATCTTCTCCTTAAAAAGTTCATTTTGACAAAAGGGTCTCCTGACTCGGAAGAGGAAGACTATAGATCGGGCATAAAAGAGAGACATTTTTATGCCTATAACGATGATGCTGCTCTCATTCAGGTTATCGTCGATGATGGTAAAGAAGGCCCTCTGAAAGACGATTATGGGGTTACCGAAAGGACTGTCACTCGCATTTCTCCAAAGCAAGAACTCCCTAATGTCGGAGCGCCTGAAATAGTTGAACAGAAATACAGCTCTACAGATGGGAAATCGGAATTTCTCCTAAGAAGAACTGTCAATCAGTTCGATGGACAGGGGAACATCGCTTCCCAGGCCATTTATGACGCAGATGAAAACCATTGCTATACGCTTACCAAGGGATATGAACGTGGACTACTTGTTTTTGAGACGGATCCTCTTGGGAATGAGACGCATTACTCTTACGATGGGAATCAAAATCTGATCCTTGAAACCCAGTCAGACACCGGCATTTCTATTGAATATGGCTATGATTTAAGAAACTTCCCAATTTATACATTGGAGAAAGACCGAACAGGGAACCGATTTGGAACGCAAATCACTTATGACTCCGCAGGACACAAACTCTCTGAACTCGATCGATATGGGAATGAGACGATCTATACCAATGACTCTCTGGGACGTCCTACCCAAATTACCTATCCCGAAGCCAGCGATGGTGCACATTCTTCTGTAAGACCTACATACACTTATGCCTATGATCTATTCGATAATCCTATCTCTGTAACGGATCCAAAGGGAAGGACACTCGCAAGATCTTACAACGTCCATGGAAAACCAATCGAGATCAACCACCTGAATGGAACCAAAGAGGTGTTTAGATACGATAGCGGCGGGAATCTCCACCACTACTATGGAGCGGATGGCCTTCTCCAAGTGTTTGCTTATGATTACAAAGGAAGATTAAACAAGCTCGAGCACTTTAAGAGGGGGAGTAAGAGCTCCAATTATTCCTTCAAGGAAACCACCTGTAGCTATGGGGCCTTCCATAAAACATCGGAAACTGATGCCAGAGGTGAGCAAACAACTTACACTTATGGCCATTCAGGACGTCTAGCATCTTTGAATAAAGACAAACAGAAGGTCGAGTTCATCTATGACAGTCTTGGAAGAACTCATGGAGTTAAAAAGTGGAAGTCTGCCAAGACCTTCACCTTGGACATCAAAGAATACGATCTTTTAGGCAGGGTTATTGAAGAGCGTACCGAAGATCAAACAGGCAAAGTGCTGCTCAAAAAAAGGTACGTCTACAATGATGCAGGGCAGATTGCTCAAGTTATTGGCTATCCGCAGAATAAAGAAAGTATCTTACTCAAATATGAATACGATGGATTCGGTCGTCTTTACCAGGCAACCAATGCTGCAGGGCATACATCAACCATTGAGTATGATGACGCTTTTGTTAACGAATGGGGTCAAAGAACATGTAAACGTACTCTGATTGATCCGATTGGCAATCAGACCGAAGAGATCTTTGATATAGACGGTCGATTGATCAAATTGACTAAAACAGATAAGTCAGGACAGATCCTGGCTGATTCGGAGTCTTATTATGACAGCTTAGGAAATCAAATCGCTCAGAAATCTCTCGTTCTCTCTGCTAATGCATCCTCTAGTGCCTATGAAACAGAATGGATCCTCAACCAAGCCGACCAAGTTGAATCATTCACCTTAGGAAAAGGAACTCCAGAAGAGCGCACTCTGCGATATGAATACAATTCTTATGGAGATATCGCAGCAAAATATAATCACGGAGCTAAAGAGCCGATCACCTATCGGTATAATAATGAAGGCAACCTAGACACCATCTCTTATAAAGAAGGGAAAAATGAGATCGACTACAAGCTGTCTTACGACCATCATAAAAACATCACGGAAGTCTACTTAGATTCCTCCTTCACAATTAGCTATTCCTTCGATGCTCATGACATGCCCCTCACTGAAAAGATCAAAGATGAATTTGGATCTTATCAGGTAGGGCGTACCTACGATTGGGAGGGGAAAATTCAAACACTCCAACTTCCGGACGGCTCATTTGTCGAGTACTTTTATGAAGGACCTTTTGTCAAAGGAGCTAAACGCTTTAGCAAAGACAAAAAGGAGCTCTATAGCTATCAGGTGGCTTCAAGAGATCTCATGGGCAATATTCTCGAGGAAATCCTACCCGGCCATCTTGGAGGAAGAAATCAGACTTGGGATGAAGCTGGTCGCAGAATAGAAATATCGACCGATTTCTTCCAAGATCGGGTGGCAGCTGGTGGATACGATCCTCTTGAAAACATCAAAAAACGAGAGACCGTCTTAGATGATGAGACCTATACCATCGACTATGACTACAATGCCTTATCTCAACTGATCCTCGAGAAAGGAGAGATCGAGCACAAGTACTCCTATGATTCGATTGGAAACCGCCTCCAAAGAGATGGATCAGCTTATAAAGTCGATGGCGTCAACCAACTCGTAGAGGCCGAAGGAGCTACCTATACTTTTGATCCGAATGGCAATCTTGCTACTAAAACGATAGGGACCAGAACATGGACTTATCGAAGCAATCATCTAAATCAGATCGTCTCTATCACAGACCCTGATCAGAATGTCGTCAAATTCACTTACGACCCTAGCGGCAAGCGTCTGACCAAAAGAATCGAATCTAAGGGAAAGAAATCGAAGGTACTCCGTTTCTTTTATTTAGGAGACACAGAGATCGGCTCAGTGGATGAAAAGGGAGTTATCATTGAGCTCAAGGTCCCTGGCAATCCTAATAACCCCGAGGCTCCAAGTATTGCCATCGAGATCAAGAAAGAGACTTATGTTCCTCTTTATGACCTGCAGGGAAATATCACTTGTCTGCTCGATCATCAGAGACGCAAGGTTGTAGAAACCTATCGTTACTCTGTCTTTGGAGAAGAGGAGATCATCAATGACAGAGGTCGTGTTATTTCCGACTCTTCCGCAGGTAATCCTTGGAGATATCGAGGCAAGCGGGTCGACAAAGAGGTCGGTCTTATGTACTTCGGCTACCGATATTATGACTCTGAAGTAGGAAGATGGATTAGCCCAGATCCTGCAGGGGCTATCGATGGCCCAAATCTCTATGCTTATTCTAGCAACAACCCCATGAAATATGTCGACTATTTTGGGTTGAATTCAGCGCTCGATGAAAATTGTGGGTGTACACAGCATGGCCACCCTGGATGGCATAATGCTCCTGAAGGCTGCGTTTGTATTTGCGGTAGGAACGGCAGTTCATACTCAGCAGGAAGCTACCGGAGCAAAATAGGGAGCGACATTAAGAGCGCTATCTGCGGCGTCAGCCACGGGGTAGTGGACTTTGTAGTCGGCTCTATCCATGACCTGCAAACTGCCGCCACTTACATGGGGGCAGCAGAATTAGATCTCAGTCTCGAAGAGCGCATTCAAATCATTGAGGCGGTCGAGCAGTCACAGGCTAACCAAATGTCAAAAGTAGAGGGTTGGATGATGGATGTGCTCTCTATTGACGAATCTGATGCTATTTATCATTCTTTTCGATCTACGACGACAACGGGCCTAGAGGTTGGATCTTTGATCGCCGGTGGGTATGGTGCTGTTAAAGGGGTGATGGCATTCAATAAATTAGCAAAAATGCCTGTCCAAGCAGCAAAGGTAGCTAGAAATTTAGCTAAGGAAGTTTCAGCAATTAATCAAACTACTAAAACCAATCAGATTTGGACTTCAACAAAAAAAAGAACATCCGTTCAAAACGCTTATAGACATTGGAAAGATCATGGTCATGAATTTTCATCATTACAGAATGCAAAACAATATGTAGAATCTACTAAGAATTTTACACAATCCCCTCCCGCAGGGACGCTGACAAAAATTCGTCCAAATGGAGATATTATATTCTATGAGCCGAGTTCTAATACGTTTGCAATAACAAATCAACAGGGGTTACCTCGCACTATGTACAAACCAGACCCTTCAATTCATAATTACTCAACTAACCTGGATTATTTTTATGGCCAATGAAATCAACAGTCTAATTTGTAGAGTATGTGGAAAAATACAGGATGATTTTCCGTGGGGTGAGGATGGTAAGTGCCCAAACTATGATATATGTGATTGCTGCGGAGTAGAGTTTGGATATGGAGATTGTACTTTAAAAGCTATTCGAGCCTCCAGAGAACGTTGGTTAGCTAACGGAGCTGAATGGAAATATCCAAAGGAAAAGCCGGATAACTGGTCATTGGAGGAACAAATGAAGAATATTCCAAAGGAATACATGTGAACAGAAATACAAAATACGGACTGTCATGGCTTTGCTTAACTCTAGTGCTCTTAATCTCAACTGGAGCTTTTGCTTCTAACCAAGTTGGGCAGTCTCAAAGCCACGCCGAAAAATTTGCAGATGAAACGGCAAATATTGTCAAAGACTACACTCGCTTCTTAAATGGTCAGGAATCGCCTCCAACGAAACAAATTCCATCATATACGGTCGAAGAATACGGCGCTTTTGCTGCACCCTTGAATAAGTTTAAGCAGATAATGGATTCCTCCAAACAAGAAGTAAAAGCCTCTGATCAAGCTATCAAAGAAGTCGGTGATATCTTCAATGACGGGGTATTTTTTGATTTTTTGAAACTCATTGATAAGAAGAAAAAGCTCGAAAAACTTTCTGCTTTTATTGAAGAGAGCGAGAAGAGGGCAGCACAAACACAATCGGACTATAAGACATGGTTATCCTCTTCTTCAGATGTTGATGATATTTCCCGTAAATATTTATTAGAAACACACTACAAAAATGCCGAGAGAAACGAATTTTTCAGGAAAGAAACCTATAAAGTTAAGAAAAATCTGGCTCAAGAATTAATAAGCCTGCTTGATTTTCTGTCTAAAATTTACGGGACATATGAGAAAGGAGATAACTCTCAAATCATTTGCCCGGATGATCATAATGTCTCGATTTTAAATGCTCATTTTGAAGCCGTTGCAAAATTTGTGAAGGAAGAAGAAAAGCTAACTCTTCGGTATAAACAATACCTCACGGAGTTGGCGGGTCCTATAACCGATCCAGATCCTAAAAAAGTACAACAACAGACTATGAATACTGAAAAGGAGCTGAAAAATATATTTAAATGTTTTTCGGATGATGAATCTTCAAAAAAAATTTCCAGCTCTCCCCATACCACAGAAGAATATGGTCCAGCTGCGGCTATATTAGACCGTTCTCAACAATTTATGAATCTTTGCAAGAAAGAAGCCATCCTATTGGACAAAGAGATAGGTGAAGCAGCTTTTGAACGTATTTGTTCGGAGGAGGTATTTTTTGATCTTTCTAAAATCGCCACAACCAAGAAAAAACTGGAAAATCTTTGTGTCGTAATAGATGAGAGTTTGAAGAGATTAGAGCAATACAGATCTGATCTTATACAATGGCTATCTTCAATACCCAATCTTGACGATAAACATCGCAAGAACCTCTTAGAGGACCTCACTAAAAATGAACCTGTTCTAGGAAAACGATCTCTTGCTATTAGAAAAGAGATGGCTGCTGAATACATCCATCTTCTCAATTTTCTATCAATGAGATATGGGACATACAAGCTCATTAATAACAAAGAAACATTAGTATTCTCTTCTGAACTCGAAGATAAACTTTATCAATCTTATATTAAAAAGATCAATAAACTATTTAAAGAGGAGGAAGAGATATCGTTTCTTATTGAACAGCGTCAGAGAGAAGTGTTTAAATAATGATATAAATCTAATTATGAAGAATTCATTAACAAAGCCCAATGATTCTCAGATAGCGACTGATCCTAGAGAGAACTTTATCTATCACTCTGCACTTATGCCTATTTTCGTTTGGATCGGGTTTGTGTGCTCAATCAGCTTCATGGAAGCTTGGCTAAAGTTCAGAGCCCCTGGCCTATCTTTATCTGTTGGCTTGAGCATTGGACGGGTGATATTTGCAGCTCTGAATAAAGTAGAATGGACTTTTGCTGGTCTGACCTTACTTTTCCTTCTATTGGGCAAGCGTAAGCCAAAGCTTGCAGAATCAATCGCACTCTGTATCCCGATTGCCATTCTTGCTCTTCAAACTTCATTTCTACTACCTGCCTTAAATAATAGGGCAGCCGCCATCTCACAAGGACTGAGTGTCTCCTCGTCTTCTGTTCACTTCTATTACATATTTTTCGAATCCTTAAAAATACTTTCTCTATTTATTTTTGGAATAAACATGGTTTGCGGTTTATCTCGAGATAGAAAGAGGAAAACGGTTAAAGAATACTAGAAAAAAATCCAGATGCTACATCAGCTCAAATCTTGGAAAAAGGAAAACAACGGATTGGGAAGCAAATTTAGACAAAACACCAACTATCCAGGAAAAATGTGAAAGGTTAATTCACTACGCAACAAACGATGCTTGAAAATTTAGCCGATATGCAAATGAGTTGTAGAATGAGTTAGTCGCAAAATTCTCCCAACTGAAAAATGTAGGATTTTTTTTGATTTTATGAGGCGATCAGCATATCCTAATATTCAAATATACCCCTCTGATATAGGACCCAAATGACTACAAAATTTCTCAAGCCTTTCTGCCTCTCTTTAGGATTGTTAATGGCAACAAGTCCTCTGACCTCCAAAGAAGCAATAACGCCTCAAAATCTGGTTGAGAAATACGAAAAAGAGAAGATGAAACTGATCGAAGAATTTGTACATTCTCCCATCAGCCCAAAATTGACTTATTCAACTAAAGAGCATGGGCCATTAGCGGCTCCTTTGAATAAGCTTCGTCAACTTTTGGAATCCTCCAAACAAGAAACTATAGCTGGGGTCCAAGCTTTTAATGAGGTAGATCTTGAGCATATCGCAGACGATGTGTTTTTTGACCTCTCAAAAATCGTAGATAAAAAGAAAAAACTAGAGCGACTATCTGTTTTTCTGAGTGAAAGCGAAAAGAGAGCAGAAAAGGCATACTCAGATTATAATACCTGGCTAACTTCCTCTTCAGAACTTGATGAATTTTTGCGCCAATATATCTTAGAAGGAAGTCTCCCATATAGGGAAAAAGGCGCTGCTTTCAGAAAAGAATCCTTCAGAATTAAGAAAAATCTCGTCGGTGAATTTGCGAAATTGTTTGATTTTCTGTCCGAAATTTATGGGACTTATCAAAGAGGGAAAGATCCACTTATCCTCTGCTCAAATGACCAAGATTCACTTACATTAAACTCATACTTTTCAGCCATTTCAAATCTTTTCCAAGAAGAGCAAAATCTCGCTCTTCAATGGCAACAGAATGCGTTGCAAATGGAAAAAGCCTTTGTTGAAGCAACCGAAATGGAATCCTCTCATGATTCAATGAATCGAGAACTTCAGGTAGAAGCTTTATCTCAATGCTTCAGCAAGTTTAGGGAATTTTGCAAACAGGAAGGGGCTGTTGTTAATCGGGCCTATACAGAAGCTATTGTGAATAACGTTTGTACAGAGGAATCTCTTTTTGATCTTAAAAAGCTCAATGAGAAAAAGAAAAGGGTAGAGCAAATAGGTGTTATTTTTGAGGAAAGTCAAAAAAAATGGGATGCCCAAATCTCTGATCTTCTGAAACAAACAGCATCTTCTTCCCTTCTCGATATTCAGGAGCGTAAACGGTTTGATTTCTTTGAAAAATCTGTCGTTCCACATATAAAAGAGTCATTTGTTGTGAAACAGAACTACATTCTTGAACTTAAAAAGCTTCTTGATTTCTTCTCAACAAAATACGGGACCTATAAAAAAGTTCCTGAAGAAAATCAAGAATTCAGATTTTCTTTTCAGTCAGATTTTGAAGGTATAGTCTATGAAAATCATATGATAAAGATCGGCAGACTTCTTAGAGAAAATGATGCTTTAGATCTGCGTATCGGCCAGGTTATGAGAGAGTTTAGTCAGCTGTAGTCGACCTTATTTTCGAATGTTCATTGAGCACAACTAAATCGATATTTCTTGGATTATAATCCAAAATATTTAATAAGAGGGAATATGGGCAACGCCCATCTATCTACTCAATTCCTCTCTTAAAACACTTTGATTAATTGACCCAACTACTTGTTTCGGATAGTACGATTTAACTTGTTCAAAAGCCTAGCTTTAAAACGGAAAATCGTACAATATCCGCTAGGAATTTTAGGAGATTAGTTACGCGCGATTTTTGGAAGTTCGATGCGCAACTTCTCGCCTAGAAAGAACAATTAACAAAGGTGCTGTCAATTGAGTTACACTTGCCAGGATATTTTATCAGCTAAGCCCCTTCAAAGCAAGGAATGTGTTTCGCCTTTGCTATTGGGGAATAATCTTCAATGTATCTTGTCTTCATCTCCCTCTCATTCATGGTCCCTATTGGTAGATTCTGTCCATAGTCGTGATCCTCTTTTTCAGAGCTACGATGAAATTTTTCCGACCGGCGCCATTTTTTTTAAATCGCTAAATATATCCACAGAAAGTTTGGATAAAGAGCTTGAAAACCATGTCATGCATCATAGAGCTCTTCTACGCTCTTACAACTCGCGTCACGGGAAAGAGGTGAGCTTTGTGGATGCTCTATTCTTCCTCTGCCATAACTTCTACAAACGCCATTTGGCAAAGCTTGCTAGGGATAACCAGCAAGATTCATTGGGAGGACCTAAATATCTGCGATCTTTAGAAGACCTTTCGATCGAGCTCGCTTTCGATGCGATGGGGAAATTAAAAAAAATGGCGTCAGTCGAAAATAATCAATTAGACCTTGAGAAAACTGAGATTGCCATGCTCAAATCTTGGTTGGGATGGATATCTCAAGGCAAGAATGTAAGTGCTTATGGGTTAATTTCCGAAATCTTTGATCGAGTTTGCACCGCAGACGTATGGTCTAACAATCTATCGAATAGGACGCCGGAGGATCCAAACATTGTGCATTTTTGCCTTTTTGGAGCTTTTATCTGTTCTGAAGGGCAAAAATCAATCCATCATCCTATAAAAGCATTCTTATCTGAGCAGGAAGCCCCCGATCTTTTGATCAACTTGCTCTATTACAAAATCATGCTCAATTTGATAGAAAACACCCTATGCATACGAGTTCCTCTTCGAGCAGGGACAATTTATGTCGTGGATTCTGATACCATGCGAGTGACCGAAAGCATCTGCATCAATAAGCTATTGAATCGCTACTCACGATAATTTTCTTGTTGTAGAGAAAGCTGTGTAGTAAAATTTAGTTTTTTAATCAGAGGAGCATAGTTATGCCACTAGTTCAAGGAAGTAGCGAGGAAAGTATCCACTCTAATATCAAAAAGCTCATAGGGGAGGGGTACAAGAGAAAACAAGCCGTTGCCATTGCCCTTAGCACAGCGGGAAAAGCGAAGAACCAGAAAGATCAAGGGGAAAAAAGACCTTCTCAATATAAAAACTCTTGCCTCGGTGATCCAGAGCAAGAAACTCAGCAATTTCCCTATCTGTAGCTATAGGCCATATTCTGGCGCTAAGACTTGAGCAGTAGCCCGAACTTGCACGTACTGAATATCTTAGATATTTTCATTGATTAATGATTGAATTAATGCAAGTAATTGATCTCGAATTCTTTTAACTTCTTTTTATTTCCCTTTTTTGAAGTGCTGTAGGATTTTTATGAGAACCACGGTTTGAATAACTGACGAGGCAACGAGAACCACAAATAATATTGCGCACCACATCATTCCCCCGCTCATCATATTCATCTGCATTGAACCATCCATAGAAAATTTCCTCTTTTCGTGTTTTTAATGACACCCTTTATGGGTATCATCGTGATCTTTATTTTTGTTCCGTCTTCTAAAAAGCGAACCACCGCAACAGCCAAGCATACAAACTGCTAGAACAAGTATTAAAAGGATAGTTGTCCACTCCATACCGCGCCCTTATGCTAGTTTGCCATTCATCTTATCGGTATAGACTACTGTATTTTTTGTCTATTTAATCTGAGTGAATTCATTATCACAGATAGGGAGCTTAGGGTCATCGCTGAGCTCGCAATAATAGGACTTAGTAAAAGCCCAAACACCGGATAAAGCACTCCCGCCGCAATCGGAACTCCTAAAGTATTGTAAATAAAAGCGAACCAGAGATTTTGTTTAATATTGCGCATAGTGGCATGGCTGAGTTTTCTTGCTCTTGCAATTCCTCTGAGATCTCCTTTAACAAGGGTAATTCCTGCACTTTCAATGGCGATATCCGTCCCAGTACCCATTGCAATGCCAACATTGGCCTGAGCAAGCGCTGGAGCATCGTTGATCCCATCGCCAGCCATGGCTACGATTCGTCCTTCGGTTTGAAGCCGCTTGATAATCCTGTTCTTATCCTCAGGTAGTATCTCTGCTTCAATTTCATCGATACCTAGCGTTTTTCCTACCGCTTTTGCTGTTGTCTTATTGTCCCCTGTTAGCATAACAAGCCGAACGCCTTCTTTGAGGAGCATTTCAATGGCTTCTTTTGTAGAGGCTTTAATGACATCTGAGACGGCAAGAACTCCAGCCAATTTTTCATCCATCGCTAGGTATAAGACAGTTTGGCCTTGTTGATGGAGAGAATCGGCTTTTTCTAAGGCGATACTCAAATCAATCTTTAAATCTGAGAAGAGCTTTTGATTGCCAATCGCTACCGTTTTTCCGCTTGTCTTTCCAATGATCCCTTTTCCTGTTACGCTCTTAAAATCTTCTATGGGGAACAAGGATAGGTTTTTCTCTTTGGCCCTGGATACAATGGGAATTCCTAATGGATGTTCACTAGCAATTTCCAGGCTAGCGGCCAGCTGAAGGAGCTCGTCCTCACTTTTTTCTCCAAGGCTCACAATTGTTGTTAGCTTTGGTTTCCCCTCCGTCAGAGTTCCCGTTTTATCTACAACCACGGTGTTCACTTTAGACATCATCTCAAGGGCTTCAGCATTTTTGATTAAAATGCCTGCTCTAGCACCTTGCCCTACACCGACCATAATAGACATAGGGGTTGCAAGGCCCAACGCACAGGGACAAGCAATGATAAGAACAGCGACGGCGTTAATGAGCGCATGGGCTAAAGCAGGAGCAGGACCTACAAGCCCCCAAATGATAAATGTGAGAATGGCTATAACCACAACAACGGGGACAAAATAAGAAGAAACTAGATCTGCAAGTTTCTGAATAGGTGCGCGGCTTCGCTGTGCCTCACTGACCATGTGAATAATCCTAGAGAGCAGCGTTTCACTCCCAACTCTTTCTGCTCGCATGATAAAACTGCCGCTTCCATTCAAGGTAGCCCCTGTTATTTTGTCGCCAGCATGTTTAGTTACAGGAAAAGGCTCTCCAGTGATCATAGACTCGTCTATGGAACTGTTTCCTTCGAGAACGACTCCATCGGTTGGAACTTTTTCGCCAGGTCTTACACGCAATGCATCTCCTTTTTTAACCTCTTCAAGCGGGATGTCTTTCTCACTTTTATCCTCTAAAATAAGACGAGCTTTCTTAGGTGCTAAGTTCAGGAGTTCTCGAATTGCATGGCTTGTTCTATCTCTCGCTCGCAGCTCTAAAACCTGTCCCAAGAGAACTAAGACAGTGATCACGCTAGCTGCCTCAAAATAAACAGGGATTTCATTATTTTTATCTTGAAAGGATGGAGGAAAGATCGAGGGCCAGAATGCAGCGATCATACTATAGAAGTAAGCCGCCCCTACACCTATGCTAATCAAGGTGAACATGTTTAGATTGCGATGGATAATCGAACTCCAGCCGCGTGTGAAAAACGGCCATCCGCCCCAAAGGACTACCGGTGTTGCAAGAGCTGCTTGAATCCATGTGCTAATAGCAGGTGAAAACCTGAGAGAAAAGAGAGGCCCTATCATAGTAAAAAACAAGATGGGTAGCGTTAAGAAGAGACCAACCCAAAACCGCCGAGTCATTTGCTTTAACTCAACATTTTCCTCTTTCTCTGCTGTAAAAACTTTGGGTTCTAAAGCCATTCCGCAAATGGGACAGCTCCCAGGACCAGGCTGTACAACTTGAGGATGCATAGGACAAGTGTATTCTTTTTGCTCAGCCATCAATGACTTCCTACATTTTTCCATTTCATGAGTCTTAAGCTATATAGAATGACAAGAATTGTTACTCCAACATCTGCAAATATAGCTAAGGCCAAATTTGCAATACCCAGCAAAGCAAGCCCAACAAATAATATTTTAATTAATATTGCGGCCGAAGTATTTATTTTAATAGTTGTTAAAGTCTCGCGACCTAAGAGAATTAAAAATGGAATAAGTTTCAGGCGGTCATTTAAAAGAACAATGGATGCTGCCTCTAAAGCCGTATCGCTTCCGAGAGAGCTAATAGAAATACCAACACTCGATAAAGCTAAAGCAGGCGCGTCATTGATCCCATCTCCAAACATTGCAACAGTTCCATATTGTTTGACTAGCTCAGAGATAGCTTTAGATTTATCCTCTGGGAGAAGATCTGCTTTGACGTGATTTATCCCAAGGCTCTTTGCAATAGAAGCAGCTGCATTAGAATGGTCTCCGGTCAACATGATAGTGGTGATGCCAAGAGAGTGAAGTTTAGAAATTAGCTCCGCGCTATCAGGCCTCACCTTATCTTCTAAAGCAATAATTCCTTCAACTTCTTGATGAGTGCTTACAACAATGACCGTTTTTCCTTGTTTTTGTAATTCTTCGATTTTTTGCACTATCTCTTGAGGAACTTTGTGTTCTTCCAAGATAAATTCTAATTTACCGATACAATGATGTTTTTCATCGCATACGAGGCAATCTGCTTTAGCTCCTTTTCCTACAATGCTTTCAAAATTTTCTACTTTATGTGGATTAACCTGCTGCTCTTTGGCTGAGTCTGTAATGCTTTGAGCTAAAGGGTGCTCAGAGAAAGCCTCGATTCCAGCTGCACAACCAAGCAAGTCCTCTTTTGTCGTTTGTCCGAAAGGAAGAATATCTGTAACAACAGGTTCTCCGTAAGTCAATGTTCGCGTTTTATCTAAGGCAATGGCTTTGATTTGGCCAATAATTTCCAAGTACTTACCTCCTTTGATTAGAGCTCCAGAAGAGGAAGCGTTACCAATTGCTGAAAAGATTGAGATAGGGGTGGAAATAACTAAAGCGCAAGGACAAGCTATTACAAGAAGTATGATAGCCTGGGAAAAACCATGATCAAAAGGCCTTTGTAGTACTAACCAAGGAAAGATTGTCCAGGCCAATGCTAATAGGATAATTGCAGGTGTGTAATATTGGGAGAATTTTTCTATAAATTTTTGTGTTTCAGATTTATTTTTGATAGCGTTAAAAGTTAACTCTTTGATTTTAGCAAGGGTTGAATCGCAAGACGTCTTAGTAACTTCGATTTCTAAAAAGCCCTGTTTATTTAAAGTCCCGGCAAATACAAGATCGCCGTTACGCTTGTCTTTGGCAATAGGCTCTCCCGTTATAGCCGCTTCATCAACAAAAGAAACGCCAGATTTTACAACACCATCTAAAGGGATCAGATCAAAAGGCTTAACCAACATGATTTCCCCAATTTGCACCTGATCAATGGGTACTTCTTGAGCCTTTCCTTTAATTTGTGCCATCTTTGGCATTTTATTAATCAATTGATCTATAGCTGATTGGCTTTTCTCTATCCCAATATCCTCTAGCCTCTCGGCTAAGGCAAACAAAATGATAACGATAGCTCCTTCCGGGTATTCTTTAAGATAAAAAGCCCCTGTTACCGCTATAAGCATAAGAGAATTAATATTTCTAAACTTAAGACGAAATAAAGCTTGGAATCCATGCCAAAGTGTTTGATAGCCGAAAATAACAGTAACCGCTAGAAAAAACGGGAGAGCAATTGGATCGGGCAAACGAATCCCAGCCAAAGATAAAAATTCAAAGACAGCTACAAGTGTTGCTCCAATGCCAAGCCAAACAAGCTTTGATTCTTTTCGAGAAACAAAAGGGGTGAGGTTTTCCTCCTTTGTAGGACAAGAAGAGCAGTAATTGTCTTGTTTCATATTTTGATTTTATAATTTATAGGTTAATATATTTTTCCCTCCCATAGATTTAAATAGGACAAATCGAGAGTCGCATAAATATACTATGCCCAAAAACATCTTCGCATCTCATAGAGGGCTTATTTCTTTTTTGAAGCCACCATTTCGACTGCTTGGTCAGGTGTCATATTCATACCCTTTTGACTAGCCATTTGCATTGCTTGCTCTCGTTGTGCATCGTTAAAATCTTCACAAAAGGTCTTTAAATTGGAATCATTCAACTTGTCGGAAAATCTTTTTGTCTCTTCTGAAAAGTTCTTACATTCTTTCTTGTAATGATGTCTTTCATAAGGGGGACTGGCTGCTATATGAGAATTTTCCGCATGCACAGAGCCAAAATAACTACAGCAGGCCATCGCAATGAGGCCTATGATCTTTTGCATTTTCATTTAAAATCCTATGCTATTTCTGATCTTACTTACATGAGGGGCAATGACATTCAGTACAAGTGCATTTCTCAGCAGATCCTTTGCAACCGCAGTCTTTAGCAGAGGCAAAAGAAATGAGCCCGAGACTAACCGCGATAAAAGCTAGAAAAATCTTTTTCATATAAGGCTCCTTTGTTTGTAAACGAAAGTTTTTCTTAAAAGTATGATTTTTTCACTTTTTATACAAGCAGTGCATATCAGACTTTAAAAGTTTTTTTACATATTTCCTTGTTTTTCTCTCCTGTTTCCGATATGGGAAAGGTATGAATAAGCTCATTTTAAGCCCTTTTTTTCTCTGCGGCCTTTTTCTTGCCGGATGTTCCGTCCGGTCGAGTGATTCCTCCTTTGAGACAGTTCGCGGAGTGATTGAAGAGCGGATACCTGAAAAGATCGTTTGGCGCGAGGGAGCTTATGAAATTAAAACGCAACTCCTACAAGAGATCCAACAAGAAGGATTAACCCAAGAAAAAGCAGTTCAACTCGCCCTGATCAATAATCCGGATCTATTTGCTTATTATGAAAATCTGGAGCTTGGTTACGCAGATTTGCTGGAAGCAGGGCTGATGCAAAACCCCTTTTTTAGTGCGAGCGTCCGATTTCCTAGCCAATCAAGCTATCGTTTAAATAACCTATTTGATGCCGCGATCAGTTTTTTAGATCTTTTTCTTATCCCACTTCGCAAAAGAGCTGCCGAAGCTGAAATCAAAGTCATTGAGGCCGAGGTTGGGCAAAGAGTTCTCGACCTGGTAAAGGAAGTGCAGATCCACTGGCTTGAGCTAAAGGTTCTCGAAGTCCAATTAAAAGAAGAAGGGAAACGAGTAGAGCTGAAGCAGATGGCGGCAGCGTTGGCAGATCTTCAAAACAAGGCTGGAAATATTAACGCACTCACTGCAAGGAACCGAGAAATTGACTATGAGAAGGCTGTAGCAAACCTTAAGGACCTCGAAGCAGATCTAGAAGCCGCAAGAGAAAAAATGAATCGAGCCTTAGGACTCTTTGGAAAAGAAGCCTTTTGGAAGATTACCGGCGAGATTGATGGAAATAAAGAACCTGACCTGCCCGATTTATATCAAATGGAGCAGGCCGCTGTAGAAAACCGATTGGATATCGAAGCTGTCCGACGAGAAGTCCATGCCATTGCACAAAAAGCAAAATTAAAAGCTTGGTGGACTTATTCTAATCTTCTGATAGGAGTCTCTTCAGAGATGCAACCTGAAGGATTTACAACCACTGGTCCTTCCATTGATCTTCAAATCCCTATCTTTAACCATGGCCAAGGCGAAAAAAAGAGATACCATGCAAAGCTAGAACAGGCGCAAAAAAGACTTCTCTCTAAGGCTGTACAGGCTTGTTCTGAAGTGAGAGAATTTTTTAAGACTGCTAACAAATATCGATCCCAGCTGGAGGATTTAGAGGTGAGAATCCTTCCAAATCTTGAAAAACAGATCATCGCTGGACAGATTCACTACAATGTCATGACACTCGGAAGCTATGCCCTGCTTGATCTTAAAGAGAATGAAATCCAAGCAACAATTGAGCATGTACGAGCGCTAAAGCACTATAAAAAGGCAAAGATTGAGCTTCTCCATGCAGTAGGTGGGTCATTTGCTCTTGTGAGGAAACAGGAATGAGGTATCTGCTGCTTCTCTTAGTAGTACTTTTTGGATGCAGTAAACAAGAAAAGCACTCCGTCATCACCCCGAATACCGCTAAACTTCCTTGGACCATTGAAGAGGGAGTCAAAGTCTTTCATCTGATTGCAGAGCCAATCAAGCAGGAGTTTGCTCCTGGACTTGTTGTCAATTGCTGGGGGTACAATGGAAGCACTCCAGGACCCACTATTGAAGCAATAGAAGGGGAAAGGGTAAGAATTTTAGTTACCAACCATCTTCCAGAGCCTACTACAGTGCATTGGCATGGAATTCTCGTTCCCAATAGCATGGATGGAGTGACAGGGCTCAATCAAGCTCCGATTCCTCCTGGAGAAACTTTCACCTACGAGTTTACCCTAAAACAGCATGGTACCTACATGTACCATCCCCATTTTGACGAAATGACTCAGATAGGGATGGGTATGATGGGCTTTTTTATCATTCATCCCAAAGAACCCATATCTCCACCTGTCGACAGAGATTTTGCGATCTTTGTTCACGAATGGTACATCCCTTCTGGAGCATCGACTCCAGATCCGATGGTCATGCTTGATTTCAATTATTTCACCTTTAACGGACGCATTTATCCAGGCACAGATCCTCTTGTTGTTAAGAAGGGAGAGCGGGTGAGGATTCGTTTTGCTAACTTAAGCATGGATAATCACCCCATCCACTTGCATGGGTTTGCTTTTACTGTCATGGGATCTGGGGGATGGAGACTTCCTAAAAGTGCTCAATATCTAGGAAATACGATCGACGTTGCCGTAGGAAACACGAACGATATTGAATTTATTGCCGATGAACCTGGCGATTGGGCGCTCCATTGCCATAAGACTCATCATACTATGAGCGGAATGGAACACAACATCCCTAATATGATCGGCGTCGATCAGGGAGAATGGGCAAATAAGATCCAAAAAATTCTTCCCGACTACATGCCAATGGGGGAGACCGGAATGGGCGAGATGTTTGAGATGAGCCGTCATGTGCAAAGACCCCCTAATTTCTTACCTTTTAGTTCTCCTGGTCCTTTTGGGCTCATTGACATGAGTGGAATGTTCACTGTTGTCAAAGTACGGGAAGGAATTACCAACTACAATGATCCGGGCTGGTATGGACAGCCATCTTCACCTTTACAGCAAGAGACTCCATCTAAAATGCAGCATGGTCAGATGAAGATGAATGGTAGCATGTTGCAGCAGGATGAATCGTCAAAGCAAGAAATGCCAGCAGAAATGAAAATGGACCCTGCCCAGATGAATAAGGAAATGACCCCAGATCATATGGCAGGTGAGCATACGCATAATACGGGAGCATTTGAGATAGGAGATCTCCATCCTGTCCTTCTTCATTTTCCTATAGTCCTTTTCTTTATGGTTTTTGCGTTTGACTGCTTATTCCTTATCGGAATAGTCAAAGAACCTTACTACAATGTCTCGCACTGGATCGTTATTGTTGCAGCAGCATTTGCGATTCTCACTGTCATTACGGGTTTATATGCAGCTGAATTAAGTCATCCCGGTCATCCTTATGTTCTTTTGCATAGAAATTGGGCCCTCACCACTCTGGCCTATAGTATCGGGCACGCCTTTTTTAGGGGTTATGTCATTAAAAGCAAGAAGACCTTTTCAGCATGGATCTTCGTATTAGTCAGTTTAATCAATGTAAGCTTGATAGGTATCACGGCAGATTATGGTGGATTGGTTACTCGAGGAAAGGGCTTTTGGATACATGTAACAGAAAATTTCCAAAAAATAAGCAGCAACATGATTAAAAATGACAGATAGAAAATACAAAAGTAAGCATTCAGCAAAGCAGGTTACAAGAATTTCAACTCCGTATTGACAATTACTTAAAGCGTAAAAAGAACAGGATGAAACCTGAAATGACAGCTAGCATTCCTCCAAAAGCAAAACCCACTGTAGGAGAGATAAAAGTCCATAACAACCCAACTGTGATGCTAGAAAGAAAATCGCCAACTCCATCGACTGAACTCATTACCCCATATCCCGTTCCTCGCTGATCCGCAGCGATTAAAGTCGATGCTAAAGCAGGCTGAGAAGATTCAATGATCGCGGTGTAAATGCCACTGATTGCAAATAGCACTCCTAAAAACCATAGTTGTCCATCGGCTACTAAAAATCCAAAACACAACAATCCAAACAAAAGATAGCCCATGCTTAAGATGGCCTTTTTGCTATATTTATCGGCCAATACACCTATGGGATATCCCACCATGGCATAAACCACATTACTGAATGTGTAGAGACCAACCGAAAAAGTCCCTGCTATTACTGCCCCATGAAAAGGCGTCAGCAGTTCCTGTGCGCGTAAAATCAATAAGGTGGGTGCAAAATTAGAAATGCCAAAAATGCCTACCGGGACCAGAAACTTGATGAAATTAGGAGATAAATTTCGGATGCTATGCCAGGTGCTTCTCAGATCAGGTATTTTGGCTTTCTCTTTGACAAGCAGAATGATCGCAAGAAAGGCTAACAGTCCTGGAACCAGCGAAATAAAAAAGATTGTTCGTATTTTCACATGAGTGAGAAGCAAAGTCGCTGTTAATGGACCAGCAATAGCGCCAAGAGTGTCCATAGTACGATGAAAAGCAAAAGCACGTCCTACAGTCGCGGGCTGACTGGATTCCACTAAAAGAGCATCTCTTGTAGGAGAGCGTATGGACCAACCGATCCATCCTGCAGTTCTACCGATTAGCACTTGAAACCAGTTGGTTGCTAAGGCAAAGCTGGCCTTGCTAAATGCCGTGATGAAGTAGCCAATAGCTGCTAGACCTTTTCGTTTACCGATGCGATCGCTATACCAGCCAGCAAAAATTTCAAAGATGGTAGACACCCCATCAGCTACTCCTTCAATAACTCCTAAAGCAAAGGCGGGCGCTCCCAATACCGACGAGAGGAATATTGGCAGTACCGCTGAAGCCATTTCGTGATTCCAATCACTGAAAAAGCTAGCCAAGCTCATGCCTAAGATATTTCTATTGAGCCAGCCTTTTTTTTGCTTTTGGGATTTGGCATTGTTATGGGTGGATGGCACTAATTCCCCCTTCTGCAATCAGAGCATGAAAGATTTCGGCACTCCAACCTAAAAGGTTGTAAGAGCCATTAAATTGTATTGATGCGATAAATAAGCTCTCTTACTTGCATTTCAATTTTCTTTTGGATTTCAACCGTTTCCTCCGTCGATTTTCCCTCAACGTCTTCAATGTCCCATTCTTCAAGTTTTAATCCCGGGATATGCGGACAGCTCTCCTTACATCCCATTGTGACTAGTAGGTTTGCCTGCGATGCCAATTCCTTTGTCAAAAGAACAGGGACTGCATGAGTGAGATTGATCCCGATTTTTTGCAGGGCTAAGATGACATTTTTATGTACGCTTTTTGCTGGATGCGTTCCAGCAGAAATTGCTTTGGCTTTCTTAGGATCAGCCAATTTATTGAATAAGGCAGCAGCTATCTGCGATCTCCCTGCATTTTGCGTACAGGCAAAAAGAATAGTCTTCACAAATACCCCCCTATCTAACACGAGCGCAGTAACTGCCCTTCGTTTTTTTCAAAATACTAACCACAGAAAGCATCACTGGTACTTCTACAAGCACACCCACAACAGTAGCCAACGTTGCCCCGGAATTGAATCCATACAGGCTAACTGCTGTAGCTACTGCCAATTCAAAGAAGTTGCTGGCGCCAATAAGAGCTGAAGGACATGCCGCGGAAAATGATTCTCCGCTAATGTAGTTTAATCCATAAGCAAGCATAGAATTAAAATATACTTGAATGATGATTGGAATCGCTATAAATAGCACCACTAATGGAGAAGCAATAATTTGATCTCCTTGAAAAGCGAATAAAATAACTAATGTTGCCAGCAAAGCTATCAATGAAACTGGATGGAATCGCTTTAAAACCTTTTGAAGTGCATGTCCGCTCTGATCTCGTTTTGCAATGGATCGAATTGTTTGTCCTATGACAAATGGAATTAAAATATAGAATAAGACAGACCAAAGCAGTGTCGCCCACGGAACTGTAAGATTTGTTATTCCAAGCAATAACCCCACAATTGGAGCAAAGAGAATAATCATTAACAGGTCATTTAAGGCAACCTGAGTAAGTGTAAAATGCGGAGCTCCTCCAGACAAATAGCTCCAAACAAATACCATGGCTGTACATGGAGCCGCTGATAGAATGATCAGTCCGGCAATATAATGATCAATTTCTGAAGAAGGAAGATAAGCTGCAAAAACATGTTTTAAAAAAATCCAACCCAAGAAAGCCATAGAAAACGGCTTTACTATCCAATTAATGCCCAGAGTAATCAGAATGCCTCGCCAATGTGTTTTGACTCGATGAATTTCAGATAAATCTATTCGTATTAACATAGGAATGATCATTAGCCAGATTAGAACAGCGATCGGAAGATTTATCTGACTAATCGAAAGATTTCCAAGAATTTGGATAGTGGATGGTATTAATTTCCCGAGGCCAATTCCGATGCCCATGCATAAGAATACCCAGACAGACAGAAATTTTTCGAATACCCCTAATTCCATAGGAGGATCAACTAAAAGGAGTGGTGGTTTGTCTTTCATTTTGTCTCTTACTTGCTTAACTTATCAATTGATTCATTTAAAAACACTCTGTGCAATTCTCTGCTTGCATTTCCTAGCCGATAAGTGTTGACTGCATATTTCTCATTCGAATATATGTATATGCGTATATTCAAAAACAAGCAAGGAGATTATGCGATGGATTATTATCAACCACCTAAAGTTGAGCACGTGCAATACGTTGCAGCGAAAACTAGCCAGGAAACAAAAGTCGCCGAGGATGTCAAGAACGAGGTGAGAGGGGCTTACGGAGGCGTTGCCGAGGCCAACAAACAAAATAAAAGCTGTGGAAACGAACGGAGCTGTTGTGGAGTCTCTGCCAAGCCTGATCCTAGTTATTCGCAAGAACTTGGCTATAGCAAAGAGGAATTGGACAGTGCGCCGGAAGGATCTAATATGGGCTTGGGATGCGGAAACCCGCAGGCAATTGCAGATCTGAAGACAGGAGAAGTTGTTCTGGATTTAGGAGCTGGTGGTGGCTTTGATGCCTTTTTAGCTGCCCGTAAAGTTGGCCCTAATGGAAAAGTATACGGCGTGGATATGACGCCGGAAATGTTGAGTACAGCAAGAGCTAATGCCGCAAAAGAAGGTTATCGCAATGTTGAATTTCTACTGGGGGAAATTGAGCATCTCCCACTTCCAAACAATTCAGTCGATGTCATTATTTCTAATTGTGTGGTTAATCTGTCCACTGATAAGGCCCAGGTTTTCAGAGAGTCTTTTAGGGTATTAAAAGAAGGAGGGAGGGTTGCAATTTCTGATGTTGTAGCGAATAAGCCTTTGCCAAAAGAAATGGTTAACAACAAAGAACTTTATTGTAATTGTATCTCTGGAGCAGTTCCTATTAATGATCTAAAAACCATTCTTTCTAAAGCTGGTTTCACTGATATTGTGATTGAGCCTCAGGAGAACAGTCGCATGTTTATTAAAGACTGGGTTCCAGGCGCAGGTGCAGAAGACTATGTTATTTCTGCTAAGATTAAAGCCGTTAAACCGAAGGTGAGATCATGATATCCCCTCAAGAGTTTTTTAATTTATTGTCAGATGAAACCCGTTTGCGATGTCTTCTATTATTGCAAAAGGAAAAAGAACTCTGTGTTTGTGAATTCAGTCACATACTTGGAAGTATTCAACCAAAAATATCTCGCCATTTATCTCTTCTACGTACGTCTGGACTTATTTTAGATGAGCGCAGAGGGCAATGGGTATATTATCGGTTAAATGAAGGAATTCAACCGTGGATGCAGCAAGTGCTTGCCGCTACTTTGGAGAAACTCAAGGATACTAATCCGTACCAATCTGATTTTGAAAGAAGTACATGTGTCCGCAATAACAATATTTGTACTACCTGAAATTGATCGGCTACATGTTTATTAACCTCAGCTCAAACGGGTGACAAAGGCTGGCTACGAGATCCTCCAGAGAACAGATTATATTGATACCTATGAATAGATCGGCAATAAAGGTTTCCTCAGTCCCACCTGATTTGTGGGAGAGCTGTGGAATAACCATGCGATTGAGCATATTTCACGCTCTCGATGGTATACTCGATAAACATTTTCCTCGCTACATTTTTGCTTTGACAGTTGCATTTATCCTGCAAGGAAATTTGTGTATAATTAAAAATCCAATTAGAACAAACGCAATAAAAAATGCTATTCTGCTATCATTCTTTTCAATAAATTCTCCCACCACTTCGGAAAATTGATGACGTTCAAAACAGAAAGATTTCCCTCAGATCTTCAACTGACTCTTGAAGATTTCATAAATTCAGGATGGGAAGAAGCCTTTCAAGGCAATATCCAGTACTTGGCAGTTGCTGCAGACGTTCTGGCCAAGAAAGGACAGAAAGCGCTGGAAGAAGGCAAGCCTTCGCAAAGCAAAGTTCTTTGGCTTTTAGCAGATACCTGTTCCATGATGCTGCAGCCTTCAAGCTTTAACGAACCATTCAGGCCATATTGCATAACAAGATCTGGTAGATCTGCAATTCCTGATGACTTTAGTGAGCAAGACCTCAGCTTCTTTTCAATGATTCTTTCATCGATTGTCAAGCCTGAATTAAAAGGGCGTCTCTCTGACCTGATATGGCTTAAAAATCGCTCCAGTTTGCATCTAGCTTTAGATGCAATAGACTCATACATGGCAGCTTCGCTTAGTTTAAGCTCATTCTCTGCTGATGGAGGAGATTGTTGGATCAGAGCCATACAGCTTACCGCTGCACTAAAAGATTCAGCCGGAGATCGGATGAAATCCATAAAAAGCAAACTCCTGGAAGCATTCTTTAACTCTTCAGAATCTGATGGATTCTTCGCTAAATGGATTGCAGAAATTTTAAAAGCATTCGATCTCGGATCAGCTCAAGAGTATGAAATCGCTGAAAAACTTGTATCTTTAGCCGAATCTTTCAAGCTGCAAAGCGACTTTTATCGAGTAAGGGAGTATTACGAATGCTCTTCCTATTGGTTTTCTAAAGCAACGCAAGATCTGCAGTCCTTTAAATCAATTGCTTCCCAAGCGGAAACTTGGCACACCGAAGCGGCGTTGAAAGAATCCGCAGGGGACTTCATTGGTGCTGCCGATGTCTTGGAAAAAGCGATTCAGATTT
>DAIDHZ010000007.1 GCA_027451825.1 Chlamydiota bacterium
TTTTCGATATCAAAAAGTGTTTCGATGTCAAAATTTCGAAAAATCATATTTTGGGCGCTAGTTTTGCAATTCCTTCTATGGATTCGTGTGCTGATCTAATCAAATTATAAGCCGCACCTACCACCTCAGCTTTAGACCCTCCTGCAGTAAAGGCTCTTAGATATGCAGGGTTTGCCCTTGAAAAATACTGCGCTGGCTCATGCAATAGAGCGTGGTAAAGATCGTTTGTGGCGTGGAAACTTGTCGATGACATTATATACCTTTTTTAAATTAGACCCTTTAGGGTGTGAAATTATCTACACCCTTCCAATTAAATGGAAGGTTTTTCGTGAGTCTATGAAAGACTTATTTTTCACCTTTTTTTCGAACAATTTCTTTTTCCTGCTCTACAAAATGTTCCACGGTCTCTTGGATGAGAGAATCCGTTAATTGATTTTCTTTCGTTGTCATTTTACGAATCAGAAAATCATTCACCATTTTAAAGATCTGTCTTCCTGTAAATCCTTCGGTTCTCTGCACCAAATACTCCATTTTTTCTGCGTCAAAAAATAGAGCATCTTTTCCTGGGAAAAACTGTTCAATATACATTTTTAAAATCGTTTCTCTTTCAGAAGCTTCCGGAGGTCCTATGTATAACTTATGATCCATTCGACTTAAAACAGCATCATCTAAATCTTCCATACGATTCGTTGCTAAAATGATCATGAACTTTTGATTGGGCAAGCCTGTATGGTTTAAGAAAGCATTAATCAATTCAAGACGCGCAGGGGAGGTCGATGAAGTACGATTCATACAAAGACCTTCTGCTTCATCAATAAAAAGAATTGTTGGACGTGGTGATTTTTGAATCGATTCTATTAAATAATTAAGCTCCGTAACATGCTCTCCTCGTTGAATGTACTGAGCCAAATCTCCTCCCGACATCATGACATAATCCATCTCAGACTGAGTTGCTAAATACTGAACGATCATTGTTTTTCCTGTCCCTCCAGGTCCATAGAGAAGAAGATTTTGAAAATAACCCTTATTTTTCTCAATACACTCTAAAGATTGTTGAATTTCATCAATTTTTTTAGTCAAAGAAGGATTAAAAACTGGCTTTACTGCTTTTGACGAATAAAAAAGAGACCCAAGCATTCTCAGTGGAGCCGTTAAAAAAGAAAATCTAGATCTCTGATCCATCTGCATCGCTAATTTAGGTCTTGTTAAATAATGAAGCGCTCGATAGTAAACATAATTCATTGTAAGAGGAAGTCCAATTGTAACCACCGATGTCAATGTAATCGTAGGCAAAGAAATTTTCAACCAGCTCCGAGACGCTCTTTGTGCAATAGATTCCAACTCAGAGCCAACTGGGTAACTAAACCGATGAATTGCTTTTGTGAGATTTTCTCCAAAATGAAATCCTGCGCCTTCAAGTTCGAAGTGTTTAACAAACTTCTCTAGTCCATCTCCAAATCTCCCGCCTAATCCAGCACCATCAAGCTGAGAAAGACCATTCACTATTCCTGCAACTAAACCTGCTCCAATCGTTTGCCCATCTACAGAAAAATTATTAACACTAATCAAAACAACCTCCAATTTGAACAAATAATACAATAAACCAAGTAAAACTAAAATAAATAAAAAAACTATATTATATTAAACTCTTGGAAAATATAAAAAAAATAATAAATCGAATATTCAAAATCTATATACCGAGAGTGAATCTCTACTTTGAAAAGTTATTTGTCCTATTTGGTACTTCCTCTTGGATTTGATCCGTTGTTCGTGAGGGACCTTTTTTCCAAGAAAGACGCTTTTTTAAAGCGTCTTCAAATCCCGAAAATGGAAAGATCGATCAGTTCCCGCCGCAATCATCGATCCAAGAGGCATCGAAAAAGTTATGAAGGACGTCTCTTCATCCATCCTAAAAGTCTTAAAGTGATGACTGACTTCAAAAGATCAAGCAAGATAAATGGAGAAACCCCGAGTAAAAATGCTTGTTTTAGGCCTACAAATGTTGCCAAATACGCCATCCCTAATGCATAAACTAAAGAAGTACCTATTGCAAATCCAAGCCCATTTTTCAAGAAGAATGGTAAAGAACTTCTTTCGCTCATAAAACCAACAAGAAAAGCTGCGATCGGATAAGCGACTAAATAACCTCCGGTAGGCCCCATAAGTCCTGCAAGGCCGGAGGCGCCGTTTGCAAAAAGAGGAAATCCCATCATTCCTTGGATCAGGAAAAGACTCGTCGCTAAAAAGGCTCTTTTAGATCCTAAAAGAACACTCAAAGCCAAAATTGTTTGAAAACGAAATGAAATAGGTACCGGTGTAAAAGGAAGAGGAATTGACCACTCGCCCATCAAAGCAATCAAAACACTTGCAAGTCCAATAAGGGCTACTTCTTTACCAATCGAGCGATCAAAGCTCAACGTCAATATAGAGCCAGTTGCAAAACTCATTTGTTTAGTTATTATGCCCTTTTGGGGCCATTTAAGTTCACTCTCCTTACCCAACCCAGGGGTTGGGTTCGTCGAAGTGAATCGGGCTAGCTTGCTTGCCCTCTTAACTTGCCCCAAAACTTTCGATTTTCTCGGGCAAAGCAGTTTTGCAATTGACTCTATTTTCATAAAACTCCTAAAGAATTAAACATTTGCTCCCAGTTCGCACAAGGAGATAAAAATTCCGGATCTACATGAGTAGACCATCCGGGAATTGAAGAAATCAAAAGAGATCCTCTTTGCTGGAGATGCATAAATTTTGCATGATCTCGACTAATGGCTCTTTTTTGAGAATATTTACGATGAATTCGGAGATCCTGTCTGAGCGTTTTTAAACGAACAGCAAAAGTTTGAGTTGTCGATGGAGTCGATCTCCAATGACATGATTGGGTCACAAAAAGACGCGCCGTCAACTCTTCGTAAGGTTTTGCCATGTATTTATCTCGATGATCATACAGCGTCACATAATCGACTTGAGGCACTTGAAATCCTTCTAAAAGAATATCGGTCCAACCCGGTTTATGCAAATAATCATCTTCCACAAAATAAAGAATCGTCTCCGGATGAAGATCTAACCCCATTACATAATCAAGAAGTTTTAAAAAAGATCCCGATTCTGTTCCTTCAAAAATCTCAACCAGCGGATCTGATAATGAATTTGTCTTTAAAAAATGAGATTGTGAATCGCCTTTTGCTGCATCAAAGAAAAACGTGAGATTCGCTTGATTGCGATCGATGGTGCTTAGCAAATTTTCGTGACACAATTCTCTTGAAAATCCAGGCAAACGCTTTTTATGAGAACTGATCGAAGAAAAACTACAATGACGTACAAAAACTTCTATTTTTGCTGAAAAAGGGTCTTTTTTAGAAGAAAACCACCTTTTTAACATAGTAAATGCGCCACCTGAGAAAGAATGGTCTTTCCTTCCATGTGAGTCAGTCGATCTTTTGCATCAGGGAAAGTAAACCAAGCGCCATTTTGAATTTCTTTACTTTGAAGGATCACATTCCCACAAACTTCTGCTATAAAATACCAAACGCTTTTGGAAACCTTCTCTCCTTTTGCAATGAATTGATATGACTCTTTCAAAGGAGCATCTTGCAAACAACGAACACAGTCTAAATTCGTCTCTTCTTTTAATTCGCGAAACGCTGCTTGCTGAGGTGTTTCTTCGAATTCTTTATGACCTTTTGGAAATCCCCAATACAATCCTTTCGTATGTTGAATTAAAAAGACTTCCCAGTTCTTGTCATGTTTACGAAGAGGTACAACTCCAAAAGATTCTTCATATCTCATGGACGATACGGCGCAAAAACAAGTGTTGAGTTATGCCCTCCGAATCCAAAGGAATTGCAAAGAGCCGCTTTCACTTGACAATCTTTCGCTTTATGCGGGACTAAATCAAACCCTTCGACTTCCGGCGCTGGATTCTCCAAATTCAACGTTGGATGAACTTTCCCTGTTCGGATCGCTTGAATGGCCACAATTGCCCCCAAAGCTCCTGCAGCTCCTAACGTATGACCGATCATCGATTTTGTTGCATTCACTTTGAGTTGAGAGATATGAGATCCAAATACTTTTCTTAAAGCCTCAATTTCACAAAGATCTCCGGCTAAAGTCGATGTCGCATGCGCATTCACATAGTTCACATCATATTTCGCGACTCCTGCATCTTTTAAAGCAGCTTCCATGCACAAGGCCACTACAGAGCCATCTTCTCGAGGATCCGTCATATGATATGCATCGCAATTCAGAGCTCCTCCCATATATTCAGCATAGATCGGAGCATTTCGTGCAAGCGCATGCTCTAATGTTTCGAGAACCAAAACACCGGAGCCCTCGCCCATCACAAAACCATCTCTTGCAATATCCCAAGGACGAGATGCTTTTTCAGGCTCATCGTTTCTTGTCGAAAGAGCTTTAATCGCCGAAAATCCGGACAATCCCAATAAATTAATAGCTGCCTCAGATCCGCCGCATAACATCAGATCCGCTCTGCCGGATCGAATCTCTTCTGCAGCTGCATGAATGCAATAACTGGCTGTCGCGCAAGCTGTAGAAATAGAGAAATTAACCCCTTTAAATCCAAGATCGATCGCGAGAAGAGCTCCCGCCATATTCGTAATAATGCTAGGAACAAAAAAAGGAGTGAGTCTACGATGCCCTTTCGTTAAAATGGTCTCAATTCCCTCTACAATGGCAGTCATCCCACCCATACCCGAACCGATGATAATTCCTGCACGCAATGCATCAACTTTCGCTAAAGAATCCCCCGTCAAATTCGCACTCTCTAAAGCCTTTTTACCGGCAACCATTGCATAACGGATAAACGGATCCATGCGACGAGCCATCTTTTTATCCATGTACTCGCCGGCATCAAAATTTTTAATCTCACCTGCAAAACGAGTTGGATATTCCGCACAAGCCATCCCTTCAATAGGAGTAACCCCGCTCTTGCCCATCAAAAGCTGCTTATAAAACTCATCTACGTCGTTTCCAAAACAGGAAACAATCCCCATTCCGGTTACAACAATCCGTTTTTTCTTCATGCTATCTCTCGTTTTTGAATGCCATCATACCCAAAAACAGCCGAGAAAGCAACCGGTTTCCTATCAAACAAAAAAAAGAATATAAGAAGCGATTCCCGACGCGAATTCTTCGAAGATATTGACGAACCCGGCATTGAACGGGCGGCTCGAAGCTTAAATCCCATCCCTTCAGGGTAGGTTAGCCGGAGCGAAGAATCTTTCCCTTTCTAAGAGAGAGTTCTTCCATCATCCACTCAAAGAGGCTTGCTTTTCAACCAAACCTCCGAGACGAGATGTAGCCAAGACACAACTAAAAGCAATCAATGTCGCAATAGCCCCCGCAATTGGACCTGTTGCAAGTACGCTGCCGGACAGCTGGATCAAAACAAGCGTCAGCAAAGATCCCCCGCCTCTCCCCAAACGAGCGCACATTCCGTCCACGACCAATTTCCCCTGCATTTTTTCTAAAGGAGGAAGCAAGACAAAAGAAATTTCTTTAGATGTATCAAAAAGAGTATATTTTGCAGCTCTCACTAAACAATAAAATGCAGTCCCCCAAAACACAACAATTTCAATATTAAAAAGAGGTGGATAACAAAGGAAAAAGAAAAAAGCCCCTTCTGTCACTAAAATACAAATCGGCGTCACAATGGATGCAACCACCCAGCGGCACCGCCTCAACACGTAAGGAGTAATGATCAAAGCGCTTACCGCTGTAAGCAATCCATTCCAAAATGAGAGCGTTCCCATAAAATCACAATACTGCCTAGGATTTGGGAATTTTTGCTTCAAAACATCCAGAAACACAACCTCTCCCAAGGCATATGCTATATAATCAGCAATTGTTACCCAAGCTAGCAAAAGTAAATAACGGGACTTGCAACAAATTAAAATGCTCGACCAGACAGAAAGCGGCTCCGGCTTAGAATCTTCTTTATTTTTTTCTATTTTCTGAAAATCTCTTGCAAAAAGATTCCAAAGAAGAGAAAAAAGCCAACCGATTAAAAGACTTAAAGCCGCCACCATCAACACCAAAAGACCTAAAGACAAACCCCAAGAATGACGTGAAATTAAATCCGATGTACAAAACGAAATAAAAGGCCCTGCAAGGAGAGTGCCGACACTTCCCCCAAGCATCAAAGGAGCATAATAACGTTTTGCCGTCTCTAAAGGAACGTATTGATTCACAAGCCCCCAAAAAAGAATCGTCAAAAGAGCAATTTTCCAAAGCTCTGCCATGACAAAGAAAAGCATCGATGCAATGACCGGAATCCAAGAAGCGATCCATTCATTTTGAATCCAAACCTTACAGAAAGGAAGACTTGGATAGATCACAAAAGAAAACACCAAAAAAAATGAGACAAAAACGGTCAGAACCATAAAAAAAACTCGACGAATCGGATAACGATTCAAAAGATAGGTAAGCCCAAGAGTCATTAAAACAGCCCCCGGCATCGTTCCACACAACTCAAACCAAGGAATCGATCCGGCTCCACCCCCAAGATCTGCGACTGCCAAAGCATTCCGAGCGCTTCTCAAAATGGTATAGTTAATATTTAACAAACACACCAAAGAGAACATCAAAAGAAACAAAATATTTGATCGCCAACTCTTCAAAAAATCCAAAGGACCCGCCATCTTTTTAAAAATCATTGAAAAAGCAAGGAATAAAGTATATAAGAATATTCTCAATCTAGTACATTTAAAAATACGATGATCATCGCCCTTTTCCCCAACGAAAAAAAACCAAAGTCCTTTGAATTAGGCACTCACATTTGCGCTTTTCTAGAAAAAAGAGGAGTTCAAGTTGTCGTAGAAGACGAAAAAGCAAGCCGTATTGGAGCGCCGCCTCTCTCATCCGTCGATCCTAAATCGATCAATTTTCTTATCGCTATGGGAGGAGATGGGACATTACTCCGCATCTCTCATAACTTTCGCTACCTAGACGCTCCTATTCTTGGAATCAACCTAGGCCACCTAGGGTTTATGGCCGATGTCCCAATCAATGATGTAGATGCAAGTCTGAATGATCTTTTAGAAGGAAAATACACCATTGACCATCGACTTGCCCTAGAAGCTCAGAAAAATTCAAAAACTCTTTTTGCCGTAAACGACATCGTGGTCCATAGAGCGCAAAACTACAGCTTGATCGAGCTTTCAATCTATGTAGATGACATCTACCTCAACACCTTTGTTGCCGATGGGATCATCATTGCAACTCCAAATGGATCAACCGCCTATTCTCTCGCTGCAGGAGGCCCTATCCTAAGTCCCTCTCTTGATGCTCTTGTCATCACCCCCATCTGTCCTCATACCATTTCAAATCGCCCCATCGTCCTCACCGGCAATCACACAATCCGCATTGATTATTTAAGCTCTTATGATCCTATCGATGTCCGTGCTGATGGTCTCGATGCCCTTGCTCTTCACTCTCAAGAAACCTTGATCGTGAAACCATCACAAAAGAAATTTAAACTAGTCAATCTCTTTCGACATGACTATTTTTCAATTCTTCGGTCCAAATTGGGCTGGTCGGGAAAGTTAAAATAATAACTCAAGTTGCTAGTCGATCGTTAGACGAGTACGGAGCGAGAGGGCTGAGGTCGAGGATTTCGCGACGAGTCTTAGAGTGAGAACTTCTGGACGAGGAGCGAAATCCTCGAGATCGGCACTCGCAGCCCGTAATCGTCAACGAGCGACTAGCAACTTGAGTTAATACCTGACAATGAATGGCTTTGGCAGGTGTCAAATTCCAATAAACAATCTCTTCTTCTATTGGAAATTGTTTCTGGATTTGTTTTTTAATTTCTAAAATCTGTTCAAAATTTTGCAACTCTTCTAAAGATGCAAAAACTCTCTTAAAGGCCTGAGACAGAGCTGGCAAAAACAAATACTCAAAATAACAGAAACTTCCTCCGGGACGAGTGAGCTCTTCATATTTTTCAAATAATTTTCCAACCGATTCCGCAGAAAAATTATTGAGTGGAAGCCCTGTCACAACCACATCGTATTGGTAGGAAGGATTAAATTCAAAAATAGAAACATGATGAATATGCACATTTGGAAGATGTCCAAAGCGTCTTTTGAGTACATTACAAAGATCTAAATCATATTCCACAACATCCAGCTCATCTTCAGGACGCATCTTGGCAATAACTCCTTCCGTAAAAGATCCAGTCCCCGCACCTACATCGAGATATCTTCTCGGAGGAGTAGACTCTGCGACCCCTTCAGAAATTTTTTTCGTCATTGCATCAATCAAATTCTTAGAACTTGGGAAAATAGAGCCAATACTTGTAGGCGAAGCTATAAATCGATGGATAAATAAAACACCTTCTTTCAAGGAAGAAGGAAGATAAGGAGGAATTTCTCCTTTTTCTGTAAAAACCTCGATTTGTTTTGCATGATACACTTGCGTATAACGAGGATAGAAAACATAGAAAACATCATTCAACGCCCTATGAACAAGATTCTCCAGAATCGTTAAATCATCAGTTTGTAAGCCAGCATCAAAAAATGCTTTTTTGGTCGCAATACGATCCAATTCTGAAGTCAAAGATAAAAAACGATTACCTACAGTCATTTATAAAACATCGATGTTTAATGAATCGACGAGCATTTTATAATGGAAACGAATTAAAAAAAACAATAATTTAATTTTTAATTTTTACCAAAAGACATTGCACTTTCTAAACAAACAGAAAACTTGATATTTCTCTCAAAACAAGACCTCGCATCATCTATAGAGGAGATGACCTTATCTAAAGAAGGAAGAGGAAATGAGACAGAAGCTTCCTCTTCAAAAAACAAAACATCTTTTGAGGAGCTCATCCGGCGAGCCCAATTGTCGCGATGCCACATCAAAATTGCTGAAAAAACAAACTCCACTTTACGATATCTCTTCACAGGATCTTCATCCTCGATAGCCTCTTCCAATTTTTCCAACTCAGAAACTCTCTCGGGATAAGAAAGGCGATTTTGCAAAATAAAAAAGACCATTTTCCGAAGAGCGTCCATCTCTTTTAAATCAGAGACTGCACGAAGAGAACCATACGCCTGTTTTGCCAAAGAAAGGGGCAAATCATGCCGTTTTAAATAGATTTCCACTTCACTTTGTGAAAGCTGCTGAAAATAAAGCCGCACACAGCGAGAAAGAATGGTCGGTAGGATATGATTGATATGCGATGTCAGTAAGATCATCGTTGTATCAGGATTTGGCTCTTCTAATGTTTTTAAAAGAATGTTGCCTTGCGCTGTTTGCATTCGATCGGCATCTTCAATCACAAATACTTTTCTAGGAGCTTCAAAAGGAGCTTCATGGACCTTATCAATCATCGCTCTTAAAGAGTCCATTGAATGGGTTCCTGTTTTCCCCTCGGGACGAATCACATGAAAGTCGGGATGCGTCTCTTTCATTACACGATCGTCTAAAGATAAAAGAAGCTTCTTTGCAAGCGCTTTTGCAAAAAGACTTTTTCCAATTCCCTCAATGCCTGCAAACACAAGCGCACGAGAGAGAGTCTGACGCTCAATCGATCTTTGAAGAAAAGCCTTGATTGGAGCATTGCCCAATAAAGAATCAAAATCCATGAGTCAATCAATCACATACTGATTTAAAATATCCATCGCTTCCACGTAAACTTCATGAGATGATTTCAGTCCATCCAATCGCTTCATTCGATGGGGATGATTTCTTTGAAGTTCCAAATAGGCTTGTCGAATTTTTTCGTGAAATGCAATTTCTTCAGATTCAAGGCGATCCTCCGATCGAGACCCTTTCACTCTTTCAAGACCTACTGTAGGAGGGACATCCAAATAGAAGGTCAGATCCGGCTGTAATCCTTCTGCAATAAAAGAACTCATGTGAGCCACTTCAGAGGCGCCGAGTCCCCTTGCGATTCCTTGGTACGCCACGGAAGAATCATGAAACCGATCGCAAAGAACAATGTCACCCTGATTTAAGGCAGGCAAAATCACCTCAAAAACATGCTGCGCACGCGATGCCAAAAAAAGACAAAGCTCTGCTCTTGGAGACAAAATTTCTTCTCTTTTCTGAAGAACGAGTTGTCGAACAGCCTCCCCTAAAGATGTTCCCCCGGGCTCTCTCGTCTTTACAACGGGAAAACCCCGAGAGGTTAAAGTCTTTAGGATTCCATCCATTAACGTCGTTTTGCCGGCCCCATCGCCCCCTTCAAACGTAATGAAAAGTCCCTTTATCAAACAAGATCTCCCTCTGTCGCTACTTCTTCTGCAGCTTCTTCGATCTTCTGAGCTCCTACAACAAAATCTTTTTCTTCTTTTAAGTTCACAAGACGTACTCCCTGAGTCGATCTTCCAAGAACACGAACATCAGTCATTGGAATTCGTACAGCTTGTCCCATCTGAGACATGAGAAGCACGCTATCTTTATCAGAAACATTCAATGCGGCAACAACCATTCCATTTCTTTCGGATGTGATGATTGAACGCACTCCGCTACCGCCTCGATTTGTCTGTCTAAAATCTTCAACATTCGATCGTTTGCCATATCCATTTTCACACACAATCAAAATCGTATGATCAGGCGATACCACTTCACAACCAACCACTCGGTCCTGCTCATTTTTCAAGGAGATTCCTCTCACCCCACGAGCCACACGCCCCACTTCTCGAACTAAAGATTCATCAAAACGAACTGCCATCCCATCTCGGGTAAAAAGCATGATCTGATCTAATTTTCGGGCAATTTTTGCCGCAATGAGCTCATCGCCCTCATCGATATTCAATGTAAACACACCGGTTTTACGAGGATTGCTGTAAGCAGAGAGTTCTGTCTTTTTCACCACTCCTTTCAATGTGGCAAGAAGAATATAGGCCTCTTCTTCAAAATTACGAACTTTCAAAATCGCTGCTACTTTTTCATTCTCTTTTAAGTCTTCCAAAAGGTTAATGATTGGACGACCTTTCGTTCTTCGACCCGCTTCCGGAATCTGCCATACTTTGGTCCAATAGCAACGTCCTAAGGATGTGAAAATGAGAAGATAATCATGCGTTGAAGCCACATAGATATTTTTCAAAATATCGGCTTCTTTTTTCATCTCCATACCAATCACGCCGGCTCCGCCTCGCTTTTGCTCTCGGAACGTATCAATCGGCATACGCTTAATATAATCATCGCTGGAAATTGTGATCACCACCTGTTCATCGGCAATGAGATCTTCCATCTGGAATTCACCTTCAGCAGCCACAATCTTTGTTTTTCTTTCTGCTTTATGAACTTTCCGAAGATCTTCCAATTCTTCCTGAATAATCCCTCTGACTAAGCCTTCTGATGCTAAAATCGCTTTATAATGAGCAATCTTTTGCAAAAGCTCATTGTATTCTGCTTGAATTTTTTCAGATTCAAGGCCTGTCAATTGATAAAGCCGAAGATCTAAAACCGCATTTGCCTGTTTTTCAGACAAAGAAAAACGGCCCATCAATTCAATTCTTGCAGAATCTCGATTCGTTGAAGAGCGAATGATTTTAACCACTTCATCTAAATGGTCAAGAGCTCGTAAGTAACCTTCCAAAATATGAGCGCGAGCTTCCGCTTTCGCAAGTTCATAACGAGTTCTTCGGCGAATCACATCGATGCGATGCTCAATCCAAGAAGTAATGAATTGCTTAATGTGCATCGTGCGAGGAAGACCTTTATCCAGCGCTAGCATGTTGCAGCCAAACGTCACCTGAAGATCGCTGTTTTTATAGAGCTGATTGAACACAACTTCAGGAATTTCTCCCCGCTTCAACTCTAAAACAACTCTTAAGCCGTCTTTATCTGATTCATCCCGAATATCGGAAAGACCTGTGATGACTTTTTCATGAATGAGCTCTGCAATACGCTCGATCAACCTTGATTTATTGACGTTGTATGGAATTTCATCCACAACAATCTGTTGTCTTTGGTTGGGAAGATCTTCAACTCGCATAGAAGCGCGTAAAATCAACTTTCCTCGCCCTGTATGATACGCTTCTTTAATGCCTCGATACCCACAAATAATGCCGCCTGTTGGAAAATCAGGGCCCGGCATCACTTTCATGATTTCATCAATACTGACGGAACGATCGTTCAATACAAGAAGCGTTGCGTTGATGAGCTCTTGAAGATTGTGAGGAGGGATGTTCGTTGCCATACCCACTGCAATCCCTGAAGATCCGTTACACAAAAGATTCGGAAACTTCGCAGGAAACACAGTTGGTTCCATCTTTGTTTCATCGTAGTTAGGAACCAAATCAACCGTTTCTTTATCCAAATCTTCCATGAGCGCCATGGCAGCGGATGTCAGCTTTGCCTCTGTGTATCGCATCGCCGCAGGAGGATCTCCGTCGATCGATCCAAAGTTCCCTTGTCCATTGATTAAGGTATAACGCATCGCCCAGTCTTGAGCCATACGAACAAGCGTTGGATAAATCACCCCTTCACCGTGTGGGTGGTAATCCCCGGAAGTGTCTCCGGAAATCTTAGCACATTTACGATGTTTGGCACCCGGAGTCAAATTCAACTGCCTCATCGCGTAAAGAATGCGTCTTTGCGAAGGCTTTAACCCGTCACGCACATCAGGTAATGCTCTGGAAATAATGACGGACATCGAATAGCGAAGATAACTCTCTTTCATCTCCTCTTCGACATTTCTGCCAATAATCGCTTCATCTTTCGTATATGACATAGACTCCTTTAAACGTCCAAATTCTTCACTGAAAGAGCATGCTGCTCAATAAAATTACGACGAGGTTCTACCTCTTCACCCATCAACATGGAGAACATGCGATCTGCTGCAATCGCATCCGGCAAGCTCACCTGAATGAGCGTTCGAACTTCCGGATTCATCGTAGTTTCCCAAAGCTGATCCGCGTTCATCTCTCCAAGACCTTTATACCTTTGTACTTCTACGCCTTTTCTCCCATTGGTACGGACCGCATCGATCACTTCTTTCAACGTATATAAAGTCACAGTGCGATTTCCTTCTTCCAAAAGATCAAAAAGAGCCCCATCGGCAATCAGATAACGTTCTAAACACAAACCAAATGAACCCAGTTTTTCGATTAAAGAACTCAATCGGTTCGGATCAAAAAGTTCCACAAAGCCAAGAGGTTTTAACACCAGAGTGCGCATTTCTTCCGTCACCTCTTCCGGAGGAATCGAAGAGAGAGTCTCTTCATGAGTCTTTCTTTGAATAGCCTCATTTTCTTTTTTCAACAAAACAAGCTCTTCTTCTGTATATACGTACTCAATTTTATCTCCTAAAGCAACCTGGTAGCGAGGATAAGATCCCCCTTTTTGCGCATGAACAAAATCTCTAAATAAAATCCCTTTCCGTTCAATCGATGCAATGAAAGTCTCCAAATCCCCAATCACCGTCATCAATCTCTCGATGTTTTCTTTATCTAAGGAATTTTCACTCCCAGCTGTTCGCAAAAGAATATCACTCATTCCAAGTCTTAATAAATACTCATCCATCTCTTTTTCCGAATGAATATATTGACTTGTCTTCTTACGAGTGACACGGAATAAAGGAGGATTCGCAATATACACATATCGATTTTCAATGAGCGCCGGCATATGACGATAAAAGAACGTCAAAAGAAGCGTACGAATGTGAGATCCATCGACGTCGGCGTCGGTCATAATGATGATTTTATGATAACGAAGCTTCGATAGATTGAAATTCTCAACGCCAATTCCACAACCTAGCGCCGCAACCATCGATCCTACTTCTGTATTTTGCAAAACCTTTTGAACGCGCGCTTTTTCAACGTTCAAAATCTTACCACGAATTGGTAAAATCGCTTGAAATCTACGGTCCCTACCCATTTTTGCAGAACCGCCCGCAGAATCTCCCTCAACGATATAAATCTCACAAAGAGCTGGATCTCTCTCTTGACAATCTGCCAATTTCCCAGGCAAACGGGCGCCATCTAACGCTGTTTTTCGCAACGTCAGCTCTCTTGCCTTTTTAGCCGCCTCGCGAGCTTGAGCTGCAATGACTGCTTTTTCTACAATCAATTTAGCAATCGCCGGATTCTCATCTAAAAAGACAGTCAAGCCTTCTCCAACAATCGTCTGAACAATCCCTGCAACTTCACTATTTCCCAATTTCTGCTTCGTCTGTCCTTCAAACTGAGGATTCGGAACTTTGACAGAGATCACTGCTGTAAGTCCCTCTCTCATATCTTCGCCGCTCACAGAAATTTTATCACTTTTCACAAGTGAATGGCCTTTCATGTAATTATTTAAAACACGCGTTAAAGCTGTCGAAAATCCCGTTAAGTGGGTACCGCCCTGTCTTGTCGCAATATTGTTCACATACGTATAAATGTTCTCCGTATACGTATCATTCCATTGCATAGCCACTTCAAAGTCAACCGGTCCATCCACACCCTCTTTCACAGCTGTCAAATAGATCGGTTTTTGGAAAAGAGGAACTTTCCCTTCATTCAAATACGAAACAAAGGAAGAAAGACCTCCCTGATAATTAAAACGAACAGCTTCTCGATCAGAGCGCTCGTCTTGGAAAACAATCGTAATCCCTTTATTTAAGAAGGCAAGCTCGCGAAGCCTTTTGGCTAAAATATCATAATCAAAACTGGTTACAGAAAAGATGGTGTCATCGGGGTAAAACGTAACTTTTGTCCCTCTTTTCTTCGTCTCTCCCAGCTTTTTTAAAGGTCCTATTGGCTTGCCTTTTTCAAAAATCATTTCATAGATAAAGCCATTTTTAGAGACCGTTGCGACCAATTTATTGGATAAAGCATTCACACAGGAAACGCCAACCCCATGCAATCCACCGGATACTTTATACGTATTCTTATCAAACTTACCACCCGCATGAAGAATCGTCATTACGACTTCAAGAGCAGTAACTTCCCGTCCTTGCTTGACCGACTCTTTCGCATGAATCTCTACAGGGATTCCTCGACCATCATCTTCGATCGCGGCACTTCCATCGGCATGCAAAGTGACCATAATTGTCGTACAAAACCCGGCCAAAGCCTCGTCGATACTATTATCAACAACTTCATAGACGAGTTGATGCAATCCATTCGAATGAGTATCCCCAATATACATCCCCGGGCGTTCTCGAACCGCTTGAAGACCTTCCAGAATTGTGATCGAACTTGCATCGTACTTTTTTTCTTCCGCCATTGTTGTCATGCCTTTTCCTTCTATGTTTAATCTCAGATTCGAAAAACGAGATCTCGAAGCTGAAATTTCTTTTGAAGCTCTTTTAAAAGTCTCCCCTTTTCATGCTGACACATGAAAGCATATAGTGTCGCACTTTTTACCTTGATGGTCAAGACCCCATTTTTAAATGAAAGAATCTCTGTAAATGGAGCCATTTTTTCCCCAATTAGAAAACAAAAATAATGAAAAATAGCCTCCGTCTGATTTGGCTTTAAAGCGCCAATTCCCGCTAAAATCTCCGGTAAAAGATCGGCTATTTTTTTCCCTGTTGGAAGCGTCGGATCCGTTTTTTTTTTCATCGTGAAAATGTCCTCTTAAAGTTTCATAACAAAGAGGCTCAAAAAAAACAATTTCTTTAAAAAAATAAAAAAAATTATACTGTAAGCCAAAAAAATCAAAAACCGATGTTTTCTGAAGAAATCGACCAACTCAACTCTGGATCGCATCTTTATGTTGATCCAATCACCGACACTTTAAAAACACATGATCGATGGGATTCTTTTTTTCGACCCTTTGAACTCCAAAAAGAGATTCAAAAAGTCGCTCAATTTTTCAATGCTCATCCCTCTAAAGATCCTAAAGAGGCCAAGGAAACAACAGCGCTTGCCGATGCATTCATCCTCAGATACGCATCCAACCCTCTAACAAAAAAAATTCTTCAAGTTTTTGATCGCAACATGGCTCTTTTGAGACCCACGATCCAATATCTTCATCCGGAGAATCAAAGAAGCTTCAATAATTGGCAAAAATCAAGACAATCTACAGACATTTTTCACCATTTCCCTAAATTCTCTGAATTTTTAGAAACCTCAAAAATTCTCGATCAAATCAAAGTTTCAAAAGATCTGCTCTCTTTAAAAGATGGGAAACCGGGACTTCTTGTCGAAGGAGTCTGGCATACAGAAGACGAACTTCTCAAACGTTTTTCCATTGAAAAATCAAACATCTACAATAGCCCATTTCTGATGGATCGAGAAACAAGAGAAGTCTATACCTATCTAGATAACGGAAAAGGACTTCAAAAACACCATCCTTATCTATCTATGAGTCCTATCAGCACACTCAGCCAAGAAGAATATCTCAAAACATTAGAAAAAGCTCATGAGTTCATTCGTCCGGAAGAAGCCCATTTAACCCAAGAAGAGAGAGCTGAAAAAAATAAAGAAAGGACCTTCATTTTGCAGTACGTCACAGCGTGGCGTCAATGTGGAACAAGCAATTTCCATGAACTTCTTGTAAATCCCAAACACGTCTATCTTCGTCTCGTCATTGGACAAAACAATCCTGACTTACAAACTCAAGTAGGCGAAGTCTATGAAGCCGGATATTTCCGCAAAACAACACTCTTGCCGGGATCTGCAACTCAAGGCCACTTTCTCAATCCGGACGCTTATGAATATATAGAGGGCTTTGATAAAATCGTCACAAACATTCCCATCACTCAAGAAGAGGCCAATCGATTCTATGCATTCACCAAAAAATATCATTTTGACAGTATCTATTTAGGCAATGAAGTTGGCTATCATCTAACCCATCAAAACTGCTCTGTTTATGCTGAACAAGCATGTCTTGCTGCAAATATCAAAATACCCACTCAAATCTCTTTAAAACAGACAATTTATCGCATTTGTCCTGACATCATCAAAAAAATCGGAATTCAGCTCAAAGAATGGAAAAGCCAGACAATCGCTTGGTGGAAAGAGAACAAACCAAGAATCATTCCGCAAACTTTTGATTCTTGCATATCCAAGATCCACTCTCTTTTTCATCGCGTCGGAGATTTTTTTGCAGCCTGTTTTTCTCTTCCTCTTCGGACAGCGCTTGGAGAGGCATTCGGCGATGGAGGATCTGCCTTTCGTCAACTCAATAAACCGCAAGAGCAACTCACGCCTCCCCTTAAAAACTGGAAAAACATCTTCTCCCTGTCACATTATATATTGAATTTGCCGGGCATCGCCCAAGAATGGCAACTCAAACAACCCTCCACCGTCATCTATAGAAATCAAACCCAATTAACGATCGTGCCTTAATGGTTTATCCCCATTCCAGTTGAAAGGCCCCGAGAAGAAACCCGATTCTTGAACGGGCGGCTCGAAGCTTAAATCCCATCCCTTCAGGGCTTAGTTAGCCGAGCTAATGGTTCATCCGGTTAATTGGTACCTATATTTGTGAAACCTTTCAAGATATTAAAAAGGAACAGGATCGGCTTCGCCGGCAGGATCGCTCACTTCGTTCGCGGCAGGATAACACAGAGGATGGCAAACGCGCTTATACTGTAAGTGTATAAAAAAAACCGAAAACCAAATAAAATAGATCCGGAGAAAAAAATCGATGTTTTCTGAAGAAATAAATCGACTTCATTGCGGGTCACATCTTTACCTTGATCTAGCAACAAATAGTTTAAAAACACATGATCGATGGGATTCTTTTTTAAGACCCCTTGATCTTCAAAAAGAAGTTCAAAAAGTAACTCAATTTTTCAACACCCATATTCAAAGTTCAGAAAAAGACATGATGGCACTTGCCGATGCATTCATCCTCAGATATGCATCCAATCCTCTGACAAAAAAAATTCTTCAAGTTTTTGATCGTAATGTCGCTCTTTTAAGGCCTACAATTCAGTATCTTCATCCGGGAAATCAAGAAAATTTCAATAAATGGCAAAAATCAAGACAACCGACAGAAATTTTTCACCGTTTTCCAAAATTCGTTGAATTTCTAAAAAAATCAAGAATCCTCAATCAAATTAAAATTTCAAAAGATTTGATCTCCTTAAAAGATGGAAAGCCGGGGCTTCTTGTAGAAGGAGTTTGGCATACAGAAGATGAACTTCAAAAACGTTTTTCCATTGAAAAATCAAACATTTACAAGGAGCCTTTTCTCATCGATCGAGAAACAAGAGAAGTCTACACCTACCTAGATAATGGCAAAGGACTCCAAAAACATCATCCCTATCTATCCGCACACACACCCATTAGCACACTCGATGAACAAGAATATCTAAAAACTCTTCAGAAAGCTCATGAATTCATTCGTCCCGAAGAAGCTCATTTATCCATCGAAGAAAGACAAGAACTCAATCAAGAAAGAACGTTTATCCTCCAATATGTGACTTCCCATGTTCCCAATGGGACAAGTCATTTTCATCAACTTTTAAGAAATCCAAAACATCCCTATCTTCGCCTCATTGTTGGCAAAGACAATCCGAATCTCAACACTCATGCGGGAGAGGTCTACGAAGTTGGATATGGTCTAAAAAACAACTCTCTATTCCCTTGCATGACAACGCAAGGAAGATTTCAAAGTCCGGACGCTTATGAATACACAGATCACGATAAAATCGTCACAAACATCCCAATCACCCAAGAAGAAGCCAATAAATTCTACACATTCACCAAAAAATACCACTACGACAGCATCTATCTAGGCAATGAAATTGGCTTTAATTTTATTCACCAAAACTGTTCTGTTTATGCTGAACAAGCCTGTTTAGCTGCAAACATTAAAATCCCAACTCAAATTTCTTTAAAAGAAACAATCCACCGTATCTGTCCTGACATCATCAAAACAATCGGAATTCAACTCAAAGAATGGAAAGACAAAACAATCACCTGGTGGAAAGAAAACAAACCGAGAATGATTCCTCAAACCTTTGATTCTTGCATATCCAAGATCCACTCTCTTTTTCATCGTATCGGAGATTTTTTTGCAGCCTGCTTTTTGCTTCCTCTTCGGACAGCGCTTGGAGAAGCATTCGGCGATGGAGGATCAGCCTTCCGACAACTCAATAAACCGCAAGAACAACTCACTGCTCCCCTGAAAAACTGGAAAAATATCTTCTCCCTCTCTCATTATACATTGAATTTACCCGGCATCGCCCAAGAATGGCAACTCAAGCAACCCTCCACCGTCATCTATCACCGCCCAACACAACTCACAATTGTTCCTTAAAATTATTACTATATTGTAATTATCGAATAATAATATTAAAATAGATGTTAATAATTAAAAGGATTATTTTATGTTAAGAACAAACTTAAATCCATTGAAAGCAATCATTCCAGCAACACCACCATTCAATGCGATCACGCCATTCACCCCCTTAAGCAAAGCAATCGTTCCCGTACCACCCCCACAACCCAATGCACTTACGCTCACAGGACGAATTCATCATAGAGCGCTTGACGCCAAAGTCACCCCAGAAACACCTCCCAATGTACTGAAGGAGAATGCTTTCAGAAGGCGGTGCGAAAAAATGGGAATAATTTTGGGTGCTGGCTTCGGCGCCGCCTCTATGGTGGGCTCTACAATGAGCATTGCGGGACCGCTTCCTTTCTTATATCCCCCTCTTGGAATCAACATCATGGCAGCAGGTGCAATACCCGGAGCTTATATCGGTAGATTCGTAGGAAGAAATATTCAAGTCATCGGGCCAGCAGCGATCGCTACAGCAGCCATGTGGAATCGGTATACCGAAACAACCTGAAGAATCGGTATACACAAATCAGTAAAACAAACTGCTCACTCCCCAAGCGATGACAAAATAGATCGTCATCGAAAGAAAGTCATTAAAGGCTGTCACAATAGGTCCTGCGGAAATCGCAGGATCAACCCCAATCCGGGCAAAGAAAAGAGGAGAAAAGACTCCAAGGAAAGTCCCTGCAAAACAACTCCCAATCAAACCAATACTCACGACAGTAGACACAACAAATGGCGTCGAAGATCCAAGGGCGCCTCCACTCATCCAATCAAAAAGATAGACAATCAGACCACTGCAAATCCCAAAAATTGCCCCGGTAAATAATCCACTTAACAATTCTTTAATGATTGTTTCTTTACGGCTTCCAACGGAAAGGCCGCCCATCGCCATGATACGAATTAAAACAGTACTACACTGAAGGCCAATATTTCCGGACATCCCCGTAATCAAAGGAACAAAAAAAAGAGCAAATGTCAAAATGCCGCCTTCATGCTTCTGGAACGAAGACATGACCCCTACATTCAAAAGACCTGCTAGCAAAGTCACCAAAAGCCAAGGAGCTCTCGTGAGGAAACGACGAAGTACAGAGTCGTGAGAAGTAAATTTTTCATTTGTACCTGCCATGCGGGCGATCGTTTCATCGGCCATGTCCTCCATGGCTTCCACAACATCCTCGTGAGCAATGACTCCAACAAGATCATTATCAATGTTCACAACAGGGAGTGAAGAAATTTTATAACGCTCTACGATATCAATCACTTCTTCTCGCGTTGCATCCGGCGTTACTTTATGAAGAACAGGACGCATTACCTGTCTTAATGGAGTATTGGGAGAATTGATCATCATATTTCGGGCAGGAACATATCCTTGCAGCTCACCCGAATGATTTAAAATAAAAATTCCTTTTGTGAAATCGATCCGCGGATTATCTCGAATATAAGCAGCGGCCTCTCCAATCGTCATATCCATCGTAAAAGCAAAAAATTCAGACGTCATCAAACGCCCTGCACTTTTACGGTCATGCTTTTTCAATTCACGAATCCGACTCGCTCGTTTCGAATCAATCAACTCCATTAAACGTCGAAAACGTCTTTCCGGCATGTCTTCAACAAGCCATACAGCTTCGTCAATCGGAACTCTTTCGAAAATTTTCTTTAACTCGATATCATCGAGCTGTCTAAAAAGCGCAAGTCTTGTGTCGCTGTCTGTGTTGACAAGAAATTTGATTTTGGCTTCGCGATTGGGTAAATTTTCATAAAGAACAGGCCTGACATTGGGGGGTAAGTGAGAGGCCCCATAAGCTAAGTCAATCGGAGAATGTTCGCAGGCAATTTTTGCAATATCGTGAAGGCGAATCTTCGATGTTTGTTTATGAAAAGCTCTTTCCAACTTTTCTTTTAACAAATCATCAATGCGACCTGTCTGAGATTCCAGGATTTGGGATTCTGTTTTTTCTTCAGTTTCATCAACTTCATGGATTTCCATGACCCTCCTCCTGTTACCCAATAAGCATAAGAGTATTTTCCCTTTAAATCAAGAGAGGGATTTTAATAGAAATTAATTCACCAAAATCAGTAGAATCATTCGCTATGCACGATCCAGAAAAAATTAGAAATATTGCCATTATCGCCCACATTGACCATGGGAAAACAACTCTCCTTGACAATTTGCTCAAGCAGTCAAAAATTTTTAAAGAACATGAAAAAGTGCCTGAACGAGTCATGGATAGCTATGACCAAGAAAAGGAAAGAGGCATCACCATTTTTGCAAAGCATACCTGCGTCTATTATGGGGATTACAAAATCAACATCATCGACACCCCGGGACACGCCGATTTCTCAGGAGAAGTGGAAAGAGTCCTTGGCATGGTCAACTGCGTTCTCCTCCTCATCGATGCGCAAGAAGGACCAATGCCTCAAACACGATTCGTTCTTTCAAAAGCCCTCAAAATGGGTCTTCGACCGATCGTTGTTCTCAACAAAATCGATCGTCCTCACGCAGCTCCGGACAGAACTCTCAACCAAGCATTCGACCTCTTTCTAGAGCTTGGAGCCAATGATGAACAGCTCGATTTCCCTTATATCTACGCATCAGGCTTCAATGGCTTTGCCATGAGAAAACTCACGGATGAAAGAAAAGATTTATCCCCCCTATTCGAACTCATTATCGAAAAAGCACCACCTCCTCCCGGAAATTTAAATCTTCCATTCCTCTGTCAGGCTGCAACCATTTCTTATGATGACTACTTAGGAAGACAATCTTGCGGAAGGATTTTAGAAGGAAAAATCTCGAAAGGAGATACCGTTGTTCGTGTTGATCGAAATGGGAATCACTCCAATCATAAAATCGTCAAGATCGAAGGACATTTAGGACTTAAAAAAATTGAGATTCCTGAAGCCGGCGCTGGAGACATTGTAACACTTTCCGGAATTCCTGAAGTAGAAATCGGAGATACTCTTTCCGATCCAAACCATATTGTTCAATTACCACCAATCACGTTAGCAGAACCTACCGTCTCTGTTGAATTCTTGGTCAATACAAGTCCTTTTGTAGGGCGCGACGGAAAACACGTCACCATGAATAAACTCAGAGAAAGGCTCTTGAAGGAAAAAAGAGCCAATATCTCTTTAAAAATCGAAGAAATTCCCGGTAGAGACGATGCCATTCGTGTTTGCGGAAGAGGAGAGCTCCATCTTGCCGTTCTCATCGAAGCAATGCGAAGAGAAGGGTTTGAACTTGGCATTTCAAAACCCAAAGTCATTACGAAAGAAGAAAATGGGATTACCATGGAACCGCTCGAAAGAGTCCATGTTGAAGTGCCGGAAAGCTTTGCAGGAACAGTCATCGAAGATCTCTCTCGAAGAAAAGGAGAAATGCAATCTTTAGACACGTCTGAACATGGCCTGACCACTCTTCAATTCTTGGTTCCTACTCGAGGTCTTATGGGATATCGCAACGATTTCTTAACACGCACTTCAGGTCTTGGCGTATTGACATCGATTTTCGATTCTTTTGCTCCTTGGAAAGGAGAAATCATCAATCGACTCCGCGGCGTTCTTATTTCTAATGGCCCCGGAAAAGCAAACGGATATGCTCTTTTCAACTTACAAGAAAGAGGATCTCTTTTTGTCGGTCCCGGAGATGATGTTTATGAAGGAATGGTTGTCGGAGAGCATGCAAGAGATAATGATCTCATCGTCAATGCCACAAAAGCAAAGCAGCTCACCAACGTCCGTGCTGCCGGCAGCGATGAAAACATCATTCTCACACCGCCTCGCAAGTTCACTCTCGAACAAGCGATCGACTATATCGCCGATGATGAGCTTGTCGAAGTGACACCCAATTTCATCCGCATGAGAAAACTTTATTTGACGGAAAACGACAGAAAGCGTCATTCTAAAGACTAAATGGCAATGACTCATAAACTTGAGGTAGTCACCCCGAAACGGGGCCCCGGCTACCTCGGTTTCATGGACAACGTGTTTTATATAATCCGTAGAGTGGACTTATACCGAAACAACCTGAAGAATCGTTTTTTGGCTGCGTTGGTTTTACCTTCAAATTCGCATGCTCACTCTTACCTTGCCTCTCGGCAATGGTCACTCGCTCCGCATGCAAATTTGAAGGAGAACCTCCTTGCCAAATGGCGAGAAACTCGCATTACGGCGAAGCAAAGCTTCGTCCTCCATTTCCCGATTCTTCAAGTTGTTTCGGTATAAATAACCCTAAAAGGGCGCTACTAACTAAGTAACTGAGTTTTGCAATTGACTCACTCATGAAAGCTTTCAAAAACAAACTCCAAAAAATCGGAGTTCAAGTCTCTACTGCTCTTTTAGCTATTTTAATCTTTGCGATCCCTATAGAACATAAATATGACAAACCACTTCGACATTTCTCTTTAAAAATCATCCCCGAAGGCTTATCTCTTCCTTTAGATTTCGATAAAAATATCTATTTTTACCCCTCCGACTTCATCGCGCTTCTTTTATTTTGCTTTGCCCTTTTATGTTTCAAAGAACGCTTGCGCGCTCTTTTTTTTAAAAAAGAAACATCTCCCTTATGGATCATTTTAATTTGCGCTCTTTTCTCTCTTCTCACATCGCCTCTCTCTCATTATCCTCTTGTCTATACGCGCCTTTTACAGCTTTTCACTCCTATTGCTCTTTTTGCCTGGATGACACAAATTCCCCATTCAGAAAAAAGAACCTCTATCTTTCTTCATGCATTTGTCATCTCGGCTCTTTTTCAAAGCGCTATTGCCATCACTCAATATTTCATGCAAGGATCTTTAGGTCTTAGAATTTTAGGGGAGCCAACACAGGCAACCGCTTCTTTTTTCATGCCCGAAGGGAAACGATGGATTTTGGATCATTTTTTTTCCTATTCAGGATCTTCGAATCTATGGCGTGTTTCAGGAACATTGCCTCACTGCAATGTATTTGGAGGATTTCTTTTTGTCTCCATTTTGCTTTCTTATGCATTGATCTTTGACGCCGAAAATCATAAAAAACGACGGCTCTTAAGTCTTTCTTTGCTTTTTCAATTTTTCGCCCTCTGTTTGAGTTATTCTAGATCCGCTCTTTTTGCCACCGTTTTAGGAACTTTATTTTGGTTTTCATGGGCCTTTTTCAAACAAGGGAAATCCATTTTCAAAGATCCCAAATATAGCTCATTGATACTGACCATCTTCACAAGCATCATCATCAATGTTGGGCTTCTCGGAGAGCAATTTTTATATCGAGGCGGCATTTTCAATTATAATGCGATGGTTCAAGGCTCAGATAGCATCCGAACATCACTCCAAGATACAGCTCTAAAAATGATCCAAGATCATGCAATCTCAGGCGTTGGATTTCAGCAATTTTCTGTCAGTGCAAAAGCGTACATTGGGTCCAATGAATATCCGGCAGGCACTCATAACATTTATCTTTTTTTAGCCTCGGAAACAGGAATTTTTGCTCTTTTTGCGTTTCTTTTTTTCATTGGCGTTCTTGCGAATAGAATCAGACACTCTTCCTTTACCCCAAAAGCAGCTTCTTTAATTGCAATCTTCATCGGATTTCTTTTTATCGGAGGATGTGATCTTTATCCCATCTTCTCTCAGCAAGGAAAACTGATGTTTTTTATCACCGCAGCTCTTTTATTCATTGAAACCCAAAAACAAGAGGAATTTTCATCCCATGCCATCTCTTGACAAAGCAAAAAGCCCTGAACTTTTCAACTCCATCGCACCAACCTATGATTCGATCAATCGAATTCTTTCTTTTGGAAGAGATCGTGTGTGGAGAAAAAAACTCACAAATCACATCCCTCACCAAAAAAATCTCAAAATTCTAGATCTTGCAACGGGAACAGCCGATCAAATCATCTCTTTTTTTTCCAATCCAAAACTCTTGATTCAAAAAGTAGTGGGACTTGATCTTTCTCAAGAAATGCTCGAAATTGCAAAGAAAAAAATCAAAGAAAAGCCCTACCAAGATAAAGTGCAATTTCTCAATGCAAGCGCTGAAAAAATTCCTCTTCTACAAAACTCATTTGATGTTGCAACTCTTTCTTTTGGAATCCGAAATATGCCGAATCCACAAAAAGCGCTTCTTGAAATCCATCGTATTCTCAAACAAAATGGAAAATGTCTCATCCTTGAATTTTCTTTACCTCCAAAACCAATTCAGCCATTTTATCTTTTTTACTTAAGAAAAATATTGCCTCGCATTGGCGGTTTTTTATCCAAATCCATGAATGCATATCGCTATCTCAATGAAACCATCGAATCATTTCCATCAGGAAACGCTTTTGCTCATCTCTTAAAACAAGCAGGCTTTAGCAAAATCGAACTCCATCCTATGGCGCTTGGAGCAGTCACTCTCTATATTGGAGAGAAATCTTGAAGATCTATTGGATAGATCCAGACGGGAATCCTCCACCTCAAAATGCCCGATTTTTCATGATCCCATTTGAAGATCAATCGCCTCAAGAAATCCTCTCCTTTTCTCTTTTTTCAAAACTTCCTCCATCATCCCCTCTTTCGATCCTAGAGCATCAATTTTTCCCTTCCAAAGAAAACTGGATCCAATGCATTGAAAAGACTCTTGAAAAAATCAATCAAGGAGACATCTTAAAAGCGGTCCTTGCAAGAAAATGCACTTTTAAATGTAAAACACCCCCAAATCCTCTTAAAATTCTTTCCCATCTAAAACAATCGTCACAAAATGCAACTCTTTTTTGTCTTTTAGAAAAAAATAGAGCATTTCTAGGAGCATCCCCGGAAACACTCTTTAAAAGAGAAAAAAATCAACTCTTTACAGAAGCATTAGCAGGCACTACCTACCGAGGAAAAACCATAGAAGAAGACACAATGCTCGAAAAAGAGCTTTTAAAAGATCCTACAAAAAGAGAAGAAATCGCATTTGTTCAAGCATTCATCAAAAAAGCTCTTCAACCTCTTTGTAAAGATCCCATCCATTTTTCATCCATAGGCATCAAAAAAACACAAAATGTACAACACCTCCACCAAACTGCAAATGCGACTCTCAAAGACAACATCTCTGATTTAGATATTGCCAAAGCACTTCATCCAACGCCTGCGCTTTGCGGAACTCCTCAAAAAAAGGCGCGTGAATGGATCCTTCAAAATGAACCTTTTGAAAGAGGTCTCTATGGAGGAGTGATCGGCTGGTCAACCCAAGAACAAGCCCATTTCATTGTAGCAATCCGTTCTGCTCTCATCGAAAGAGAAAATCTTCACCTTTACACCGGCTGCGGCATCGTCAAAGGCTCCACTCCTGAAAAAGAATGGGAAGAGCTCAATCACAAAATGAAACTCTTCAAACCTCTTTTCAAGAAATTTTTTGACTTAATTTCTATAAAGAATGTATAAAGTTTTCCTCATTTCAACCAAAAAATTAAGGGGAAACATATGTCAGTAGCATTACCAGCAGCAGGAGAAGCAACAACATTTTTTAGAGAAGGGGAGAGCATCTCTACGCCACGAGGCAACAATCTAGTAACATGCATCGCAACCGAATCTCAAGTCAAAGCTATGCAAGTTCTGTCTGGAGGAAAAACACAAGACCTTACAATCACACCTCCTGTCGCTCCTGAAAAATTACAAGGCTTAGCGACAACCCATTTTGCAATCGTTGACCAAGACAAAAAAACAGTATCTCTTCAACCACACTACTCAGTATCCACACCAAGAGGTGAGCACCAAGTGACAGTATATGCTAACGGACCACAAACATATGCTCAGCGATCTGATCAAGGACTAACAATCCCTCTTCAAATCCAAACTCCTGTCGATCCTGCAAAATTATCAGATTTAAACAACACCCATTTTGCAGTCGTTGACCAAGATAAAAAGACAGTCTCTTTTGAAAAGAAACCATCCGAACCTCAACCTGAACAAGCCAAAAATCCTGGCGCCTGGACGTGTTTGATAGCTTAAAAAGCACACTCATGGGTTCATATTCACATGGGCCCATGATTTCTTCAGTCTATAATTTTTTTTTGACATCTATCCATTAGAAGCATAAAATTCTCACCTCTCAATCAACTTAATAGAAGGAAAATCTATGACTTTCACAACAACACTTCCGATAACCGATGGATCTTTAAACATCAGCATCACTGATGGCCGTTTTAGTTGCACAGATCATACAGACAAAGCACTTCAGTTAACACAACATGCCTTACAAACATTAAGAACATTGCGAGACTTAGATTCTCTCTCAACACATTTAAAAGCTACCGTCACGGAAGACGGCACCGTTACATTAAAATCAATTTCTTTAACAAACTCTCCAAGAGAAGATGAAGAAGAACCTGCCCCTGCAGAAGCTACACACCGTCGAACCTCTCCGGTGAATACCCTTGCTGCAGCTCCAACAACCAGTCCGGCAACTCCAGCCCTTCCCCCCTCTAATGCTGCACAAGCAAACCTAGCTCTTCGAACAATCTCCCCGATAGAGGCTAATGAAACTGCACACTCTCAACCAACCTTTTCTGCAGTTGAAGCAACTTCTCAACCTGCAGCTCCCGCAGCACAAAGAAAGTCACCTTCTCAACCAAACACCCCAAGAGTAGCTGCTGAAGAAAATCAAAACTCTGCCGCTCCCGCTGCATCAACAATCGCTGAATCAAACAGATCTCCTCGTTCAACCCCTCCAGACCAAACCCCACCAGCCGCCGCTCCCGCTGCATCAACAATCGCTGAATCTAACAGATCACCTCGTTCAACCTCTCCAATCCAAGCCCCACCATCTGCCGCTCCCGCTGCATCAACAACGCAAGCACAAAATCAAGGCTGGGCAGCAGGAACATTAAGAGCATTAGATCGTGCAGCTTCTTGGATCGAAAGCTGGTTCAAACGCTAATCCTTATAAATAAACCCATCGAGACACTATACAAGCATTCTCGATGGGTCCTTTGAGGGAATTTTTCTTAAGCCCTCTATTTCATAGCCTAAAAAGAACAAAAAAGGTGCGGTATTTATCAAAATCTTCTATAAAAATAGAGAAAAAATCAAAATTTGGGAAAAAAATGTATCCTACTGAAGTCATCATACAAAGTTCCAATGGTTATGTGGTCTTACAGAGAACTCCCGATCGAATAGAATGCAAAACTCCAGATGATCGTGTCTTACAAATGTCTCAAAGAGTTTTACAAATGGTTAGACTCGTTTTTGCAAATCCTGAAGAATACAGAGCAAAAATCAACAGAGATACTATCGAATTCCTACCGACCGATTTAGAAACTTGCGCACCAACTTCTCCCAGAAGCCCTCTTCTTTCTCCTAAAAACGACTAAATGTTTACAATATGACGTATGCTGCATACATCATTGACCAACTTGTTCTTCAAGGGGTCTCACAGTTTTGCATCGCTCCGGGATCAAGAAGCGCACCTCTTGCAATCTGTGCGCAAGCACATCCAAAAGCAAAAACATTCATTCATTTTGATGAAAGAGGTGTCGGCTTTTATGCATTAGGAATGAGTAAAGCAACCAAAAAGCCCACCGCCATTATCACAACATCAGGCACGGCTGTAGCGAACCTGACACCCAGCTGTATGGAAGCGTATCATAGCAAAACGCCTCTCATACTCCTTACAGCAGATAGACCTCACGAACTTCGAAAATGTGGAGCCAACCAAACCACAGAGCAACTACAACTCTTTCAAGCCATCACGAAATGGCAGTTTGATTTGGCACCTCATATCGACGAAAAAACAGCAAGATCCATCACCGCTCAAGCAGTCTTTCAAAGTTTGGAAGGAACAATAGGTCCTGTACAACTCAATTGTCCTCTTCAAGAGCCTTTATATGACCCTCTTTCTTTTTTATCCGGAAAAGCGATCATTCATACATTCGCTAAGAAAGTAGCGCCTCCTTTTCAACTAGATGCAAAAAAAGGAATCATTCTCATAGGAAGCAATGTCAAAAATCCTAAAGCAATTCTATCTCTTGCTAAAAAACTAAAATGGCCTGTGTTTGCAGACATTCTTTCCAATGCAAGACAATTTCAAACTCATGAACAAATTCGACATTTTCATTTTATTCTTCAACACAAAATAGATTTAAAACCAGATCACATTCTCTATTTTGGAGATGCTTTTATATCTAAGCACATTCTTTCTTTAGATAAACATTGTCCAATGACTCTAATAAGTCCTTTTGACACTCTTCAAGATCCCGAAAGAAGAATTTCTCATCGAGTTGAATCGGATATTGAGCCATTTTGCGAAACACTCGAATGCAGTCCAAGCGATCTATCATGGCTTGAAGAATGGAAAATCCTTGATGAAAAAATAGACACACTCATCCATACACATTTTCAGGAGAATCCTTTTACAGAAGCAAAGGGCCTGCATTTTTTGGATACAGATCTTCCTCTTTATCTTGGAAACAGCATGCCTATTCGTTATGCAGACCAATTCTTTTTCCCCAAAAAATGCCCTCTTATCTTTGCGAATCGAGGAGTTTCCGGAATCGATGGAAACATAGCAACCATTGCGGGTCTATCAGACGGCTTAAACTCTCCTATGATTGGCTTGATTGGAGATCAAACAGCTCTCCACGATTTAAATTCATTTTCACTTTTAAAAAATCGACCGATTCTTCTCATCATTTGCAACAATTTTGGAGGAAATATTTTTGATTATCTCCCCTCTAAAAACTCTCCCTTTTTAGATTCCTTATTTGCAGCCTCTCATGCATGGAATTTCGAATCGATTGGAAAGATGTTCGATCTTCCTTATCTACGTGTCAATGAACTGTCCAACAATCTCCCTTTTCATGGTATTTTAGAGCTTGTCACAAATCGCCAAAACAATGCCGAATTTCAAAAAAACTTAAGCAAAAAAATCATGAACTCCGATTTTTTTTGACATATAGCTCTTCAAAAAATAAAATTTCTCAATCAATCCTTAAAAAAGAGAAAAACTATGAGCAACCCAATATCCAACCAACCCCCTCCTAAAACCGAAGAAAATCGCACTCCTCCAAAACCGATTCCTAAAATAGATCTTTCCAAAGTAACCAACGCTGCACAAAATGCATTCAAAAAACCATAAACCTTTAATGATCTATGGATTACGACACTCCCATTGTGTTTCTTCACGGGTTTTTAGGAGATCCTTCAGACTGGGATGCAGTCATCTCTTTTTTGCCAAAATTCCATTGCATTCCAATCAGCTTGCCGGGACATGGCAAGACTCCATTTGCAACTGACTTTACAACATGGATGCCAAACATCAGGTCCTTTCATCTCGTCGGCTATTCTTTAGGAGGGCGTCTTGCTCTGCAATATGCAAAGTTGTTTCCTGAAAGAATTGCATCTTTAACTTTAGCATCCTCGCACTTGGGGCTAAAAAATGAAGAAGAAAAAAAGAAAAGACTCCAAGTCGATGAACAATGGGCTGAAAAACTTCGCACACTTTCTTTAAAAGAGTTTTTAAGTCTTTGGTATGAACAGCCTCTCTTTGGTCATTTTAAACCTGATCTTTCAAAACGGTTGGAACATGATCCTCAACAACTCGCTTTAGCGCTTCTTCATTTTAGTTTAGCCAAACAGTCTTATATAGAACCCAAAAATGCACTCATCTTAGTTGGAGAAAAAGATCAAAGATATCGAGATCTTTTTCCACACGCAAACATCATCCCGAATGCCGCTCACATGATCCATTTAGAAAATCCTCTCGCATTTGCTAGAATTTTAGATCTTCATATACAATCGCAGCTTCACGTAGGAAAATCATCATGATATCAACTCTTGAGAGTTTAATTGCCTGGAAAAGAGCCAAACTCTATACCGACATTCTTTATGAAAAATGGGAAGGGATTGCAAAAATCACGATCAATCGTCCTGAGGTCAGAAACGCCTTTCGCCCTCTCACAGTGGATGAAATGATCGATGCGCTTCATGATGCAAGAAACGATCCAACAATTGGGACCATCATCATCACTGGCAAAGGGAAAGAAGCCTTCTGCTCCGGCGGAGATCAAAAAATAAGAGGCGATGCCGGATATCAAGATCTTGAAGGAACGCATCGATTGAACGTCTTGGAATTTCAAAGACAAATCCGCACCTGTCCAAAGCCTGTCATTGCAATGATTGCAGGGTATGCAATTGGGGGAGGCCATGTCCTTCATGTCGTTTGCGATTTAAGTATTGCCGCAGACAATGCCATCTTCGGACAAACAGGTCCTAAAGTAGGCTCTTTCGATGGCGGATTTGGAGCAAGCTATCTGTCTCGCATTGTAGGACAAAAGAAAGCTCGAGAAATTTGGTTTTTATGTCGAAAATACAATGCTAAAGAAGCTCTTGAAATGGGTCTTGTGAATTGCGTTGTCCCTTACGAAAAATTGGAATCAACCACCGTACAATGGTGCCAAGAAATCATGCAGCTCTCTCCGATGGCGATTCGATGTCTTAAATCGGCTCTCAATGCCGATTGCGATGGACAGACAGGATTACAAGAGCTCGCAGGAAATGCCACCATGCTTTACTACATGACAGAAGAAGGACAAGAAGGACGCAATGCATTCAATCAAAAACGAAAACCGGATTTTTCCAAATTCCCAAAGCGCTCTTAAGAGCCAATTTGCAAAACTGCTTTGCCCGGAAAAATCGATGACTGCGGATACACGTAGAAGGTCCAATGACCTTCGCAGTGGGGAGCAGGTGAGCGTAAGCGAACTAGCAGGGCAATTTAAGAGGGCAGCATCTGCCCGGTTCACTTCGACGAACCCAACCCCTAGTGGGTTGGGTAAGGAGAGTGAACTTAAATGGCCCCAAAAGGGCGATTTTAACGGACAAATGAGTTTTGCAAATGGCTCTTAAATCTTGGTTTCTCGCTACAAGACCTAAAACGTGGATTGCCTCAATCAGTCCTGTACTCATTGGAAGTAGCCTCGCCGCTAAAACGGCGTTCCATCCTTTCCTCTTTTTTTGCACCCTTGGCTTTGGACTTTTCATCCAAATCGGCACCAACTTTGCCAATGACTATTTTGATTTTATCAAAGGAGCCGATACAAAGGAAAGACAAGGCCCTAAACGCGCGATTTCAGAAAAGTGGATCTCTTTAGAAGCGATGAAATGGGGAATTGCCCTCACTTTTTTAATGGCTTTTCTCATTGCTATCCCTCTTCTTAAAATCACAGGAACTTGGGGAATCTTTCTTGCCATCATCGCCATTCTTTCTGGCATTTTCTATACAGCAGGACCTAAACCCATTGCCTACGTTGGCCTTGGCGAAGTTTTTGTTTTTCTTTTCTTTGGCCCCATTGCAACCGTCGGCTCTTATTATATCCAAACTTCTTTCTTCAGCGTTGAAATTTTCATGATCAGCATTTCACTGGGTCTTCTTTCTTCAGCCATCTTAATTGCCAATAATTTGAGAGATGAAATCACAGATCGAAAAGCAAACAAAAACACACTGATTGTCCGCTTTGGAAGACGCTTTGGCAAATGGGAATATGCACTTTGTCTTCTTTTGGCTTGCTCGATCAACATTTGGCAATCTCCACTTTCTAGCATCTCACTTCTCTATGCGCTCTACCTCATTCAAGAATGCGCTCGAGGAAATACCGCTCAAGACTTTATCCCTCTTCTTCCTAAAACATCTCTTCTTCTTGCACTCTATACATGTACAATTGTCCTTTAAAAAAAAGCGCTCTGGAAGCGCCTCATCTTCCCTGCATCATTGATCAAAGATGCTTTACATTCCAAGAAATCGATCAACTTGCCGATACCTATCTTGAAAAATGCTCTAGAGCCGGCATTTCTATCTCTAACACAGTTGCTTTTCACCCCTCCTTATCTATCGAATGCATCGCTCTTTTATTTGCTCTTTGGCGCCTCAAAGCAAATATCTTTCTAATAAACCCAAAAATCCCTCAAAAAGAGATCCCATCTTTTTTAAAACGAACCTCGACCACTCATTTTATCCATAACCTCTCAAACATCGAATGCATCCAAACAAAACCCTCATGTTTTGATACCTCTTTATGTCTTTTGACTTCAGGATCAACAGGCACTCCCAAAATTGCAGTTCTTTCTTTAAAAAATCTTCTCATCAATGCTTCTCACTCTTTATCTCTTCACGAAAAGCACCGCTACCTCCTCTCTCTTCCTCTATTTCATGTAGGCGGCTTAGGGATTATCTTAAGATCTATTTTAGCCAAAGCTGCAATCGTCTTAGACCAAAAAAATCCTCTCATCACTCACATCTCCTATGTCCCAACACATCTTTATCGCTCTTTCCCCCTCTATAAACATCTCGAATGCGTTCTTTTAGGAGGAGCTCCCATTGGATCTTATCCGGAAAATCTACCCATTCATGTCACATACGGACTTACCGAAATGGGATCGATGGTCCTTCTCAAAAAAAAGCCTCCTTCCATAGATGGTCTTTATTACTTAGGAGCTCCTCTTTTCAAACGAGAAGTGCATATCCACACCGACGGAGAAATCTGGGTCAAAGGAGAGTGTCTTTTCCAAGGCTATTTAGAACATGATGCGCTCACACTCCCTTTAAACCAAGAAGGCTGGTTCCAAACCAAAGACATCGGTCAATTTCATCCGGAATATGGGATTACCATCATTGGAAGAAAAGATTGGCAATTCATCAGCGGAGGGGAAAACATCCAACCCGAAGAAATTGAAAAATACATCAAGATGATGCCAGAAATAGAAGATGTCGCAGTTGTCCCGAAAAAAGATGCAGAATTTGGAGAAATTCCAATCGCCTTTGCCGTGATCAACAAAGAACTAACTCTTGCATCTTTGCAAAGCTACACCCAAGATTTTTTACCAAACTATAAAATCCCAAAAAAGCTTGTTATCGTTTCTTCTCTTCCAAAAACAGGGATAAAAATCGATCGGCAAAAACTGATAGAAATTGACATCTAATCAAAAAAATTTATACTTAGGTCACTAAAATGTGCATAACATACCCAACCAAGAACTCTAACGTTGTCACCTTCACAACGACAAAAGTTGGCACACTCACTGCCAAAGACGTAGCAGGTCATCCTTTACAAGTTCCTTATCATCTAACTCTACCTCTTATCCAAGAGTATAGAAAAAACGGCTGGGAATTAACCATCGCTCAAGTCGGAAACAATTCTACTCGAACGATAGTATTTGTCGATCCTCAACAACCTCCACCTTCACTTCTTTCAAACGCCTTAGGCAAAATCGATTCTCTTAGAAAATTTTTTCAATAAACCTCCAATTTCAACAAAGATAAAATCATCTCAAAAAAATCCTTTTATTGAATCATAAATCATTTATAAAAAACAACTTAAAACTCACTTCTTTGAAAAAAAATGGTCCTTGTCTATAATCCGCTCCTTTATGACAATACATGCAAATCCGATTCGCAAAATATTTTCTCGGTTTTTCCCCAGAAAATATGTCATTTCGTCTCAAGAAAATACTGTATGGAGCGTCCTCACTGAAAAACAAAAAAAAGAATTAGCGCATCAAAATCTAGTCCAAGGAGAAATCGCTCTTCTTCAAGGAAATTTACTCGCTTTACAACTCTTTGAAACGGCGACTCAATTAGAACCGAACAATCCCCAAATTTGGTATCGACAAGGCCTTGCTTTCTTTGAATACGGATCTGAAGAAGGAAAAGAAAAAGCGCTTCTTTTAGCGAGTAAATATTTTAAATATACCACGCAAATCCATCCTGAGTTTTTTGAAGCTTGGGTTGCCTGGGGAAATACCCTTCTTCAACTGGGAAGATTTCACAAAGAGCACCATTTTCATTTAGAAGCGAAAGAAAAATACCAAAAAGCACTTTCTTTGGATCAAAAAAATCCTGATATCCTCTCAGAAGTTTATTGGGACTATGGGATTGTATGGACAGAGATCGCCTCCTATTCAGGAGAAGCTCACGATTTAAAACTGGCCATCGACTCCTTTGAAACCTCTTTAAAGCTCCATCCGAACCCGCCTCCTGAGTTTTTTAATGATTTTGGAAAAGCCTATTTGGAACTGGGCCTTCTCGTCAATGATTCAAGGCTTTATTTTCAGGCAGCAAGCCACATGATTAAAGCCGTTGAAATGGCTCCTCATTATTTTGACGGCTGGGTCTCTTTGGCAGAAAATTATTCTCAGCTCTATGTCAACACAGTCGATGAAAAATACATCGCAAAAGCCTCTCACGCATACAATCAAGCGCTCAAAATTTCCACAAAAACCCCTGATGTGTGGCTGAGCTTTGCTCAAATTCTTGCAGAATCAGGACGTATTAATGAAGATGCGAAACTTCTTCGTCAAAGTATCGAAAACTGTGCAAGAGCAGCCCTTCTCGATTCAAAAGATCCTTTGATCATTGCTCAATGGGTAGAATCTCTTTCCTACTTAGGCATCGTGACGGGAAGACTTGACTTACTCATTGAAGCGGAACAAAAAATTTTAAAAGCCACCGACACATTCCCGGACGACCCCGATTTATGGCATGCTTATGGCATTTGTCTTTGCAGTCTCGGAAGATACTATGAAGATCCCGATTATTTTGAAATCGCCATTGAAAAAATCCAGTACGGCCTTTCCATTGATCGATCTTCTGCAGAACATTGGCACACATTGGGATGTATTCATCAACACTACGCCGATTTAGTGCAACAAGAAGATCTTCAGATGAGAGCGACGCGATTTTTTGCAAAAGCAATCGATTTAAAGCCATCTTGCCCATCCATTCTTTTTGATGCTGCCAAAGCTTTGCTTGATCTTAGCGAAATGACGCACGACCTTCCATCTTTAGAAAAAGCCATCACCCACTTTGAAACACTTTTACAAAATCATAAAGAAGTCATTTTGCACCATCCCGAATGGCTCGTAAAATACGCAAGAGCTCTCGATTGGCTCTCTGAATTTAGCAATGAAGAATCTCACTTGAAAAAAGCGCTTGAAATTTTACTGCATGTGATTCTCATTGAACCCGATTTCCCTCATATTCATCATTACATTGCAGAATGTTACATGTCGCTTGGAACTCAAACATTGGATGCCGAATATTATAAAAAAGCGCTCCCCTTTTTCAGACTTGCTCTTCGACATGATGAAGAAAATGAAAATATTTGGCTTGATTTTGGAATCTGTCTCATCCACTTAGCTGAACAAACCTTTGATCCCGATTTCCAACACCAATTCTATCAAGACGCAGAGCAAAAAATTTCCAAAGCAGGTGTTTTAGGCCACCCAGGCGCTCACTACCACCTCGCATGTCTTTATTCTCTTTTAGGAAAAACAGACATTGCCATGCGGCTCATTCATCAATCTCTTGCAGCGAGAACCCTTCCTCCCATCCATGAAATGCTCGATGACGATTGGCTCGAAAATTTACGAGACACGGAAGTTTTCACTCAATTCGTCAATGATCTTGAAGCAAAGCTCCAAGCAAGAGAACAATAATCTTATTTCAAGGAATTCATTCTCATGGTATCTTGAATCTCCAATCAATGGTAGATTCATATGGATAAACGAGCTCTTTTCTTTTCTCTTTCTTTATTTATTTCTTTCTTCTGCATTCAAACATGGTTTGATTATCAAAGAAACTCAAAAAAAACAGAAACAATAGCCTTTGCAGAACCCATCCAAGAAAAGAGGAAACAAGAATCAGCGCTCTTAAAAATCGAAGATCTTCCCATCGTATCTCTTTTCAAAGACCCTTTAGCCCAAGAAAAAATTGGATCTGCCATCTTGTGTCAAAATCTATTTTTAACCCTTTCTCAAGAAAAAAACCTTCCATCTCCACTTTATACAAAAAGCTCTTCTCATCAAATCGTTGCTCTAGAACCTATTTCTTCTGCAGCAGATGCCAATGAACCCGTTTTTTACCGCGCCCAAGGATCTTTACAATCCAAAATTCAAATCCCATCTCTCGAAGAGAACTTGGATCTACAACTTCTCTCAGTCTATCCAGAACTTCAACTCGCCCATAATACTTCCTTAGAACATGCAGCCATTGCTCTCATTAAAAACAATCATGACTATGTTCCTGTAGGCATTTTTGATCCTGCAACCAAAAAAATCAAAGCGCTGAGTGAATTTCAAAAATTGCATACCATCGTCTACAACGATCCTCAAATTGCACCTCCGGAAATCAATACGGATGAAGAATTTTATGTTTTAGAAAATGAGTATCAGCAACTTGTTTTCTCAACAAAAGGAGGCGCTCTTGCAGAGATCAATTTACCTCAAAAAACCAAAGAAAATCCGCATAACATCATCAAAGAAATCGATTTTGATCGTGAAATCATCAAAGGATCTCCTGAAAATGCCTATTTCCCTTTAAGACCTTATTACCGGATTTCAGAAAATGGGCAAACCGAACTCAGCCAAGATCGGATGTTTGGAGGATACTATCCCTTACTTCGCCGTCCTATCGTCTCCCAAGGACAGCTTTCTTCATTTCCTTCTCAATACTACGCTCTTGCGATTGTCGGTGACGATCCTGCGATTGCAAACTTAAATTACAAAGTCACTCGTTTTGAAAAAAACCTCATCCAATTTGAAGCCAGAAACTCCAATCGAAGAATCATCAAAACCTTTTCCATTCCAGAAGAAAGAAGAGGACCTTATTGTTTTGATCTCAGTATTGAGATGACAGGAGATCAAAATCATCTTTGGCTCAGCTCCGGAGTTCCTGACGTAGAAATTCTTGCAGACTCCTATGCGCCTCTTTTACGATTTCAATTCACGAAAAACGGTTCACTCGATGTAGATACGATTGATCTTCCCAAAAAAGATATTGCGTCTTATCCGGAAACAAGACCTAACTGGATTAGTAATTGCAATGGATTTTTAGGGCTGATTCAACAACCCATCACCACTTTAAATTCAGGGTATCGAGTCGCTCAAGTTGACGGCTCCACACTCCCTACAAGGCTCACTCTCATCGACAGTGCTTATCAGCTCTATCCTGCCTCCAAATATCCCGGATATATCACCGCACTGCCCCTTTCCGGATCCGATCTTCAATTTCGAATCTTTGCAGGACCTTATGATGAAAGCCTTTTAAAACAGATCGACGAACTCTATGATGATCCGATCCATCATTATAATCCGGAATTTGCATCGGCTCAAAAAATCCAAGGATGGTTTTCTTTCATCTCTGAGCCATTTGCAAGATTTTTATCGCTTCTCATGTCTCTTTTTTACACCATCACCCGTTCTTGGGCGGCATCCATCATTCTTCTCACAATCGCTCTTAGAGCGATGATGTATCCTCTCAATAATTGGCACATCAAAAGCACTGTAAAAATGCAAGAATTAGGGCCAAAAATCAAAGCCCTTCAAGAGCGCTATAAAAATGACCCAAAAAGAGCTCAATTAGAAACCATGAATCTCTATCGGTCATCAGGAGTCAACCCGTTCACCGGCTGCATTCCGATGCTTTTACAAATCCCTTTCCTCATGGGAATGTTTTATCTTCTTAAATCCAGCTTTTCCCTCAGAGGCGCTCCTTTTATTTTGGGTTGGATTGATGACTTGGCAGCTCCTGATATTTTATTCAGTTGGGGAGCTCCTTTATGGATCATCGGAAACGAACTCCACCTCCTTCCTATCTTGAATGGTCTTGCCATGTATCTACAACAAAAAATGACCGCACAAGCACCGAAAGATGAAAAAAACCTCTCTGATGCAGAAAAACAACAAAAGATGATGGCTATGATTTTCCCTATCGTCATCACATTTATGTTCTATAGCTTCCCATCAGGGCTCAATCTCTACTTTTTATTTTCAACCATTTTAGGTGTCGCCCAACAAAAATGGATGACATTAAAAATGAAACCTCAAGGAACTTAAAACTAAATACCTATGTTGGCATGGGAGCAATTTCTTTTAAGTCTCGATGAAGAATTTGGAAAAGAAACCATCAATCAGTGGGTTCGCCCACTGAAAATTCTCACCTTTGATGCAAGAAATCTCTATCTTGAAATGACAAACCCTCTTCAAGCCGCCTGGTTTGAAGAACATGTCAGACCTCATCTCAAAACCTCCTTTCTCAACAATAACCAAGTACCCATTCGGGTGCATTTATCAGAGCCCAATAAAGAAAAAAAAAACAGTAAAGAAGAACCCTCTTTTAACATCTTCCCTGACAGGTTAGATTCTGAATTCACGTTTGAAAACTGGATTGTCTCTTCTCAAAACAACCTTGCTTTCAAGCTTCTTCAAGAAATTGAAAATCCCCCCTTCAATCCCATCTATCTTTTCGGATCTAAACAAACAGGAAAAACCCATCTTCTAACGGCAGCGGCTCACCTTCTTCAAAAAAAAGGGAAAAAAGTCTTTTTTGTCAAAACAGACACCTTCACATCTCACGTTGTACAAGCAATCCGTCTTGGATTTATGCCTAAATTTCGAAGCATTTATAGAGAAATTGATGTGCTGATCATTGACGATATTGAAAAATTAGCCTCTAAAAATGCAACCCAAGAAGAATTTTTCCACACCTTCAATACTCTTCACATGGCAGGTAAATCCATCCTCATCGGATCAAGCACAGCTCCATCGAAGCTCACCGATATCGAACCTCGTCTTATGAGCCGTTTTGAATGGGGAATCTCTCTTCAAATTGAAGCGCCGCCTCCTCTTGCCATCCTAGAAAAAAAGAAAGAGCTCTGGAAACTTCCCTATTCTTCTGAAATTATCCACTGGATTGCCGACACTTTCAGTAAAGATCCTCTACTCGCCCTCCAAGCCCTTTCCATCCGAGCCAAAGGCATCCTCTCTTCCAAAGAAAAAGCGCAAGAACTTCTCAAAGATCTCATCGCAAGAGAAGAAGAAAACACCCTCTCTCCCTCCACAATTATCGAAAAAACAGCCAAACAAAACGGCATTCTCTCCGAAGACATTTTAGGAAAGTCGCACGCCCGTGAATATGCCTATCCAAGACAAATGGCGATGTTTCTTTGCCGCTCCAAACTCAATCTTCCTTACCAGAAAATCGGTGAAATTTTTGGACGCGACCACTCAACCGTGATCTCTAGCATTCGACAAATCCAAAAACAGCTCGAAGAAAAAAAAGAACCTACAACTTCCGATTATCAAATCATCGAAGCATCTTTATAAAAACAATCCAAAAGATACTGTTTCCCAGCCTCTAATAAAAACGGATCTTTGACAAAATGGCGCGCTCCCTTTTCATTCGGATGGCATCTAAAACGAAATGACTCAATTTTTTGAGGAAACTCCAAAGAGATGCTCGCATCTTTTTGAGAATGAATCACCATTCTTCTAGGAATGTGTTTTCTCCATTCTAAATCAATCAAGCCAACATTGGATTGAATATTTGTCATCCTACCTGTTGGAAATGGGCAAAATGAAAAAAAGATCTGTCTATTTTCTTGTTCTTGAAAAAACCAAGATCTCACTTCTTGAAAAATAGACTGTAAATCCATTGATTTTTGAGGCACCAACATCGATTGAAATGCCGAGCGCAAATGAGTTTTTAAGACGTCCAAATCTCGAGAAACAGGATCGTTTACAAAAGCTGAGGTCTTTTGAGCCAAAGAGTAAAGAAACGGCAAAATCTCTTTCAGATCGAAGCGACGCAATACAAGATCCCAATCCTGCGCTTTTTGCATTCCTAAAGAAAGCTTTTCACTGATCTTTTGGATATGCACAGCATCTTTCAAAGGATATTGTTTTCTCTCGGGCTCCATCCCTTTCATGGATAATAGCGTTTCGAAAAATCCAGGCTCTGCTTTGATTTTCATTCGAAAATGAGAAGAGAAAACAAAAACGCAGTTTCTCTCCAAGTCTTGCTGGAGAGTCACTTTAAAAAATCCCGCAGTAGAGGGGAGCGCAATTTCAACCTCTCCTATGAAAAGCTTAGGAAATTGCAAATCGACAACAAGCGCTGTTCCTGGAAGTAAACACTGTGCACAAAGTGTGTGAGAATAAGGAGATAAACGCTCCTGAATACGAATTGGCTTCAAAGCACTCTCCCCTTCAAACCTTCTGGTTCATTTTGTTCTAAAAAAACAGAGACGAATGTATTGGGAAGATGATTTTCTTTAGGAATCCACACTTTTAAAAAATTAGACGCATGTCCTGCAATCCAGCCATCTTTTTCTTCATTTTCCAATAAGACATCCATTGTACGTCCTAAAAAGCGATCTCTCAATTGAAACGCCATCTGCTCAGAAAGCCGAAGCATTTTCGATTTTCTTTGGCGCATCACATCGGCTGAAATTTGATTGGGATATAGAGCAGCTCTTGTTCTTGCTCTTGGGCTATATGGAAACATGTGCACTTTTGCAAACTGCACTTGTCTTACCATCTCAAGACTATCTTGAAAATCGAGATCACTTTCGCCGGGGAACCCAACAATAATATCTGTTGTAAAGGTAAAATCGGGATTTTTCTTCAAAAGTTTCTCAACAGTATCCAAAAAGATCTGTCTTGTATACTTACGGTTCATTCTCTTTAAAATCACATTCGATCCGGATTGCAAGACCACATGCATACTTGGACAGGTCGTTTTTCCTTCTAAAACAGCGGAAGCCAAATCCTCGTCCACTTCATCGGGGTCAATCGATGAAATACGAAGACGTTTTAATCCATCCACCGCATCAACCGCACGCACTAAATCAGAAAGCTTTCCCCCGCCATCGAAATCGCCCACATTGATCCCCGTTAAAACAATTTCTTGATAGCCTTGTTGAACGAGACCTTCCACCTCTCGAACCACATCAGAAATTTGGCGAGAGCGGGACCTCCCTCGAACATAGGGAATAATGCAATAGGTGCAGAAAGAGTTACATCCATCTTGAACTTTTACAAAAGCTCGGGTATGTCCATCAAACGTATCGATCCGAAATTCAGGAAATCTCTCCTCTTCCGGCAAAATATGCTCCAAAAGATGCTCTTTTTCGGCATTCGGAATAAGTTTGAGCCGATCATCAATCGAGGAAATAGCCTCAGGAGCACGTTCCGCCATACACCCCGTCACAGCAAAGCGAGCCTCCGGATTTGCCCGTAAAAGCGAGCGGATATGATGTCTTGAAGAGCTATCCGCCGATTCTGTTACTGTACATGTGTTCACGATACAAAGATCTGCAGGCTCCCCCTCCTCTGCCTGGACATAGCCCATCTGACGGAGTTGATCCATATATCCTTGAGATTCATACTGATTCGTACGACACCCGAGTGTCACCACTTTAAATTTCTTCACAATACCCAAAAAACCAGACATTATGCCTAAGACTGCAAATCCCATGCAATTATCAAAATTGATCAGACCTTAAGCTAAAAGAATCAACCGCCTCAATCGCATAAAATTATTTTTAATAAAACTAAAAACAAAACAATTGAATATATATTAAATATAATAGTAAAATATAACAAAAATATGATAACAGCAATTAGAAATTTCTTTTCTCAAAAAGCATTAAATCAAGCAGTCGATGCCATTATAACTCAGAAGCATCCCGTTCAATTTGTGGATATTTTCACTGAAGACGAAAAAACAAAATTGCAGGCGTTTCCTCCTGAACTCATTCAACATTGTTTTGACAACTGTATTAAAGAATCATCTAAATTTTGCAAAAAAGTAAATATTGGGACTTTATCTCATCCGACCGATCTCACACACGAACAAGAATGTCATCATATTTTAGCAAATCTTTTACATAAAATTGAAACAGCTTGCCGGCCACACATGTCAAAAGAGAGTCTTATTCATGCAGGAACTTATTCTCAAAACGCATCGAACCGCCTAGACTGGCATAGAGACATTCCTGAAAATCCCCACAGATACATTCGATTCAACATTGCATTCTCTCCGAACAAAACTTCCCCGTCCACTGAATTTTATACAGAAAAGGACATAGAACCCGAGACTGCAGCTGTCATTACACAACGAGATCCTCAAAAAATAATAAAATGGCAAAAACCATCCCCTGTCCTAGTTGTATTTGAGCCTTCTACTATACATAGAACTCCACCTGCCGCATCTAAAGATGATCGACGCCTGCTTCTGATATTCTCTGCTCAAATAAACGACCCTTAAGGGCATAATTATTAAATAATTTCATATTAATCAAATAAAACATTTTAAATTGAAAACAATAAGAACAAAATATTAAAATAATTAAAAAATAAGGAGAAATTCTATGATTAAAACATGTTTAAATTTTAGCAGACAATGCGCCCGATTTACAGCCCCTGCCGGACTCTTCGCTGGAGCGGGTTTAGGACTCTACGCCGCGCATAAACAAGAAACCTCAGGTGTTGTCTCTGCCGCACAATATCTAGGTGGATACACAGTTGGGGGATTTGCAGGATTCTTTGCAGCACGAGCTATCGGATTCGTCGCTCCGGTTGCTGTGCCTGTCGCCGCTGCAGCAGCATTCCTTACAAGATTTTAAAACCAATCAGTTTTTTAACGCCAGTTGAACTGGCGTTTCCATTTTTAAATCTCTTGATTCTTGAATCATTTCGACCCACATGCTAGTGTGCGAAAAAAGAGAGATTCTATGTCTTCAGAGATTGGATTTTGGACAATTTTCACTTCTTTATTTTTTGTCTTTAATGCAACTGGGCAAATTCCTTTATTTTTAGCGCTGCTTGCCAAATTCGAACAAAAAAGACAACTTCAAATTATTACAAGAGAGTTTTTAATCGCCTTGGTGATTCTTCTTCTCTTCACCTTCTTTGGAGATCAAATTTTGATGCTCCTTGGAATCACAAGATCCATCATTTCAATTGGAGGTGGAATTCTTCTTTTTCTCATCTCTCTTTCAATGATTTTTCCATCTCCTCAAGGAATCGGCGCCGAGCAGCTCAACAAAGAGCCTTTCATCATTCCACTAGCCATACCGATTATTACAGGTCCTGGCATCATCGCAACCGTTATGCTTTATGCTCACGATACAGGAAGTCCTTTTCTAGTGGCTTCTTCCGCCCTTCTTGCTTGGGCTCTTTCTCTTGGCATTATCTTAGCCGGGTCTTTCATCAAACAAATTATGGGAGAAAAAGGACTTCTTGCCATTGAACGACTTGGAGGAATGCTCATCTGTTTGATCGGAATTCAAATGCTTGCAAGCGGCACTTTAAATATTGTCTCTGAATATTTTGCAAAACCAACGATCAAAACGACTCAAGAATGACACAAAAAAGACTTCTAAAATTAGCGCAAGGCCCCAAAAGGGCATACCCCAAAAATCAAAATGTCGTCACAATCTTTGAGAGTATCGTCAAAAAATACCCTCGTCACACAGCCATTGAATATTTAAAAGATTCGATTTGTTATCACGATCTCAATGTAAAAGCCAATCAACTAGCGCATCATCTCATCAAAATTGGAATCAAACCTCATGACTTTGTCGGCATCTATCTAGAGCCATCCATTCATCTAATCATTGCCATCTTAGCGATCTTAAAAGCAGGCGCCGTCTATGTGCCTATCGATGCTTCCTATCCAATGGAGAGAAAACTTCATATGTTGGAAGATACCAAACTCAAATTTCTCATCACGTCTCGTTCATTTGCCCATCAATTTCCGAAAACAAAGATCAAACTTCTTTTTATCCATGAACTCAAAATTCTGCCATCAGATCACAATATCAATCTCAAAATCCATCCTCTTGATTTAGCCTACATTACCTATACGTCGGGAACTACAGGGATGCCTAAAGGGGTCCAAATTCTTCATCGAGGCATTCTTCGTCTTGTGAAAAACCCAAACTGGATCCAGTTCTCTCATAAAGATCGTTTTCTACAAATTTCCAACATCTCTTTTGATGCGTTCACTCAAGAAGTATGGGGAGCTCTACTCAATGGAGCCACTCTCTGTATCTATTCTTCTTCTCACTTTTCTCCTCAAGAACTAGGTTCCTTCATTGTCCAAAAAAAGATTTCTCAAATTCTTTTCACATCCCGCTTATTTACTCTGATGGCAGAAGAAGCGATTGGTTCTTTAAAAAATGTACACACCATTTGCGTGGGTGGCGATGTGATGTCTGCCAAACATGCGAAAATGGTTTTAGAAAAATTTCCATTATGCCATCTCATCAATGAATATGGTCCTGCAGAAAATACAACCTGCTCCACTGCCTACATCATCAAAAATACGCATGACATAGAACAAGCAGTTCCCATCGGCCATCCCATCAGTAACTCTTCTGCCTATGTTTTAGATGAACATCAAAAACTTGCTAAGTTTGGAGAAATAGGAGAACTCTATGTTGGAGGAGATGGTCTTGCAAAAGGATATCTCCGTCAGAAAGAGCTCACTCATCAAAAATTCATTAAAAATCCATTTGGGAAAAACAAAATCTATAAAACAGGCGATCTTGCCAGTTATCTTCCTGATGGCAATCTTCTTTTTTTGGGACGAATCGATACGCAAGTCAAAATCAGAGGCTTTCGCATTGAACTCAGTGAAATTGAAGCGATTTTACGCTCTCATCCTCTCATCAAAGATTGTGTAGCCGTCGTCTTTGAAAAAAATCCAAACGATAAACAAATCATCGTATATGTAGAAAAAAAGCCAAAAGCCAAAATCACGCCTCACGAATTAATGACCTTTGCAGCTTCTCATCTCGCTTATTTCATGATTCCAAACCATATTGTGATTCTCAAAAAAATCCCTCTTACACCTCATGGGAAAGTCGATAAAAAATCACTTCCATTACCCACTGAAACATCACTTAAAAAAGAATCTTGCAAAACCAAAACAGAAAAACAGCTGCAAAAACTCTGGATGCACATCCTTCATCAAAAAAACATCAACCGAAACGACAATTTTTTTGAAAAAGGAGGAGATTCTATTCTCGTTATGACCTTAAGCTGCCAAATCGACAAAACATTCAAGATGTCCGTTCCAATTCGAATCCTCTTTGAAGAACCCATCTTACAAAAGCTTGCGAAAAAAATAGACACAATCAAAGCTCAAAAAAAACCTCTTCTTCAAAAACCATTTTCAAGTCGAAGAAAAAAAGAAGCGATTTTAGATCCTCTCATTCATGCCAAAAAAGCCTTTCATGTAAAAACAAAACAATATACGAATCCTGAGAAAATATTTTTAACGGGAGCAACCGGTCTTGTTGGATCTTTTTTCTTAAAAGAGCTCCTTGAAACCACAAAAGCTCATCTCTATTGTCTTGTCCGAGGAGAATCTGAAGAGCAAGCGCGTTTCCGTCTCATAAAAACCTGCAAAACCTATCTTATCTGGAAGCCTGAATATGAAAAAAGAATCACCGTTCTTCCAGGATCTTTAGATCAACCTCTATTAGGACTCCAAGGAGCATTATTTCAACACCTTTCAGAAGAGATTGATGCCATCTTTCACATTGGAGCTTTTGTCAACCATGCGATGTCTTATGAGATGCATAAAGGAGCCAACGTTCTTGGCACCCAGGAAGTATTGAGATTGAGCTGCACGTATCGACTTAAACCCTGTCACATCATTTCTTCTCTTTCTGTTCTTGAAGACATCAAAAAAGAGCCGATCTCGGAAAATGCAAAGATCGATCAAAGTAAATCTTTGCCAAACGGCTATGTAGAAAGTAAATGGGTCGCTGAAAAACTGGCTCTCATTGCACGATCAAGAGGCCTTCTTACAACGATTTTTCGCCTTCCTCGTGTCGGAGGAGATTCTAAGATTGGATCTGGACCTATCGAAGATTTTTTATGGAGACTCGTCCAAGCATCGATCAAACTCAAAAAAGCACCACTCACAGAACTCTACGACGATCTCACTCCAGTGGATTACATCTGTAAAGCGATCCAGACAATCTCCAAACAACCCAAATGGATCAATTCTCAATTTCATGTCATAAGTCCTTATGCAATCTCCTATAACAATATTTTCACATTCTTACAAACCCTTGGCTATCCTCTGAAATGGGTCGACTTTGTTTCTTGGAAAAACAATTTACTTGCGCAAGCAATGAAAACAAAAGATCCGAACTTACAAGCTCTTAGTTCTCTTTTATCAGATGTCGATTTCTCAAAACCGCTTCATCAAATCCAATTTTCATCCAAGCATCTTCAAGAAGCGCTCAAAAAATCTCAGATCCAATGCGCAAAAATCGATGCAAAAATCTTAAAAAAATACATCGATTACTATATCAAGGTCGGATTCTTACCCAAACATTCAAATTGAGCTCTATATTTTTGAGCTAAAGCTAAAAATTTTTCCCACTTCTCTTGAGATGAAAGATGCGCCTCTTTCACTCCTTCTTTTTGCAAAATCTCTATGATATCATAAAAAAGCAAGAGGTAAGCCTCTTCTTCCGGCATTTCAATTTCAGAAATGGCTTTAATGCCTGTCCTCATCCCTGCAAGAATGGATAAATGATCGATCACCCGATCCAAACTCTCTTTCAAATCGTTGATCTTGGAATCTATGATCTCTTTTGTGTTTTTAAGACTTGCATTCACAATGCACTTTTGGACTTGGTGCTTTACATCGAAATCTCGATGCAAATACGTTTTTTTAGCCTCTTCAAACGAAAGAAAAGGGATGTTTGGAATCGCAAGACCTTGGTTGGATGTATTGAAAAAGCGGATCTTTCGATTTTTTTTTGCAAAATGAGATAAAGAAGATCTTTCCATGATCCAGCGAGTTGCTGTGATCACTTCTTGGTTTTGGTAATTTTTCCCTCGCAAAATCCGATCAGCTGCTGACTTTTCTAAATCAAGCAAAGAAAAAGAAATCTCATCATCAACTCCAACTCCTTTTGCATATTGCTTTTGATTGAGATACGCCAAATCAACACCACTTAAAAAAATGGGATTGCATCCCAGAAAAACCGCCCAAGCGATGGCGCTACTTGTCACAGAAACGGCATCGGATGAAAGATCTTCTCCAATAAAAGGATCATCTAAAGAAAGCTTCTCTTCCATCCAAAGCTCTAACATTCCGCCAAAACCGCTTCGCATATATCCAAAAGGGCCATTGCATGTTTGAAAAATTTTAGGATGAACTCTCGTTGAGTAAAGAATGGGGGTTTCAAAAGCAAAACTATTTTTAAAACGACGATATTCTTCCAAATTAGGATCGACGGCAATTCCAAAATGCATATCGACTCCATGCGAGCTCAGAGCTGCAATGGTCGATCCTCCGGCAATGATGAGCGCCTTATTTTGAGCTTCTTTCAAATGAGAAATCGCATCTGTCAATGTGGGACCTGCGCCACAAATGATTGCAGGAACATTGTGAAAAGCTCCTTTCAATCGATTCGCATAAAAAGAATGGGGAAGCTGTTTTACATTCTGAAGAAAATTAGAAAATGGCAAAAAACCATGCCATCGATCCAAATGAATCGCAGAAGAAAGAGCTGAATTTCTAAAAATTTTACCTTTGAGTGCTTTGAACTTTCTTTGATCTTTCGATGGCAAAGAAAAAACGTCCACTTTAGAAGATGGAAATTGTTTTGTAAGTGCTCCTGCATCAAAGCTTTTTTGAGAAAAAAATTCTAGATGAACTTGAGAATCTAAAAGAAGCTTTTCATTGTTTTCAAAATGAAGAAAAGAATGAAACGCTTCAGGATCATCCTCTAAAAAAATGAGCCTTCTTTTTGGATCTTGATGAAGCCAAGATGTGAATTGAAAATAAGAGACACCATTGCCAAGGCCATATACATAAATGTTTTCTGCTTTCCCAATTTCTACATTTTCAAGAGATTCAGTCTTTTGAATACTTCCTGAAAAAGAAGGAACCAGTAAAGAAAGAGATTTAAATCGCTCCATTAAAAGAACAAGGTTTTTTGAATAAGAAGCATCCGACAAGTGATATTCTACTACAGGACAAATCGCTATTTTTTCCTCTTCAAAAACAATGTGCGAACCTACTTTTTTGCCCCTCTTTTCGAGACCTATACCGAAACAACCTGAAGAATCGGGAGTTTGGCAAGAAGGCTCCTCAAAATTCTCATGCGGAGCGAGTGACCATTGCCGAGAGGCAAGGCACAAGTGAGCATGCGAATTTTGAGAAAAAGCCGACGCTGCCAAAAACCGATTCTTCAGGTTGTTTCGGTATAAACGCCTTTCTCGATAATGAAGATCATCTTCCCAAACGCCTTCAATGAGAAGATTGCCTTTTTCATCCCATGCGCGGTAATTAAAAAAAGAAGGGTTTAAGTAGATGATTTCCTCAATGAGCCTTCCCTCATCATCAAATCGCAGGTGGGTTCCTTGCGGCTTTCCCTCATGATAAAATCCCTCATCTACTAAAACACCAAAACAGTTCCATATTCGATCAAAACCGGAACGGATTCCTTCTTGAAAATGGACTTCTCTTTTCAACTGTCCATTTTCCCAATAAAGCTGTATGGTCCCGTGCAATCTGCCACATTGATAAAACTCTTTGGTTTTGAGATTGCCATTTGAGTAGAAAAATTCTTGCAGTCCCTCTTTTTGTCCCTCTAAAAATCTGCAGATGGCATACAGAGATCCATCTTCATAATCAAATTTTTCAATCATAGAATGCTTAAATGTTGTTCAATCACAGTATAAAAAAAGAGTTTTTGGTGAATTTGGAGATCGCCTGTTTCTCTTTCAAAAACAGATCTCCAAAGCTGCCAAAGAGGATCTAAAAGAAAACGAAATGCAACTTCTTCTTCATCGATCTCTTTTTTTGTCATCAATTGATTCAAAACTCTTCGCAAACTCTCTTCCCAAAGATTCCATCTCATTTCTACAAAAGGCAAAGATTGAATCTTTTCCTGAATCTTTTCATTGAAACGCGGTTGTTTTTGCCAATGAACATCCTGAAGATTGATGAAATCAAAATAAGGAAAGCCTCCTTCTGTCTGAAAAAATCGATTTTGCGGATGTTTTTTTTGAAACTCTTTCAACCATGAAATAGCCATCACCCAATCTGTTTGCGTTGTATGTCCTTCAAAAGAAACAAGCTCATCCGAAGAGTGCGAATCTGAAAAAGCATATTTTTTACCATTCTGATAACAATAATCCATCCCAACAGAAACAATCGGATCACACCCTAAAAATTGAGCCAGCGCTACCAAAAAAGTCCCAACCGTCCAGCCGCTTTCAAAAAGAGTTTCTTCTCCCATGATCCAATTTAAAAAGGCAAAATGGCTATCTGGCACTTGCAAAAGAGCTCCTTTCGCTAAACGAAGAGTCTCTGGATGCACTCGGGGAGGAAAACAAAGAGGGCTTTGGATGGAGCCTTCTAAAACAAGAGGATCCTTATCGATGGCCGCTGCAAAATGAGGCTCAAATCCAAGTTTAGAAAGAGCTGTCCCTCCTGCCAAAATAAGTGCTTTATCTTTCATTTGAGCTAACATGGATCGATGCTTTTCCAAGGAAGGACCTGCACCCACAACAATTGCCGGGATCTTTGAAAATGCATTTTTTAGGCTCACAAAAGATAAAGAATGCCGCTCACTATTTTCTTTCGCATGTCGAGCTGCTTGCACTCCAAAGTCTGAGACATCGCTCAGCAAACAAGAGATCAAAAGATGCTGCGCCAACAGTTGCTTCTTCAATTCTACAAAAAGAGAAGATCTGACTATACTGCGCGCGGTTAGGTTTTGAAGATTTGGACGGGCTGCGACCTTGCCAAATCGATCTTCGTCGTCGCCCTTCCCAATTTGGAAATGGTGCTCCTCCTGCAGACTGCGAGCAATGCTCGCTTCGATTTGGCTTTGTCTCGCAGAGTCCAAATCTTCAAAACCTAACCGCGCGCAGTATAAATCCATTATCTCTAATTGGAGCAACACAGCCTCTTTTGCAATCTGAGAAGCAATAAAAGGGATTTGTAAAGGCGTTTCTAAGAAAAAAATCTGAACTTGCGGATGAGATAATTCTAAATCTCGGGCACGATCTTCCACAAAAAAAAGTCGTCTTTTAGCATCTTTTTGAAGCCACGAATGCAATTGAGAATAAAGATTGCTATCCATACCGAAAACACAAAGCACATCGCATTTCGGCTCTTGAATCATCTGATCGGCTCGATTTATTTCCATTTTGAAATTTGCTCATAACTTGGCAAAAAAAAGACCGATTTTATACCACCCGCTTCCTGCCAAAACGTTTTCGCCCCTACTTTTGAAACAATCGCCACAAAAGGAGCTCCAATGAAATAATTATACCCAAGTACCTGAGCTTCTACACGAGGACTTAAATCGACAGCTTTGCATTCAACAATCAAAAGAGGAATGAGCCCATCTTTTCCCGGAGAAAAACACAAGATATCAACCCTGCGAGAAGATTCTTTCTGAGAAAGAGTATCGACCCTCTTTTCAACGGAAAGAAGCCCTTTTGGATATCCAAGAGGGCCAATCATATGAAGAATCCAAGCCTGACGGACTTTTTCTTCCGGCGTTTCTTTGACATAACAACACCGGATCGGATCCCAAAGTTGCACTACTGAACCTGAACAAGACCGTAGTTGCCGTCTTCTCTGCGATACATCACTTTCAATTTCTGATCTTCTTCAGAGCGATAAAGCAAGAACGACTTATCACTAATCTCCATTTTCATCACAGCTTCATCTTGAGTTAGCGTTCGAAGAGGCATCGTCTCTTTATTCACCACTTGATGCAATTGATATTTTCCCTCATCTCGAGCTGCATTTTCCGCTTCAATATCATCATTGATCGCTTTCAAATCATCTTGAAGAGGCTTAATCACGTTCACATGAATATCTACAGTTGTGCGATCTTTGAAACGATGCGACTTTAACTTATCTTTGTATTTGCGAACTAATTGAACGGCACGATCAGATGCTTTATCAATCGCCGAATACATGTTATCCGTAGCTGCACTCACTTTGATATGAAAATAGATAAAATTCATTAAAATCGTGCAAGACTGCTCTAATTTTTGAGAGTCTAAAGTCACAATCACATCAATGATGGAATCAGTCAATCTTTCAATCTTTGAAATTTTTTCAAACACGTAATTTCGAATCGCATCCGTGATCTGAAAATGCTTACCGACTACAGACACATTATACGGCTGACCTTCAAACGGATTCTTTCCCATACTCAATTTACCTCGCTTTCAAAAAGACTTGAGTATATATCCTCGATTTTGTGAAATCAACCCATAACTTATGGAAAAGAAAAAAGTAGACGGTATTTTACTCTTTGCCCACTCGTATCTTGAAAGAAAAAAAATCCTCAAGATTTTTACAAGCGACGGCCTTCTTTCTCTTTTTGCAAAAAAAACAACCCTCTCTTCTTTATATACCCCCTTCATCATTGGGGAATGGATCTATGAGAAAAAAAACAAAGAATTACTCCCTCTTGTGGATGCTAGCATCATCAATGATCTTTCTGACTTAAGGCAAACTTACGAAACGCTCTTTGCGGCAGGACAAATCGCAGATGCCCTTCTCAAATCGCAACTCTCTCAAAAGCCATCCCCTCTTCTCTATGCACTCACCATTGCTTATTTTGAAAAACTGGCTACCTTTGAAATGCCTCAAAATTTAGTGGCAAGCTTTAGACTCAAACTTCTTCTTCATGAAGGACTTTTAAACCTGCAAAATAAATGCAGCATTTGCTCATCTTACGCGACATCTCTTGACTTAGGAGAAAGCCTTTGTCACCGGCACCGCTCTCCTACGTCTATTTCTTTCTCTGAAGAAGAGTGGCGCAATGTACACGAACTTACCTTTTCTCGCAGGTTTGAAGACTTCAAAAAAATAAATCTGACGGAAATTTTAAAAGAGAAAATAAAACTACTCGGAAAATGAGCTCAAAAAGGATTCGCACCGAAAGGGATTCGAACCCCTAACCCCTTGGTCCGAAGCCAAGTGCTCTATCCGTTGAGCTATCGGTGCAAGAGAAATGCGAAAGGGGGGATTTGAACCCCCAAGAGCGTGAGCTCGCTACCACCTCAAGGTAGTGCGTCTGCCAGTTTCGCCACTTTCGCAAAGATTAGTCAAAGAATCTAAGAATATACTCAACCTTCTGACTTCTTCTCAAGATCATTTTTATCTTTGATCGGAAAAGCACAGGGAGTTCCCTGACTCAAACGGTCTGAAGAATCTCTATTTGGAGAACCTGGAATGCTTTGAATCACTTGATCTACCCATTCTTGAGAATGGCCTCTTGCCAATGCTTTTTTAGCAACGTCTTCTACATTGTTTAGATCCCTACATCCAAGTCCAATCTTTAACATCGCTGCAAAAGCGCCATCTTCAGGAGAAGCGTGGCGAGAACCACTGAGCTCAGGCTCTTCTCCTTCCACATGAACAAAAACGAACGTATCCAAAAGCTTTCGATCACCTTGGAAATCATCAAGAAACTTTTTCGAGCGAGACAATGCTAAGTGAGCCTCTGAAACATCTTTAGAAACATCTTTAGGTTTTTTTTCATCCTGAGAAGAGCTCCTGAATGGGCTTTCTGACCCATTTCCTTGAATATTTACCGACATAATACTAATAAGTATAGTCAAAAACGAAATTAAATTCAATCAAAAACAACTTAAATTAAATAATACAACTCAAACACCTTTACAATCTCTTCAAATTTGAAAAACAGACTCTTTATACATACTGAGGGAATTGCAAAACTAGCGCCCAAAATGTGATTTTTTCGATATCAAAAAGTGTTTCGATGTCAAAATTTCGAAAAATCATATTTCGGGCGCTCGTTTTGCAATTCCCTCTTGACTCACGAGCGATATAACCACCCAACGTTCTCTAGAACTAAGTGCATATTCGCTATTATTGCTTAAAAGCAAGTCATTAACAAACCTTCTTCTGATTGTCGACTGCGCAGCTTGATGGACTACAGCCTCAGACCTACTTTCACAACGAGAAGGTGGTCGATCAGGTGGCATTAATGGATCTGAAGAAACTGAAGAAGACATAAAACCTCATTTTTATCCCAAAATTATAAACCAAATCAATAAAATCTTAAAATATAAAATATCCACTAAGAGAACTCTGAGAGCCAAGCATGGTAATTCAAGGGACTGCCCACTGCGTGTTCAATGAGCGAACTCCAAGACATGGAATTTCCTAAAGAAAAGAGTTTTCTCTTTAGAAACTGACCTGTTTTTGGATTTGCAAATTCGAAATGCTTTCCTTTTCCACTCACGGCCTCTTGAAGCATGGATGCAAACATCTCCCCCAGCAAATAGCTAAAATAATAAACGGGAGCAAGTCCAATATGATACTTCGTTGCCCAATCCCATTTGCCTTGACGATTCGAAGGAGCCTTTATTTTTTGGTACTTCTCTACTAAGCGCCACCAAAGAGCATTCAAATCTTGATCCGGATTGCTATAAAGCTCACTTTCAAAAGACGTCATCACAAAGACCCATCGACTAAAAATGAGCTGACGGCGTCTCAAGCTCTTTTCTGCGATATCAATCCACTTTTGCTTGGAATTTCCAACAAGTTTTTCTAAAGAATTTTTACGATATGCCTGTCTTCCCGCTAAAAGAGCCATCGCTTCTGTAGTGATCATATGCGGAGGCTCTCTCAAAAGCCATGGAAGACTGTCATCGAAATAAAGCTCATAGACAGCGTGACCCAATTCATGCAATACCGTTTCTAACCATTTCACCGAGCTCTTCACATTATTTAAAGTACGAATATCTCCTCGTTTATCAACATGAATGCAAAATGCATGCTGACATTTCCCTTCTCTTTCAAGCATATCGCTATGATCTAAGATCGATTGAACATCCATCCCCATTTGCTGATAAAACAAATAACTTGCCTTTACAATATCAACACCTTGCACAAGATGATCTAAATCTTCATTATCCAAAGGATCTTCCTGTCCAAAGGGCTCACTATAGCTCCAAGGACCTAAATCTTTTTTAGACACTCCATAACGAGAAGACAAAGCTTCCTCGATCTCTCGCAAAACAGAATCAAAAGCCTTTTCAGAATCTTTCGAAAACGCATCAAAAAGCTGAAGAAGCCAATTTCGATCCACTTCTTGAAGATCCAATTGCATTTGAAAAAAATCTGAATATCCCAGGGAGATCGCAAGCTGATTACGACATTTCACAAGAGCTAAAATTTGAGGCGCTAAAATCTCTCCAATCTGTTTCGAAGATTCCCAAGCCATTTTTCGAAGAGAAGCGTCTTTTTCTTTTTTTAAAACGTCTCGAATTTCATTTTCCGACACCTTTTTTCCATTGAAATCAGCACGAAATGCCGCATAACTTTGTGCAAGTGTCGCTTCTTTTTTAGAAATTTCCTCAAGCAAAGATGGAGACGCTTGATTTTGCTTAAAAGAACGTAAAAGGACATTCAACTGTCTTTTCAATAAAGGATCTTTCAAAGAAGGATCTTGATCCCAGGCCATTAAATCACGATAGATTTTTACATCACTCAAAAGAATTTTTAGCTCTGCATCCAAGTGACTTCGTAAATCTGCCGCATCTTGAGACCCTGTCGTCTCCAAAATCCAAGAGGCCTTATTAACATCTGTAAACTTCTTCTCAAGAAGAGGGATAAAATTTTGCAAGAAACGTTCAAAAGGGTGCATAACAATCCAAAGAGTTTTATACTGTATTTTATATGTAGGGAGCTATGAAAAGTATATTCATTTTTCTAATACGTGCCTATCAAAAAATGATCAGTCCCTATTTTGGACATTGCTGTCGATTTTTCCCCACCTGTTCTGAATATGCACTTCAAGCCCTCGATCAACATGGGGTCAAAAAAGGATTGTGGCTTTCTTTCAAAAGAATTTGCAAATGCCACCCCTTTCATCCGGGCGGCTCCGATCTTCCTTAAGGAATCTGAATTGTCATTCCGGGACGTAAATGATCTTTCTCTAATCCGTTGAGTTTTACAATTTGATCCACTTTCACATTATATTGACGCGCAATTTTCCAAAGACTATCCCCTTCTTTGACAACATGCGTTTTCATCTCTATAGAAACGATAGGCTCAACCGTAGATGTTAGAGTAACGGAGGGAATCACTTTAAATCTTTCCAGAGCCACTTGCAAATTCCAGGGAGATGGAAGATCTTCTTTTACATACGCATAAAGACACTGAGCCGCTTTCGTCCAAACAGCATCGGTTCTTGGAGCTTTTAAAAGCTCCAAACAAAGCTTTTCAGCCTCTTTTGTCTTTTCTTTGCATAATGATAAAAGCTCTAACAAAATAGAATCGTCCAAACGCTTTAGGGCAAACGCAAAATCAAGCTGCAATAATAGATGAGCTGCCATTTGCGATTTTTGATGCAGATATGACAAAAGAAGAGATCTTCTTTTCTCAACCGATAAATCTAAAAGCTCCGATTGTTCTTCTGTAAATTGATGGAGTAAATCCCACGATCCTTCACAAACAAGCTGAATTAAAGAAGAAGTATCTTGAAATCCATCCACTCGCTGAAAAAGAACTTGCAAAGCATGAAATTCTGAAGTCAGTAAAAATGCTTGAACAAGACTTGCTTCTTGAGATCCTTTCGATCTTTTTAAAAGCTTAAAAAGACCTTCCGCAGTCAGCGGCCACCTCTCTTCATAGGCAAAGCGGATGATTGCATCAAATTGATCTTCTGTCAAACCTGGAAAAATCTCAATTTTAGGACCTCCATTGAATGAGACTTTTCTTTTTTGTAAAAAAGCACCTCCGATCGCTTTTTCCAAATTGAAATGATGAAATGCAACCAAAGCAGATACCGCCATATCTCTTTTAAAATACCCCTCGCCAACCGGCTCTCGATTGGTCAAGTAGGCAACAAGCTCATGAAAAGATCGATTCACAAGCTGCATAAAAAAGGGCTGCATTGCCACCTCTTCAGAAGATTCCATCTTTGCAAAAGAGCCGGCGGTCATCGTCTGCTTATCTTCCTGAAATCGAGAAATCACTCCATACACAATGAGACCAATATTTAAAGAGCCGCTCGCCATCAAAAGAAAGGTGAGCGTACGAAATTTTCTTGTCATCTCTATACCGAAACCACCTGAAGAATCGGTTTTTGAGGGCGTCGGCTTTACCTCAAAATTTGGATGCTCACTCGCGTCTTGCCTCTCGGCAATGGCCGCTTGCTCCGCATACAAATTTTGAGGAGCCTTCTTGTCAAATTCCCGATTCTTCAGGTGGTTTCGGTATAATTTTGGTTCCATTACTTACTTTCCAATTGCGAAGACACATCAATGAACGTTTGAAATCCTCGGCTTGGGATTTTTTTTACCACATTTGCATTTAAATCAAACGAGGAAAGATCAACCACCCGAATCGTCTGATCATCGTATGTCTTAAAGTAGTATTTTAAAGATTGAGGATCTCGAACGCAAGTCACTAACGTATAATCAATCTCCATTCTCGTTCCATCCACCTCTCGACTCACCCCTCGAGGTATATCAAATTGATTCAAGATATGAAATGTTTGTAAAATCCCTAGTTTTGCGCTATCCGGCGCTGTCGCCGTAAAACAAAATACCGCCGCCCTTACAAATCGAGAAGGAGGAGTAAAATCTCCGGGCAGCCCCCACATTCCAGCACCCAGCCCAAGAGGCGCCAACGTCAATCCTTCCATTTTTAAAGGCGCTACATTCACCGTTCTTAAGTTGATATAATTTCGCAAATTCGTCATATGCCAATCAAATGTCGGCGCATTGGTGAGAACTCCAATAGGATTTTCATGCACGACCAACTTTCCATCGATTGGTTCAATCACAATCGATCTTCCCGTCTTTTCATAAACAATATAATGAAAAGGAGGCGCTGCAGCTCCCCATTCTTTCAGTTTTGTCGGAGTAATCACCACCTTTTGAATTCCCTCCAATACTTCTTCAATGCTTGCAAATTGAGAAAGAATCCAACTTGGAAAATCCATAGGAGATAATCCTCGAGACTGATTCTCTGAAGTGACCGGCGTATAAGAAGCATAACCGGGGAAGAAAAATGTTCCTACGGCAAGACCTTTCTCATTCATGCCATCTGCCATCGAAGGATCATCGGATAACAAAGCACCCACGGAAGCATATTTCGTTGTATAACTGAGCCCTTTCCCAAGAGGGGTCATCCCCGAAAACTGCATCCCGCGAGGGATCACCGCCACCTTTGTTTCCAAAGGAATCCCAAATTCTAACGTTCTTCCATGAACAACGGATCCATCTTTTGCAGTCAATCGAATGCCGGTGCACGCCTCAACCGACCCCAAAAACAAAAAACAAATCATCAAAATTCTACTCATAAAAAACCTCTCTCGGGCCGCAGCCATTCAAATCAACACTTTAGAAAAATTTCTCATTTTTGAAACTCAAATATAAAATTGCATAGACAAATTTAATACGTATACGCACAATAATAATTCATAACATAAGAAGAAATGTCTCTTTCTTAAAAGTTAAAGAAGTTCCTATTGAGCCGCTATTAGAAGAACTCACCTTCATAAAAGATAAAAGAATGTGGGGGCTGTCCTTCAGAAGGGGTTCTTTTGAAATCCCTCGCAGAGACTTCGAACGAATCGCAAAAAACATGAGGGTTCTTACATGAGTAAAAAACTCAATTTCAAAAAAATCAGCATCCATACAGGCCCGAAGCAAAGTCCTGGGTTTCTCTTATGGCATGTGAGCACTTCATGGCGCTACTCTATTGAAACGATTCTTAAAACTTTTAAATTAACTCACCCTCAATTTGTCGTTCTTGCCACAACCGGTTGGCTGACTAAGAATGGAGAGCTTGCAACTCAAATAATGATTGGAAAAATGGCAGGACTCGATCCTAACACTACATCTCAAATCATTCAAGGGATCGAAGAAAAGAAGCTGGTGAGCAGATCTGCATCTTCTGATGGACGCGCAAAGAATGTTTCCTTGACTTCAATGGGGTCTAAAATACTTGAACAGGCCATTCCCGCAGTAGAACAAACCGACGCAAAATTTTTCAGCGCCCTTACAAAAGAAGAAATCAGTTTCTTGATGAATATGGTTCAAAAACTTCTTGATTTTTCGCATAGTTAAACATTAAAATAGCCTCCTATGCGCATCCCATTATCTTTAATTCAATCTTATCTTTCTAAAGAAGTCTCCATTGAGACTGTGAGCAACACATTGACGCTTCTTGGCATTGAAGTCGATCAAATCATCAATGAACATCCGTCCTTTGCCCGTGTTGTGGTAGGAGAGGTGATAGAGACGGCGCCCCATCCCAAAGCAGATAAATTGCAAATTGCAAAAGTACATGATGGAGAGCGCATTCACCAGGTGGTGTGTGGAGCGTCCAACTGTCGAAAAAATCTTAAAACGGCCTTTGCACCCATCGGCGCTCTTTTGATCGATCAACATCAAAAACAATTCTCTATTGAACATACAAGCATTCGGGATGTGGCATCCGAAGGGATGCTCTGTTCTGCATCGGAACTTCATCTCTGGAAGGATTCTTCAGGAATTTTAGAATTGCCGGAAGAATGGACTGTTGGACAAGATCTCTCTTCGCTTCTTTGGGATCCTGTTTTTGAACTCTCATTCACTCCGAATTTAGGCCATGCTTTCAGCGCACTCGGCATCGCAAGAGAGCTCAGCGCAGCTCTCAATATCCCTTTCGTTGATCAGCCTCTTTCCCTCAAAGAAGGACCCAATCCTCAAACAGTCACTGTTGAAGTAAAAAACACGAAAGACTGTCCTAAATACGCCTGCAGAACCATAGAAAACGTACACATTGGGCCCTCCCCATTTTGGCTTCAAAAAGAGCTCCTTCTTGCCGGGTTTACCCCCATTTGCAACGTTGTTGATGTCACAAACTATATTCAGATGAAAAGAGGCCAGCCTCTTCACGCTTTTGATCTTGATCGCATTGAAGGCAGCTTCATTCGAGTCGACTCATCCCAAAAAGACACTTCATTTGTCGGCTTGGATGGTGTTGAAAGAAAAATAGCAAGCGGCGCTCTTTTTATTGAAGATGCGAAAAAACCAATCGCTCTTGCGGGGATCATTGGAGGAGAAAATAGCAGCGTTCGCAACACAACAAAAAACATTGTTTTAGAAGCTGCTTTTTTCGATCCAATCACCGTTCGAAAAGGATCAAAACAAGCCGTACGAACAGAAAGCTCTCTTCGCTTTGAAAAAGGGGTCGATCCAAACGGAATTGAACAAGCTTTAAATGAAGCAGCAAGCCTCATTGCACAAATTGCAAAAGGCTCTGTTGCAAAAGGGATGATCATCCACTCAAGCCGCTCATTTCCTCCCAAAGAAATCATCTTACGAATCAAAAACATACAAAGACTGATTGGCATCCATCTCTCCAGAACAGAAATCATCGACATTTTTACAAGATTGCAATGCAGCGTAAAAATGATTTCAGATACAGAGCTGCAAGTATCTGTACCAACATATCGCTTTGACATTACCGAAGAAATTGATCTCATCGAAGAAATCGTCCGCATTTACGGCTATAACAATGTCCCCAAACAAGCGGCTTTATTTCACTCCACAGAGATTCCTCATGATCCTGTCTATGTATTCGAAAAAGAGCTTCGAAAACGTTGTGTTGCACTTGGGGCTCAAGAACTTTTGACCGCCGATTTAATCGGCCCAAAACTCATGAAGTTGGCCGAAGATTTCTTACAACCTGACATTTCTTGCTTAAAAACAATCCATGCAAAAACAGAAGAATATTCCATTTTAAGACCCTCTCTTCTTCCAAATCTTCTACAAGTCATCCAATACAATCTAGATCAAAAAAACTTCAGTGTGAATGGATTTGAAATCGGACGCGTTCATTTTCTTGAAAAAGAAAAAAATGTAGAAATACCTATCCTTTCTTTCATCTTGACCGGCAAATCAACCCCTCAGACTCTAGGCAAAGAAAACGATGTCGACTTTTATACCTTAAAAGGACTTCTTGAAAATCTATTCGAGGGTCTTAAAATCCGAACCCTTTCTTTCCATCCATCATCTCACGTAAGCTTTCACCCTAAAAGACAAGTCGATATCGTATGGAATGACAAAAGCATCGGCTCTTTTGGAGAAATCCACCCTCATCTCCTAGAGAAAATGGGCATCCGACAAAGAGTCTTATTTGCTGAAATCAATATTCATGATTTGATGCATCTTCATCATCCTCATTCTCTCTTTACGGCAATTCCAACACTCCCCTCCTCGGAAAGAGACTTAACAATCTCTCTTCCAGTGAAAACTACGATCGGCTCTCTTTTAACACATATCCGATCCCTTTCTTCTTCTATCATGGAAAAAGTCGAACTGATCGATTTATACGAACCTGAAAATTCCGATCAGAAAAATGCAACATTTCGATTTACATATCGAGATACTTTACAAACAATTTCTCACGAAACCGTTGAAGCGGAACATAAAAAATTTGTAGATCATACCACAAAACTCCTTGCTAAATGAATGAAGGCTACGTAAGATCATATACATAATTCAAGTTTCTTCTATGGAGTGATCATTTATCATGAAAAATACTTATTTGCTTACATCTCTCGGTCTTATTTTAGCATCCTGTCAATCGAATTCAGGAATTGATCAGATTGTCTCTCAAAAATATGTACACAAATACGGATTTGATGTCTCCGAAGCCGAATGGGAAGAAAGAGCTCAAGATGGACAAGTGATTGAAACACTCAAAAACGGAGTGAAAGTGACTCGCTCTTATGAGAACGGTCAACTCCATGGTCCAACAACCTATACTTTCCCTCATAAAACAACGATTGAAAAATGCATGACCTATGATCAAGGATCTCTTCTTAAAGAAACAGTCTATGATCAATCAGGCATTCCAATTCGAGAAGATCTCTATGAATTTGAAAATCGAAATGTAATCACTCTTTGGGATGAAAAAGGAATTCCTTTAAGCATTGAAGAATACGAAAATGACATTCTTATCTCCGGATCCTACTATACGCCGGAACATGTGTTAGAATCTTCTGTTGAGCAAGGATACGGAACGCGCATCAAACGAGATCGAAGCGGGCTTCTCATCTCCAGAGATCGAATGGAAAATGGCATTATTGCAGAAAGAACCACCTTCCATCCAAATGGAGAAATCCACATGATCTCTCACTACCACGATTACCAACTCCATGGAGAACAACTCAAATTTGCACCATCTGGAAGACCTCTCATGCAACTCACCTGGAATCACGGAGTTCTCGATGGATTAAAGATCATCTATCGAAACGGCATTAAAGTTGCGGAAATTCCTTATGTGAGTGGAGAAAAACACGGCACGGAACTCCATTATGATGATCTTGGCAATCTAACAGCAGAAATCTCTTGGAAAAACGACAAAAAACACGGATGTACAAAAATGTATTCTGAAGAAAGTGTCGATTCTGAATGGTTTTACAAAGGCCAAGCCGTGAATGCAGAACGCTTTCACTTACTTGAGCAAAGAGAACAAATCATCGCAGATTTATCTTTAGATTAATAAGAAGAGATCAGCGAGAGAAGTCTTCCTCTCGCTGATCTTTTCAATTATGTTCTCTTGTTTTAGATAAATAAAATGCAAAGCCCCAGAAGAGAATAAGCGAGAGAAGAGCTTCTCTCGCTATCTAAAGTCAGATTATTTTTCAGAAGAAGATGATTCAGTGACTTCTTGATAATTTTCTGAAATCATACGAATCGCTTCTACAGCTTCTAATCTAGGATCACTCGATGCATCGCTTTCAGATGTTACTGCATCTTCTAAAACAGCAACTTGAGAAGGTTCTTCTCTTTTCTTTTCTTCAGAAAAAACAATCTCTTCAGAAGATTCCTTTTCTACATTCTCTTCTGTTGTTTCAGAAGAAACGACTTGATCTTCAGAAGAATCCACGTCTTCTAAATGAGTGGATTGATCGCCGCTACCATAAGCGCCATCATCACCATCATCATCTTCACTCTCACTATAACCATCATGAGATTGAGAAGAAGATGGAGAGGCAGTCCGCGAAGCTTCTTGAACTTTCGGTTGACAAGCAGCTAGGGCCATCATCACTCCAAGACCAACACACCAATGTTTCGCAAAAAATTGTTTTTTCATATTCGTAAACCTTTAATTTCGCAACTCCAATGGATTCTACAAAGTTTTCGATTCAAAGTCTATAGTATTAACTCAAGTTGCTAGTCGATCGTTAGACGAGTACGGAGCGAGAGGGCTGAGGTCGAGGATTTCGCGACGAGTCTTAGAGTGAGAACTTCTGGACAAGGAGCGAAATCCTCGAGATCGGCACTCGCAGCCCGTAATCGTCAACGAGCGACTAGCAACTTGAGTTATTAACAGGAGCGGCAAAAAGGCGATATCTACTTCGCACACGGCGTTGCCTCGCTGGCGCATCTTGTCACCTTTTTAGAACCCCTGTTAAACCTGCATATTTCTGCCGTGGCACGGGTTTTGCTTCTAAAGAAGGCACAACGAGGTACCTATGAACAATAAAGATCTTTATAAAAAAATTGCCAAGCTTGAAACGATGAATGATCAGCTCTCAGCGGAGCTCAACTTTCTAGAAAATCTCACAAAATCATTAGGGTTTGCTGAAGGACTTAAAACTCTAAAAGCTGCTGCAATTGAGATGCTTGAAGCAGAACAAAAGAAAAAGATCAAAAAAGAAGGTGAAGCAAATCCTCCTCTGTCCAACTAGATCCGGCATCTTCTAATAAAAGCTCCGCTGTTTTTGTTTTTTTCTTCTTCAGGCGGAGCATCTTCTCTTCAATGGAATTAGGAATCAGATACTTTTTTGCAATCACCACGTTCTTTTGCCCAATTCGATGAGCCCTATCAATCGCTTGATTTTCAACAGCTTCATTCCACCACGGATCTAAAAGAATCACATAATCTGCTTTCGTTAAATTCAGTCCAACGCCTCCCGCTTTCAAACTCAAAAGAAAAACATTCATCGTCGCATCTTCTTGAAATCGACGCACATTCAAAGCTCTTTCCTCATTCGATGTCGATCCGTCCAAATACAAATAAGGCCTTCCCACATTTTCCAATGCTTTTTGAACGAGATGAAGCATCGAGGTAAACTGACTAAAAACCAAAACTTTGCGATCTTCAATATCAGAAAGAAGAAGCTCTAGTTTTGACCCTGCGATAGCCTCTCCTACAAGACGAGGATCCACACAAATCTGCCGAAGCCGCAAAATCGCCTCCAGCACCTCCATCCGATGCTTACCAACCCCATCTTCTTGAATTTTTTTTCTTAAACCGGTTTGAAACTGAGACTGAACCGAATTGTAAAGAGCTTTTTGATCTTCAGTCATTTCAATCCAAGAAATTTGCTCTATTTTTTCAGGAAGCTCTAGCTCAACATCTTGTTTTTTCCGACGTAAAATAAAGGGCTTAGTCTTTCTTTTTAAACTCATTAAATCAGAAGTTGTAACCAGATCGGGCATCAAAAACTGAAATTGAGAGACGAGTTCTTCCGCCCGATTTTCAATCGGAGTTCCCGTCAAAGAAATGCGAAAGCGACCCTTTAACTGACGCACAGATCTAGCTGTTTGAGTCGATTGCGTTTTAATCGCTTGAGCCTCATCTAAAACAATCACCTCAAATTCCAAAGATGAAAATAGATCCAAATCCAATCGCACCATTGAATACGACGTAACAACAACACCAACAATCCCTTGCAAACACTTCCGTCGATCCGGCCCTGAATGAACGTAAACAGACATCTTTGGCAAAAAGCGAGAAATTTCCATCTCCCATTGATAAAGAAGAGAGCTCGGAGCCACGACTAAAAGAGGTAAATTTGTTCCAAGGCGGGAAAAAAATGCCAATACCTGAACCGTTTTTCCAAGCCCCATCTCATCTGCGAGCAAACAAGAAAATCCCCATTTTTGTAAAAAAGACAAAAAGTTAACTCCCTTTTGCTGATAGGGAATTAATTTTCCTTGAAACGACTCAGATACAAGAGCTTCCGGAATCTCTTCCGTCAAATTCACCTGCCGCATCATTTGACGTACATGACCGCTCCAATTCACTTCTATACCGAAATAGCCTGAAGAATCAGGAATTTGGCAAGGAGGTTCCTTCAAATTTGCATGCGGAGCGAGTGACCATTGCTGAGAGGCAAGGCACGAGTGAGCATGCGAATTTGAAGGTAAAACCGACGCAGCCAAAAACTGATTCTTCAGGTTGTTTTGGTATACATTCGAAAAAAGAGGACAAGAAACAAAGGCTGCTTTTGAAAGAATCAGTTTATCTTGCTCCCACTCTCCCTCTAAAGAGACAAAAGGCGTCCGATCAAAAAAACCAACAATACCATCTCCTAAATCCACCCAAGAATTCTTTGATGCGATCAAAGAGCGTAAAGAAATCTTACGATCTGCAAAAGAGACTTCAGCCGTAATCGCCATTTTCTGATTTTCTTCCACGACAGAATATGCAATCTGTTTTTGACGAAGAACCTGTCTTCCTAAAAAATCAAAAACTTTCCATCCTAAATCCAAAAGAAAAAAAATCGTCTCTTTCACCTTGTCTTGAGGACAATAATACGAAGAATTTCCAACCGTTTTTTTAATAAAGCCGGTTTCTAAAAGATCTTTTTCCCAAGAGACTTCCACCTCTTTTTGACGCGCTATTTTCTCACTCTCAATACTCAAAGAAAAATCATTGAACCCAATGCGTCCAAATCCCACATAATGCATTTTCAAATTCGCAAAAGATCCCGTAGCATCGGTTAAATAAAGCTCAGGCAAAATTTCAAGCGGTTTTTCTTCTTCTTTCTTCTCCCATAAAATGGGAGGCTCCTCATCGAGAAATTTCTTTTTTTCCGCCCCCATTAAAACAACAGGCTTTTGAATAAAAGACTCAATCCATTTCCAAGATACATTCGATTGAAAAGAAAAAATATGACCCTGCCAAAGACACCATCCATGGCCAACAAAATCACAACAAGACAGCAAAATTTCTTGCGCTTTCCATTGCAACACAGCAAAGAAAGCGCCTTTCTCCTCTTTCCAATAGAGTTTGGCAGAATTTTTCCAATCGCTTTGCAAACAAGTCGTTTTATAATAAAGACGAGATGTTTTTGAAATTTTCTCTAAAACAGAAATGGCTTGGTCCTGTCCAATTTCAATCTTTTGAAAAGAAAGAGTATCCAATGATTGAGGGGTTTTCCCGGAACGAAGATGTAGTTTGACTAAAAGATCAAGCGCTTCTTTATCTTCGGGCCTAGCCAAACTCTTCAACGTATCTAAATAAAGAATCCGCCGAGAGTTCTTCTCTTCAAGACGAACTGCCAAACCCGAAGAGGAACAATCAAGACGATAAAGAAGACTCATGTTTCAAGGCAGCCTTCATTTCATAACTACATTTTCTAAATGGAATCGCATCTTCTCGATAAGGGCGAACGCGTCCATGCTCTAAGCAATCTTTCTGACAACATCCCTGATGCTGCTTCAAACAAGAAGAGCAGCACACAAAAAGCTCATTACAGTCCATGTTGGCGCAATTATAATAGACATCGCAAGGCTCATTGCAATGACGGCAATAAGAAATCGGAGCCACGGCATCCTCCGTAATCGGCACAACCAATCGATCATCAAAGACAAAAAGCTTTCCTTTCCAATGATCCACACCCTCTCGAAGCCCATATCCAATCACGCCGCCGTCCAACTGATAGACTTTTTCAAATCCTTCTTGCTTCAATACAGCCGAATAAAACTCGCATCGAATTCCTCCGGTGCAATACATCATCACAGGCGTTGTCTTAGGATCTACTTTTTCTTTAAGGTCCTTCGCGTACTGAGGGAACTCTCGAAATGTTTTCAATTTTGGAAGCTCTGCTCCTTCAAAATGTCCTACATCCCATTCATAATCATTACGAACATCCAACAAAAGAGTCCCTTCTTCTTTTTCTTCGAGCTTCTCTTTCCACTCTTGAGGAGACAAAGAGACGCCTCTTTGATCAAAGTCAACCTCGCAATCAATCGCAACCAATTGACTTTTCACCTTCACGGTCATTTTTGGAAATGCATGCTGATGAGCTTTATGAATCTTAAAGTCGATATCCTTAAAACGAAGATCTTGCCGCATCCAATCGATATATTCTTGAGCATGCGCTTCGCTTCCGCTCGATTGCCCATTAATCCCCTGATGAGAAATATAAATTCTTCCTTTAAAATCACGAGTTTTAAAAAATTCTTTATGACGAGCCATTTCCTCTTCAGGATTTTCGATATGTCCAATATAGTAGTACGCCAACACAGAATACATAAAACTCACCTTAAAAATTAAAGAGTAGGCATTCTACTCCAAAAAAGAGGCTAAATCAATTCTAAAAATACCTCTTGTTCAAAAAAGAGACCCTTGACTATACTGATCTGCTTTCAATCCGAACGTTTTTGGAGAAATTTAAATGGCTCGATATAGAGGACCTAAGAACCGTGTTGCCCGCAAATTCGGCGCGAATATTTTTGGCAAAGCAAGAAATCCGATGCTTCATAAGCAAAATGCACCTGGAATGCACGGAGCAAAACGGAAGAAAAAATCAGAATATGGACTTCAGCTTGAAGAACGTCAAAAGCTCAAGGCTGTTTATGGCATGCTCAGTCAAAAACAACTCGTCAACGCTTACCGCAAGGCATCTCTTCAAAAAGGAAATACAGCTCAACTGCTTCTTGAACAACTCGAATGCCGCTTAGACAACGTCGTGTACAGACTTCGATTCGCAGCGTCTATTTTTGGAGCACAGCAACTCGTATCTCATGGACACATCCAAGTGAACGGCAAAAAAGTGGACCGCAGATCTTTCCTTGTAAAGCCTGGCATGGTCATCTCCGTTAAGCCGGCATCTCGTCAAATGAAAGCGGTTCAAATGGCACAAGAGAACACAGCTCGAGAAATCCCAGGATATCTCACTCTAGACGCGGATAAGCACTCTGGAAGTCTTCTCGCAACTCCTCAGCAAGATCAGGTTCCTCTTCCAATCCCAATCAACCTTCCTCTTGTTTGCGAGTTCATCGCTCACACTTCATAATAAATTTTTGAAGCTGCTCATAAAATTGAGGCAATCCCCGAAACGGGGCTTTGGTTGCCTCAATTTCATGGGCAATGTTTTTACCCTCTCCTATTTTCCCCTTAAACAGAATCGGCTTCTGATTCGATTGGCTTAAAAAAACAAGGCTTCGCCCTCATCCCCCTGATTCTTTAGGTTATTTTCGGTATAAACAAAATTTTAATAAAAAAACTAACATTACAAAAAACTAAGAATGATGTAAAATTATGATAAAATTAACTAATTCATTTTATGACAATAAACGAAATATCAAAAACCACATTTTTTTCAAACCCATTCAGTGATCATAAAATTTTTAACTACCTTTTCCCTTTATTTACACTCACGGTCGGCGCATTGATCACTTACAAATATATGTCTTCTCAGCACACTGAAAAAGAACAACAGAACACTCGACAAAGACAAGAATCCTATTTAACCATCCAAAATCAACAAGAAACATTACAAAGACTTCTTAAACAAAACCGAGACCTAGAACGAGCACAAGAATCACAACGATTACGCGAGAGGGTAGAGAAACCAACAACTCGAACCCCGCAAAAAACCGAGGAACCCTTCAATCTAGGGATTAACTTAGTCGCAAGAGCCAAAAATCAAACATCTACTTTTTCTTTAAAGGGACGGGAACTAGATCTAGAACAATTGAAAATAGCAATTGGAAGAAAAGAAACTCCCAACGTCATTCTTATAGGCCCTCCCGGATCTGGTAAAACATGCCTTGTAGAAGCATGGGCTCATGAAATTGCAAATAACGAAGACCCCGATTATCACTTTAAAGATACAGTCATCATCTCCATTGCTGCCTCCGACATCACTGAAGGAGCCTCTGTAATTGGAATCCAAGAAGAGAGAGTCAATCGACTCATTCAATATGGAAGAAGTCATCCAAATGTCATCTTTTTCATCGATGAACTTCATAGCATTATGAAAGATGGATCTACGAGTACCAACGGAATTCCAAATATGTTAAAAACAGCCCTTTCTAGCGGAGACATCAGAATCATTGGCTGTACCACAATCGATGAATTCAACCTCATTAAACGGGATCCAGCTTTTAAGCGTCGCTTTTCCATCATTGATTTTAAACCTCCAACAGAAGAGATGGTGAAAGAGATTGTTCTCACAAAAGTCAAGCAGTATACCAAACACCATGGCGTTGGTTATCCCGAAGAAATCATTAAAAAAGCTCTCGAACTAACTAAAAATATGCCTGGCAATAATCCTGCAAAAACATTGAATCTTTTAGATACAGCAGGAAGCTTAGCTCGTCAAAGAAAATCAACAACTGTGACATTGGAAATCCTCGAAGCAGTCGCTCCAAAGCCCTCCCCCAGCTGTCTAGATCGAATTCGCAACCTATTGAAGAACTCTTTCCCTTAGAAAGGGAAAGATTCTTCGCTCCGGTAATGGGCGGCAAATTTTTTGCCGCAAATTGATCAGATAGCTCGGCTAACCCACCCCTGAAGTGGTGGGATTTAAGCTTCTGTCCGTTCAAATAAGTTGGATTACGTTCTGCAGCAACTAGACGAATCAAGCGACTTCTTGCCAAATAGCGAAAAATTCGCTATTTCGTTCTCCATTTTCGATTCAAATTTAAAAATGACTCTTCTCTAACTTTTTTACACCAACAATTTCCAAAATTTCTTGAATACCAAAAGCATAGACTCCTAAAGAAAAAGCAGCAATAAAAACGCCCCCCATCACTATCAGCTGCATGATTTGATCTTGAAAATAACGACTTAAAGAATTTCCTTGAAAAAAGACCCATTCCACACACAAAGTTAAACTACTTGTCAAACTACACACCAAAAAAAGCCGTCCCCATAATTTCCCCATTTCAGAAAATACATTCACTCCAAGAAAGCGAGATAAGGCTCTCCAAAGAAGATAAAAGTTCAAAAAGCCAGCAAAACTCGTTCCAAGAGCAATACTAAATGCGCCCAAGTGCAAACCAAACACCATCACAATATTCAATAGAATATTGAAGATCACAGAAATGCCGGATGCTAAAGCAGGCAATCCGTAAGAGCGTTTCGCATAAAATCCAGTTGCCAAAAGAAGAACAAAAACAGACGGCAAAAGACCTAAAGCATACCCCCAAAGACAATACTTTGTTTGCAAAACATCCAAAGCACTAAATCCTCCATGGCCATAAAATACATTTAAGATCGGAGAGCCTAAAACAAAAAATGCAAAAACACACGGAAGTAAAAGAGCAATGGCCGAACGAAGTATTTTCTGCAAATAAGCTATATACAGCTCTTTATTCCCCTCTTGAATGGCTTGAGAAAGAGGTGCTAAAGCGGCACCGGTCAGTGCGATCCCAATAAAGGCCAAAGGAAGTTGCTCAAAACGGATGGCATACCAAAGATAAGCAGGACCTGATAAATCAGCAAAACGAGAAAAGATCGCATCTAAGGCACTATTTACCTGTGTCGCTCCGATTCCTAAAATCCCAAGCAAAACAGGCTTCATCATCTTTTTCCAATCCACTGAAAATAATTGAGAATAAAACCATTCCTTCATAGAAAATGGCGTCCCCCTATGCACTAAATACACAGTAAACCCCCATTGCAAAGCAAAGGCGCCGGTCATTGCTAAAGCCAACATTTCCACCGCCTGCGTACGAGGCAGTGAAGATGAAAAAAGAGCCATTGCAATCCAAAAAAAATTAAAAAAAATGGGGGCCGCTGCAAAAGAAAAAAGCTTTCTTTGACACTGTAAAAAAGCTCCATTCAAAGCATAAAGACAAAGAAACACAAGCCCCGGAGCCATCTTCATCATTAAAACAACAATCTCTTGCCATTCAGGGCTTAAAAAAAAGAGAAGACCCCAGAGAATCACTTCCAAAACAAGAACAAAAAAAAGAGAAACAACAAAGAAAGAAAATGAAGAATCTCTATAAAATTCAAGCGATCGTTTTGGATTTTCCCTTTGCAACAATTCAAAGTGAGGAACAAAACCGGAGGCCAGATTCCCCTCCCCTAAAAGACGTCGAAACAGATGAATAAGTCGATAGGCCACCATAAATGCGCCAATCTCAGGACAGCTGCCAAAACAAATCGCTGTCACTACATCTCGAATTCCACCGCTAATACGACTGAGTAAAGTCCCAGCAAAAAAGCGTTTGGCAAGTTTCAAAATCGATCCGCTATCCATCAACAACGCCTACTAGAAAATAAAACTTTGAGAGAAGCTCTCTTGAACAATCTCTGTGAACTCTCAAGTTCTCTGTGGTAAAAATAAAATATTTTTAGAAAAAGTTGCATCCATCACGATCATCTTGCCCAATTTTTAATTATCCTCCAATATAATCTTATTAACCTGAGTTTTTATGTCTTTTGATCCTACTTCCTTAGCTTTATATCCGGAAGATCCCGGCGTCTATCTGATGAAAGATAGTGAAGGAAAAGTTCTCTATGTAGGGAAAGCAAAAAACTTACGCGCTCGCATTAAACAGTATTTTGCAAAAACCAAAGACAGTCGCGAAATGGTCCCTTATCTAACAGCTCAAGTAGCATCTATCGATACCATTGTCGCGCTCACGGAAAAAGACGCTCTTATCCTAGAAAACACTCTCATTAAACGGCATAAACCCAAATATAATGTTCTCTTAAAAGATGATAAAACCTTCATCAGCCTCATGCTCTCAAAACATACATGGCCGAAACTCAATATTGTTCGCCATAAAGGAACTCCCAAAGAAGAAGGTATGTATTTTGGGCCTTATACGAGTGCAATCGCTGCAAGACAGATCTTTGATCTTATCTCTAAATTATTCCCCTTACGCCAATGCTCAGATGCAGAACTTGCCAATCGAGTCAGACCCTGTCTTTTATTTGACATCAAAAAATGCATCGCTCCCTGCGTTCAATATTGCTCCAAAGAAGAATATTCTAAACATGTAGACGGTGTCAAAAAACTCCTGAAAGGACAAGATTTAGATCTTTTAAAAGAACTACAAAACCAAATGAGCATCGCTTCCGAAAATCTCGAATTTGAAAAAGCAGCAGAACTTTTAGCGCTCATTCAACACATTCAACATATCTTAGAAAAACAACATGTCGAATATTTAGATGTCAAAGAATGCGATGTTTTAGGTCTTTATCAAGAACAAAACCACGTCATGATTTCTCTTCTTTTATTTCGAGAATCCAAAATGGTCGGATCCGAACATTTTAGCTTTCATTTTATCGCATCAGATCCTGAAACAATCATCTCTTCTTTTCTTTTACAAAATTACAAAGACTCTCCTCATATTCCTTCTCTTATTTTAAGTCCAATCCCCCTTCCTGATCAAGAAATTTTAAGCGAGCTTCTTTCAGAATCTGCAGGAAAAAAAATCTCTCTTTTAACTCCTCAAAAAGGGAAAAAACAAAATCTCATTGAAATGGCCAATCGAAATGCCAAAGCTCTTTTTATTCAAGAAGTCGATGCCAAATCTTTAAGAGAAAAACAGCTCTTGGAGCTCGCAGAACTCCTCCAATTATCTCGATTTCCCAATAAAATAGAATGCTTTGACACCTCCAACATCTCAGGGTCCGATCCTGTAGCTAGCCTTGTCACATTCATCAATGGTGAAAAAGAAAAAAAACTCTCAAGACTCTTTAAAATCAAAACAAAAGCCGATGATTATTCCGCCCTCAAAGAAGTTCTTTTTCGACATTTTTCCAAAATGAGAGAAAATGAATTTCCGGATCTTCTTATTGTAGACGGAGGAAAAGGACAATTACAAATCGCACTGGATATCTTCAAAGAACTTTCAATCGCCTCCATCGATGTCATTGCATTGACAAAAGAAGAGGCTCTTCATACCAAGGGACTCACTCAAGAAAGAATTTTTCTTCCCCTTAGAAAAGATCCCATTCTTCTCGACCCAAAATCTCCGCTTCTTTTTCTCTTACAAAAAATACGTGATGAAGCACATAGACAAGCGATCTTTTATCATCGCAAAAAAAGATCTCAAAGAATCATCACAAGCTCTCTCGATAATATCCCCGGTATCGGACCTACCAAAAAACGAAACCTATTAAAAACATTTGGCAGCGTCAAAGCCATTCAAGAAGCAACACCGGACAAACTAAAAACCATTAAAGGACTCACAGACAAGGACATACGATCAATAATTGACCATTATAGGATCATATCCTAAATAGCCAATACAACGCGACTTACTCAAATTTTGGTTCATCCGGTTAATTGGCACCTATATTTGTGAAACCTTTCAAGATATTAAAAAGGAACAGGATCGGCTTCGCCGGCAGGATCGCTCACTTCGTTC
>DAIDHZ010000008.1 GCA_027451825.1 Chlamydiota bacterium
CAAGATGAAAGAATGTGCTTATTCACCAATATTTCGCAGCCGTTGTTTAATGGGAGAATTTTAATGCGTCAGTTCTGCTTACGACGATACAAAAGAAGCCCAATAACCAGCGTTGCCAAGGTGCCTATGAGAAGTTCTGACTCATAAATGAAGATCTCTTTAAATCCCTTTAAGTTCGATGTTGGGATAAAACTGACCAAAATAGCAAAGATTAAAGAACAAAAAACAAGAGCGCTTAAGAAAAAAGCTCCCTTTTTTCCTCCGGGAACAACATAAGAACCCTGACCTCCTTTTCTTTTAAAACAAACATACGCAACAATCACAAGAAGATACGGAATAAAATAGATGATTGTCGTCATGAGCATCAAAGTCTGATACATCAAATTCACGCTCGGCAGAAAACTTGTCGCAAGTATGATGAAAGAAACCAAAACACCCTCTAAAAGAAGCGCATTCGCAGGGATGCCATGTTTATTTTCTCGATGGAAAAATAGAGGCAAAATCTCTTTTCGGGTGTCTTTAAAAAACATCACTGCAGGAACTAAAATCCAAAGCATGAGAGCCATCAATTCACTCACTGAAATAAAAAAAGCAATAAAACGGGCTAAATAGACAAGTCCGAATTTTTCTCCAACCAGATGAAAAGCCTCCATCAACCCTGTTGTATCTTTAATTTCATCAGGGCTTAAAATCACCTGCATAGACAGCGTCGCCAAGGCGTATATAAAAAAAAGAACAAAAGCAAAAACAGTCAATGCCTTAGGAAGCGCTTTTTCCGGGCGTTCAATCGAATTAGAAAGTGTCGGAATGATCTCAACTCCCGCCAAAGCAAACATCAGAAGAGACAAAGACGATAAATTACCCGATAAAGACCCGCTTGGAAGAAACGAAGAAAGAGTAAATGACGTATGACTCTTATGAAAAACCAAAAGAGACGAAATTCCTAAAATAATTAAAATCCCAAAAACAAGAAAAGACCCAATCCCACCAAAAAGCCCCGCCACTTTACTCATCCGAATCCCTTGCAGCGTCAAGAAAAGAATCACCCAAAAGACAACAATCACTGTACACGTAATAAAAGGAGTATTTTGCGCTAAATCAGGCCGTCCAAAAGCATAGACAAAACTTGTCGAGAAAAAAGTCAAAATCGCCGGATAAAAAAAGAAATTATTGACCCAATAACACCAAGAGACAATAAAGGAAGCCTTTGGACCCAGGGTCTTATCAACCCAAACACAAATCCCGCCTTCTTGAGGATAGCGAGTCGCGAACTCAATCACAATTAAAGAAAAGGGAAGAAGGAAAAAAGCAGCCCCTAAAAACCAAAAGAGTAAAGAAACAGGCCCTAATGCCGCTGCAACAGCAATCCACCTAGGTCCAAGATTTGCCGCAATCGACATGATAAACACATCTTTCGCTTTTAGAATTTTTTGCATAAGCCCTCGTCTAAGGAGGATCGCCGACAGATCCTCCTTGATACCACTTTTTTAAGTTTTCTATAGACTGTAGGCTCTTTTCAATCAACAGTTGCTCAGCTTCTTTTCTTGGCAAATCCTCAAATTCATCCCATTCAATCGGGGATCCAAAAGTACACGTTATTTTTCCAAAAAACCTTGGGAATTTACGAGATGGCGGCCAAGCCTCGAAAACACCGTGCAAATAAGCCGGATATACAGGACATTTCGCCTTGATCGCCAAAAAACCAAACCCTCTTTGAAAAGGTTGAATATTTCCATCGATGGATCTTTTGCCTTCCGGGAAAACAATGATTTTTTTCTGATTTTGCAGTAACTCCACCATCTTCTTAAGAACTGCCATATCACCTGCATCTTGAGAGACCGGATGTGTATTCAACACATGAATCAAACGCCCTAAAAGAGGGATGCGGAACAAAGACTCTCTCGCCATAAAATGAACTTCTTCAGGACAAGAAATCGACAATACGGGAGGATCGTAAAAAGAAGTGTGATTAGCAATCAAAATCCCCGCGCCCGGGCGAAGGTGCTTCAATCCATGAATTTTTAAACGAAAAAATACTTTAAAAAAGAAGCGCGCTAAAAGATACACGAGCCAATACGATGTCTTCATCCGAAAGAAAATCGGCTTTACTTGCGCCTGAAGCTGCAAGATTTTATCGACGACATCAAAAATGCTTAACTCAGATGTATCAATCAAAATCGCATCAGGAGCTTGTTTAAGAGGAGAGATGGATCGCGTCGTATCATTTTCATCTCGCTTCAGTACTTCTTGTAAAATCTCTTCTTTGGTCAGTCCTTCAGAAAAATCAGGAAATTTACCAATAAGCTCCTGATATCTTCTTTCAGCACGAATGACAGGATCTGCCGTTAAAAAAATTTTTAAATCCGCATTTGGGAACACAACGGTTCCCATATCCCGTCCCTCAAAAACAGCATTGACTTTGCGTGCAAATTGCCTTTGTTTTTTAACAATTGCTTTTCTCACTTGGGAGTACATAGAAATCTGAGAAGAAACGGAAGAAATCTCTCGAGAGCGGATGTTTTTTGTCACATCTTCTTGACCTACAAAATACCGTTTTTCTCCATCTACGTCTTTTACTGTAAAATCAAAAAGATTCACCAAAGAGCTTACTTGAACTTCATCGGAAGGATCTATTTTTTCTTGCAAAACTTTCCATGCAAAGCAACGATACATGGCGCCCGTATCAAAAAAAACAAAACCAAGCCGCTTTGCAACTTCTTTTGCAACAGTCGACTTCCCTGTACCTGACGGACCATCAATGACAATAATCATAATCAATAAACATATAAGTAAAAATAAATAATAGGAATAGTAAACAAAAGAGAATCCATCAAATCCAAAATACCACCCAATCCAGGAAGACGGTTGCTATCTTTTTTATTCGCATCTCTTTTCAATAAAGATTCCGATAAATCTCCCAGGGGACCCAACAAGCCCAGAACACCCCCTAAAACCAGCGAAGAAATAAGACTCAATGAAAAGTTCCCAATCTCTCCATTCTTGGCTAAAACATAAAAAATAAAGCTTGCAAAAACAGCGCACACAAGTCCAAACACAGCGCCTTCCACCGTTTTACCGGGACTAATCTGAGGCGCCAATTTTTTTTTGCCGAATAAATTTCCGGCAAAATAAGCTCCAATATCTGCAATTTTCGTCACAATCAAAAGATAAGCAATCCACCATCTGCCATCCTGGCCGCCTTGAAAATACAAAATAGAAAGAAGCATTCCCATCGGAACTGCAATATAGATAAGTCCAAATGTAGAGACCGCCAAATCAACAATCGATCCTTCTTTATTTTTAAAATGCAAAACAAAAAAACATAGGAAAGAGAAAAAAAGAGAGACCCATGGTAGGTTTGCCAAACTTCCATCTTTCGCATAGATGAAAAAAGAAACGACTTCCAAAAAAACAAAAGCAGTGAAAAAAGACGTTTTTACATACCCCCCCTTTGTCTTCGCCAATTGTTCATATTCCCAACCGGCTACACAAGCAAGAATCCCGACAACCAAAAGCGCCAAATATTGAACCAAAGGATGAAGAGCAAAAACAAGCAAGCAAACCACTAATGGGATTGCAATCCCCGATATCGCAAAACGCCGACTTAAATCCTTCATGACCCTCCGTATCTTCTCTGCCTATTTTGAAAATCTAAAATAGCCTTATAAAAGTCCATCTCGGAAAAATCAGGCCAAAGCACATTCGTCACATACAGCTCCGTATAACAGATTTGCCAAAGTAAAAAATTGCTCACCCTCAATTCGCCGCTCGTTCGGATCAAAAGATCAGGATCCCCCCATCGATTCGTATCCAAATATCGAGAAATAAACTCCTCTGTTAGCATATCCTGAGAAATTTTTTGATCTTTATGCTCATTTAAAATTTTCAAAATCGCTCTACGAATTTCATCCCGGGCGCCATAATTTAAAGCGATCACTAAATTGATCCTCTTTCCTTCTTGAGTCGCTTGTTTTGTCTCTTCCAAAGCTTTCTTGACAGTCTCCGGCAAACGGGAAATATCTCCAATCGCATCCAAACGAATCCCTTCTCGAATCATCAAATCTCTTTTGGAACTCAGATAGAATTCAAAAATTTGCATTAAAGATTCAACTTCAAATTCAGGTCTTTCCCAATTTTCCGTAGAAAAAGAATAAACGGTTAAAGTCTCTACCCCGAGCTTTGCTGCAGATTGGACAATCTCAATCAGAGTTTCCGCCCCTTCCCAATGCCCCATCACAGAAGTCAAATCTCTTTGCTTGGCCCATCTGCGATTGCCATCCATAATAATCGCAACATGTTTGGGAATTTTCCTTGGATCAATCAAGGAAAAAAGCGATTGATCCTGACTTGCCGGGCAGCAGTCTAACATCATAAACTTTCCTCAAAAAACCGATCTAACCAAATCGTTTTCTCTCTTTCAGGGCCCACTGAAATAAGACCTATAGGCACTTTACATAACTCTTCAATTCTTCTTAAATACGCTTTTGCCTGAGCCGGTAAATCATGATAAAGCTTTACATCTTTCGTAGAAGACTTCCATCCGGGATGGCGCTCATAGATAGGAACCGCTGAAGACAACTCCTTGATCGTTGTTGGGAAAGAAGAGACATGTTTATATCCGGTGCAAATCAAAATCTCGTCCACATCATCCAAAATATCCAATTTCATTACAGCAAGCGTATCTACGCCATTAAGACGAATCGCATGACGCACTAAAAATGCATCAAACCACCCCAATCTCCGTTTCCGCCCCGTTGTCGTCCCAATCTCTCTTGAAGTCGTATGATCCGGAAACAAAGCTAGCTCGGAGCTGCTTAACTCCGTAGGAAGAGGCCCATGACCTACCCGTGTCATATATGCTTTCGTAACACCAACAACCTTCCCCACATGAGAAGGTCCTAAGCCTAAACCCGAACACACGCCTCCGGACAACGTACAAGAAGAAGTCACGAATGGATAAGTTCCAAAAGTAATATCTAAAAATGTCCCTTGAGCCCCTTCAAATAAAATATTTTCTCTCCGCTCATTGGCTTCGTAAAGCATCTCTTCCACAGGAGCCGCTAACTCTACGAGCTCTTTCGCATACCCAAGATAGTCTTTCAAAATTTCCGAATACTCTAAAGGAGGATGGCCATAAAGAGCTTTTATCTCTTCATTTTTTCTGGACAAAACATCATGTAATAGATCTGAAAATGAAGAGCTGATCAAATCGGCAATACGAATTCCTGAACGATTCACCTTATCTACATAACAAGGGCCTATCCCCTTGCCTGTTGTCCCAATCGAACTTCTTCCCTTTTTTTCTTCCGAAAGGCGATCCAATATTTTATGATATGGGAATACAAGATGTGCATAGGAAGATAAAAACAGACGCCTGTCCAAAGAAACCCCTTGAGCCTGCAAAGTCTTCATTTCCGTTAAAAGAGCTTGAGGATCAACCACAACAGAACCGCCAATATAACATTTGGTCGAAGGATACAAAATTCCCGAAGGAATCAAATGAAATTTATATTCCTTGCCTTGAGCAATAATCGTATGTCCTGCATTATTCCCGCCCTGAGCCCTTGCAATATGCTTTGCGGATGAAGAAAAAAGGTCGACCACTTTCCCTTTACCCTCGTCGCCAAATTGTGTGCCAATCACAGCAACACTCGAACCCTTTTTCATAGATGCCCAATCCCTTAAAATTGGGCATCAGCATATAGAATATAAGATATGTAGACAAGATCTAGCTCTTTGAATATCCTTGTACATTCGAGCCAACTCAAAAGACAAATATGAAAAAAAATCGCAAATGGCAGACCATCCTTATCGTGGGGGTTTTATGCTTAACCATCTACAATATTCTCCCAACTCTCTTTTATTATTTTCAGCCTCTTCATGAGCCTATCTCCGCAAAACAAAGCGAAGACATTCGTTTGCAAATTCAAAATAGAGTCAATCAACTGGAAAAAGACTCTCAAGAATGGCTCGAATCTTTTTGCTCTCTTATTCATGTAACGCCAAAATCGATTTCCTTAGACCCTCAAAACCCAAAAGAAATCACCCTCTCGTTCAACCAAAAAAAAGAGGCCGACCTCTTTCGTAAATTCTTACCCAGAGCAGGAGCTTTAATCCCTTTCGCCCCGGCTCAATTGATGCTCTCTTCTAACATAGATAATGACAAGGAAGTCATCGTTGAACGAAATATCGCATCGCATTTAGACCCATCTTTCTTCTCTTATATTTCTAAAAACAGCAAAGAATATGAAAACTTCCTTTTAAGTAGAGCTGCGCATCTTCTTTTTGCTCTCACAAAAACAAGCAAAGAAGCAGAGAACTTGCAAAGATTTGAAGGAAAAGACCCAACAGCCCTTTTCCCCATCGTCTCATATCTCATTCTATGCGAAGATCTCTTCTCGAGCGATCCTGTCTTGGCAGAACGTTTTGCGGCAAGGCTAACTCAAGGTGCTTTCAAAGATAAAAAAGCTTCTTTACAAACCCTCATTCAAGGCATCGATCAAGCAAGAGATGCTTTAAAATCAGACAAACAAAAAGAATCAAATTCAGCCATCGAAGCTCAAGAACAAATCCTTGTTAAAGCAAAAAATATTTTAAAAAAACGAGAAACCTTTTTCCTCAAAGGCAAAGAGCCGTGGGACTTAGAGACCATTCAATCTCTTTTAAAACAGCAAAAAAGTCTTTCCCTTTCTGAAAAAAATGCTGTCTTCTCTGAAATCACAATCGATTTTGCGAAAGACAAAATCGTCCTTCATCCTTATCCGGATATCACCGATCTATCCGTTTCTCAAGAGACAACAATAAAACAGCCGGTCATCGATGAACTCGCAAAATTAAGTCAAATCTGCAAAGAATCTTTTCAAATCAATCAAGGCGCAGTTGAAATTCAAAGCACTCTTCTTGCAGACTGCTCCGGACTCATCCTATTCGATCTTGAAAAAATCATTCAATCTCAAGTGGATCTTCTCGTCAAACACTTAAGATCCAAATGGAATCCGGTACATCCCGATCTCAAAAACTGTCCTATCGTTACATTGAAAGAATATGAGGCTCTTCCTCCAGAACAAAAGGCGCTTTGCATCGTTATCACATCTTCGAGCATTGATTCTTCAAGTTGTTTCGGTATGAACGATCTCAAATCAGATTCTATCTATCTTGCAGTGAAAGGAATTTCAAGAATTGCTCAAAACTATGAAGCCTTCCCTCATTCCGAATTGAGAGCGCATTTCAGTTCCGATCTCATGCAGCTTCAAGAGCTTTTAAAACAGACAAGATTCTTAAACACCTCAATGATCGGATTTTCTTCTTTCGATGCGGTCTTTGAAAAACCAAATGCTGCCGGTACTCTCATCGAGGCAACCCGTGAAAAAATCACAACTTGCAGCGATCCCAAATATGCATTTCTTGAGCTCTCCAATAAAGAACAAAGAATCCACGTTGAAAATAAAATTGACACAAGCATCCATGAAGATCTCATCAAATGGCAAGATGAATATCTCACCGCTTCCGTTAGCCTAAGCCAACAAAATCATTTTGATGTTCCAAAGCCGACAAAAAATATTTTCCTCAATAACCTAAAACTCTCTTTCTCCAAGATGCTTCGCGGAGATGATCAAAAAATCATCCGTTGGGGACTTGATTTATCCGGAGGGAAAACAGTCGAAATTGAATTGCTAGATGTAAATCACAACGCAGTCACAGACGAAGCCGATATCAAGCAAGGCTTAAATGAACTCCATGAACGCATCAATAAAATGGGGGTCTCTGAAATCTCTTTACGAAAAGTAGGAAACCACATCGTATTAGACTTCCCGGGAACTCAAGCACTCTCAGCATCTGAGCTCATTCAAGCTTCCACAATGTACTTTCATATCGTGAATGAACAGTTCTCACCCTCTAATCCGATCCTTGGAAATCACGTGGACAATTTCTTACAAGATGTATGGAATGAAGCCACCATCAAAGGGAAAACAGAGAGCCGTTCGATTCATGAAATTGCGACTCGCCATCTCTATGGAGATCTCAATGACATTGCAAATCCTCGTCCAAAATCAGAATCAGCTCGCATTCTTTTAGAAAACGGTCTTAAACTCGCTGTGGGAGATTCTTTAGAGTCATCCAATCACTTTGATGAGACTTTTTCTAAAATTGCAATCTTACGAGGATCAAAACAAAGCGACTGGCAAGGACATCTTCATCCTCTCATGATCGTCTTTAAAAATTATGCTGTAGAAGGTTCCAATTTAACTCAAATCCATGCTTCTTACGACCCATCCAAAGGAAATTTCTTAAGCTTTGAAGTGGCTCGCTTTATGCAAAATAAAAATGGGCAAAAAGTCTATCCGCAGCAAGATCTTTACGAATGGACTTCCCACTTCTCTAAAGACAAGATTCGGTCCACTCCTTACGAAACATATTCTCGAGGATTCGGATGGAGAATGGCTGTGATTCTCAATGATCGAATCATTAACGCTCCTACATTGGAAGCATCTCTTCGTGAAAGCGCCTCGATTACCGGAAATTTCTCTCAAAGAGAAGTAGAACATCTTGCAAGAGATTTAAAAGCAGGCTCTCTCACATTCACTCCTCACATTCTTTCTGAGAAAAACGTAAGTCCGGAACTAGGACAAACGGATCGAACAAAAGGAATCGTCGCGACTGTTGCAGCGCTTTTACTCGTGATCGTCTCCATGATTGGATATTACCGATTTGCTGGAGTTGTTGCATCGATTGCCGTGATTTTCAATCTTCTCATCGTGTGGGCTACCCTACAAAACTTAGGAGCAACTCTAACTTTGGCAGGAATTGCCGGAATTATCCTCACTGTTGGGATGTCCATTGACGCAAACGTTCTTGTATTTGAAAGAATTAAAGAAGAATTTGCACTTTCTAAAAAACTCTCTTCGGCGATCCAGAACGGCTATAAAAAAGCATTGAGTGCGATCGTTGACTCAAACATCACCACGATCATTGCAGCCCTAATCCTTCTCGGATTTGATGCAGGACCTATCAAGAGTTTTGCCATCAATCTTATGATCGGCATTATTTCCTCCATGTTTACCGCTCTTTTTGTCACAAGAGTTTACTTTGATTCATGGATCCAAAATCCGAAAAATAAACTCTTAAAAATGGCGCATTGGATTCGTCCTACGCAATTTAATTTCTTAAAATATGCAAAAATATCCTTTGCAGCGAGCTTAAGTGTCATTTTGATTGGATGTGCTCTTCTTTTCTTACGCTCCTCTACAGTCCTGGGACTTGATTTCTCCGGAGGAGTTGCTTTAAATCTTGAATTAGAGCCAAATTCTTCCATCCAATATGCAAAAGAAGTCGAAAAAGCGTTTCAGCAAAAAGGGGCAGCATCGCACGATTTTCAAATTCGAGAACTCACTGCATCCAATCAATTACGCATTCTCTTTTCTCCAAGTATGGAAGAAAAAGGAAAACCTTTCTTTGGGCTTCCTGAAGAGCAAGACATCGAAAACCCTCAATTTGCCTACGAAAAAAATCCAAGACTCGAATGGATCGTCTCTGCTCTTGAAAATGCACACCTCCAAATTGGAGCCCATGAGAAAGCAAAACTCCAAACGTATTGGACCTCGATTAGCGGTCAAATGTCTGATTCGATGAAACACCATGCATTCATTGGATTTCTTCTCTCTTTCATTGCTATTTTCATCTATTTGACATTCCGCTTTGAATATAAATTTGCAGCAGCAGCGATTGCTTGTCTCATTCACGATGTTTTGATCACCCTGGCCATCATGGGACTTCTTCACTTCTTACAAGTTCCAATTCAGCTTGATCTCATTACAGTCGCAGCTCTCATGACAGCGGTTGGGTATTCTTTAAATGACACCATCATTATCTTCGATCGCATTCGAGAAGAAATGGAAACGTCCTCTAAAAAATCACTCATCGACATTGTCAATCACGCTCTCAATTACACATTGAGCCGCACCGTGATTACCTCAGGAACGACGCTCCTTGTTCTTTTAGCGCTACTCATTCTTGGAGGATCTTCAATTTTCGGATTTGCTCTTGTCATGACAATTGGCGTTGTGTTTGGAACCATCTCATCGTGGTTTATCGCCGCACCCCTCATGCTCTTTTTCCACAAAAAAGAAGAAAAGCTTGAAATCGCCAAAGTCGAATGAGACATTCCCAAACATCCATCAGGATAGATAGGATTCAAGAAAAAAACAGGATAACGCCGAAACGGCTAAAGATGACGCCGCAAAGCGGCTGAGGATTTGCAGGTCGGGGAAGCTTTGATCCCCAATGTGAAAGAAAGCTAACATCACTAAAACCGATTATTTCGACATATCTTGATTCTTTGAAAAGCGTACTTAATGATGAATTTGGGGATCAAAGCTTCCCCCGACCTGCAAATCCTCAGCCGCTTTGCGGCGTCATCCTCAGGCACGTCTCGTGCCGTTATCCTGTTTTTTTTTCTTAAATCCTATCTATCCTGATCAACGCGTAGCGTTATCCTGCTTTTTCTAAACCTGCCAATCAGGGCACAAACCATTAAAAGAAATATTTTAACCAAGAGCACAGAGCTCACAGAGGCCGCGAAGCGCGGCAACTTTTGGAGCGCGCAAAGACTTCTCTCGCCTCTGTGGTGCCTTGCTCTGTGGTTCATTTTCTCTATGAGGTTCAAAAAAGTCTTTTAATGGTCAGTGCCCTGACCTGCCAATCAAGTTGTTTCGAGATATATCCCATTTCTGCTATAAGCAATCTAAAATATACAAAACCAAATGACGCAAGCGCCCCAATGGATCTATCCGGAAATAGACTCCCATCTTTTAAAAGCCATCACATCGGAATTTAAAATTCATCCGGTCATCGCGCAAATTCTCATTTCCAGAGGGTTGAAAGAAATTCCGGACATTCATGAATTTCTCTATGGAAAACTACCGAATCTTTTCGATCCGGAATTATTTCCCGACATGGATACGGCAGTCAGTAGAATCCTGTCTGCTCTTGAAAACAAAGAAAACATTCTCATTTATGGCGACAATGACGTAGACGGCATGTCTGCAGCCGCTCTTCTTACAGAATTCTTCAAAGCCTTAAAGGCTCAAGTCTTTTTCGACATTCCAAATCGCTCGTCATTGAAAAAAAGCCTCATGGGAGATGCCCTTGAATTCGCTCTTGCATCTAAGTGTTCTCTTCTCATTACGGTCGATTGCGGAATTACCGCAATCAAAGAAATCCAAGAAGTTGTGCAAAAAGGGATCGATGTCATTATCACAGACCATCATGAACCGACCACCAAAATTCCTTTATGCGTTGCCACTCTCAATCCAAAACTCATCAATAGCACTTATCCGAATCGAGAACTCACGGGAGTAGGAGTCGCCTTTAAACTGGCGCATGCCATCATCAATACTCTCATCAATCAAGGGAAAATATCGTCATCCGAAATCGATTTAAAAACATATCTAGATCTAGTAGCCCTCGGAACGATTGCTGATATGGGAGCTTTAAAAGGAGAAAACCGCATCCTTGTGCGTTATGGGCTCAAACAAATGCACAAGATAGAACGAGTCGGTCTTGCCAAACTTTTTGAAGTGAGCGAATTGGAGCAAGGAGAGCTCACTCCATCAGATATTGCCTCCAAAATCGCACCAAGGCTCAATAGTTTAGGCAGAATCGCAGACCCCATTAAAGGGGTTCAACTTCTTTTAATCAAAGATAGCCAAAGCGCAGAAATACTCGCCAAAGAACTGGATCTCAACAACATCGAAAGACAAAAAATTGAAAGAGAAGCTTCTGAAGAAATCGAAGATGAACTCTTTCGCCACCCTGAAATGCTCCAAGAAAAAGCGATCATCCTCCAATCCAAAAAATGGCACCCCGGGATCATCGCCATTCTCTCTGCCCGTCTTGCCAAACAAACCAACAGACCCACTTTAATCCTCTCCATTGAACAAGGAATCGGCAAAGGATCTTTAAGAACAATCCCGGCCTTCCCTCTTCTTCCCATACTCAAAGAAAATCAAGACCTTCTCATTAATTTTGGAGGCCACAATTACGCAGCAGGACTCACCATCAAAGAAGAAAATATCCCTCTTTTTAAAAAACGATTCCTAGAAGCAGCCGCACAAGCTCTGAAAGATCAAGATATCGCAAGCAAACTGCATCTCGATGCCAAAATCTCTTTCAGCGATCTGACCTTTGATTTCATGGATGCGCTCAATCTCTTAGAACCCTTCGGCAGCGAAAATCCGCCTCCTGTTCTCTACGCTGATTGCATTCAAACATGGCCGCCTAAAGTGGTTGGTAAATATCATCTCAAACTCTTCTTAGAGCAAAATGGAAGATCCTTAGAAGGGATTGCTTTCGGACTTGCCGATAAAAGAGAGCAGCTTCTCAAAAAAAACATCCCCCTATGCATCGCTTTCACTCCTCATATCAATACGTTCCTAAACAAAGCGAGCATCCAACTACAAATAAAAGACTTTCGAACAGTTTGACATTAATTCAATCCAGATATAATTAAAAATTATACAATAGGTGTCATCATGAAAATCTTCTATTATTTCATTCTCCCATTCATGGCAAGCTGCTCGACCAATGTAGGAACCGGTATCATCACCGGAGGAACGATTGGAGCAGGTCTTGGTGGAATTACAAGTGGAAATACAGGGGCCATCATCGGAGGAACCTCCTGCATGATTGCCGGCAGCCTGATTGGAATAGCTCTTGACACCCAAGACAGAAAAGTCATGGAAAAATCAAGCCCGAGAACAATTTCTCGCATGGATCGAGGAGAGCCTCTAACGATCAACGATATCATCAAGCTCAGCCAGGGAGGAATTTGCGATGATACGATCATTGAATATATTCAAGAACAAAAAACGGTCTATTCGCTGAGTCAATCTCAAACGAAAAGAATGAGAGACGCAGGGGTCAGCGGACGAGTCATCAATGCCATGATTGATTCCGGTAAACAAATGTAAAAAAAATTTGCTTAAAATTGAGAAAATCATCAACGATAGTTACAGACTCCGGAATGACAACATGGCAATACAACTTGAAAATGACACTCGAGATGATCACTTCTTTCAAGAGAACCTATCCAGCTATTATCGAAATTTCTTAAAAGAGCTCAAAAAAACATCAAGGTCGTTTATCAACTTCCACCTATCATATGGAGCCATCTTTTCCATTGAACTCATCCTTTTCATGAGTTTTTATTCATTTTTCACCAAATCTTCGATTCTTGCTTATTCTTTGAGCGCTCTTTTCCTCACCTGCTTTTCCTATTTTGTCTTACTTTTTTATTTTCAAACAAAAAAAGAAGAAAAGATCATCTTGATCAAAAACCAATTGATTGCAGCCTGCAGACAAGATCTTCCGCAAGATTCTTTTTCAGAAAATCATCTTTCTCTAGCTGTTGCGCTTTCTAAATTAGCGCAGTATTTACAAGATTTTGAATGGAGCCTTTTCCCTTCTAAACATTTCTCTCTTCTTTCCAAAATATCGGCGTATCTTTCTTGGCAAGACGTGTTCAACATAAAACAACTTCTTTTGCAAGCAGCCATCGAAGAACATATCGAACAAATTAAACACACACCTACCGATCTCGAAGTACACGCCTCTCTTGCAAACACATACATCGTCCTCTCCAAACTCTATCAAAAACCAGCGTCAGATAATCACCCCAAAAGCGCATCGATTCGCAAAAGAGAACTAGAGTTTCAAGAACTTGCCAAAACCTATTCACACTTAGCAGTCGAAGAATTTAAAATCTTAAATCACTATGCATCCAATGATCCTTGGGTTCATGAACAAATGGCTCTTGGATACAAAGATCTCAACATGCTCGAAGAAGAAATCAAAGAAACAGAAATTCTTCTCAAACTTCGACCTCAAGATAAAGAGATTCTTTTTCAACTTGGGACTCTTTACTTCCAACAAGGTCTCAATGCAAAAGGACTTCAAGTCTATGAAGATCTCAAACGAACCCACCTCAAAAAAGCAGAAGAGCTTCTCTCTTCCTATGGCAATCTTCTTTCAAAATCAAACCATCGTATCTCTTAAAAGTAACGACCCAATTCAAAGCTTGTAAAGTAAGACTGAAAAGTAGCTCCAAACTCTCCCTGAAAATCCAAGGATCCATAAAACTTCGAACGAACTGGTAAAAAAGAAGTTTTAAACTCGACTCCTCCTAAATTTTGCATCTTAGAACTTCCAATCGCTATCGGAAAAGTCGATACAGAACTCACAAACACTGTACTTGTTTGCTGAGAAACACAAGGAGTTTGATGAACATAGCTCATTTTTTCTTCAAACAAAAGCTTCCCACAATCAAATTTCCAAATCTCATAAAAACGAAATCCAAATTCACTACGAAATAAAGACCCATTCTGATCTTTCATAACCAAATTAAATCCCGACTTTCCTTTTTCTGTATAATGCTTTTGCCAGCTATAGACCCAATCAAAGGCCAAAAAAGACTCCATAGAAAAAACATCATTTTGAAGGCCTGTCACAGAGCAGGCAGCTTCAACATGAGGAGACAGCACCCAGCCATGAGTAGAGCCCCTAGAAACCGTAGAAAGAAAGGATCTTTGATTATGAAATTGATATCCTCCGCCAAAGAGAGCTCCATTCAACCAAACACACGAAAGCTGATACGCCCCATAAATCACAGCCATTTCTTCTTGGATCTTCCCTTTTTCTCTATTTTCTTCAGAATGCATATGATTCAAAGCATAGCCGAATCCACCTCCCCAAAGAAAATCAGAGATAAAAGATTCAAATCCTGCGAGGACTCCAAAAATAGCATTTTTAAAAGGAAAAAGATTTCCCTCTTTTTTTTGAATCACAAAATCCCCAAAAGGCTCTATCCACAAAGAATATTTATGTTCCCGACGAGAAGAGAACCTAGGGACGTCGCCTCGGTGAACAAGTAACGCAAGATTTTCAGGAAAAACAACGCCCTGCATTTTCAATGCATGATCTGTAATAAGATGCGACTCTAAAGCAAAATTAGCACTCAACTGTGTATTAAAAACACTCGAATAAGGCCCAACGGATCGAGGAGAAAACGTATTCATTAGAGAAACACTATTAATACTTGCAAAACTCAAAGGAAGACCGCCCCCGGAAAGCCGAGTCACAGAACCATTCGGAGCGACAAGGGCAGCAAAAGCAGGTCCGCTACCTGTGCTATCTTGTCCTCCAAGAAGACCAATCCCTGCATTATTGACAGCTACACTATCAATCACTCCACTCGCAGGCAAATTCAAAATCAATATAGGCGTAGTCTGATTTGGATAAATCCATGCAGCATAAGCAGGCTCTGGAATTGTCAAATCTTGCCCTCCTATAAGACCTACACCTGCATCATTAATGGCCACGCTATTGATCATTCCTTGCACAGGAAGTCCTTGAATCTCTAATGGAATTGCACTCTCTGGATAAATCCAAGCCGCATAAGCAGGACCTGGAGAAACTTGTCCTCCAACAAGTCCCATACCCTCTTGATTGATGGCAACACTCAAAATCTCTCCCACAGGCAACTGTTGTATCGATACCGCAATCGAACTGTTTGCCTCAACCCTCGCAACATACGCAGGAGGATGCATAGTAGATTGATCTTGTCCTCCAATCAGTCCTACGCCGGAATCATTCATGGAAACACTATTGATCACTCCAAAATGAGGCAAATTACTCATTGGCATCGGGGTAGAATTATTAGGCTGAAGCACCGCAGCATAAGGAATTGCTGTAAGAATTACGTATTGTCCTCCGATCAAACCAAAACCCGAACGATTCAATGCAACGCTATAAATCGTACCGAAGGAAGGCAAATTACTCATTGGTATCGGAGCTTGTCCATTTGAATAAAGAAAAGCAGCATATCCGGGAACAATCACAGATTCCTGATTCTGCCCTCCAATAAGACCAACACCTAACTCATTGACTGCAACGCTTTCAATAATGCCATAAGGCAATCCTTGAATCGGTGTTAAAACAGCGCTGTTTGGATAGATCCAATCAACAAACATGGGACCATTATAATAATTAATCTTTCCAACTAAACCTAACCCATTGTTATTGATAGCAACTGCTGACACGGATACATTTGTAGCCACATCTTGAATTTGCGTTAAAGTTGCAGCATTGTCCACTTGCGCGATATAAGGATTCGTAGCTCCGGGACCCGATCCTCCAATCAAACCAACTTCACATTGAGAAGCTCCACAAAGAGCTCTAAACAAACTCGGAAACCATTTCATAAATCAGTTCTCAAAAACCAATGACGGCCATTGCTGACTTCCAGTCTACGGTCCCAATAAAAAGCCCTAAAGCACAAAACTGACAAGCGCGCCAATCCACTTTTTCTTGATACAGCTTTTGCCCCCACAAATTCGAAGCAATAATCGTTGTCACAGAAAAAATAGGGAAAATCACTGCATTTTCAAAAGGCAAAGCAACCTCTGTCGACCAAATCATAAAATATGTGCAGAGCCCATTCAAAACACCGCCTAAAATGCCATAAGAGACTTCTAGAGAAAAAGGAGATCTTTTCTCATAACGGATAAAAAAGAAAAGCTGCCAAATCATCGCAGTTGCATACAAAACAGGCGCAAACCACTGACTTTTAATTTGATCCAAAGTAAAAAAAGAGATCTCTTCAGGATGCGCTAAATTCAAAAGAAAGGCTCTCCATTGATACAACACCAAAATCATCACATGAAATGAAAAAACAAGAAGACTAAATTTGAGCCACTTTTTCCAATTTTCCAAAACCATCGCCCCTCGAACTCCTAAAAAAAGACCAAAAAGCACAAGGATCGAACCAAGGGCATGCCAAATTGTGTATGGGAATCCAAAAGATGCCCCAAATGCTAAAAACATAACAATGGCCGGCACGAGTGTTGATGCGTTCAAAATAGAGACGGTAAGTCCGGCAGGCCCTGTCTCAAAAGATCTTCCAAGAAAAAACAAAAGCAGAGCAAGCAAAGTTCCCGCAATCACACCCAAAACAGTGATGGACGGATTCCAAGCATAGTCGCCCGTACGAACAGGATTCAAAAAAAAAGCGACAAAAAAAGCAGTGAGCATTTGAAACACCAAAAAACCTTTTGCCGACCCTCCGTCTGCCATGCTTTTTCTCATAAAAAGATTCGAAAGAGATACGCAAATCCCTGCAAAAAACATTAAAAAAATGGCCATAACACACCTCTGATCAACCATCATACTGATCCCCTTGCAAAGAGGCAATTGCAAAACTAAAGACATAAATTGTATACTGAAGATCGGCAATGATTAAACCGGGGCTCCGGTTCATAGATTTATAATGAAATATATTTACCCACTTTTCTTTTTTTGTTTCTCTTGCGCATTTGGATCTGAAAGCGAAGAAGAGATTCTCTTTCTTCACCGAATTGCCTCATTCTGGTCGGAAGGCGAATATAAAATCGCAAAAACACAAATCCAAGAATTCTTCAGCAAATACCCTGAAAGCCATTACAAAGATTTCCTACTCACTGCACTCGGCAATCTCTATCTTAAAGAAAAAAATTACCCCTTAGCTTTAGAAACCTATGCGAACATTTCTTCCTTAGACGTTAAAGAGCGCAATTTCTTAAATGAAGCAGAATGCCTCTACCAACTTCAGTGGTATTCCAATTTGGCCGAAAAATGCGAAGCATTTTTAAAACATGAAAATCTCTCTCAAGAAGACATCTCCCAAGCAACCTATTACTTCGCCGTCTCTCTCTATCAACAAAGCCTCAACGCGCCTAAAAACTCTGAAGCACTCATCCATTTGGCTGAAAAAGCGTTCCCTCTTTTTGAAACTCTTTCTAAAACAGACCTTTACGAAACGATCGCGCCTGCATTCGCCCACGTCTCCTCTTGTCTGCAAAATTTTTCAAAAGCAGCTGAAATCTACGAAGATCTTGCAAAAAGACAGCCGGAAGAAGAAGAAATCTGGACGTATGAACAAGCTCTTTTACAAGCTGAATACAATCAAGAAACAGCCATAAAAACCTTCGATGACATCCTCCAAAAAGGAGGGAAAAAAGCAAAAGATGCGGCATTCAATATTCTAGCTCTCCTCTTTGAAAGCGCAAAATATGATGAAATCATCGAAAAAAAAGAAAACCTTCTTTCTTGCATCTCTTCAGAACAGATCCCCAATGCCCGTCTTTTTATTGGAAGAAGCCTCATTGCAAAAGGAAAATACAAAGAAGCAGCTGAAGAGCTGCAACAGTATCTAAACGATACGCTTCCAAGCGACACATTCCATGCAACGCTGCTCCTTCTTCTCAATGCATCCTTTCAAGCAAAAGATCTTCTTTGTTTTCATCAAACTTTAGAAAAACTAAAACAAAACTACCCTCACGATTCAGAACTTGCCAAAGCAAACTTATGTCTTGCAATCCTTCTTAAAAAAGAAGGCAATATTGAACTCGCAAGACAAAAATTAGAAGAAGAAATCAAAAGCCCGATTACTGCCTCATTAAAAGCAGAAAGCCTCATCGAACTCATTCAACTAGAATACGATGCTCAAAACTTCGAAAACACACGAAAAACAGCGTTAAGCTTTATTCAAGAATTTCCCTCTCACCCTCTTGCAGCTGATGTATCGGATTACCTTCTCTTTGCCTCTCAAAAAATAGCCACCCCGGAAGAGTTGCAAAAAGACATCCATCTGATGCTTTCTCTAGACATCTCTCTTGAAAAAAAAACACAGCTTACCCTTCTTCAAGCAGAAACTCTTTTCGATCTCCAAAAATATGATGAAGCCATTCACATTTTGGAGCCTTTTGTCTCTGAAACAAAAAATGCAGATGGCTACGCAATACTAGGCCTATGCTATAAAGAATCCAAAAAAGATCTCACTAAATTCTGCGAATACACCGAAGAAGCTCTGCAAAATAAACTCTATCTCTTCGATCTTGGAGCTCTTCATGCATCTCTTTATAATGCCTATCTAGAACTCTCTTCGCAAAATCATGAGTTCACTTCAAAAGCAAATGAGCACTTAATGCTTGCGTTTGAAAACAAGGCTCCTTTATCTGAGGAAAATCAAATCTATTTAGCAAATACTCTTTTCAATGAATGCATACAAAATCCAAGCCTTGCGACTCAAAGTAAATCCATTTCTCTCTTTGAAGCGATTATATCCACCCATCCAACGTCCGATGCTTTCATCAAATTAGCCAAGCTCTACCTTCTCTCAAATCGTCCGCAAGATGCCGTCGATCTTTTAGCCAAATCTCGAAACACCCCCTCATCTCAAGAAGAGAGTCATACTATTTCTTTTCTTTTAGCGGAAAGCTACGAACTCTTAGAAGAGCCTGAAAAAGCTTTCAATGAACTACAAAAAATCTCTGAAGACAGAGCGTTTTTAAAAACACAATTAGGCGCATCTTCTGTCTTAAAAAGTTCTCACCTATTAGTGAATCAATGGAAAAAAACTCACTTTCCAACACCCGATGATCCCGCTTTCATCCATCTCTTATGCCAATTAAAAGACGTTGTTTTACAAAAAAATATTCATAATGAACCGTTTCATTTGGAAGCAGCGCTTGAATACATCGATTTACAAACACACTTTCATCCTGAAAAAGCCGAATCTCTTTTACTCCAAATGAAAGAGAGCTTTGAAAATACGCAAGATATTTTATCAAAAGATTATCATGATATAAAAAACAAAATTGAAGAAAAAAACCACATCTATCAATCGTACATGCAATTCATTGATGCAGAAATTTTATTTTGTAAAAGCATCCAGGCTCCTATCGAAGAGCAAAAAGAGTTGCAAGCAAAAGCAAAAAAGATTTTGCTGAGGATAAAAGACGAGAAAAACGCACATGAGCTTTCCATGAGAGTTCAAAAAGAGTTATCTCGTTACGAGACAATAGATCCATGAAGTCCTTGCAAAATAGAAAAGCGCTCATTCTATCGATTTTCATTTCTATTTTTTTACACGCACTTCAAATTCATTTTTTCCAACATCAATCTCTTTGGCTCTCCGATCATTCTTCTAAAAAAAGCAACTCCATCGGGACTTTAAGTTTCGAAAAACAAGAAAAGAAAGAAATCTTAAAACAAACATTTTCCTTCTCTTCATCAAAAGAGAAAACATCATCTCATCTTGTAAAACAAGAGAGCCTACAAAGTCCCTTAAAAAGACAACTCATAGATCTCCATCCGGAGCCTCTCAACTCATCAATGCCCCGCCTTTCTTTCAATTTTGAAAATCCTGAACTTCTTTCTCAAAAATTTTCTCTTCTTTCCAAATGGGAACCAAAAGATTTTGCATTCCCTCCTTTACCTTCCCTTCTCCCCACGATTTCCTCATCCATCCCGGTACCCTCATCACCTGCCGTACCCATCCCGGCTTCTTTAGAAAAAACATCTATCAAAGAACTAAAACCAAACAGCATCGACCTCTCTTTTTCTATCAAAGAACCCGCATTCGTTCCCGAAGAAAAAACGCCTTCCAAAATAGAACTGAACTCTCATCACGATCTTTCTTTAAAAGCGCCTCAAAGCATTTCCTATTCTCACAAATTCGAAACAGATCTTCTTTTTGTAGAAGAACAAGAAGGCGAGTATCTTTTTGCAGTGACCTTAATCCCTCAAAACGACCTTTCTTTTCTTCCCTTAAAAAGCACTTATTACTTTCTCATTGACAAATCCAATTCCATTCAAAAAGAAAGACTTCAAGCCACAAAAAGCGCCATCCGAAAAGCCATCGATGAACTCAAAGAAGGTGATGAATTCAATATCATTGCTTTTGATAGTAAGGTAGAAAAACTCTTTTCTTTCCCCCTGAAACCTTCTTTAGAAAATCGATCCAAAGCGCAAATTTTCTTAAACAACCTAGAACTCGGCAGTTTTTTTTCAAAATCAGATCTCTATAAGCCTCTTTTTTTAACACTTCCATCGACTGACAACAAAGATGAAATCCATATCGCCCTTTTATTTTCTGATGGAGAAAGCCTGCAAAATCAAGATCTTTTGAAAACCTGGTCCATACAAAACCAAGGAAGAGTTGCATTATACTCCATCAACCTCAACACCGATCCTCAAGGAGTCAATCTAGCCACATTATCGAATCTCAACAAAGGGAAAGCCGTTCTCTCCCCCACTCATCGAGGACTCAAAAGAAAGCTTTTAAAACTCATGAAATCTCTACAATTGCCGATTGCTAAAAATCTCTCATTCCACGCCATTTCAACATCAAGTCAAGGATCCATCGAACTTTTTCCAACCCAAGAACTCGCCCCCTATCTCTTTCAAAGTGAACCCTTTACAATTATAGGAAAAACCAATACGCTCGATGATTTATTTCTTTTTATTCAAGGGCGTCTCAATGGAGAATGGATGCACATTAAAAAACGACTAAACTTTGCGAGCGCCAAAAAAGCGCATGCTTCTTTAAAAACGGAATGGGCTCTTCAAAAGGCCTATACCCTTTACGACAACTACCTCTGCGAAAACAATCTTGATTCTTTAGAAGAAGCCAAAGAAATTGCTCAAATGAACGACTTACAACTATCTTTTTATACCAAACAGGACAAATAACTTTTGATTTAAGCTGCGCGAAAACTGTCAATAAATCGACGATCGTAAACGGCATTGTATTGAATGAAATACTATGCCATTTACGATCGTCGATTTTTGACGTTTTGGCGCGCTTAAATCAAAAGTTATTTATCCTATTTGGTATTAACCTATGTCTCTTCGAATGATTGCAGGAAAATTTAAGGGAAGAATCTTAAAAATTCCCAAAACCAACAGCACAAGACCTACCTCTTCTATCTTAAGAGAGGCTCTTTTCAACATCTGTCAATTTGAAATTGAAGGAGCCACTGTTCTTGATCTATACGCAGGAAGCGGAGCCATCGGATTTGAAGCTTTAAGTAGAGGCGCTGCACACGTCACTTTTGTAGAAAAAAATAGACAGGCAATCGTTTGCATCAAAGAAAATATTTCTCTTTTAAAAGTAGAATCTCAAACAACTCTACTAACCATGGATGCAACATCTTCTCTTAAAAAAATGAAAGGACCATTTGATCTCATTTATATAGATCCTCCTTACGACACACCCATCGCTCCGATCGTAGAAGAAATCATCGCTAAAAACCTTCTTAAAGAAGATTCATTTCTTTTTATTGAAGAAAGATACGATCCTGATCGAGAAGAAAATCCCATCATAATTCCAAGTCTTACGCATGTCAGCACAAGAAAGTTTGGGATTGCTCTTCTCCATCAATATAAAAAATAGACCCCGGTAGAAAACCGGGGTGCTAGAACTGTTAAAAATTATTTACCAGGTACTTTATTCTTCTGTGGAGCAGAAGGAGCTTGAGGCTTCTTTTGCTCTGGTGCTTTGTTCGCTGGTGCTTGCTGTGGTTTTGCTGGTTGCTTATTCATGATATCTCTCCTTTTTTAAAAAACGACTCATGATCGCAAATCCAATCTACTCCTTTTTTCAAAAAAGAAAATCATTTTTTTAAAAAAACAAACACAAGGCATTCATCATCAAAAACAAAGAGACATGAAAAATCACACATTTGAAGAGAATATTTGTGGCAAGAGATTTTATACCGAAAAAGACTCAAGAATCGGTTTTTGACAGCGTCGGCTTTTCTTCAAAATTCGCATTCTCACTCGCGCCTTGCCCTTGGGCAATGGTCGCTCGCTCCGTATGCAAATTTTGAAGAGCCTTCTTGCCAAATTCCCGATTCTTGAATCATTTTCGGTATACAGGAGGCCTTTAACGAGAAGAGAATTTAACCCAAATTCTATGCGCTCTCAAGCCCTCTTCTGTGTTTAAAGCTTAACTATTTTTACCACAGAAAAAAATCATCTTTTTTCCGTGGTTATTCATTAAATCTTCGCGCGCTTTTATTTACGCACTTGAGTCACTGTGACATTTCCTGCGATGTCAAACTTACGCTTCTCGCCGCATGGTTCGTCATAAGCAAACTGCTGCTCTAAAAGAGGCTTGCCATTATCGTAATACTTTTTAAACTTCCCATGGCGCATATTCTCTTTATACTCAGCTTCAAAAACTAAAACGCCATCTTGATTCCAGCTCTGAGCAAGCCCATCTAAAAGATCATTGCTATACAAAAACGATGAAGCCAAAACCCCATTTTCATGATAAGTTCTCTCTTCACCTTCTCTTTGATCGTTTACAAATTCCGTTTCTCGCCATATTTTGCCATTGGGGAAATACTGAACCAAAATGCCATTTTTCAGATCCTTTTCAAAAGGAACCAAAACACTTAAACTTCCGTCCGGAAAATAAAGCTTTCCTAATCCTTCTTTTTGACCTTGAACATAAGGAGTCTCTGAAACTTTCACCCCTTCTTGATTATATTCTGTCACTAAGCCTTCCAATTGATCGTTATGGAAAAACGCATCCAGTGCAATGACCTTTTTGTCATTTGAAGGATAAAAAACAATATAAGGGCCTTCTTTTAAAGCTTCATGAAAATGATAGACCACTTCAGAGCCATCCGGAGACTTTTGAAAATACTTCCCTTCTAATTTTCCTAAAATAAAATGAGCTTCTTCAAGAAGAGAGCCTTGCTTGTCCCAAATTTTTTTAAACCCATTTAAGACTCCTTTCTGATAGGAAATCAAAGATTGACAAGTCCCGTCGGGGTAATAACTCCATTGCTCGCCATCTAAAACATCATCTTTATACATAGCAAGTCTTTGCAAAGCCCCATTTTCATAAAACCACTCTTGCCTGCCTTCTTGCTTGCCATCTTTGAAATGAAATCTTGTTTTGATTTGATCGGCTCTCCACCAAGAAAGGGCTGTATCCTGAATCCGATCTTTCACGTAATGAGCCTCAGAGAGCATCTCTCCGTTGGCATTCCATTCCCGCCACCAACCCGATTTACACTGATCTAAATATTCAATACGACTTTTTAACTGACCATTTGCATGCCATTCTGTTTGGACACCTTCAGGAATATCTTTTTGAAAATAAGCATCGATTTTAGGCGTCCCATTTGGGTACCACTCTCCAAGCTGTCCATCCTTCAATCCATCCGAAAAAAGAATGCGGCGAGACAAAATCCCATTTTCATGCCATTCCTCATGAAGGCCATCTCTTTTTTCATCTTTCAATCGAGAAACTGCTTTCACTTGGCCGGAAGGATAGTATTCTTTTTGAATCCCTTCTAAAATTCCCGAAACGTAATTGTATTCTAATTTAAGAGTTCCATTTTCATACCACTCTAAATAGGCACCATCCAATTTTCCATCTTTCAAAGAAAACTGCTTAAAGCGAGTTCCATTTTCATAATACTCAACAGCCGGCTCTTTCAAATCTCCTTTACGATCAAACTCTGCTACGTAGGCCATTTTTCCATTTGGAAATTGACGATAATGCTTACCCTTAGCAACGCCTAGATCCCAAAGAGATTCGCCGGAAAGCTTCCCTTCTTCTGAAAAAAACTGTTCTTTCCCGTCTTTTTTCCCTTCTTTAAAAGAAACTCGATGCGCTTCTTTACCATTTGGATGATATTGAACATGGACTCCTACGGGTTTCCCTTCTCGATAGTCCCCAATCTCAATCACATCTGCTTTTTCATTATAAACAATCAATGCCGGATTTTTTCCATTTCCATGAAGTAAATGATTTACAAAATGTCTTTCTGTTTTTACAACACCGGATGGATACCACTCTTTTGCAACTCCTTGCAACTTTCCTTGCTCATAAAAAGCAAAAGCGGATTTGACTCCATTTTCATAATATTGAAAAAGCTCTCCCTCTAAATGGCCATGCAAGAATGCAGCTTCCTCTTTAATGGAGCCATTTTCATGGTACCACTTCACTGCACCTTCTAAAACACCATGAACATATGTTTGCTCAGCTTTCAATTTCCCATTTGGATAAAAAAGCTTATTTTCTCCATGGAGCTCTCCCTCGACGTAATGCCACACCTGAGAAGGTGTTCCATCCATATTCAATTCAAGTCTCACCCCATGAGGAAGAACGCGCATTTCAGGAGAACCCTCTTTCACTAAAACATCCACTTCCGATTGAATTTGGCCATTTTCAAAAAATGTCACTTGCTTAACAGGTCTTTCTTTTCCTCCTAAAAGGGGCTCAAAAAAGTAAACTTCATGAGGAGTCCCTTGAGGATACAAGCTCACCACCTCGAGCCTCCAATTGGGCTGTCTGGGCTTTAGTTCTTGAAAAAAAGAAGACGTCGTTTCATGAGCCTGCAAAACCAATACTAACGAAAGCAAAAAAGAGAGTATCCACTTCATACATAACCTTATTTCACATTGTCAGGATGCAAAGGCCCTGACTTTTTTCCTTCTTGAACCCCAAAGAGATCCGGAAATTTCCATTGAACGGAACCTGTTTTTCCTAAAATGTCCAATTGTCCCTTAGGGGAAACATCTCCGGTTGTTGAGAAATCGAATTCATATCGATCTTTTTTTTCACCGTCCCAAAGAATCTCAGAAAATGCAAGCGAAAGCAAGGGCAATTTAACGCCTACGTCATCGCTTGCCTTGAATATCCAAGAATCTTCTTCACGAAAAAGCTCGCCTTTGAAATCCGATTGCATATTCATCGCCAACGCACGTATCCCTAAAAGGCGAGAAGAAAGTTTTTCAACACTTGCACTGAATCTTTTTTTTTGAAGCATTGCATGCATCTTCCAGCCAAAAACACTTCCCATCAAAAGCAAAAGAGAAAAAAAGACCATGAGCTCCAAGAGAGTAAACGAAACCTTACTCTTCTTCAAAAAAATCCTCTCCCGAACTTTGCTTCATCTTTTTTCTATAGCTGACCAAATTCGAAGAGGAGATTTTAAAATCGCCTTTGCTATAAGAAACATCAAACTTTTTACCCCAACCATCTTCCATTAATTTGGTTGGATTCTTTGCAAGTCCGCATTTTTTGATCACTCCTACAGGATCTCTGACAATATCTTCTCCGGACTCACCTTCAGCAAGACAAATCAAAAACAGATCTCTTAATTGGTCCATCGCCTGTTCGGTTTTAAAAACGCGTCCCTTATCCAAAGTTCCTTTCATGCTATAGCCGATAGCACCGGTAATCAAGGTAATTAAAAAAATAACTATAATGATTTCAAGCAACGTTAAAGATCTTTTTTCTCTTTTCATATTCCACCAGATCAAGCAAAAGATTTTATCCACCCTTATTAAAATAGGCAAGAGCGTTCAAGACCAATGAGCCAATTGCAAAACTCATTTCCCCGTTAAAATCGCCCTTTTGTGGCCATTTAAGTTCACTCTCCTTACCCAACCCACCAGGGGTTGGGTTCGTCGAAGTGAATCGGGCAAGCTTGCTTGCCCTCTTAACTGGCCCCAAAATCATCGATTTTCCCGGGCAAAGCAGTTTTGCAATTGGCTCCAATCTCCTAAAATTGATTTCCACAAAATGAACAGGATATACTCTTTTTTAATTTATCCTGCATATCATGCTAATCTTGTTTTTGACATTAACAGGCACTGCTCTTTTAATTTTTTATCCTGCATATCATGTATGCAAGCAATCAATCGACAAAAGAACTGACGTCAGTGAGAGGCAATAATACAGAAAGAAGAACAAAGCCGATTAAGCCTCCTAAGATTAGAAGCAAAATGGGTTGCGCAAGCGATGCAAAATAAGAAAACGTAGACTCTAGCTCTGCTTCATAAATTTGAGAAACCTGCTTCATCACAGAAGAAAGTCTACCTCCTTGCTCTGCAATCGCGATCATTCTTGGAATTAAGGGGGGAATCAAAGCTTCATTTTCAAAAGCTTTATGAAGAGGAAGTCCTTCCATCATTTTTTCTTCTGCTCTTACAATCACTTTTTCTAGCATTGAGTGATCCATCACAGCTCTCGCCTGAGAAAACGCCTCAATCACAGGCACTCCTCCCTCTAATAAAGTGGCGCTCGCTCTACAGAAGCGAACCAGAGCAATTTTCGCCAAAAATCCTTTAAATAAAGGAAGTTTTCCAAGCCAAGAAAAAAAAGCTTTTTTAGCTAAAGAAGAAGAGAAAAAATAAATCCCTAAAGCAGTAAATCCTGTCAAAAGAGCGAGCAATAAAAACTTTGATCTGCAAGCTGCATCACTACATGCAAATACAAGCTGAGTAAACGGATGAAGATCTCTTCCTTCAAAGAGTTCTTTTAATGAAGGAATCACAAAAAAAAGCAAAGAAGACATGATCACAAGGCAAAACAGGGCTAAAAGAGAGGGATATAAAAACGCGGAAATCATCTGCTTTTTGATCTCTTCTTGTTTTGAAAGGAGCGTTCCAATTTCTTGAAAAGCATAAGAGAGGCTCCCTGTCTTTTCTGCGTTCGAGATCATCGACACATAAAGCACATCAAAAATATCAGGATGATGCAAAAGTGCTTTAGAGAGCGACTGTCCGCTTCTTACCTTCGCGCAAAGATCTAAAAGAAGCGTATGTATTTTATGAGAACGATACTTCTCTTCTAAAGCAGAAAGAGCTTCAAACAAAGGAAGATCCGCCTGAAGAAGTCTTTCCATTTCCCTCGTAAAAGAAAGAAGCTCTTTTTTTGTAAGAACAAGACGCATCTCTTTTTCTGAAATCAAAGAAACAGAAAGCACTGCAATTTTTTGACGCATCAGTTTTAACTTTGCATCTTGCAAATTGTCAGCATCGATCGATCCTTTGATCTTTCGATTACTTTCAGAGACCGCCTCAAAGCTATACAAAGGCATGATTTACTCTCTTTCTTCTCCCATCCGCGTGACGCGAAGAACTTCAGCGCCTGTCGTCGACCCTTCTAAAACCCACTCAACTCCGTTTTCAAACAAAGAGCGCATCCCTTGAGAAAGAGCCACTTTTCGAAGCTCTTCTGCATCTTGGCTTTTCAGCACTTGCGCTTTCATTTTAGAAGAAACGGTCATGAGCTCATAAAGAGCAAATCTTCCTTTGTACCCGGTCTCAAAACAAGAAGGACATCCGGATCCTCGATGCAAAACACCCCCAATCAAACTCTCTCTTGAAATTCCAAGTTCTTTAAGCTCTTCATCGGAAGGGACATAACTCATTTTGCAAGAAGCGCAGATACGACGCACAAGACGCTGAGCCACAACGCCAACGATCGAAGATGCTAAAAGATAAGGCTCAATTCCCATATCTGCAAGACGAGTCAGTGCAGATGGAGCATCATTGGTATGAAGAGTACTAAAAACAAGATGGCCTGTAAGAGATGCTTGAATCGCAATTTCTGCTGTTTCTCGATCTCTGATTTCACCAATCATGATCACATCCGGGTCTTGTCTTAAAATATGACGCAAACCTTTCGCAAAAGTAAGATCAATTCGAGGATTCACATTCATCTGAGAAATGCCGGAGATTTTATACTCAACAGGATCTTCAACGGTAATGATATTCAAATCAGGTTCATTGATCTCGGAAATCGCGCTATAGAGAGTGGTTGTTTTTCCACTTCCTGTAGGGCCTGTCACTAACACAATCCCTTCCGGCCGATCAATCAATTTACGGAATTCTTTAATGTGATACTCCCCCATTCCGATGCGATCCAGGCCTAAAACCACATTGCCTTTATCCAAAATACGAATGACAATCCGCTCTCCATGGACAATTGGTAAAGTACTCACACGAAAATCAATCTCTCTTCCTCCGTAGCGCAATTTAATTCTTCCGTCTTGAGGGAGTCTGTGCTCGGCAATATCCATTTTTGCCATCACCTTCAAACGAGTTAAAATCTGCGATTGATACTCACGAGGAGGAACATGTTTTTGCTGGAGCATTCCATCGATTCGATAACGAATCGAAAGCCCTTCTTCCGTCGGCTCAAAATGAATATCGGATGAACCCTGTTGAATGGCATCCACCATCAACGTGTGGACCATTCGAATGACCGGATTTTCACTCGATTGTTCCAAAAGATCATAATCTTCTAAAGATTCGCTATCAGATCCTTTCTCTTTTTTATCGAGTTCAGAAAATAAACGCTTTGTCTCTTCTTCTTTTTGATGATAACAACGCTCAATGGCCGATTCAATGATCGCAAGCGGTGAAAAAACAACAGTCACAGGCTTTTTCAAAACAAGCCGAAGCTCAGAAATCGCCTCGAAATCAAAAGGATCTGCCATTGCAACGACAACGCCGGAAGCTCTTTCTTCAATAGGCAATATCTTTTTTTGTTTTGCAAAAAGATAAGGAATTAAAGCCACACGATCTTTAACAAAACTAAATTCTTGAATCTCTTCAAAAACCGCAATTCCAAGCTTTTCTAAAGCAGATCGATCATTCATAAATCAATACATATCAAACAAAGTTTTCAAACTATGATCAAACATTCTCTTTCTTTCTTCTTGTTTCGCTGCATCCAAACAGGCCAAAAATTCCGGAACATCTCCGGCTCTTTTTTGATATTCTGTATTGCGGATACGGCGTAAATCCTCAACCGGATCCCGAATAATATGAGGCGTAATGAAAATAAACATTTCGGTACTAATATCTTTGGCTTTCGCAGCTCCAAATAATTTCCCAATTCCCGGCAAATCTCCTAAAAATGGAATTTTCTCACGGCTATCTTCTTCAATTTTTCGAAGAAGACCGCCTAAGATCACCGTTTCTCCGTCGGCCACGCACACTTCATTTTCAATATGACGTCTTGTCACAGGAGGGCGATCATTAAAGGTCAGCTTTGTTGTATCAAATTCAATATTGGTTGAAAGAGAGACAAACCCAGACTGATCCGAATCATCGCATTCAGCCATATGAATCGTTGGTGTTAAAACAATGGTAATCCCATATTGAGCTCGCGTAAATGACTGTTCAATTAAAGTGCCCGATTGTGTCTGTATCGGGAAAGCTCCATTATTGATCGAAATCTCTTCAACAACAGAAACGGTGGCCGGAGTTTGGTTAATGGCAAGCACGGTTGGATTGGCGTTAATCCGCACATCTTCTTGAGCTAATAAAAAATTATACTTAATATCCATAGCCGGCCATTTACCGCTTGGACGACTGAAGATATAACTCAAAACTCCCTTATTCATGCCCAATTCATTCGTATCAAAAGAAACCGCATTTTCTTTTTTCCCGCTCGAATTCGTTCCGAATTGAAGCAAATTAAAGCCCACCTCTTTTCGATCTGTGAGCTTCTTTTCTACAAGAAGCACATCCAGCTGGACCATCCGTTTCGGCACATCCATTTTTTTCAAAAGGGATTTAATTTTAGGAAGCTCTTCTCTTCGAACCACCATCAAAATCGACGTTGTTTTTGTATCAACAATAAAATTCCCAAAATTCATCTTTTGCGATTTACTAATCGTTCCCGGCTGAACAAATGGAGGATTTGCCGGCAACACCGGGCTAAAAACCGTGTTTTGCCCTGGGAATAAAGGAGCTGGACTTGGCTCTGAAGAGAGCTGAGGCGCAGGCGTTGTTTGAGGAGGAGGCTGCAAGGAAGTGGTTGATGCCGCAGCGTCTCCTTTTTTCTCAAAACCGGAGCCTACCAATGAATCGTAAACCTTTTCTAAAACAGCTGCGATATCTTCCGGATTGCTATGTTTACAAGAATACCAATAAATGACTTTTTCTCCCGGATCTTCAAGCTGCAATTCCAAATCCGCCAAAATCTTTTCACCTCTTGCCACTGTTTCATTTTCACCAATCAACACAAGTCCTTGAGGTAAAATCAAAAAAGAAAGTTCATCCGCGCCAACTCCATTAAAATTAGGGCGCGCTTTAGAAACCGGATCGGAAAAAAAAGTTTTTAATATTTTTTCAGCCTCTTGAATATTCATCTTTGAAAGACGAACCAATCGAACCACTTTCCCTTGCTCTTTTTCCCAAACAGCATGATAAAGTCCAAGAAGCTTTTCGACTGTTTCTCGAGATCCTATCAAGATCACTTTCGAGCCAATTGCCTGAATCGTCGTCTGTTTTGCGTCTGAAAATTTTTCAAAAAAGGCCTGTAGAGATTTTAATTGTTCGCTCGGAGCCGACAAAACAAAAAAGAGTCTTGAAGAAGGAGAAAAAAGAGAAAGGTCTTCTTCTTTGGCAACGATTCCTTCGATAGCGCAAGGATCCAATTTCAAAATATAAAGCTGCTTTGCAAAAGAATTGATCTTTTTAACACCAACTCCATTGTGAGAAAGGATCATCTCAATCATTTCTCCCCAGGAAGTTCTTGGAAGCGGAATGCTCGAAAAAAGACTGATCTTCATCGCGCTAAGTTCTTGAGGGATGATATAAAGATACTCTGCAGCTCCATATTCCATAATGAGCTGAGAAAGCGTTGTCTCTCCTACATCCCAAAGAGCATAAAGATCTTCGGAAGAAGATTCTTTCGTAGAAGCTTTACGCCAATTTTCTTCAAGGCTCCATATATTTTGCTTCAGTCGGCGAACTTCTTCCAAAAGCTCTCGATATAGGGCTTCATCACTCTCTTCTTTTGAGAGCGTTAATGCTTTTGCAAACTTCTCTTTTAACTCATCTTGCAAAACACTCAGCGTTTGATTGTATTCTATAGCTCCTTCAGGGTCTACAGATGCGAGTAAATGCGCTTGTCCAAAAATCAATCCTAAAAAGAAAAAATAATACCTCTTCATTTTCGTTCCCGATTCAATCCCTTTACATCCCACTCCATACTCACCATTTGAGAATGGTTCGTATTAAACAAAGAAGTGGCAACTCGTTTATGTCCGCTTTTCGTATCTACCCGTTCAAAAATCAACAATTCCCCTCGTAACTGACCTTGTAAATAGGCCTGTTTTTCTTGAGATCGCAAAATCTTCCAGCGATGATCCGCACCTTTCATCACCCAATCTCCAACATGAACAATCATGCACTGTTTTTCCAACATGCAGCTTAGCTGTTTTTCAGAACGGACCCTCAAAGAAGTTAAAAAATTTTCCGTCTTCAAAGAAAAGGCCTCTTCTTTCACAGGGACCAAAAAACGATAATAGCCGCCTTCTCGATCCCAACCTTCCAATACCATCTCTTTTGCAGATGAAACACCGACGCGCGCTACATCACTTTGCAAATTGACAACATCACTCTGAACCCATCGATCATTTTCCCAAACAAGAAGATCCCCCTCTTTCAATTTGAAAAGTTCTTTACCTACTTCAAATAAGTAAACATCCTCTTGAAGTCTCGCTAAAACCAAATCCCTTCCTAAGTAATTCGCATTCAAAACAAAACTAAAAGAATTTTGATCCACTTTTTTTGAAAAGGGGATCTCTTCTTTTTTCAAAATCCACGACCCGACCAAATGTTTTTCATCTTGTAAATCCACCACAAATGACTTCACCGAAACACGTCCATCAGACAAAGCTTCCAAATCCAACCAAAACGGACCTTCTTTCTCAGAAAATTGCAATCCATTTTCATAACAAAGATCAATCCGCGCCGGCAAAAAAACCGGTTTCAAAGCCCCATTTTTTTTCAATCGCACGAAATAATCACAGCTCCCATCTTGCATTGCAGGATGCTTTCGATGAATCAACAACTCGATCTCCCCTTCCACGTTTGGGGAGGAAATCTCAAGGGGATCTTGTTTTAATCCCAAAGAAAAAGAAACCCAATTTTTTTCAGGGAAAAGTTTGATTTTCCAATGACTTAAAGAAAACAAATCGTCTCCTAAACCAAACCAAATAAAAAAAGAGAAGATCCCAAACAAAATACTGAGGAGAAAAAATGAGAATCGAAATATTTTTTTCTGATTCGAAAACATGTTCTTCTAAATTTCGGGCCCAAACCTAAAGAGTGTAAAAGAAGCAAAGAGAAAAGGGCAAGGAGAAAGAGAATGTTTTTAAGAGAGATTTTAGAAGAAGTCTTTCATTGAGAAAAGACTAAACCCAAACTCTGCGTCCTCTCTGAACTCTGTATAAAGAGCCAATTGCAAAACTCATTTCCCCGTTAAAATCGCCCTTTTGTGGCCATTTAAGTTCACTCTCCTTACCCAACCCACCAGGGGTTGGGTTCGTCGAAGTGAATTGGGCAAGCTTGCTTGCCCTCTTAACTGACCCCAAAATCATCGATTTTCCCGGGCAAAGCAGTTTTGCAATTGGCTCTAAATACTTCACGAGAATTTCCAACTCTTGCAATTAAATGAAAAACTCAATAAATGTAAAATAAACCACTCAAGAGAAACTATGGATAAAGATAAATTCACTCAAAAAATTAAAGAAGGCATCTCTATGCAAGAGATCGAAAACTTCGTCAAAACAAACACAATGGCAATCTTCAGCATCGTCGCTGTTTTTGTCGCGATGATCTCGAGCAACTTCCACTTCTTTACCGGCTCTACGTTCTCCCTCTTATCTTTAAGCATCGGCGCCATCGTCACTGTAATTTTCCCAGTGTCTTTAGAAAAATTTTTAAAGATGATCTTTCACTTCACTTCAAATCAAGAAAAAACAACGCAAATGGTTTTAGGCGGAATTAAAATCTTAATAGGCCTATTTCTACCTTTTGTCTATTTCGCATTTTTAGGAATTATGGCAGGAAGTTCTTACCACTATTACATTCGACATGGACAAATCGTCGAAGCAAACAAAAAATAATAAAATAATATCACTCTGCTTGAGAAAGAAGCTGCTTTTTTCTTTCTGCAATATACTCAGAAAAACTCACTTCTTTCTCACAAAGACCTTCAAATACTTGAGAGCCCAACTCTTCATTTCCACTTAAGAAAGTCTCAAGCTCTTCCCAGGCCGCCTTCTCTCCATGTCGATTATGGAGCTCTTTTTGAAGACACGCAATCCGAAGTAAATTATGCGCAAAGAGATAAGAGCCTCCTTCCGGATAATCTCCCACTTTGTGAGAAAAATTAGACTGTCCTTTCATTTCCTCTTTTAAAGCCACCGAACGTTGTAAAGCATCCTGATAAGAGCCTTGTTCAATCAACAAAGAAGTCTCTCCATAAGCTGCATGGAAAGGAACATCCTCTTTTAAAGACTCTAAAGAATGATGCGCAAATAAAAGAGCCTCCGAAATAGATCCCTTTTCAAAAAGCTTTTGCGCAATGGCTGCTGCATATTTTCTTTCCAAAGAAGGAACTTTTTTCAAAGCCTTTCGCATTTCCAAATAAGAAGCCTCATCACCCGAAGAGATCCATTTCGTAAAAGATTCTTGAGCAGCAACATATGTTTCTGAAGTAGGACGCGTCTGGAAATAAATAATCAAGACTAAAACACCGGCAACAAAAGAGCTAAAAGAAAGAACCCATCGTCGATTTTCAAGTCCTAAAAAAGAAAACTTCCCATCAAAATAAGGAGAAAGCTTCTCTGCCATAATAGCCCCTTTGTAAGGACCAAAGTATATCGAAGCCTAATTTTTTAAGAAAGCACTCTCGTAAACTTCTTCCATTTGATCAGCGGTCGTTTGAAAAGTAAACCTCTCCAAAACAAGCTTTTTTGCTTCGCTCCCAAACTTTTGTCTCTCATCCGGATGATCTCTCAAATACAAAACACTATCTGCAACTTCCTTGGGAGAAAAAATAGGCACCTGCAGTCCCGTTTTCTGATGGATACACACCTCATTCAGCCCTCCTGTTGGAGTCGCAACCAGAGGTCTTTCCAAATAAGCCGCCTGCAAAATCGCTTGAGACACTCCCTCATGAGCCGTACTCAAAAGAGTAAAAACATCCAAGGCCTTGATTGCAAAAAAAGGATCTTCTAGATGTCCCGTAAAGGATACGATCCCATCCAAATTCAAATCTTTTGCTTTTTGACGATATGTCTCTATATGACCGCCACCAATAATCACCCATCGAATCTCTTCATTTCGAAGAAGATCTGCAGCCTTTAAAAGATCACCAATCCCCTTCCAAGACCGCATAAAACAGGCAGTCCCTACCAAAAAATCTTTTTGCTTAAATCCAAGAGATTCTCGAAATAAAGTCACTTTCTTTGAATCGACTTGAATTTTGTCCGGATGAACTCCGGTAGGAATCGATCTACAGAGAGAAGGATTCTTTCTTGATTGCTCCACAATCGTAGGCACAATAGCTGCGCATGTCGTCACCACTCGGTCAGCTAGCTTTCCATAAAGAAAGTAAGAATTCCATCCCGGTTTAATCGGCGTCGATAAATGACGCGTGCGCACCACACGGGCTCCAAATAAACGAGCCGCAATGCCCCCAATCCAGCTATCTAACGAAGAATGGGTATTCACAATATCAATCCGATGTTTTGATAAAATTCTCAAAAGTTGAAAAAGGGTCAAAAGCCAATAGGGCTTTTTAAAGTTCATTTCATACACTACAAAACCCTCTTTTCTTGCTTGATCTACCAAAAGACCTTTCTTCATGACGGCAAACACGACGACATGCCCTCGAAGGCGCATTGCAACCGCCTCTTTCAAAATCCGCATCTCTTGACCGCCCCAGCCAGAAGATGCCTCCAAATGCAAAATACGTAAGCTTTTCATAGAGAACCTCGATCAAAAACGATCTTTATTTTATAGAAAATCATCTCAGACTTCGAGCTCTCTTTTTTATTTTTTACCACAGAGATCGGAACACAGAGGTTAAGAGAAAAGGGGGCGAAATAACAAGCTAAACATAGCAAAATATTTCCTTGCATTTTTTCAAAGCGCCCTTTTCTCCTGACCTCTGTGGTTCCGATCTCTATGGTTGATTTTTTGAGTGCATACAGAAGATCCTGCTCCAAGCGAAACTTTATACACAATTATCTATAGATCTCTGTGGTTTTTATTTCGCAAGCCCAAATTCCCATAGCGATGATAATCCATACTGATTGCAACCTCTCTCACGTAATGAAGAAGCTCGAATTCGCCACTCAATAACACCTTGTCATCAGCAATATGGGTATTCGATTCTAAAGCCATTCGATATAGATCTAAAGGAGCTTTTTGAAGGCATCGGACAGTCTTCCAAGCACCTTCACGCACCCTTTCATAAAACACCTCTTGAGACTCTTCGATCATTCGACAAAGATCGAAAGAATCAAACATATGACGCTTCTCATGCTCAGGATCAAAGCTAATTTCTAGATCAACACCACAAATCAATGCAGCGCTACAAGCTAAAAGAGCGTCCAGCATATTATGACTTACGGCATCAATCCGAAGCACCATTTTTTTACGAGGCACATATTTTAAATCGTTATCTTGCCCTAAAACATTGGATTCATCTTTTGGATCTTTCCATTGCTCCCACACATAAGCATAATTAGAGGATGCGACAAACCAAGAACTGACATCTTCTTTCGACAAATCTAACCGATTTAAAATTGGAGTAAGGCGATTTGCAACATCAGGAATTGGAGCTGTTTTTGTTGGCATTTCTTTTTGTGCTACGTGAACAAATTCTTTCAAATAATGAGGGCCGCCCACTTTAAGTCCACGACCAAAACTACTTAACTTGGTTCCGCCAAAAGGCTGTCTACGAACAATGGCACCTGTGATGGCCCGATTGATATAAAGATTTCCTGCTTCGATCCCATCCAACCACTCTTTTTGCTCTCTTTCATCTAAGCTGAAAAGTCCTGAAGTAAGTCCATAAGGAACGCTATTTGCCAAGAAAATCGCATGGGAAAGATCTCTTGCTTTCATAACAGACAAAACAGGGCCAAAAAACTCCGTCACATGAGTGAAACTATGAGGCTGCACATTCATTTTGATTCCAGGCGACCAAAGACATGGATTTTCAGAATCAATACCGAAACAACTTGAAGAATCGGTTTTTGGCAGCGTCGGCTTTACCTCCAAATTCGCACACTCACTCGTGCCTTGCCTCTCGGCAATAGTCTCTCGTTCCGTGTACAAATTTGAAGGAGCCTCCTTGCCAAACTCCCGATTCTTCAAGTTGTTTCGGTATACTCGAGGCTCTAAAAGCCAGCTTTCATGAGGCTCTAAACTTGTAAGAGCTCTTTTTAAAACACCTTTTGGAGGATGTATCAAAGGACTTATTTTCGTTTTCAAATCAAAGGGGCTTCCTACTTTTAAACTTTGAGCCGCCACTTTCAACTGATGGATAAAATGAGCATCTTCATACACCTCTTTTTCCAAAATCAACAAAGAGCAAGCAGAGCATTTTTGTCCTGCATGACCAAATGCGGAATGGAGGATCTCTTTAATCGCAAGGTCTCGATCCGCCATTGCAGTCACAATGATCGCATTTTTACCTCCTGTTTCTGCAGAAAGATCAAGATCGGGTCTCATTTTCAAAAATTTTTGCGCTGTTTCAGTTCCTCCCGTTAAAATCACACTATCTACTCTTGGATCTGCAATGAGCTTTGCCCCCACCTCTTCCCCGGAGCAAGGAATAAACTGCAAAATTTCTTTCGAAACTCCACACTCCCAAATCAACTGACATAAAACCCATCCAACGAGAACTGTATCCGATGCAGGCTTGAATAAAACGGCGTTTCCACTCACCAAAGCAGCTAAAATTCCACTTGCAGCAATCGCGCACGGGAAATTCCAAGGAGGAGTGACAAGGACAGTTCCTTTTGGCTTAAAGATCACGTCTTCTGAAAACGCAAGCATCTCTCTTGCATAGTATTCTGCAAAATCGATCGCTTCGGAAACTTCCGCATCCGCCTCGCTGACAATTTTGCCCCCATCCAGCATCATGGCACCGATGAGATCAGATCTTTTCTCTCGAAACTTTTGAGCAATTCTAGATAATATCAAAGATCGCTCTTGAACAGGCACACTTTGCCATTTCTTTTGAGCTGTTTTCGATGCATCCAAAGCAAGGTCAATCGCATTGGAGCGCGCTCTGGCATACCGAATGAATGTTTTTCCTCCTTGCGAAGGATTTTGCAACTCTCCGTCTTCATTGTCATAAAATTCCTTTCCCGCCACCACAAAAGGAATCAAACCCCATTTCTTTTGATTCCAAAGATGCGCTATTTCTTGAGCCCAAACTTGATTCTCAGGCAAAGAGAAATCGGTATCCGGCTCGTTTTCAAAAGGCGAGCTTAAAGAGCCAATTGCGAAAGGCATTTGTCGATTCTGATCACGACGAACCCCCGCAAATACTGAATCAACATGCTCGCAGCTTTTCACAAACAAATCTTTTTGAGTCTCCCAAGCAACGCTTCCCACTTTGAGTCCAAATGCAGCTCTTAAAAAGTTTTCAGGACCTGTATTTTCATCCAAACGACGAATCAAATAGGCGATGGCATATTGAAATTCAGATTTCAAAGCAATGGGACAATAAAGAAGGATATCTTTTGAAAGCTCTTGCACAACCTTTCTCATCGAATCGGCCATCCCTTCCAGCATTTCAAATCCAACACTTTCTTCCACCTCATTTTCCAAGCGAAGAATCATTCCAAAAGCAAGATCAAATAAATTGTGGCTCGCAATCCCTAAACGAACAGCTCTCGCATTCTCTTTTTGACACCCATAAAGCACCATTTTCTTGTAATTGGCATCTACATCCAGCTTACAAGGATAAGGAGCCATCTTCCACCCTCTCAAAGAAGCCTCAACCTGCTCCATCGCTAAATTGGCACCTTTAACAATGCGAATTTTAATCGGAGAGCCCCCTCTCTGAACTCTTTTTTTTGCCCACTCCGTGAGCTCTTTCTGAACCAGGTGACTATCCGGCAAATACGCTTGCAAAACAATCCCGGCAGAATAGGACTCAAATTCATCACAAGATAAAGCTTTGCAAAATGCAGCCACCGTCAACCGAAGATCTCGATATTCTTCCATATCGAGATTGACGAATTTAGGTCTTGTTTTTCCATTCGGCAAGCCCACCGGATATTTCATAGAAGCTCGATAAAGCTCTCTTAAGCGCTCGACAAGAATATCGACCGTTTCATCAAAGGCCAAAAGCTGAATCTGACTAAAAATCGTCGAAATCTTGATCGACACATAATCGATCTCCGGATTTTCAAGATCTTTCAAATACACTTGCAAACGATGCAAAGCTTCTTCTTCACTCAGAATTGCCTCTCCTAAGTGATTCAAATTGACTCGAACCCCCTCTTCTCTTCGCTTTTTAAGGTGTTTTTTCAAAAGATGAGGCTCTGCAGGTAAAATGACTCGAGATGTCTCTTTTCGCAAACTCCAAGTGATGAATGGAATGAAAATTTGAGCAAACGACGGACCCAAGAGCCGAAAGATCGAAAACCCAAGCCTCTTAAAAAAACCCAAGTATCGAGGAGTCCCATGACGTTTTAATAAAAAAATGATCTGATCCGCAATTCTAAAATAGGAAGAACTTCGAAAGCACTGATCTGTTAAACTTGTCGTAAAAAACTTACCCTCAGGATCGTTCATCATCCGAAAAAGCTGCTTCTGAACGCTTCTTTCTTTGAAAGACATCTTCTTTTCAGCTCTTTCAAGCATCCACGCTGCAAGATCAATTGCATATTGGATCCTTGCTTTCATCGGCAAAGATTTGCCTCGGATCTTTTGAAAATCATCTTGAATTTGTTCGAGTCGGCTTTTTTTTAAAAACATATCAATTATAGTTCGGATGCCACTTTTTTCACTGTTTGAAGACATTCAGGCGGTAATGCCTTACATAAGAAAAGTCGATCGATCACTTGTTTTAATTCTTCTTTTCTTTCTAACCGAAGACAGCTTTCAGCAAAAAAATACAAAGATCCCCAATCATAAATCCATTTTTCAACAAAATATCCATCATGACTTAAAGGAATCGATGAAGCGACCTTTAAAAGATCATACGCTTTTTTATACTGCTGACTTTGGAGATAGAACTTAGCAAGATAAAAAAGAGGCTCCGACCTACTTGGGCGATACCGATACGCTTTTAAATAACTTTGCACCACAACGTCATCGGGAGCTCCTAATATTTGTCTCAATTGAGCGACTCGAAACATGGAAAAAAAACGCTCCTGTTCACAACCTATCTCCATATCAGCTCTTAACTCAAAATTTTTCAATGCAAGATCCAAAGCTCCCGCATTATGATAACTTTGACCTAAATAATAACGATATCTAGCATGATTCGGCTCTTTGATCAAAGCAAGTTCCAAAACCAAAGCATCTTTTAAATACTTACAAGGACTTTTAGATCGATTCCCTTTGCGGGTATCCGATAAGTTCACCACGCCGTCCAAAACAGCTCCTTCAGCACCTGCACACTCAAGGCTTTCATGAACGACCCCAACCCATTTCCAATCCTTTTTGTTATTCACCAATCCAATCCGATGATAATCAATCCCTTGAGGCTCTCTCACAACGGTCACATAAAAGTCTTTATCTAAGTGAGATAGAATCTGATCATTGGAAAAAAGCCACTGTTCATCCGCATCGATAAAAAGAGAATAATCGGCCTTCTTTTTCGCATAACGCAAAGCCTCATTTCGATTATGAGCAAAATCAACCCAAGGACGTTGGTGCAACTCTCCGGGAATATCTTTCATAAACTCTCGAATCACATCTTGAGTACCATCCGTGGATCCTGTATCGCAAATCACCCAATAATCAATCTTATCTTTCACAGAAGATAAGCAATCGATGATGCAATCTTTTTCGTTTTTCACAATCATGTTTAAGCAGATTGTTTTTTTCTCAGCAAATGAAGTTGCAGCGATGCATAAAAACAAAAAAACACGAAAAAACATAAACCCTCACAGTCTTCTAAGATACGGCAAAAAATTTCTTTCCATCAACAAAAATACGCGAAGAGCAAGACATACAAGATAAAAAATTTAAAAAACACTGACGCTACTAACAAAAAACAAGATTCGCAGGATATGCATGATACGCATGATAAAAAAAACCATTCCTCTTTTATTTTTTCCATCATGCGTATCATGCATATCCTGCCTATCTTGTTTTTTTGTCTTTTTTAGCAATTCCGCCTTGGGTATATTCGCTCTTATGAGAATCATTTTTTTATTTCTTTTTACGCTTTTTCTTCATGCAGAAACGATCGGCATTTTTACAGGAAAAATCCAAGGAGTAAAACCTTGGGATCCAGATAGCATCGAATCAGGCATTACAGGTTCAGAAGAAGCCGTCATCTACATGTCTCAAAGTCTTGCAAAAATCGGATATCAAGTCATCGTCATTGGCAATCCTCCAAAATCTTCTTCTTACAAAAGCCCTCAAGCAAATCCCCGCTACATAGACAATACAACTCAATTGCCTCCTTTAGATATCGCAATTAGCTGGAGAATGCCAGAAGCTGCAAAAAGCTTAAAAAGAGTAGCCTCAAAAGTCTATCTTTGGCCTCATGATGTCTGCTTTCAGCAAATCAACGAAGACAAAATCGATGCTTTTGACGATGTTCTATGGCTATCGAATGCACAAAGGGATCAATGGATCCAAGTGAATCCAAAGTTTTCCAAATTCACGAAAATCTTTGGAAACGGCATCGTCAAAGAACAGTTTTTTCCTGTTGAAGAAAGAAAAAATCCATACGCTTGCATTTATAGCTCCAATTACACACGAGGCCTCGACATTCTTCTCGATATCTGGCCAAGAATCAAAAAGCTCTTTCCTAAAGCAACTCTCGACATTTATTACGGTTGGCAAAGCTGGGGAAGACCCCCTTTAGAAAAAGAGCTCAAAATGCGCTCTCAAATTGAAGAACTCAAAGCTCTCGATGTGCATGAACACGGCCTTGTTGGACATGTTGAGCTCAACAAAGCCTATGCAAACGCCTCTTTCTGGACATATCCCTGCACTCAATTTGAAACATTCTGCATCACTGCTTTAAAAGCGCAGCTCTCAGGAGCGATCCCTGTGATTTTAAAAAATTCAGCGCTGAACGAAACCGTCAGATATGGATATCAGACAAATCAAGCTGAAGAGTATTTCGAAACTCTAAAAACGGCCATGGAAAATGCGGAAAAAGTCTCTCTTGAAGAAAGGAAAAATATGGGACAATTTATTTTAAAACAATTCACCTGGGATGCAATTGCCTTACAATGGAAAGACCTATTTCAAAAATAATCTTTTTCTTTCTCTTACAACTCTCTCTTTTTGCTCAAAGCGTCTTTCTAGGAGTCGACGTTTTTTTTGAAGAACATCTTTTTAAAAAATTCGAAAATAAAAACGTAGCTCTTGTGCTCAATCACACAAGTGTCGATCAATCCATGCGCTCTACTCTCGATCTTTTTTTTGAAAAAGCGCCTCATTGTCATATCGTCGCTCTTTTCTCTCCGGAACACGGCATTCGCGGACAAGGCTACGCCGCAGAAGCCATTGACCACTCCTACGAAAGAGGAATCCCTGTTTTCAGCCTCCATGGAAACACAAGACGGCCTACCCAGGAAATGCTCAAAAACATCGATGTCATCGTCTATGATATCCAATGCACGGGAGTCAGAGCCTATACATATCCCACGATGCTTTTCTACATCATGGAAGAAGCCGCAAAACTCAAAATCCCCGTTGTTATTTTAGATCGCCCCAACCCTATTAACGGCCTTACCATCGATGGTCCAATGCTCGAAGACAAATGGAGATCTTACATCGGCTACATCAACGTTCCTTACTGTCATGGAATGACCATTGGAGAACTCGCCAGGTTTTTCAATGGCGAATATAACATCCATTGCAAACTCGAAGTGATCCCTATGCGCGGCTGGCATAGATCCATGAGCTTTCGAGACACTCATCTTCAATGGATACCTCCAAGCCCCAACATTCCGGAAGCAGATACGCCTCTCTATTGTCTCATGACGGGAATTCTTGGAGAACTGCAACTTGTCAACATCGGAATTGGCTACACACTTCCTTTTAAAATTGTCGGGGCTCCTTGGATTTTAGCCGCTTCCTTTGCAGAAAAACTCAACAGCCAAAAACTTCCCGGAGTTCATTTTCAACCGTTTTATTTTAGACCTTTTTATGGAGCCTACAAAGGGACCAACTGCGAAGGAGTTCTCATCCAAATCACAGATATTAAGACATATAGACCCTTAGCCGTGCAATATCTCATTTTAGGAATGCTCAAAAGCTTATATCCCTTAGAATTTACCAAAAGAATCACAGAGAGCAAATCAAACATCGATCTTTTTTGCAAAGCCAACGGAACCGATGCGATCTACGACATTTTACTCAATGAAAAATATCCTGCATGGAAGCTCATTGAATTTCAAAAACAAGAAAGAGAAACTTTTTCAGAAAAAAGAAAAAAATACCTTCTTTCCTATCCGGAATAAAAAGGACTTTTGATTCATCCGGTTATACCGAAACAACTTGAAGAATCGGGATTTCGGCAAGAAGGCCCCTTAAAATTCGCATTCGGAGCGAATGACCATTGCCCTAGGGCAAGGCATGAGTGAGAATTCGAATTTTGAGGTAAAGCCGACGCCGCTGAAAACCGATTCTTCAAGTTGTTTCGGTATAACAAGATCAGCAATGTAGAGACCGATTTTTTGTTTTCTAAAAAAAAACTTCAAATGATTTTTCTGTCTCTATAGAGCCAATTGCAAAACTGCTTTGCCCGGGAAAATCGATGATTTTGGGGCCAGTTAAGAGGGCAAGCAAGCTTGCCCGATTCACTTCGACGAACCCAACCCCTGGTGGGTTGGGTAAGGAGAGTGAACTTAAATGGCCACAAAAGGGCGATTTTAACGGGGAAATGAGTTTTGCAATTGGCTCTCTATTTTGCAATCGCGCATAAAGAAAATTAGCAGACTCGAATAGAGCCTGCTAATTTATTGACTCAAATCTCCACCTCACCTATAATCTCGAATTCAAAAATGGAGACAAAAAATGTCTAAAACAAAGATAAAACCTCTCGGAAATCGAGTCATTATTCAACGAAACGAAGCCATCACAAGTAAAGGAGGAATCCTTTTACCTGAAGCTGCAAAAGAAAAACCAAAACAAGGAACTGTCATTGCAACAGGCCCCGGAAAAACCGATGATCAAGGAAAACTCCATCCAATGGATGTAAAAGAAGGCGATCAAGTTCTCTTTTCATCCTATGCAGGCACCGAATATAAAACCGACAGCGAAGAACTTGTCATTCTTTCTGAAGAAGATATTTTAGCAATTATCAAATAAGGACAATAACATATGGCAAAAATGATGCAATTTCACGAAGAGGCTCTCAAATCGATCCTCAAAGGGGTCAAAACCCTCGCAAAAGCTGTCATTGTGACATTAGGTCCTAAAGGCAGAAATGTTGTCATTCACAAAGAATTTGGATCTCCTCTTTCTACAAAGGATGGCGTTTCCGTTGCCAAAGAAATCACTTTAAAAAAACAAATATGAAAACATGGGAGCTCAGCTTGTCAAAGAAGCTGCTTCCAAAGCTGCTGATTCCGCAGGAGATGGAACCACAACAGCTATCGTTCTTGCAGAAGCCATTTTTAGCGAAGGAGTTAAAAACACAACATCCGGCGCAAATCCGATGGATGTCAAAAAAGGGATTGACAAAGCAGTAAAAGCGATCCATGAAGCTCTAGATAAACTCGCAAAACCGATCAAAACACCTCAAGAAATTGAACAGATCGCATGTATTTCCGCAAACAATGATCCTTCCATCGGAACCATCATCAATAATGCCATGCAAAAAGTTGGCAAAGATGGAATCGTCACCATTGGAGAGGCGAAAGGAATCGAAACAACGCTCAACGTTACAGAAGGAACTGAGCTCGATAAAGGATATCTCTCACCTTACTTCATCACAAATCCGGAGAAAATGTCTGTCGAGCTTGAAAATCCAAACATCTTGATTGTGGACAAAAAGCTCTCCAACGCAAAAGAGCTCATCCCTATTCTCGAAAAAGCTCTTCAAAAACCAAAACCGCTTCTCATCATCGCTGAAGATGTAGAAGGCGAAGCCCTCACTACATTGGTCATTAACAAAATCAAAGGGGGCAAGCCTCTTTGCGCCATCAAAGCACCTGGCTTTGGAGATAAAAGAAAAGCTCTTTTAGAAGATATTGCAGTCCTTACAGGTGCAACCGTCGTTTCAGATGAACTTGGAATGAACCTAGAAGAAGTAGGCGTTGAAGTGTTTGGGTCCGCAAAAAAAGTAACCATCGAAAAAGAATCAACAACGATCGTCGATGGAAGCGGCAAAAAAAACGCTCTTCAGCAAAGAATCTCTCAAATCAAACATGCAATTCATCAGCCCAATATTTCCAATTACGAAAGAGAGCAGCTCGAAGAAAGACTTGCCAAACTCTCTGGAGGAGTTGCCGTCATTGAAGTAGGAGCCGCTACAGAAGCGGAAGCCAATGAGAAAAAGGCTCGCATTGAGGATGCGCTTCACGCAACAAGAGCCGCGATCAGCCAAGGAATCGTTCCTGGAGGCGGAGTCGCTCTCATTCGAGCATCAAGTGCTCTCGACAAACTCTCTCTTCAGGGAGATGAAAAAATCGGTGTTGAAATCATCCGAAAAGCGTGCTTCGCACCTGCAATAGCAATCGCCAACAATTGCGGAAAAACCGGAGAGCTCATCGCTGAAAAAATCAAAGAAAAAGAAGGTGCTGAAGGATACAATGGACTCACCGATCAATTCACCAATCTCATTCAAGATGGAGTGATCGATCCTGTTCTTGTTACAAAAAGCGCACTTCTTCATGCAGCATCTGTTTCAAGCATGCTCATGACAATTGCTGCAATCATCACTGATAGGCCGGAGCCTAAACAAAAAAACCAATCTCCAATGCCCGGCATGGGAGGTATGGGTGGTATGGGCGGCATGCCAGGAATGGGCGGCATGGGCATGGGCGGCTTTGACGGCATGATGTAAAGCCGCTTTACTTAAACCACAGAGAAAATCTTCTCTGTGGTTTCACCTATTTTTTTCGAATTTAGAATAGACAACTAATTTTGTTTATTATAAACAGCAGAGAAAGGGTGAAATGAAAAAGCCATACAAAATCATCTTTCTCATCATTGCTATCATCACAATCATTCTTCTAAGCATTCAATACATAAGCCAGCAAAACATTGCAGTTCTCAATCCTAAAGGAATGATTGCAATCAAACAAAGAGATCTCATTTATTGGAGCATTGGGCTCATGTGCATTGTCGTGATTCCTGTGTTTATCATGACTCTCATTTTTTCCTGGAAATATCGCAAAAGCAATACCAAAGCCAAATATAGCCCTGATTGGGGGCATAGCACTCTTGCAGAAATTGTCTGGTGGGGAGTTCCTCTTGCAATCATTGTCGTTCTCGCCATTATGACTTGGAAATCTTCATTTGAACTCAATCCTTTTAAGCCGATCGTAAACGATAAAAAACCTATCCAAATTCAAGTCGTTGCTCTTGATTGGAAATGGCTTTTTATTTATCCGGAGCAAAATATTGCAACGGTCAACTACGTTCAATTTCCGGAAAAGACACCTCTCAATTTTGAAATCACGTCCGATGCTCCCATGAACTCATTTTGGATCCCTCAGCTGGGAGGTCAAATTTATGCGATGCCGGCGATGAGAACAAAACTCCACTTAATTGCGAATGAAACCGGAAACTTTCGAGGGTCCTCTGCCAACATTAGCGGAACCGGGTTTTCCGGCATGTTCTTCACCGCAGTCTCCTCTACAGAACAAGATTTTGATGCATGGGTTGCATCCGTTAAAGAAACCGGCTCAACACTCTCTCTTCAAGAATATGAAGAACTCGTAAAACCCAGTCAATACCATCCTGTGACTTATTATTCTCAAGTAGAAAACAACTTATTTAATCAAATCATCATGAAATATATGTATACCGGGAGTGAATCAAGAATCGGAATGTGGCAAGGAGGCGCCCGCCATTTGAGCCGGACGAAGTCGCAGCCGAAACAACCCAACTTAGGTAAGTTGGGTGATGCAGGCTGGCTCAAATGCCGTGGCTGTCCGACACAGCCAAAACCGATTCTTAATTCACGAGCGGTATATATGGGGATTGCGAAATAATTATGTTTGGAAGACTTACCACAGAAGCTTTAAAGCACGATTGGATTGAATATCTCGCCGGCGTATCCATGATTGTTGGCGCTCTCATTGTCATCTCTTTAATTTCTTATTTAAAAAAATGGAAATGGCTTTGGCAGGAATGGCTCACATCAGTCGATCATAAAAAAATCGGAATCATGTACATTGCGGTCTCCGGCATTATGCTTGCCAAAGGATTCATCGACGCTCTCATGATGAGAGCCCAGCAAGCAACGTCTTTTGGAGATTCTTTCGGATATTTAACCTCTTCCCACTTTCAACAAATTTTCACAGCTCATGGCGTAACCATGATTTTTTTTGTAGGGATGGGACTTGTATTTGGTCTTATTAATCTTGTTCTTCCTTTGCAAATCGGTGCTCGCGATGTCGCATTTCCTTTTTTAAATTCTTTAAGCTTTTGGCTGTTTGCCTCAGGAGCTATGTTCATCATGGTCTCTTTGATCATCGGAGTCTTTGCCGGAACCGGATGGTCTGCTTATCCCCCTCTTGCAGGACTCAAATACAATCCCGGAGTGGGGGTCGATTATTGGCTCTGGACCATTCAAATCTCCGGCGCCGGAAGTCTTTTATCCGGAATTAATTTTTTAGTGACCATCTTAAAAATGCGATGTCCTGGAATGACCCTCATGCGCATGCCGATTTTTGTTTGGAGCGTTCTTGTTGCAATGATTTTGGTGGTGTTTGCATTCCCCGTCTTAACAGCAACGGTTGCCATGCTCTCGACCGACCGCCTCATCGACACTCACATTTTCACATCAGAACTCGGCGGAAATCCGATGATGTACATCAACCTATTTTGGGCTTGGGGACATCCTGAAGTCTATATTCTCATTCTCCCCTTGTTTGGAGTCTTTTCAGAAATTGTTCCTGTTTTCTCCAGAAAAAAACTCTTCGGCTATGCAACCATGGTTGGAGCCCTCATTGCCATTACTTTCCTTTCATTCATTGTTTGGCTTCATCACTTCTTCACCATGGGCGCTGGCCCTACCGTAAACTCCTTTTTTGGAATCATGACCATGATCATTGCAGTTCCAACCGGAGTCAAAGTCTTTAACTGGCTCTTTACAATGTATCAAGGAAGAGTCACCTTCTCGACACCAATGCTTTGGTTTTTAGCCTTTATTTTCACCTTCACACTCGGTGGCATGACCGGCGTACTCATGTCCATTCCAAGCGCCGATTTCCAAGTCCATAACAGTCTCTTTTTAATTGCTCACTTCCACTCCACAATCATCGGAGGCGTTGTCTTTGGATTCTTTGCCGGCTATACCTACTGGTTTCCCAAATTCATGGGATTTATGCTGAATGAAAAATGGGGAGTAAGAGCCTTTTGGTGCTGGTTTATCGGATTCATCCTTGCCTTCCTTCCTTTGTATCTTTTAGGATTTATGGGAGCGACAAGACGTCTTGATCATTACGAAGCTCTTGGATGGCAGCCTCTTTTTATCGTCGCTGCGATTGGAGCTCTCGTCATTGCACTCGGCGTTGTTTTTCAAGTCATTCAAGTTCTTGTCAGTGTTCGCGATCGAAAACAAAACCCGGCGAAAAGAGATCCCTGGCACGGGAGAACTTTAGAATGGATGACCTCCTCTCCACCTCCTTTCTATAATTTTGCAGTGATTCCGGAAGTTCATGAAAGAGATCCATTCTGGGCGATGAAACATTCAGGCGAAATTCCTAAAACCGTTTCCTTTGAGCCTTTTCATATGCCAAGAAACACAAGCCTCGGTGTTTATATCGGCATTTTGAGCTTTCTCTTTGGATTCGGAATCATCTGGCATATGTTCTGGCTTGCTTTCTTAAGCTGCCTTGGCATCATCATTTGCATCATCGTAAAACTCTATCAGAAAGATCCGGAATACGTTGTCCGAAAAAGCCTCATTGAACAGATAGAAAGCGAGGCTAGAAAAGCATGAAAACACACGAAAAAATAACAGATCCGCATCACGATCCTTACTCAAAAACCGTATTTGGTTTCTGGCTTTATCTTCTCACCGATTTTGTTCTCTTTGCAACCATCTTAGCCTCCTATTTTGTACTTCGAAACAGTACTTTCGGAGGACCTAAAGCATCCGATCTTCTTCCCCTTAGCTTTACCTTCGCTCAATCCCTTCTTCTACTCTCTGCAAGCTTTACAGCAGCTCTCGGAGGAGCTTTCGCGTTTCGTAAAAATAAACGTTTCACCTCTCTTTTTTTCGCAATCACCTTTGTTTTAGGCTTGAGTTTTCTTTGGATGGAATTTTCAGGATTTTCTCTTCTCATCCAACAAGGACAGAATTGGACAAAAAGCGCTTTTCTATCAGCTTACTTTACTCTTTTAGGAACGCATGCCATTCACGTCATTTTTGCTCTTCTTTGGATCCTTGTTTTAGCGCCTCTTCTTTGGTACCACGGCTTTACACACATGACACTCCAAAGAATTTCCTGTCTTAAACTATTTTGGCAATTTTTAAACCTAATCTGGGTAGGCATTTTCACGATGGTCTATCTCATGGGAGTAAGCTAATGATCGATTCTCATCACAAATGGAATTCAAAATTAAGCCCCTCCATCATCGGCTTTATTCTTTCGATCCTCTGTACATACGCTGCATACTGGATTGCAAGTGGACATCTTCTAAAAGGAGCTGCCTTCTTTGCCTTAATTGCAGGTCTTGGCGTTCTCCAAATCATTTTCCAACTCATCTTTTTCTTTCATTTAGGGGTCGAATCAAAACCAAGATGGAACCTTGCGATGTTTCTCTTCATGGGACTCGTTGTGTTCCTCATCATTGGAGGATCCATTTGGATTATGTACCAACTCAACTATAACACGATGATATGAACTCCTTTTCCATTCGGACCTACTATACACTCACAAAGCCGGGCATCATCTTCGGCAATCTCATCACCTGCGCCGGCGGATTTTTTTTAGCTCCCATGGAATTCAACGGATGGCTTTTTCTCTCAAGCCTTCTAGGACTCGGGTTCATCATCGGTTCCGGATGCGTGTTTAATAATATCATTGACCGCATCGCAGATAGCAAAATGAATCGAACAAAAACAAGAGCGCTTGCCACCCAGACCATTCCCATCGCATACGCAAGCTTATTTGGTTTAAGCTTGGCGCTCATCGGATCCTCAATTCTTTTTCAATGGACTAACCTTCTTTCTTTAAAACTTGCACTCCTCGGATTTTTTATCTACATCATCCCTTACAGCCTATCAAAGTATTACTCCACTCACAGCACCCTCATCGGCAGTATTGCAGGAGCAATCCCCCCCGTTGTCGGATATACTGCCGCATCGAACCAATTCGATCTTGGAGCTCTTCTTCTTTTTGCAATGCTTATTTCATGGCAAATGCCCCACTTTCTCGCCATTGCCATTCGCCATATCGAAGATTATAAGGCAGCATCGATTCCTATTTTGCCAATAAAAAAAGGAATTTTTGCCACCAAGTTTCAAATGTTTATTTACGTTGCTGCTTTTTTATGCATAGCGCCCCTTCTTTCGGTATTTCATTATACAGGAGCCCTCTACTCCATTGTTTCGATTCTTTTAGGAGTGGCTTGGCTTTTTTTAAGCATTCGTGGATTTTTCTCTGACAATGATCAGCTTTGGGCAAAACAGATGTTTCTTTATTCTTTGATTGTGATCACAGCCCTCAACTTAACCATCATTCTTGGGAGAATTTTTTAAGATAAGAATTGACATTCCATAAAGATGAAAGATAGGCTGATTAAAGCATGAAGAGCCAATTGCAAAACTGCTTGGCCTGGAAAAATTGATCATTTTGGGGTAAGTTAAGAGGACAGCGATCGCTGTCCGGTTCGCTTCGACGAATCCAACCCTGGTTGGATTGGACGAGAAAAGTGAACTTAAATGGCCCCAAAAAGACAATTTTAACGGATCAATGAATTTTTCAATTGGCTCTAAGAAAAAGGTGTTTGAATCATGCTGTGCAAATGATGTAATATATCCTTGGTGAACGGATTGAGCGTTTTTAAATTTTTAAAGCCAGCTCCTTATGTTGCAGAGATTCAAGATCCTGAGCGCATAAAAAAAGATTACAAGTATTGGAGGATCAGAACCTTTTATGCAATGTATATCGGATATGCACTCTATTATTTCACAAGAAAAAGTTTTACTTTTGCAATGCCTGCGCTCCAAACGGAGTTATCGCTCAGCAAATTTGAGCTAGGCCTTCTAGGAAGTATTTTAAGTCTTTCCTATGGGGCGAGTAAATTTGTAAGCGGCATTCTCGGGGATAAATCAAATCCTCGCTACTTCATGTCGATAGGACTTATTTTAACCGGAATTTTCAATCTTCTTTTCGGCGCCTCCTCCATGTTATGGGCTTTTGCTTTATTTTGGGGCTTGAATGGATGGTTCCAAGGGTGGGGATGGCCCGGATGCGCAAAGCTTTTAACGCATTGGTATTCTCAATCAGAAAGAGGAAGATGGTGGAGCATTTGGAGCACATCTCATAATTTGGGAGGAGCGTTAATTCCTATACTTGCTGCCATTTGCGTTGAAAGTTTTGGTTGGCGAGCTGCCATGTATATTCCAGGAATCCTTTGCATCGTATCCGGCTTTTTCATCATGAATCGACTCAGAGATACACCCCAATCATTAGGACTTCCTTCCATAGAAAAATTTCGAAATGATTACGCAAATTCAAAAACAAAATCTCCAAGCGAACAAGAGCTTTCCGTTAAAGAAATTCTTCTGGAATACGTTTTAAAAAATAAATTCATTTGGATCTTGGCATTTGCTCAATTTTTCAATGGCGCGATTCGAACCGCAATCAATGACTGGAGCATGCTCTATTTGATTGAAGTAAAACACTATTCCACCCTGGAAGCAGGTTTTTGCGTCCCCTGGTTTGAAGTGGGCGGTTTTTTAGGAATGCTAACTGCCGGCTGGGCGTCAGATATTATTTTTAAAGGCAGACGAAATCCAATCAATGCGATCTTTTCACTGGCTATTTTGCTGGTTCTTTTCTCCTTCAGAACGATTGCGATCAATTGGCCCCCATTTGATGCAGCCATCTTATTTTTCTTTGGGTTTTTCATTTTCGGCCCTCAAATGTTAATCGGCCTTTCTGCTGCCGAATTATCTCATAAAAAAGCAGCCGCAACGGCAACAGGTTTTGCCGGGTGGTTTGCCTATCTTGGAGCCGCATTTGCAGGAGGTCCCTTAGGCGCTCTCATGAAAGTAGGCGGCTGGGACAGCTATCTTACAACGATCTTTATCTGCAGTCTTCTAGGAGCATTGATCGTACTTCCTCTTTGGTCCATCAAAACAAAAGAAGACGCTGCGCTCAAAAAAGAACCTTCCTAAAGGTTCATATACCCGTTCCAGTTGAAAGGCCTCGAGAAGAAAACCGATTAAAAGCCTCAAATTTCGAATAAAATGTCGGGGTCAATATTAAATTCAATATTAACCTCGACATTTTATTCGAAATTTGAGAGCTTTTAATTCGGTTTTCTTGGGTGGCTTTCAACTGGAACGGGTATATATTGCAAATTGATAGACTCAAGTGATAAACAAACTCAACAACACAAGAAACACTCATGTCCTCAAAAAAAACTCCACAGAAAAAAGGCTTAGATCTCTTAGACGATCCTTTTCTCAATAAAGGAACGGCTTTCACAGAACAAGAAAGAACAGATCTAAATCTACACGGACTTCTACCCGTGGCACAAGAAACGATCCAAGAACAAGCGTCTAGAGTCGTAGATAGAATTAAAAATCTCTCCAGCAATCTTGAAAAATACGTAACTTTAAGAGAAATTCAAAATACAAACGAAACTTTATTTTATTTCATTGTAACGAATCATCTTTCATTGACCCTTCCCATTATTTACACTCCAACCGTTGGAGAGGGTTGTGTCCACTTTAGTCATATTTATACTCGGCCCAGAGGATTGTTTTTGTCTTATTCTAACAAAGATAAAATCCAAAGAATCCTAGACAATCCTCAATTTGACAACACCTCTGTCATCGTCGTCTCTGATGGGGAAAGAATTTTAGGCCTTGGAGACCAAGGCGCCGGAGGAATGGGAATCTCTATAGGGAAACTCTCCCTCTACACAGCTTGCGCAGGAATTCATCCACAAAAGACACTGCCGATTCTTTTAGATACAGGAACTGACAATCAAACACTCTTGAACGATCCTCAATATATAGGCTGGCGCCATCCTAGAATTCGAAATCAAGAATACGACGATTTTATTGAACATTTTGTAAGCGCTGTAAAAAAAAGATTTCCCAAGGTGTTATTACAATGGGAAGATTTTGCACAGCAAAATGCATCTCGAATCTTGGAAAAATACAGAAACAAACTCTGTTCTTTCAATGATGATATTCAAGGAACTGCAGCAATCGTCACAAGCGCATTACTTTCTGCAATCAAAGTCACTAAAAGCTCCTTAAAAAACCAGAAAATCGTTGTTGTTGGCGGAGGATCTGCCGGCTGCGGAATCAGCCAAATGATTCTAAAAAAAATGATGCAAGAAGGCCTCTCTCAAAAAGAAGCTCTCGAGAAGTTCTTTGTGATCGATCGAAATGGACTCTTTTTAAATAACATGGATCTACTCCCATTCCAAAAACCTTTCACAAAAACACTCGAATCAATTGCCCTCTGGACTTTAGAAAACAAAACAATCGTCTCCTTGAAAGACACCATCAAAAATGTTCACCCAACAGTTTTAATTGGAGTGTCCGGACAACCCGGCATTTTCACTGAAGAAATCATCAAAGAAATGGCAAAACATGTGGAAAGACCCATCATCCTCCCTCTTTCAAATCCTACATCAAAAGCGGAGGCTACACCCGAAAATTTAATCCGTTGGACCCATGGAAAAGCTTTCATTGGGACGGGCAGTCCATTCCCTGATGTTGTACAAGGAAATCAACATTTTAAAATCGACCAAATCAATAATTCTTATATCTTTCCGGGCCTTGGACTAGGAATCATTGCAGTGGAGGCAAGTTTCGTTTCGGATGAAATGTTTATGGCTGCAGCAACAACATTAACCAACTTATCGCCTTCGAAACAAGACCCAAAAAGAAACCTTCTTCCTTCTCTTGAAAAAATTCGAGAGATCTCACTAGAAATTGCTTTTGCCGTGGCTCAATGCGCAGTCAAACAAAAGCTCGCACAAAATTTGTCCGATGATGAAATCCGAAAGAAAATAAAACATATTTTTTGGACACCTCAATACTGAAAAACTTTTTTGAAAAGTTTTTAATGGTCAGCGCACTGAATAAACCATAAAAAATGTTTCGGTATTTACCCTCGCCCATTTATACTTGCGCATATGTCCAAGATACAACTCCCTAAAGGCACTTTCGATGTCTTACCTTACGGCGCTCAAGAAGTATGGCAACTCTCCAGAAACTGGCAATTCGTAGAATCCGTTTGCAGAGAAGTTGCAAGCCTCTACGGCTATGAAGAAATCCGAACCCCCCTTTACGAAAGAACCGAACTCTTTCAACGCGGCGTCGGTGAAACATCAGACATCGTCATGAAAGAAATGTTCACCTTCCAAGATCGCGGCGAAAGATGGATCAGCTTAAGACCTGAAGGGACAGCCTCTGTCATGCGCGCATTCCTAGAAAATCAGATGGCGCCGCTCAAACCCGTTCACAAGCTGTTTTATTTAGGACCCATGTTCCGTTACGAAAGACCTCAAAGCGGAAGATATCGACAACACCATCAATTTGGCGTTGAAGTGATTGGAGCGGCTAAACCTGAACAAGATGCAGAAGCCATCGATTTACTCTTCCAAATCTATAAAAAACTAGGGCTTCGCAACATCAAGGTCAATGTAAACACAGTAGGAGATACTGAAACTCGAGCTCGCTTTAAAGAAGCTCTTTTAAGTTACCTAAAACCGTTTTTCAATGAGCTCTCGCAAGACAGCCAAGTTCGTTTTGAAAAAAATCCTTTACGCATTTTGGATTCCAAAGATCCCAAAGATCGAGAAATCATCAAAGAAGCTCCTTCGATCTTAGAATACTTAAGCGAACCTGCAAAAAACCACTTTCAAGAGCTTTGCCATCTGTTAGATATCATCCAAATTCCTTATGCAATCAATGATCGCATTGTGAGAGGCCTTGATTATTACAACAAAACCGTCTTCGAATTCGTCACAGAAGATCTAGGTGCCCAAAATACGATTGGCGGCGGCGGAAGATATGATGGCCTTTTGGCAACCTTCGGAGGGCCGGATCTTGCCGGGATTGGCTTTGGAACAGGCCTTGAAAGAATTTTGCAAGTCATGCAAGCGCAACAACTCTTAAATCTAGAGGAATCCCATCCTCTGATTTACTTCATTCCTCTGGGCGATCAAGCTCGAGAAAAATGCTTTTCTTTAGCCACAATATGCCGCCGTCAAGGATGGAAAGTAGAAATCGATTTGTCTGCCAAAAAAATGCAAAACAGCCTGCAAAATGCAATCAAACTCAAAGCAACTTACTCTGCTATTTTGGGAGATGCCGAACTCGAACAAGAAATGATTCAACTAAAACACATGGAAACAAGAGAGCAAAAAGAAATTCCTTTGAATGATCTTTTAAACACCATGAAGAGACTCATATGAAACATATAATTTTTTCCATTCTTTTGACAACATCCATTTTGATCGCTGAAGAAAAAGAAATGCCTCGCGAAGAGCTTGTAAAAATTTCAGAAGCCATGGGACATCTCATTGGGAAAAACCTACAAACCTTAGGAGTTTCTTTTGACTTTGAAGCGATTGTCAAAGGCATCAAAGATGAAACTCTCGGCAAAGAATCTCCCTTATCGGAAGAGGATTGTTTACTTGTCATTTCTGAACTTCAAGAAAATTCACAAAATGAAATTGCAGAAAAAAATCTGCATGACGCCGAAGAATTTTTAACCAAAAATCAAAAAAAAGACTCTATTGTCTCTCTAAAAGAGGGAAAAATCCAATACGAAATTGTACAAAAAGGCAAAGAAGAGGAAGTGAAAGCGTATGCCTCTCCTTTGGTTCGTTATAAAGGACATTATCTCGATGGCACAGAAATTACAGAAACAGAAGAAGTGATCGATCTTGATAATGCCATTTCAGGACTTAAAGAAGTGCTTCTTGGAATGAAAACAAATGAAAAAAGAATCGCCTACATCCATCCTGATTTTGGCTACGGAAATCAATCTCATCTGCATCCCAATGTTCTTTTAGTTTTTGAAGTTGAAATCATCAAGCCGGATGCTTCTTTAGAGACGCATAACGCCTCCTTAGAGGTGGATTCAAAAGAAGATGTGACGGCCGAATGACTTGGATTCCTCTCAACGTACACTCCCAATTTTCCATCTTAGATTCCACTTTGTCTGTGACTGCCATTGCCGAAAAAGCAAAAAAAGAAGGCGTCAAGGCAGTTGCTCTGACCGACAATGGAAATCTTTATGGCGCCGTCGATTTTTATAAAGCTTGTAAAGCAGCATCCGTCAAACCCATCATCGGATGTGAAATCTGGATTGCACCCTCTTCTCGCTTTGACAAGAAAAAAACGTTTGGCGTTCCCAATGGATTTCCTCTTCTTCTTCTTGCAAAAAGTAAAGAAGGGTATCAAAACTTATGCAGACTCTCATCCATTGGCTTTTTAGAGGGCTTTTACTATCAGCCCCGCATCGATAAAGAAGTTTTAGAAAAACATAAAGAAGGACTCATCTGCATCACTGGTGGAGTCGGAAGTATTTTCTCGTACCTTTTTCAAGAAAAAAAGCCTGAAGAATTGATGAATGAAATTCTTTGGTACAAATCCATTTTTCAAGATGATTTTTATCTTGAAATTCAAAGGCATCCGCTCAATTCAGAAGATGACAAACAAGAAGGATGGCTCCTGCAAAAAAGAGCTGATTACGTCGCCTTGCAAACAGAACTCAACGAGCATCTCATTCGCATCAGCAAAGACACAAACATTCCCTTAGTTGCAACCCATAAAATTCACTACTTAGAAAAAGAAGACTTCCTTGCCCATGAGATTTTGCTCAATATTCAATCCGGAGAGCCTCTAGAAATCTGGGAAAGAGATTCTATGGGAAATCCAAAACATAAAAGCCTGAATCCCAAAAGAGAAGTAGCGCCAACCAAAGAGTTTTATTTCAAATCGCCTCAAGAGATGCAAAACCTCTTTCAAGATCTTCCTAAAGCAATTGAAGAAACAGTAAAAATAGCTGAAAAATGCAGCTGCGAACTTGATTTTAAAACAAAACACTATCCTGTCTTCATTCCTCCTCATTTAGAAGGAAAAACATTCTCAAAAGAAGAAAGAGTCAAAGAAGCAGAAAATTTCCTTTATCAACTTTGTATAGACGGCATTCCATCTCGCTACACACCCGACATTTTAAAACCAATCCAAGATAAAAATCCGGATAAAGATCCTCTTCAAATTGTCAAAGACCGATTCGAGTATGAATTTAAAATTCTCTCTTCCAAGGGAATGGTTGATTACATGCTCATCGTGTATGACTTTATCGCCTGGGCTAAAAAACAAGGAATCCCCATTGGGCCCGGAAGAGGTTCCGCTGCAGGATCGATCATTTCTTATCTAACCGGAATTACAGATATCGAACCACTCCGATTCCACCTCTTCTTTGAAAGATTCATTAACCCGGAAAGGCTTTCTTACCCGGATATCGACGTTGACATTTGCATGAACAGACGAGGAGAGATCATCGACTACGTCACCGCAAAGTATGGCAAAGACAAAGTCGCTCAGATCATTACATTTGGGACCATGAAAGCGAAAATGGCCATTCGAGACGTAGGAAGAGTCTTAAACGTTCCTCTTTCTAAAGTAAATCTTATTGCCGCTCTCGTTCCGGAAGATCCCACGATGACACTTGAAAAAGCATTCGAGATCGATCCGGAGCTAAAAAAACTCATGGATACGGACGAAGAAGCGCGCCGCGTTCTCGAAATGGCCCAAAAAGCAGAAGGCTCTATCAGAAATACAAGTACCCATGCAGCAGGGCTGATCATTTCAGGAGGCACCATCACAGACCTTATCCCGGTCTGTACGGCAAAAGACTCTTCGATGATCGTCACCCAATATGCCATGAAACCTGTAGAAAGCGTGGGGATGCTCAAAATCGACTTTTTAGGTCTTAAAACACTCACATCTCTTCAACTCTGCGCCGAAGAAGTCAGAAAAAACACAAAAAAAGAGATTTACTGGAACCAACTCCCTCTCGATGACAAACCGACGTTCGACATCATCAATCAAGGCAAAACTTTAGGCATCTTTCAGCTCGAATCCGGAGGAATGGCCGACTTAGGAAGGCAACTCCACATCGATGTCTTCGAAGAAATCATCGCCGTTCTCTCTTTGTATCGTCCGGGCCCTATGGATATGATCCCTTCCTACATCAGCCGAAAACATGGAAGGGAAGCGATCGAAATCGATCATCCTTTAATGAAAGATATCTTAGCAGAAACCTACGGCGTTATGGTCTACCAAGAGCAAGTCATGCAAATTGCAAGCGCTCTTGCCGGCTATTCTCTTGGAGAAGGTGACGTCCTTCGAAGAGCCATGGGAAAAAAAGACAAAGAAGAGATGTCCAAGCAAAGACAAAAATTTTTAGAGGGAGCTCTTCTCAAAGGAATTGACGAAGAAACTTCCGGAAGAATTTTTGATAAAATTGAAAAATTTGCTTCCTACGGCTTTAACAAATCCCACGCAGCCGCCTACGCATATCTTTCTTACGCAACCGCCTACTTCAAAGCGCACCATCCTAAAGAGTGGATGGCAGCTCTTATGACGTGCGATAAAGACGACATTTCTAAAGTGGCTAAATTTATCGGGGAAGCGAAAGCTCTTGGCATTGAAGTTTTACCTCCGGATATCAATGAATCAGGACAATGTTTCTCTGCAGCAAGCCAAGGAATCCGCTTTGCTCTTTCTGCGATTAAAGGAGTTGGTTCAAACGTTGTGGATGCCATTGTTGAAACAAGAAAACAAGCTCCCTTCAAAGATCTTTATGACTTCATCCAAAGAATGGATAAATCTCGTGTAGGAAAAAAACAGATCGAGCTTCTCATTCAAGCAGGATGTTTTGATTTCACAAAATGGTCCAAGGATGCGCTCCTTTTCAGTGTTGAAACCATGTTTGATCATGCTCTCAAGCAAGACAAAGAAAAAGCACTCGGCATTTTAAGCCTTTTTTCTCTCATCGAAGAGCCAACTTCATTCAACACACCTCCTTTGATTGCAAATCCAACGTCAAAATCCGCTCTTTTGCAAAGAGAAAAAGAACTTCTTGGATTCTATCTGACAGGCCATCCGATGGATGAATACAAAGATCTTTTAAAACATCTTTCCTGCGTACCTTTGCAAGATTTTGAAAAACTCTCGGATCACTCTCTCGTCAGGACCGCTTTTATCGTCGATAGCCTGGAAATCAAAATTTCAAACAAAAATCAAAAAAAATTTGCAATCCTCACCATGAGCGATGGCATCGAGAGATTTGAACTTCCCATTTGGTCTGATCTATACGAAGAAAAAGGATCTCTTCTTCAAGAAAATAAACTTCTATACGCCATTTTACTGATTGAAAAAAAGGAAGGCTCTTTTCAGCTTTCCTGTAAATATTTAGAAGATCTTCATACGATGGATGAGCAAAAAATCCAAACCGCCGACACTCTCTATGACAGACTCAAAATGCAAACCAAGAATAGCGAAAAATGGAAAAAAGAAAAAAAGCCGGAAGCAAAAGAAAAAGAAGCCCCTCCTCCTAAAGAAAAAGAAGAGATTAAACATGTGATTTTAAAAATCGACAGTCACAAAGTCCGACTCAGTGAAATCGTTCTTTTAAAAAAACTTTTTCGAGCCTTCCCAGGGAAATCGAGTGTGGAGCTCCAATTTTTCGCATCCCAAAAACACCATGCCACTCTTGCAATTTCCTCAGATTGGGGGATCCAACCCAACTTAGAATTTTTCAAGCAATTAAAAACATTAGAAAACATCTCTAAAAAATGATCTTGAAATTTCAAGCCAATGTGCTTATTATTTAGGTTACTATGAAAAAAATTATCGCCAGTTGTTTTGTGTGCATCATGCCTCTACTCTCTTTAGAGGTTGAAGATCTATCTTGGGAAGATACAGGACCTTCCGCACAAGAGTTTCATTCTCTTCTACAACAAGCAATCGATGAAAAAAACTGGTGGTCCGTCATCGACTATGCAGATATCCTTTCTTATCATTTTCCAACAAATCCTTTTGCTCAAGATTCCTCCTTTCTCATAGGAGAAGCATACCTTCAACTCGACCAGCCATCGCTTGCCAATCAATATTTCACCGTCTATCTCAATCAAACCAATTCTCCAAAGCACTTTGAAAAAGCGATCGAATATAAATTTCATATTGCAGAGCGATTTAGACAAGGAGAAAAAAAGCCCCTATTTAATTCTCATAAAGGCCCCAAACTCCTTTCTACTCAAGACGATGCTCTCGCCATTTACGATGAAATATTAGCCACCCTGCCTCATAGTGAATTTGCAGCACGTGCTCTTTTAGGGAAGGCTCAGATTCAAAAAGAACAAGAAGATTATAAGCCAAGCATTGAAACACTCGATCTTCTCATCCGAAGATTCCCGAAACATGACCTTGCCGCAGCGGCTTATCTCGAAAAACTCAACGTCTACTACATGCAATGCCAAGGCAAAAGCATCGATCCTGCTATTTTAGATCTTGCGGAACTCAATATCCGCAAATTCAAAGCTGCATTTCCAAGAGAAGAAAGAATCAAAGATGCTGAAAAATATCTCTCTAAAATGGAAGAAATCTTTGCAGAGCATCTTTTAGAAACGGGTCTTTTTTTCAAAAAAACAAAGAAAAATCCGGCGGCTGAAATTTATTTCAATAAAGTGATTTCCAAATTCCCAAAAACCACAGCTGCCACAGTGGCGCAAAAAAACCTTGAAGAAGTTCAAAAACGCTAGAATCATTTTTTGGATTCTTCTCACTCAAGGGTGTGGCTATCAGTGGCGCGAAGCAGAAGAAAGACCAACGCTTGCCATTCCTTTTATTCCGGGAGATGAGGACGGAACCTTAACCAATGAAATCATCCGGACCATTTCAGCTTCCGGCATTGCAAAGGTGCATCGCGAGGGAAAATACCGTCTCGAAGTCCATCTCAAAGACACTCAAATAGACACCATCGGATATAGAAGAGACAAACAAAAAGTATCCGGAAAAGTTTCAACGAATATTGTTGCTACAGAGCAAAGAAAATCTCTTTCCTTAGAAGCCTCCATTTATGATCAAGACAATCGTCTTGTATTCGGCCCCTGCACAGTCTCATCGAATATAGAGTACGACTTTATTGACGGAGACTCCATTCAAGATCTTTTATTCATTAACCCTAAAGGAGTCCCAACCACGGTACTTCCATTTTCACTGGGGCAATTAGAACCTGTCGAAGCTGCCCAAGAAGCGGCATCTCGACCCATCTACCAAAAACTTGCCCGCAAAATCGGGGAATTCGTCACTCAATTCACTCATCATATACCAAAAGATTAAGTTCAAAGGAGCAAAGACGCGAAGGCGTAAAAAGAAAAATAAAAAAATATCAAAAGATTTTTTTAAAATAACAAATAAATAAAAAAACTTCTTTTTTTTTAACAATAATATGCCACAATTAATCTATTATGAGCATTAACCCAGTTTCTGTAAGAAAATTCTTTTTCGGCTCTGATCCACAGAGCGCCGCAAAACGTCAAGAGAATGCAGCCCTAATCACTGGAATCCTCGCGGTTACACTCACAGAATTAAGAGGCTCTAAACTTGGAGATGCAAAAGCTCTTAAAACAGCTTTATATGCAACTTCCCTTGGACTCACGGCAAATCGGCTACTTGCCGAACAATGCGTTTTTTCTTGGTTCAGTAGCTTCCCAGTAAGTCAGCCGCAACATGCTCAGTCTCAAGAAGGCTATATGAACGATTTATTTCCTTGTCCGCGGAAGTAAAGCGGTTTTACAATTGGCTCTATTCATCCAAGTTTTTCGAAGGGCGATACTTTGGATTTATCCATTTTTTTCAAAAAGAGTCAAGGTAGCTTCCGTCTCTAACATATCTGCAAGAAAATGCTGAAGGACAGCCAAGACATAACGAGGAGTGTTGTAAACGCCAAATGTTGTAAAGACAACTTCAAGTCTTGCTTTATCTTCTTGATGAAGAGCAATCAAAACATAGGTAACCGGCATTTCATCAACAACTTTTGGAACAATCCACACGATAAATTGATCGTTAAATAAAGTGACCTTCTCAACGCTTTCAATCACATGGAAATATTGCGTTAAATCATCCACCTCTTCAGAGCCTATATTCGATAAAAGCCCACGATCATGAAGAAATTGAAGGTCAATGGTCACAATCCCATCGTGGACCCATTTTGGAAGATCTCCCATAAACTCTTTGTATGATGCTTCTATTTGCGTCGCATTCAACATGAGAGAACCTCCTTAAAATCCTTCTTACTTCTTCAATTTATCTGTTTTTATTTGCAATGTCAATAATTAAATCAAACTAAATCGCAAGAAACTAAATAATCAGAAATTAAAAGATCGAGAGGCGTTGTTATCTTTATATTTCTTTCATTACCTAAGACAACAGCAACAGGAACTTTTTGCCGAAGAACAAGGGAGCAATCATCACTCACTGAATGGATATTTGATCTTCGCGCCGACTCATGCGCATCCATAAGAATTTGATAACGAAATGTTTGAGGAGTTTGCCCCCGCAAAAATTCATCTCTTTTCGGGATTTCATCAATTGTCTTTCCATCCAAAGAACGAACCAAAGTATCCGCAGATGGAATGCAAGTATCTGCAGCACCATGAATGAAAGCCGCTTCAATATTCTCCCGGACGATCTTTTCAGAAAGAAAAGGGCGCACGGCATCATGAACCATGACAATATCAGGAGGACGTTTAAATGCTTTCAATCCCAAATAAGAAGATTCTTGGCGAGTCGATCCTCCTACAACAAGAGTTGCAAAAGGAACTTCTTGAGACACAACATCGATCCAATCAGGATGGCACACCAATACAATTTCATCAAAAACAGACAAATTCAAAAAGACTTGCAAGGTATGCAAATAAAGAGACTGACCTTTCAATTTCACAAATTGCTTAGGGGTATCTCCTCCGAAACGATTTCCGGAGCCTCCCATTAATAAAATGAACCCAAGCGAAGCCCCTTGATACATCGTACATCCTTAAAAATCAGATTTATTGTATATGATTTTAACAAGGAACCGTATGAAAAAAATGAACTCCTTCATCAAAACAAATCCGATTCCTGTTTTCACATCCCTTTTTTTACTCATCGGCCTTTTTTTCTTTCTTGTTCTCCATCAAGAACAAACAGCTCACTACATCTGGCTGACGGCTCTCATCGGAGGAGGAACTCCCATCATCTATCAAACCTTAAAAGGAGCTATAAAGGGGCATTTTGCTTCCGATATTGTCGCCATGCTCGCAATCATTGCGGCTCTTTTCTTAAGTCAAGCATTTGCAGGAGCGATCGTTGTTCTCATGCAATCAGGGGGAGAAGCCATTGAACGCTTTGGATTTAAAAAAGCATCTTCTTCACTGAAAGAACTCCTTCAAAGAGCCCCTCAAAAAGCGCAAAGAAGAAAAAAATCAAACCATTCATTCTCAGATACTTTAGAAGAAATCAATGTCAAAGAAGTAAACGTAGGAGATCTTTTAATTGTTCGTCCGGGAGAAATGATTCCCGTCGATGGGATGATCACCCAAGGAAGCTCTCAAATTGATGAATCTGCGCTAACGGGGGAGCCGCTAGACAAACCTAAAACAATCGGAGATTCAGTCTTGAGCGGCAGCATCAATATCAATGGTCAAATTGAAATGCAGAGCACCAAAATCAGTAAAGAAAGCCAATATGAAAAAATCGTACGACTTGTCCAAAAAGCTCAACAAGAAAAAGCGCCGATTCAACGGCTTGCCGATCGCTACGCGGTTTTTTTCACACCGCTCACCCTCATCATGGCTCTCATTGGATACCTCGTCACTCAAGACGCAACCACGATTTTAAGCGTCCTTGTCGTCGCAACTCCTTGCCCTTTAATTTTAGCAACCCCTCTTGCTGTCATGTGCGGAATCAATCAAGCAGCCAAAACAGGAATTATTGTGAAAGGAGGAAGCGCCATTGAACAGATCGCTTCCATTCAGGCGATTTTATTCGATAAAACAGGAACCATTACCTACGGACAGCCGGCCATCAAAAAAATGAGCGCCTTATCTCAAGAAACCCCCGATACCCTCATCTATGCAGCAAGCGCGCTAGAGCAATTTTCCACTCATACTACAGCTAAAATTATTGTCCAAGAAGGCCTCAAACGATTCAAAACGCTGCCGCTACCCACGAATTACCAAGAAGTACCGGGGCAAGGTGTAACGGGAACTCTTGGACAAGATCAATACATCATCGGATCTGCAACTTTTCTTCAAAAACACCTAAAAAGCAAAGACTTTGATTCCCTTATCTCCTCCTACCTCAAAGAAGACGAATCTCTGATCTTCATTGCCAAAAACAATCAATGCGTAGGCATCATCACTCTCGAAGACACCATTCGTCCTAACGTGGCTCAACTCATCGAAGAATTAAAAAATCTTGGAATTCACAAGATCATGATGATCACGGGAGATCACCAAAAATCGGCAGAAAAAATCGCAAATCAAGCAAATATTCAAGAATTTAAAGCAGAACTTCTGCCGGAGCAAAAAGTACAAATCGCTCAGGAATGGAAAAGCAAATATAAAAGCCTTGCCATGGTAGGCGACGGGATTAATGATGCACCGGCGCTCGCAACAGCCACAGTCGGCATCGCCATGGGAGCCCACGGCACCGCGATCTCTGCGGAAGCAGCCGATATCGTTCTTTTGATCGATGACCTTACCAAGGTGGCCAGCGCTATTCACATTGGCAAGCGCATGCTATTCATTGCAAAACAAAGCATTTTCATTGGGATGGGGCTCAGCTTCATTCTCATGATCTTTGCATCCCTTGGCTACATCATTCCGGCCATTGGCGCAAGCCTTCAAGAGATCATCGACGTTGCCGTCATTCTCAACGCTCTAAGAGTCCTCAAAAACCATTCACAAGTAAAGTAATTTTTTTATTAGAGGGAATTGCAAAACTAGCGCCCAAAATATGATTTTTCGAAATTTTGACATCGAAACACTTTTTGATATCGAAA
>DAIDHZ010000009.1 GCA_027451825.1 Chlamydiota bacterium
GATCTCGAGGATTTCGCTCCTCGTCCAGAAGTTCTCACTCTAAGACTCGTGGCGAAATCCTCGACCTCAGCCCTCTCTCTCCGTACTCGTCTAACGATCGACTAGCAACTTGAGTTATTATCAAACCTAGATTCCGTATTTCTTTATCTTCCTTTTGTATCCTGCATATCTTGTCCCTTATAAAGGGAATGGGATCGCAAGGTAATCTCCGGTAGAAAGAGAAATTGGAGTGACTTGATAATGAAATACATTTTCAAGCATGCCAATCACATCTGCAAGATGTTTTTTAGAATCTATATTCTCTTCCTGCTCTCTTGCTTTTCCTCCGCCGATTTCAATAATCATCACCGGCTTATTTTTCATAATCGTCTCATAAGCTCCTTGCAAAACTTCTAGTTCATAACTCTCCACATCTATTTTGATAAAAGAAACAGACGTAAGCCCGAAGCTATCCAATGTCACAAGAGGCACTTTTTCCATAGGTCGTTTCGAAGAAATGCTTCGATAGCCTTCATTATACGATCTTAAAGGCTCTAAATAAGCAAACCCATCTTTCTCTCCCACAGCAGACTGAACGCGAAGCACATTGTCACATCGATTCAATCGCAGATTCATGACTAATTCCCGATGAATTTTAGCTTGGGGCTCAAAAGCAATCACAACACCCTCTTTGACACTCTGAGACATTGTAATGGCATGGGTTCCTATATGAGCTCCAATATCTATAACCACAGTCCCCGGCTTCACATATTTTCGAATCAATCCAACGATTTGAGGCTCCCATGTACGATTCGATGCAAGCGTATTCTTTATGTAATCGCTACCATCAACATAGAATTTGCCTTGGCTTTGAGACTCAACAATTCGATACTTTGAAAAAGGAAACTCCTTAATATAGGATGAATCCATCTGATATTTTTTTAACAAGGCAGCCTGTTCATCACTGACCAATCGAGAGTGGCTCGTTGCATGCAGTGACAAAAAGACAATAGCTAAAACAAAAATTTTCATAAATCCCCCCCAAAGACACTCTGCTTATATATATTACCAGATTTTAGCCAATATGATATATCCATATATATAAGGAGAAAATCATGACCATCAAATCACGCACGATCGATAATTTAGGCGTTGAGGCGTCGGTTCGCTATGCAAAAGATAAAGAACTCCTCGAACCAAAATTCATCGAAGAATCCAAGCTCATCTCTCAAAAAACACAAATCTCTGCAATCACACCTTATATACCTAGAGAATGGGAACTCTCCTTCTCCATGGCAAAGCCTCTTCCCTTTGCTTTATTTTCTCCACCGCCGCAATATTCCACTGACTTTCTTTTCACATATCAACTCATTCCTGCTCTCGGAGGATATGAAGTCACAGACGAAGAAATAGATCTTAAAGAAATGGTCGAACGAGCTTTTGATCAAAAAAAACGAAAACGAAAGCGAAAAAACATACAAGATCTTGAAGAACAAGAAAAAGAAGAAGAAGAAAAAGAAATTTTAATCACTCTTTTTGAGTGTATTCATAAAATTGATCAATCGATGAATCTCATCAATGCCAGAAGAAATCAATATCAAAGAGGATAATACCGATGAGTCAAATCAAATGGACTGAAGTGCTCAATCTCCACGATGAACAAATCAACGCGCTTCGTTCCGTCGGCTACAGCTACTTAAAACAAGGTGTTTACGAAACGGCCTTTTCTTTTTTTCATGCTTTAACGGTATTAGATCCTCACAATATTTATGATCTTCAAACAATCGGAGCCCTCCATTTACAAATGGGGAACCCTCAAAAAGCAATCGATATACTCTCTCAAGCTTTAACACTCGATCCCACTCATTTTCCAACAAAATTGAATAGAGCAAAAGCCCTGTTCATGTTAGGCTACAAAGAAGAAGGGCTGAAAGAAGCTACCGAAGTGGCACAAGCGCCAACACAAGACCTCATCGATCAAGCCCTTGCATTAATTGCATCACATAAGAGTTAAAAAAATACATGTTGGAATGTGAGATCAAAAATGGATGGATTCAATTCATTGAGTTCATCGAAAAAAGATGTTCTAGTGTTGAGTTCGAAAATTGGATCGCACCCATTACGCTCATCGAATCATCCATTGAAGAAATCACTTTAGAAGTGCCCAACATTTTTGTTCAGGAATATTTACTCGACAATTTTAAAGAAATTTTGGCCGATTTTCTTCCTTTAAAAAGCAATGGGGATCCGGCAATTCGTTTTCAAATCACAGTGCCTCTCAAAGAAGAATCCCTCGTCGCTCCCACTTCTCTTGAAGAAGAAGCTCCCGCATCTCATTTAAAATTAAATCCTCTCTATCTCTTTGATCATTTTATCGAAGGACCCTCAAATCAATTTGTCAAATCGGCAGCACTGGGTGTTGCAGCAAGACCCGGCAGAGCATACAATCCCCTCTTCATTCATGGAGGCGTAGGTCTTGGGAAAACACATCTTCTTCATAGCATCGGCCATTACGCCCTAGAACACCACAGAAAACAAAAAGTACAGCTCATCACCACAGAATCTTTCATCAATGACATCGTCGATTCTCTTCGTTCAAAATCCATCGATAAAATGAAGCGTTTTTATCGCAATCTAGACATTCTTCTCATCGATGATATTCAATTTTTACAAAACAGACTCAACTTTGAAGAAGAATTTTGCAATACATTTGAAGCTCTTTTGAACCAAAACAAACAAATTGTCATCACTTCCGATAAACCTCCGTCTCAATTAAAACTCTCTGAAAGAATGGTGGCTCGAATGGAATGGGGCTTAGTTGCTCACATGAGCGTACCCGATTTAGAAACAAGAGTTGCCATCATCAAACACAAATCGGAAACCAAAGGCTTTAATATCCCCAATCAAATCGCCTTTTTTATCGCAGAACATATCTATAATAACGTAAGACAAATCGAAGGAGCCATCAATCGACTCTCCGCCCATTCCAGACTCATGTCGATGCCGCTGACCGAAGAAATTGTCGAAAAAATCTTAAGCGAAATGTTTCAAGGCAAAGTTTCTAATAAAAAAATTTCTGTCGAAGAAATTTTAAAAAGCGTAGCTGCTGTTTTTGAAGTGCGCATTGCTGAAATCAAAGGAGAATCAAGACATAAAGAAATTGCCTTGGCAAGGCAAGTGGCCATGTATTTGGCAAAAGAAATGATCGATGATTCTTTAATGAAAATTGCCTCATCCTTCGGAGGCAAAACCCACTCTACACTTCTTCATGCATGGAAAAAAGTCGCAGATCAAATCCAGATCAATGAAAGTTTACGCCGCCAAGTTCAAATGGTCCAGCGCAATATCGAGACGCCTACCTAATTATACCGAATATAAAAACGCCCCATTTAAGGGGCGAGAAAATATTCACAAAATGAACTTTTAATGAATTAACAACCTTCAATTGACAAGCTGATTATCCAATAAATCTGAACGATCTCGACGAAGAACGCAGGCTGCATTTGAATAATTCCCTATGACTCCATCTAAACTAGAAACCCCTTCATTTTCAATATTCTGACCAAGTCCATCACTATTATTGTGAATTACAAGAGCAAGCCCTTGAGGAACATCTAACAAACCGTTTTTATACAATGTCTGTTTTCCTCGAACTTCGACGTTTTCAGGAACAACTCTACCCATTAAATCAACCATCTCACGATCTGCATAGTCATTAAATGCAATCATCTTTAAATTAGAAAACAACTCAGGTTCCGATTTTACAAGCGAACGAATCGCAAGAGCTTGTAAACGATTTAACAACCGAGAATCACCAATGAGCCCAACAAAAATTTGAGGAGGATCGATTGTATATACGTATCCTTGAGGTGCATTCGGATTAATCGCTTTAAATTCATTACGAACCTGATGCATATAAACATTTACAAGAATTTCTAAAGAAACAAGCTCTTTGAAAGGAACCTCCTTTTTTGGATCATTTCGGTAAGGATCCTTATAGACGCCTTGTATCTGAACAAATTTTCCTTTCAAATCAGGATCCTTTCCTTCCTTTAAACAACTTGTCAAATACTGTTCTGCTTGATCTTTCGTCATCACATTTTCAGGCAAAATTTGATCTTTTGCAGGAATTTGATGACTTTCTGTTAAATGATAGACCATATGCTGTAACAACTTCTCATCATATGCTTTTCTTTGTTGAGGATCATTTTTTTCTTCTTTAGAAGGAACATTCTGAACATCAAAAACTTCTCCTTGAACAGCTTGATCTCTAGCTTTTGACACAGCCATCATCACTTCACTCTCTCCTCCAAGCTCAAAATCAGGAAGCACAAGAGCGCTTAAAATCAATGGCCGAGCAGAATTTGCGTGAGCTTGTCCTTCCATGCCCCTCGCTTGGCCAAACCACTGATAATCCCCTGTCATCAAAATCGAGCCTACCGGATTCACAAACGTATGAAGAGCCGCTTCCATATTCGTAATAGCATCACCATCTTTATACTTAACTGTTAAAGCTGTATCTTTTTTATTTCGCATCAAATGCTCGGCCATCTTTTCCGGAACAAAAGAACTTCTCGAAATAACAGGAGGGCGTGTTTCGTCTCTTTGCTGTTGAGCGTCCAAAAATTCCCTTCGATTTACAGAAGAACACGGAACCAATGCAGAAGAATTCACTTCTAAAAATACCGCTTTCGCTACTGCAGGTTGAGAAGCATCCCCAACGGCTGCTTTAGCTGCTGCAGATTGAGAAGCATCCCCAACGGCCGCTTTCGCTACTGCAGGTTGAGAAGCATCCCCAACGGCTGCTTTCGCTACTGCAGGTTGAGAAGCATCCCCAACGGCCGCTTTAGCTGCTGCAGATTGAGAAGCATCCCCAACGGCTGCTTTCGCTACTGCAGGTTGAGAAGCATCCCCAACGGCTGCTTTAGCTGCTGCAGATTGAGAAGCATCCGCATTTTTAGGAACCATTGCCTGTCCCTCAACAGGTTGAGAGTTTCGATCTTTCAAATATAGAAAACCATAAAACAGACCTGTTAATGCAACAATAGGTAGTACATGATCCCGAATTATAGGCACTACACGCTGACTCACGAATTCTCTTGATGTTTCGAACACCCCTCCGATTTGAGCGCTTACTGATCTCGTTGAAGACATAAAAACCTTTTAATTTTAATTATTAATAAATTATAAATAATTATAATTAACATAAATTTAAATAACAATTTATAAACTTTTTTTTATTAAAGCACGAATTCACACAAGTCATTATAAAAAAGCAACTTAGAGAAATACATGCCGAGCAAATCCTTCTCAAAAAAAATCACCTCACATAGTTAAATTTTGAAGGGTATCTCTTAGAATATGGCACCGAAAAGACTTAGAATACGTCGAAGAGGCGCATCGGGAATGGCTCTCTTACAAGAGATATTGAATCCTTAAGACCAAAGATTATATGATGCAAAAGCGATGTCACTACTATCTCCAAAAGAACTAAAAAATCTCCTCCCGCTCACAGGACAAGGCATTGCTTTTATTTCAGAAACTAGAAACATTGCAAAAAATATCATCAAAAAAAAAGACAAGAGAATTGCTCTTTTAGTAGGCCCCTGCTCCATCCATGATCCGATATCTGCTTTAGAATATGGACAAAAACTAAAAAGTCTCTCGCTCAAAACAATCTTTCCCATCATGCGCGTCTTTTTAGAAAAGCCGAGAACTTCCGTTGGCTGGAAAGGCTTTTTTTACGACCCTCATCTTGATCAATCCCATTGCATTGAAGAAGGCATCCTGCGCTCTCGAAAACTCCTTTTAGATCTAACTCAAATGCAAGTGCCTTGCGTCAGTGAGTTTTTAGATCCAATGACAGCTCCTTATTTTGAGGATTTAATAACCTGGGGTATTATTGGAGCCAGAACCACCTCGTCTCAACCTCATCGCCTTTTAGCTTCCGGGCTCGATTTCCCCGTTGGATTTAAAAATGATCTTCATGGAGAAATTGACACAGCCATCAACTCTATTTTATCAACCCGTCTATCTCATAAACGAATCGGCATCAATGAAGATGGCAAAGTCGATACTTTTTTGACTTCAGGAAATCCTTGGGCCCATCTTGTTTTAAGAGGATCCCTACATTCTACGAATTACAATCAAGAACATGTTTTAAAAGCGATGAACGCCATGAATGCACACCACATTCCCCCAAGTATTTGCATCGATTGCTCTCATGGAAATTCACAAAAAAACCACACACTCCAAAGAAAAGCCTTTCAATCTGCAATTCATCAAAGGCTTCAAGGAAATCTCAATCTGATCGGAGTGATGCTAGAGAGCCATCTTTTTGAAGGGAAACAATCGTTAAAAAAAGAAAAAGCTTTAGATTATGGAGTTTCCATTACGGATGCTTGCATTGGCTGGGAAGAGACAGAGTCTCTCATTTACTGGGCAGAAGAGATGCTCTCTCCCACATTGATGAGCTTCGTCCAAAAGTGATGTTCCCACGTTTTCACAATCTGCCCTTCTTGGTCCACTACATCAACCCGATACGTCAAAATGCGACGAGACGCAATCCCTTCAGAGTTAAAAAAAAAGGCGGTCACATCTCTTTTTCTTTCCATCGAAGTGCGTAAAACTTCTTCCGTATTATCCCAAAATCTCACCGTCGTCACGAGCGTCAAATGACGAGAAAACAAGCTTTTAGGAAAATCCCAAGCAACAATCAATCTTTGTCCAATCGGTGGATGCTCTTGTCTTGGATCGGGCGTTCCAATTTTAGAACTTGCTAAAAACTGAGAGTCTACTGATTCTTGCTGGACATACAAAAAGTCTTTATAGCATCCTGAGAAACAACAAATGAAAACAAACGACACAATCATTCGAAGCGTTATCGGCGCTATTTTTTCACCGGATCGAACAAAAATACTTCTCATCAAAAGACGCGACATTCCTGTCTGGGTATTACCGGGCGGAGGAATTGAAAAAGATGAATCTTCAGAAGATGCCATACTACGAGAAATTTTTGAAGAAACAGGCTTTACTGTCAAAATAAAACGACTCGTCGGCACTTACCTTCCCATCAACCGGCTCTCTAACCCAACCAAACTTTATGAATGCACCATTCTTTCCGGCATTGCTACGCTCTCCTCGGAAACCAAAGACATTTGTTTTTTTCCTCTGTCAAATCTCCCCAATCTCATCCCTCCTCCTTTCAAAGAATGGATCCATGATGCCTACACAATCCAAGAACCCGTTCATCACTATTTAAAAAGCGTCAATTATCGGACCCTGCTTCTTTCTTTTTTCAAGCACCCTCTTCTTGTGATCCGCTTTTTATTATCCAAAGTTGGCATTCATATTAACAATTAAAATATGGGTACAGATACTGAAAGATATCTTTTTCAATTGATCTCTTTCACTTTGCGTCATGTATCTTTAACACTTATGCAAACTTCTAGCACGCTTTCTTTTGGAGCGTCCTGATAATTTTATCTTCAAATCAATCACTGAATGAGTCACTTTCCCATTTTTAACCAAAAGTTCCACACGATAGCGATCAAATTCTAGAAATTGTTGATCTTCTAACAAAACTTCATCAAATATAACGCATAACAACTCGCCCGAATCGGAAAAAAAACCAACTCCAGCCCCCTTTTTAGCCTCTACCGCATCACCCTTCGGACCAGAAGTCCAAGAAATGGTCAATGACCCAGATCCTTCAATTGGATGAAAAAACACTTTACCTTTTCTCATGGCTTGATTTCCTTTAAACTCTTATGAGCATTTCGAATTGAATCTCCGGTACTGTACATAGTCGAAAAATAATTTCCTGTCAGAGTCTTTTTGATAATTACAACCAAATACCTTCCATTGTCAAGCCGATAAAAAAGATGATATTGATGTAATTTTTCTTGCTCAAAAATTTTCGTTGGATCTTTTAAAATTCTTTCAATTAACTCAAGCAAAATATCTTGAGGTAGCATAGGGAAATGTTCGATATTAGCATGTTGTAATTCCTCATTTCCAATAACAACACGATCTCCGGTAATAGCCGTAATAACCGCTACAATTTTTCTATTCATAAATAGCCTTGTATCTAAAAGAAGAAAACAACTCTTTTTTCACACAAAATTTCTAGCATTTAAAATATTCATTATACCGAAACAACTTGAAGAAGCGGGAATTTGGCAAGGAGGCTCCTTCAAATTTGCATACGGAGCGAGTGACCATTGCCGAGAGGCAAGGCACGAGTGAGCATGCGAATTTGGAGGTAAAGCCGACGTCGCCAAAAACCGATTCTTCAAGTTGTTTCGGTATAAATCTTTGAATAACTTTCACCCCTCTCTGGCGCCAACTCTCGTCTGTTACAGCACAACAATTCCCGATCTCTCTTCGCCAATCTTTCCACTCTTCAAAACTAAACATATGAAGATTTGTAGGCAATGCTTCCATATATTCAATCTCTACATAACACATAAAATCTCCATATTAAAAATTTATTATAACATTTTAATGTGCATTTGAATTTATTTCAATATAGAACTAGAAACAGAATCTTGCATTGGTTTTTTCTTCACATGCTCGTAAATGGACATCGCCTCAGCAATCATTGCTGCCGGGTTATGTAATTGAGAAGGGAGCACGATCGTGTTTCCTTCTTTTGCAAGATGTCGAAACGCTTCCATGTATTTTTCAGCGATTTGTAAAGAGGCCGCTTTTTCTCCGCCGCTATGGGATAAAGCCTCAGCAATTCTCTCGATGCCGCGAGCCGTTGCTTCAGCAAGAATTTGGATCGCCTCCGATTCTCCTCGAGCCCTATGAACACGATCAATTTGCATCGCTTCGGAAAGATTGATTTGAGCCTGCTTTTGACCTTCGGATTCATTGATATTGGATTGCCGAATCGCCTCGGACTCTAAAACACGAGCTCTTTTTTGTCTTTCTGCCGTCATCTGCAATTCCATAGATCTACGAATCTCTTCCGGCATCTTGATATCTTTCGTTTCATAACGAAGACACTGAATCCCCCAAGAATCTGCTGCCAAATTGATGGCTTCCACAATTTTGGCATTTAACGTCTCTCTTTCCTCAAATGTTTGATCCAAAGGAAGTTTTCCAATTTCTGAGCGCATCGTTGTTTGCACAAGCTGAATCACGGAAGGAATCGGCTCTTTCACTCCATAAGATGCCGCAATAGGATCGACAATTTTAATATAAACAACTCCATCCAAAACAACAGTCACATTATCCTGCGTAATGGCCGTCTGCTCAGGGACAAAAATCGCCTCCTCTTTTAAAGAATGGCGATAGGCGATCACATCAATAAAAGGGATAATCCAATTAAGGCCCGGCTCCAATTTCCTAGAAAACCTTCCAAGTCTTTGAATAATCCATGATTCTTGCTCCGGAACGATATACCCTCCGAAATAAAGAAGCAGGCCAACGACAATCGCACTAAAAATTAAAAGTATCATGAACAAACAAACTTAATAGATATCCTCTTTTTGGGAAAGTAGATGCAAGAGATTGCACCATTTTTCTTTGATCTTCCAATCCACTTCCTCGATCTAAAATCAAAAGCACAAGATCTTCTTCTATTTTTTCAACATCCGAAAAAAGATACGATTTCAGAAAAAGACAAGGCTTTTCTATTTTTTCTGAAAACTGCAGAGCTATTTTTTCCATTGTAGGCGCTGCAATGACAAGATCCGGCATCTGCCAATCTAAACGCGCCCATCCGCAAATAAGAAAAGATACAATCACGTCTTCATTCTGTTTGACCAAATAAAATGCAGAAGGAAAAGACTCAAAAAGAAATGCTTTAGTAAAGACCATCAAAGGCGTTTTTCGACACCGAAAACAAAGACCTTCACTTTCTTCAAAACAATGAGGACATCGGGACATCGGATCCACAATGGTTGCCATCTCCCAACACGCATCACAAAATGGTTTTTTCTCAAATTTCTGCTTGCAAATCACGCAAAGAGGTGGGAAAAACAGATCCAAAAAACTCAAAGATCAAATCCCAAAAAACGTTTTTTACTTTGAAGATGAAACTCAGGCTTTCCCAAGGTACCCGTTATAGAAATCAAAAAAGCCTCTGTAAATTTAAAAAGAACAAACTGTTTCATCTTGATCAAAATATTCAAATTCCAATCCAAATCCACAGTCGGACAATCTTCGGTATTCACCAAGAAAAATTCAGATCTCGCATTCTCGCTATATGCATCTACAAGTTCTGTCAAATGAAATTTCCCTTGTTTTAATTCATATCGAAGCGTGCCTCGCACAGGAACCAAAAGATCAAAATCCAATCCCACAATCCGACTGAGTAAATTCGACGGAAGCTCTAAAATCGACTCTCCTCTTTTATATGAATTAATAAAATGAAGATCTCCTTTTGCTGCATACGTTTTACTATCATCCAAAAACCCATGAAAGTTCTCTATTTTCAGCTGACGAATCACTAAAGGATTGGCGGGTTTTTCTACCTTTCTATCCCCTTCTTGAAGAAGAGAAGGTCTTAATTCCGAGATGAAAAGATGCGGCATTTCAATCGTCCAAGGATCCTCTTTTGTCCCTTTGGCAACAATTCGATCAATCTTCAAGCTCCCTGCCAAGTCACTCACCTTCAAATCAGAAATCACAACATGTTCTGGAGAAATATCGATCTGAGCCAAAAGAGTTTTAAATTGAAAACTAAAAAGCTCCAAATCTTTTCCGCTTAAAATACCCTGAAAATAAAACCCTTCTCGAAGGATCTGCATTTTTCCCATGAGCTCATAACCATCCCCCATTTTCAATTCTTCAAACACTTTAACAACAGAAGACGGCAAAAATTGAGAAAGAACATGACAATTCACATCGGCTCTTCCAATCAAAAAATCCCCTTGTTCATGAAAGGAAATCTCCATCCCTAAAAAACGCCCCTCAATCGATTGAATATGTAAAGAATCATCAAAAAAACCCTCGATCACGAGCTCTTTCTGAACAATCACCGATCCTTTTAAGACATGTCCCAATGAAAGCTCGCATTCTATAGGAATCCAAGAAGATCCATTCGCCACATCGCAAGAAAAACGGCATTCCATCTGATATAAATTCAAAGATAAATTCTGCACATGATACACATCGTCATAAATAGGAATCAGACCTTCTTTCATGACACATAAAATCGAAGAAAAATCCAACGTAGTTTCAATATCTGCTTCAAAGTGAAGGTCTTTTTTCAAAGAGAAAAGAAACGTCTTTAAAGGAACAGAAGCACTTTCAAAAGAAGAATGCTCCTGAAGACTTCCCACATTGGATTGGCATAAACAATCATCGAGCCTTAAAGTAGAATTTTGAAAATCAAAATAAACCAAAGATGCCTTAGAGTACAATAAAGGCAATCCATTTTGAAGATCAATAAAAGCAACATTCATTCCTCGAACAAAAAGACCTTGCTCTGAATGGATCATCACATGCAAAGGATCCTGATTTTCAAAACACCATCCATCGAAATGCATTAAAGAAGGAATCAAATCAAAATCTGCCTGAATCTCTCCTTGACACTTGATCGTTCCTTCGCCTTGCAATTTTCCCTCCGAAATCCAAGGAATAAAAGCATGAACATTCATTTCCATTGCATCCAAACGAACATCCCAATTCTGAAGCGAAGCAAAGCGGGCCGTCGTCACACAAGAAATATGATTTTTCCAATGAACACTGCCTTCCGTTAAAAAAATGCCTTTTTTGGAAAGAGCAACACTCCCATCCAAAGAAAAATCACCCATCTCTCCTTTGTAGCGCCAAAGAGAATCTCGATAAGAAATCTTCAAATACTCTTTTATACTATCTGTAAACAAAGAAATTTCAGTTCCTAAAAAACAATCATATTCTATTTGGAAAGTGCAGTCGTTCTCAATAAAGGGTCCTGACAGCTTCATTTTTGAAAAAAAAGGCAAAATACGTTCATTTAAAAACGCCTTCGGCAAACAAAACTGCAAAGAGCCTTTTTGCAATCCTTCTTTCGTACATAAACAAGAGCCTTTGGAAACATGAGACCCGAGACAAAAACTTCTCTCTTCATCCACATTCAAACAACCCTTTTTGGAAGACCCCGTAAGGCGAAGCAAACTCAAATGGTCTTGCTCTAAACGAAGATCAAAAACACCATCCGTTTCCACAATCGGACAGTAGATAGAAAATATAGAACCAATATCTAAAAGTCCTTTCACATGATACAAAGAAACTTTCTCTAAACTTGCCTCCATTTCCAAGGAAAAATCAGAAAGAGAAAGTGAGAAAATATGAAACTTCCCCTGATTTACAGCAAAAGAAAGAGTCTCTTCCCATTTGCCGGAAAACAAAAACTCTCCATCCATTTCTCCTAAAAGAGAGCAACTACCATGAAAAGAAGAGGAATCTCCCACAAAATCGCAAATCGCTTGCCACTCATTGCCTTTTAAAGAAAAAAGCCCCTCTTTTTTTGCTGCATTTCCTTCCGCTTGCCACAAAATCTCTGTTTTTTGATGAAGAAGTCTTCCTCCGTTCAAGAAATACATTCCCTCTTTGAAAAGCGCTCTTTCACAAAAAAGAGAATCTCCATCCATTGAAAAGTGGACATTTTTAAGATCAAAATCCAACACATCCCATGTGATCAAAGAACCTCTTTCCCAAATGAAACGAAATGCGCCATCCATAACCGCTTGATGTAGAACCAGAGGTCTTTTCCATTTTCTAGAGATCAACTGCGCAATATCTTGAAAAATGGGCGCATTCTCTTGAATCGCTAAATGAACTTGCAAATCAGACACGTAAGTCTCTTTTTCTTCTCTAGCTTGGAAAAAAAAAGAGGTTTCTCCATACCGAATCAAAGACTCAAGCCAGCTCTTTTCAAGACTCTGGTACACACCCTTGCCTGAAAGAGAAATCGGTTCGCTACCTACTCTTCCCAAAATATTCCAACGAGCGCCTAAAGAGCCATGAATACCAAAATCTCCTTTCAAATCACAAATTTGGGAATTCTCAAAGCAAATTTTACCTTGCAAAAGCTTTGCTCTCATCTCCCCGTCTAAAAAGGTTTTCAAGAAAACATCAAAATCCAAAAAAGCAAATATGTTTTCTAAAGAACGGCCATCCCAATCCAAACTCAAAGAAACATCTTGCAAAAGATCAGAAACTTGAAGACGAGAAACATCCAAATGACATTGACTGGCAAAAGAGCCTTTTTCATCTTGAAATCCCGTGATTTTCCCTTGAATACAAGAACTCCAAGGATTGCCTAAAAAAGAAAGATCCACATTTTCTAATACAAAAGTCCAAAAAGGATGAATACCTAAGCCAACATCAAAAGAAACTCTCGATCCATTGTCTTTAATACCGAAAGATCCAACTACTTTTTCTTCCTGCACTTCTAAAGACACTTGAGAAAAAGTCCATCCAAAGCATTGAAGCTCTCCATCCGAAATGACCATCTTCCAAGGAAAAGAAAATCCTTCCCCCTTCCCAATGCTCGATACATCAATGAAAGGCTTTTCTAAAAAAAGCTGATGCTCTTGCAAAGAGATGATCATTTTAGGAGCAACCACACGAGCATCTAAGCCTAGATCAAGCGTCCCATTTTCGATCACAATCTGACGTTTTTGCCAGCTTAAAGAATCATAAGAAAAATGCCAGCCTTTCGATAAAAAAAGATAGGTCCTAAGGCAAAAAAAAGATCCTTGTAAAATGAGCTGTTTTCCAAAGAAGACCATTCCCAAAAGAATAAAAAAAACAACACTCCATTTGCGAATCGACATGCGAAAGCCCTACTCTAGAAAACAAACTTAAACGACTCCATTCAAGAGCATGGATCTATGGTCATTTTTAGTCTATGAAAATGTCAATCGAAGAAGGACAAAATGACAGATAATCAAGAATTCTTTACAATATCTTTAAACATAAAAAACCATCTCCAATGACTTCTGTTCATACACCTCCAAGCAATCCACCCCTCTCTCGATTAAAACGATGCCAACGCATCTCCTTGTTTACACGCCCATTATCCCCAGAATCATTATCCCCGGAACAAGAACGGTGGAAAACAATACAAACAATCACACAAACAAAGCTCATTCCTCAAGCAGCAGAAGGCGGTGCAAGAATCTTCGAACATAATGAAGAAGTCGGATATTTCTCAAATGGTCCTTCCACAATTTTACGAGGGCCCTCTCAAAACCCCATAGCACATCAAGTTGCCAAACAATGGTCAAGATATGAAATCATAGCAACGGGAGCGCCTGCCTCTCTTCCTTCAGGGAAACTCATCAAAGAGGCTCTTCGAGAAGGCGACGTCATCATCGACTTGAGACACTCTCAAGAAATCACCCCCGCACAACTTGAAGCCTATTCTCCCATTCTCAATGATTCTCAAACATTAAACGATCAGGCTCCTATACGAAATCAAATACAAGCCCCGTGCTTACGCTACGAAGTCACTCACTGGAAAGATAAATCTTCGATTCCTCTGACCGATCTTCAAAAACTTGTCTCTCTCATTGAAGAAGTCATGACAAAACGACGCGAACATTTTCCTCAACCACGGCTATGGGTTCATTGCCAAGGAGGCGTTGGACGCACAGGAACTCTTGTGACAGCTCTTGTCTTACAACAAATTTTCACAAATCAATCCCCACAAAAAAGAAACCAACAAGAATGGCCGGACATTTTGAAAGAAACCATTCTCTCTATGAGAGAAGAAAGAAGCTCTTGGTTTGTCCATACGGAGGAACAATTTCAACTTCTCTCTCAATACGCCTCTTTTCTAGAAAGAGCCGCCAATTCATCCACATCTGATAACTCAAGCTGAAAGAGCCATCCATTTTTTTCTGAGTTGATGAGTCCAGGATTCAAAGACAGATCTTCATTCACCTTGATCACTTGTCCAGAAACGGGAGAATCAATATCAATCGCTGCTTTTGTCGATTCCAAAACGCACGCAACATCGCCTTTTTTCAAGGTTTGACCAACCTTTGGCAAATCTACGTAGACGATATCTCCCAATTCTTTTTGAGCTTTGGCTGTAATACCAACCGTCCCGATACCTTCATCCACAAGAATCCATTCATGAGATGCCGTAGAATACATCGAAGACATTTTTATTCCTTTTGTAATTTTAGAGTGCCCCAAGCCGCCGGATGCTGTTCAATCACATATTCTTCGGAAGAGACAGCAAAATGTTGAGGAAGAGCTCCAAAACGATTCACTCGGTAGGTAAATCCAATTCGAGAAAAACTCAAAGGGTCATATCCATATAAACAATGAGATGGGATTTCTATCGATAATGAATAAGAATCCTCATTCATATGAGGTATCACAACAAGATCTTCAGGATGACATAAAGGATGCATATCATCGCTTCGAAACCGAGTGACCTCGCGTCCATAAAAGTTTTGTACAAGAACAGGAAAAAAGACAAAATGATGACAAAACTTAGAAATCACACCTTTTGTTTTCAAGTCACGAGTATCTAAAAAAATCTCAATGCTATCTCCCTTTCGAAAATCATCCATAATTTTTTGAAAAGGAACATTGACCTCAAAATGAAACGCAATTTTCTCTACATTCCATCCTACATATACATCACAAAAAGAAGATTCCCCCAAAAGATCTGAAGTCGAAGGAAGAAGATACTCTTTTTCAGGTTTTAGACGATCTCGAATATAAAAACAATCTGAAGAGACTCCAAAAAACTGGACAGGAGAAAAAGCTGGTAAATCATCAAAAAAACTCATAATCATCCTTTAGAGCCAATTACAAAACTCATTTATGTTAAAATCGCCTTTTTGAGGCCATTTAAGTTCACTCTCCTCAAAACCATCGATTTTTCCAGGCAAAGCAGCTTTGCAATTGGCTCTTTACTTATTTTCGGCTTGGCAAAACCATTGCATTTTGTTTTTTTACAGCCGCGAGCAAACGCTCCGCCATATACCGCTTGGCATCACCTGCAATCACCGCTTGCGATGCTCGAAGACGATCCAACACTTCAGGTTCGGAAGTTTTCTTCCCTTCAAAATAAAAGAAAGCAATTTTTCCGTCTGGCGCCACATGCACCTCCGACCATTGATGAGGATTCATCATAACAAATACTTGATCTTTCATCCACTCCTGCCTTTCACTGCGTTGAACATGACGTTCTCTTTTTTCAAATTTAAACTGATCTAAAATCGGGTTTTCACCGTTTTGTACAAAAGGATTGTTTTGAGGATTTTTCTGAATCGACGCCATCGCTTCTTTTGCATAAATTTCCAAACGATGCAAGGCTAAATAAGAAAACGGCTGATCTTCCCCGCCAATGGCTTTTAAAAGATTTGCAAAAACAATGCGAGCCACATCTTCTTGAACTGATTGAAATGGTTTCCATCCTTTTGAAGAATCTTGAAAACGGGAGGGGTATTTTTCTCGAATCGCCTGATATTCCGATTCCAAATAACGCTCTCTCATCGATTTTAAAATGCCTTGCTCTTTTGCTTCCTTAAAGGTCAATAAATGACGATCTTGAACTTTTTCTACATTTTCAAATCGATAAAAAACATCATCTTGATTACGATAAAAATAAAGTTCAGCTTTTGCCTCTAAATTTCCTTGAATAAACCCTTCCATCAAAGACAAAAACTTCTCTGCATTCGAAACATTCGGAAGAGAAATCGATGTCTTGGATCCAAAAATCATCTGCTCTTTGAGGGTTTCCGCTTTTAAAGCGTCATCAATCCACTGAGGGTTTTCTTGGACAAGGTGTTCTCGAATATATGCATCAACTTTCGCACGAGAAAAAGAATCCAATCGATCTAGAATGGCAAATCTTTCATCTCTTGTAGAGCCTTCTTTTAAAAAAGAAAATTTAGATCGAAGATGCGTCCAATGATCGGTCTGCAATGCCCAATCGAGAACCTCTTTCATCGTTGCTTTTAAACCCACCATTTGAAGCGGCACTTTTGCCATTTTGACTCGATATGAAGTCTGCACAAGCTCAGGGGCCTTACGCTCAACGGCATCCATGCTTAATACTGTGGATGGCAATGATAAAAGATCTTTTTTACCCGTCATCATCTGAAGATAGACTTGAAACTCGATCAAATCCTCAAACCCCTTGAAGCAAAGAAAAGACGGAAGCTCATACACCTGAAGAATCGAAGTTTCCTCTGCAAACTGGGCAAAATCTCGACATGACAATCGATCGACAAAAGCAGCATCGCCTACCCCTTGAAAATATCTTCGAAACAAAAGAACGGATCTCCAAACATGAGATGCTTTTTCCTCATCGAATCCAAGCATCCTTAAATGCTCTTGAAATGTCATATTCACTGGAATATTGGCAGCTTTCAATCTCTCTAAAGATGCTTTAAAATTACAAAGAAGATCGCCTTTTGCCTCTTCCAAAGAGACTGAATATCCCTTAGCCTCGGCAAGACGAGCTGTATTTAAAATAAACTCTGAAGAAAGATCTAAAAAAGAATGGCCGAACCAGTCCGATAGAGAATGATATCCAAACACTGAAAAATCTTCATATTGAAACGCCGGATCCGGAGTCACCCAAGAAAACTGTTGAAAGTAATACCCTAAAACGCGACGAACAAATTCAGGAGGACACGCTTTTTGTCCTTCGTAAATTTTCATAAGATGGGTAAATGTTTTTAAAGAGACTTCTTCTTCTTTTTGTAAAGCATCGATTTCCTGAACTAAAGAAGGTGCAAATTTTTCCCAAATCGATCGAACACTCAAAAAAGCAGCCTCCGGATGAACATAAGGACGATATCGTTTAGACTTTTCTAAGCGTTCCTTCAAATCTTCTTTAAAAGCATCAAAATAATAAGAAACAACGAGATCGGAAAGACCCGTCTTCAAAAGATCATTTCTTAAAACTCCATCATTACACAAATTAGGCGAAACCCCATGTCCCATCAAATCATCTCGATCAGACGCTAAAAACCGAGACATTAAAGTGATTTCCGATAACTTCAATTCACTTCCATCGACAGCCGTAACGACAACAGGATCATCCTGCTGAGACTCCCCTCTCAAAGTATCAAAAGCACCAAAAAAGACAAATGACGACACAATGAGCACCGTCACAAACACAAAGAAAAAACGTTGATATTTACGAAAAAAACCCAACATAAAGATATCTCCGAACAAACAAGCATCTCCGAAGATCTCATAAAATGCAAACTAATAACTCAAGTTGCTAGCAACTTGAGTTAATAAGCTTTTGCAAAGAGAACTCGACGAGAGCTCTTCTCTTGAGTCCAAATACATCGACCTTCCTCTAAAGGTAAATGATGCGGAATACAACGAATCGTCACGTTGAGCTTTTCTTTGATTTCAGCCTCTACCGCTGCGTCTCCATTCCAATGACAAAGAGCAAATCCGCCGCCAATCTCCTCCTCTTTAGAGCTAAAAAACTGAATGAAATCTTCTTTTTTATCGATGTTAACTGTATTTTCGTCTCGAAAACGTTGCGCCTTTTCTAAAAGATTGTTTTGCATTTCTTGTAGAAGGGAAGAAATCTGAGAAAGCTCTGAATGTTTTAAAGAAATTTTCTCTTTGTGAGGCTTATCCCGTCTTGCAATCTGAAACTCTTTCATCTCCATTTCACGAGGACCCAATTCGAGGCGCAAAGGAACTCCCTTTTTAATCCATCCCCAAGACTTTTCTCCGCCTCGCATATCTCTTTTATCCACAAAAACGCGAATGGAAGACCCTTCATATTGAATTTTACGGATCTCGGATGCCAAATGATCTGCATATTGAAGCACTTCTTCTTTTCCTTCTTCACTATGAAGAATAGGAATAATGACAAGATGAAGCTCTGCAACGCGTGGAGGCAAAACCAATCCATCATCATCACTATGCATCATAATGAGGGCTCCGATAAGACGAGTGGTCACGCCCCAAGAAGTCGTCCAGGCATACTCTCTTTCCCCTTTCTCACTTTGAAACTGAATTCCGCAAGAACTTGCAAAATTTTGTCCAAGAAAATGAGAAGTTCCTGCCTGCAAAGCCTTTCGATCCTGCATCATCGCTTCAATCGTATATGTATGAACAGCCCCCGGGAAACGCTCGCTCTCTGTTTTTTCTCCTGAAATCACAGGAATTGCCAAGCACTCATGCGCAAAATCCACATAGACTTTGAGCATTTTTTTAGCCTCTTCTTCCGCCTCTTTGCGTGTTGCATGCGCCGTATGACCTTCTTGCCAAAGAAACTCGGCCGTTCTTAAAAACATACGGGTGCGCATTTCCCAACGAACAACGTTACACCATTGATTGATTAACAAAGGAAGATCCCGATAAGAGTCAATCCACTTAGAAAAAGAATACCCAATGATCATTTCAGAAGTAGGACGCACAATCAAAGGCTCTTCCAAAGCCCCGGCGGGAACGAGCTTCCCTTCTTTATTTTTCTCAAGACGATGATGGGTAACAACAGCGCACTCTTTAGCAAAGCCCTCGACATGCTGAGCTTCTTTTTCCAAGAAGCTTAAAGGAATAAAAAGAGGGAAATAGGCATTGACATGACCCGTCTCTTTAATTTTAGCATCCAAATAACGCTGAATATTTTCCCAAAGCGCATACCCCCAGGGCTTAATCACCATACAGCCTCGTACCGGAGAGTGCTCCGCTAAATCCGCCGCCTTTAAAACACTTTGATACCATTCAGGATAATTTTCACTGCGTGTAGGAACAATCGCTGTCTTTGCCTTTGCCATAACCGACCTAATTTAAAAAGGCTTCAATTATACTTAAGAGAGCCTTTTTTGAAATGCTTTGATGATTTTTTCTTCGATTTTTTGCCGCATCGTTTGCAGCATTTCTTGAGAATACTCGTTTCCTAAAGGAGCAAATGAATACGACATCATCGCCTCTTTAACATCCTCGGAAATCAAAATCTTTTGAAGCAGCTCCACATTTGGGAAACCCAAAGAAATGGTCCCTTGATGCAAAAAGCCCTTCTTCGTTCTTCTTTGCGCAGACCCGGCAATTTTCATTCCCCGATACACCACATCATATTGCGTCGGCTTTGCCATACAAAAATTTTGACAATCCATCCCAAGAGTCGGAAAATCCTCTCGAATGAGCTCAACCGGTTCTGAAAGAAAGAATGTCTCTTGAACAAGATCCAAAACAATCTCATTTACAAAACGATAATTATCCAATGTATTTAAAGAAAAAAAACGATGATTGGATGGCATTAAAAAAGAAAACGCGTAATCCCAAATGTGAAATACAATTCCGCCTCCGGTAGGACGTCTCGCCGAAGACACTTTCAACGTCTCCACAACATCTAAATGAAGATACTTTTCTAAAGAAACAAAATAGCCATACGTAAAAGAAGGTTCTTTCCAATCATATAAATGAAGGATGGGATCTTCCTCCAAATCTTGTAAATACTTAGTATCTAACGCCATATTTTCAATGGCAGAAGATGCCCCTGTATGAATTATACGCAACATAAGTCAGTAATTGTTGCATAAATATCTACCTAAAGTCTATTAGATAGTTTTTAGTAACATGACTTAAGATCGGTCCATCTTGGTTGAACTTTAGTCAAAAAAAGAGGTAAACTATAGGTATGTTTGACAAGTTTACAAATCGAGCAAAACAAGTGATCAAGCTCGCAAAAAAAGAAGCTCAAAGGCTCAACCACAACTATCTTGGAACAGAACATATCCTATTGGGGCTCATGAAGTTAGGTCAAGGCATTGCGGTCAACGTTCTGCGCAACATGAGTCTTGACTATGACATCATCCGCACGGAAATTGAAAAAATTGTAGGCTTCGGCCCTGAAATTCAAGTCTATGGAGATCCGGCATTAACCGGAAAAGTTAAAAAAGTTTTTGAATTTGCCAATGAAGAAGCATCGTCTTTAAACCACAACTACGTAGGAACCGAGCATTTACTTCTCGCTCTTCTTCGCCAAACGGATGGAGTTGCCGCCCAAGTTTTAGAAAACCTAAACGTCAACCTTAAAGAAATTCGAAAAGAAGTTCTCAAAGAACTAGAGACCTTCAATTTACAACTTCCTCCTATTGGGACTACGCCATCTGCACCTCCTTCCTCTTCCTCCTCTGCCCGAGCTCAGCAAGAGCGCACTCAAATTGCAAACGATAAGATGCCGGCGCTTCGCGCTTATGGGCACGATCTGACCGAAATGTGCCGCGAAGGGAAAATGGATCCTGTGATTGGCCGAAAAGATGAGGTAGAAAAGCTGATTTTGATCCTCTGCCGAAGAAGAAAAAACAACCCGGTCTTAATTGGAGAAGCAGGAGTTGGGAAAACAGCCATTGTCGAGGGACTTGCGCAAGCAATCGTCAGCGGAAATGTTCCTGAAAACTTAAGAAAAAAACGGCTCATTTCTCTTGATCTTACACTCATGATTGCCGGGACAAAATACCGCGGCCAATTCGAAGAAAGAATTAAAGCTGTCATGGACGAGATCAAAAAACATGGAAACATCCTTCTCTTTATCGATGAATTGCATACCATTGTGGGTGCGGGTGCTGCAGAAGGAGCAATCGATGCTTCAAACATCCTAAAGCCGGCTCTTTCCCGAGGAGAAATCCAATGTATCGGAGCGACCACGCTGGATGAATATCGAAAACACATCGAAAAAGATCCTGCTTTAGAAAGACGTTTCCAAAAAATTATCGTACAACCTCCTGATGTCGATGAAAGCATTGCAATTCTCGGCGGATTAAAAGCGAAATATGAAGAACATCATAAGTGCGTCTATACAGATGCAGCCATTAAAGCAGCTGTATTAATGTCGGATCGTTATATTTCGGGACGTTTTCTCCCCGATAAAGCCATCGATTTATTGGATGAAGCAGGAGCCAAAGCAAGAATTGCAGTCATGCATCAACCCTCTCATCTTGCAGAGCTTGAAGCGAAAGTCGAAGAAGCGCGCATTGCTAAAGAAGAAGCCATCGGCAAACAAGAATACGAAAAGGCAGCAAGGCTTCGCGACAATGAAAAAACAGAAAAAGAAGCTCTACAAAAAGCAAAAGCTGATTGGGAAGCTCGAAAAGACGAACACCAACCCATTGTTGATGAAGAAGATATCGCGAATATTGTAGCCAAACACACAGGCGTTCCCGTCACTCGTCTCACCGAGGGAGAAACGGAAAAAGTGCTCAAAATGGAACAGGCTCTCAAAGCAAGCATCATCGGTCAAGACGATGCTGTTCAAACCATTTGCAAAGCCATTCGCCGCAGCCGTGCAGATATTAAAGATCCTCATCGTCCTATCGGAGCATTCCTTTTCTTAGGACCTACAGGGGTTGGAAAAACGCACCTCGCACGTCTTTTAGCGCTCCATATGTTTGGCGGAGAAGATGCGCTCATTCAAGTTGACATGTCCGAATACATGGAGAAATTTGCCATCAGCCGCATGACAGGATCTCCTCCCGGATACGTAGGCTATGAAGAAGGCGGACAGCTTACCGAGCAAGTTCGAAGACGTCCTTATTGCGTGGTTCTTTTCGACGAAATCGAAAAAGCGCATCCGGACGTCATGAATCTTCTTCTTCAAATTCTTGAAGAAGGACGGCTCACCGACTCCGTGGGTCGTAAAATTGACTTCCGAAATACGATCATTATCATGACTTCTAACTTAGGGGCAGATTTGATCCGCAAATCGACAGAAGTTGGATTTTTGGCCAAAGAAAACGTGCTCGACTATAAAAACATGCAAGAGAAGATTGAAGGATCTGTCAAGAAACATTTCAAACCGGAATTCATCAACCGTTTGGATGGGCTTGTCATCTTCAAAACTCTCGACAAAGCAGCTCTTCGTCAAGTCATCGATTTAGAGCTCAAAAAGTTGCAAAATCGTCTTGCGAAGAAAAATATCACACTCGCTCTTGAAGATACAGCCAAAGACTTTTTAGTCGAAAAAGGCTACGCCCCTGAAATGGGAGCAAGACCTCTTCGACGAACTGTTGAGCAATATCTAGAAGATCCACTCGCTGAAAAACTTCTTCAAGAACCAAATCAGGAAAAACACTACCTTGCATCTGTGAAAGATGGAAAGATTGTGTTTATCGATCAAACCCCTGAAACACCGCAAAAAGAAGAAGTTTTAACAAAAAGCGATTCTTAAACCAAAAAAGGGAAGAGGAAATTCCTTCTTCCCTTTTTAAAAATAATCATTTACAAAAAATTATTCATAATATATCCGTAAAATTAAAAAACAAGAGTTAATTTATGGATAAATCTAGCGGCCTATTAAAATTTTTCCAATGGATTTGCCGATTTAATTTCGGAAATTTCGAAAGAGAAGAGTTTAAGAAATTCCTCAGAATGGGGATCATTTTTGCTCTCATCATCGGAGTCTATTGGACGCTTCGTCCCTTAAAAGATGCAGTCTTTATCCAACTCGTCGGAAGTCTACAACTTCCCTTTGCAAAAACCGTTTCAGTGATCGCTCTTCTTCCTCTTGTTATGTTTTACACCAAACTTTTAGAAAAAACATCCAGAGAGAAAATGCTCATCATTTTGCCGACCTTCTACGGAGTGTTCACCCTTTTGTTTAGCTTACTCATCATGTTTGCTCAAGGCCCTTCTGAAGAGATTGCTTCGCGCTCTTTTCTAGCTTCTATAGGAACTCAAATCATTGGCTACTTGTGGTATCTTTTTGTAGAAAGCTTTGGTTCTTTAATGGTTGCTTTATTTTGGGCATTTGCAGCTGACACAACGGAACCGACCCATGCGAAACGAGGATTCCCTTTAGTTGTGGCCATTGGCCAAATTGGAGGAATTATCTCTCCTTATACCATCGGAGGACTACCTCACAGACTTCAATGCTCAACAGATGCTCTTTCCATCCTTTGTTTAGGACTTCTCATTCTCTTTATCATTCCGTTAGTTCGCTATTTTTTACGTGCAACGCCACAAAAATGGCTCGCTTCCTTCCAAGGGAAAAATGAGAAAAAAGTAGAAAAAGAACAAGAACCCGGGTTTTTAGAAGGTCTTAAACTCCTTTTAAAACACCGCTATCTTTTAGGCATCTTTGCTGCAAACTTCATCTATGAAGTTGTTGTCACCATTTTCGACTTTAACTTCAAAATTGCAGCAAGCAATCAATATGCAGGAGTCGCCCTCAGCAATTACCTCAGCATTTACGGTTCAAGCGTGAACATCGTTTCTCTACTGTGCTTACTTCTTGGGATTAGCAATGTCACCCGTTTCTTAGGAGTTGGGACAGCTCTTGCTGCAATGCCTGTCATTGTAGGAGCGGCTCTTCTAGGTTTTTTAAGCTTAAATAGCCTTACCTTCCTCTTTGTTTTAATGGTTGGATCCAAAGCCATCAACTATGCACTCAACGGACCTGCATTAAAACAGCTCTACATTCCAACAACTCCGGATGTGAAATTCAAAGCTCAAGCCTGGATTGAAACCTTTGGATCGAGATCTTCCAAACAAGCAGGATCGATGTTCAATATGTCACTATCTCCTCTCCAATCTTCCTTTGGAGCGATTACCGGTAAATCCTATTATCTTTACTTAAGCGGTATGATCTGCTTTCCAATGCTTGCATTTTGGCTAATCGTCGCCATTTTCCTTGGAAGATCGTTTAAGAAAGCCATCAAAGATAGCAGTGTGATCTGCTAAACAGCAGATCCCGCTCAAAATTTGTTTTTTGGGTAGAGCAGGAAAAAATCAAGCACCCACATACTTAACTCATTCAAAATCAAGTAGATACATATCTTCAAAACATCACCCTAACAATCAACATCTTATAACAATCTTTAATACTAAATAATTAATTTACCAAAAAATAAAGAAAATGTTAAAATTTGTTTATAATGAAATTAAAAACAATATAAAAGGAGATCATTTCATGTCATCATCAGTCACATCAACATCAACGAATACAACCTGGCAAGAACCAACCGGTGCAGAAGCGGCACGACTTCAAGAAGAAAGAAAACACCGAGCGCCCACCCCTGGAGATGAAGCTCTAAGGAAAGCAGTTCAAGCAGCCAGAAAAGTTTTGGAGGCTACCTCCACAGCGGCAACGGTAGTAAAACAAACCTACGAAGGGAATACGACGAATGCCGAATTTACAGGGCACCTCAGTAAGCTTTATCTTAACGCGATGGAAACGAGTCGAAGAGCTATGATTGCACAGGCTGAAGAAGATGATAGAAAATCATTGGTTCATAGGCTTTCAAACCACGCACCCGGAAAGTGATTTCTTCTTAAAAATCAGCGCAATGCCCGGTTGTGAATCGAAAGATTCATCACCGGGATCACTTAAATTGGTTTTTTCTTCTTGAATTGACCCAAATGATCCAAAGCTTTACCTGTACCCAAACAAACAGCAAGAAGTGGGTTTGGAGCTACAAACACAGGAAGACCTGTTTCTTTAATGAGAGCCTTATCCAAGCCTTTCATCAAAGCTCCGCCACCAGCTAAAACCATCCCTCTTTCCACAAGATCCGCAGCAAGTTCAGGAGGGCATTTTTCAAGGGTTAATTTCACGCTTTCGATAATTTGCTGAATCGGTTCTGCTAAACACTCTCGAATTTCTACAGAGTTAATTCTTTTTGTAATAGGAAGGCCTGCCACTTGGTCGCGACCTCGAACTTCCATTTCCAATTCATTATTGCCAAGCGGATATGCAGATCCAATCGTAATTTTAATCTCTTCAGCAGTTCTAGGTCCAATCATGAGATTGTACGTTCTTCTCATATAATTCATGATGCAGTCGTCAAATTCATCCCCTGCAATTCGAAGAGAACGAGATTCTACGATACCCCCAAGAGAAATAATGGCAATTTCTGTCGTACCGCCACCGATATCAATGATCATGTTCCCGGATGGTTCATGCACCGGCAAATCGACGCCGATGGCTGCCGCCATGGGCTCTTCAATCAAAACAACTTCCTGAGCACCTGCATGAAGCGCAGAATCTTCCACAGCTCGTTTTTCAACACCGGTAATCCCGGATGGAACTGCGATCAAAATACGCGGACGAAATAAAGATCTTGCAGGAGTCACTCGACGAATGAGCGCTTTCAACATTCCTTCTGCAATTTCAAAATCAGCAATCACACCATCTTTCATGGGTCTTACTGCATGAATTTTACGCGGAGTCTTCCCAAGCATTGCCTTTGCTTTATGCCCCACTGCAAGGACTTCATTCGTTAAAGAATCAACAGCAACCACAGATGGTTCTGCTAAAACAATCCCCTTTCCACGAACGTATACAAGTGTGTTTGCAGTTCCAAGGTCGATTCCGATGTCACTGGAAAAAAGTCCAGAAATGCGATGCATCTTTTTCATCAAAAGATCTTTCATGTCAGAAAGAAATTTCAAGGAGCGATCTAGTTTTACGTCTGCCATATTTATTCTTTTAGGTTTGCAAAAGTTCTAACACATCTTCCCATGTCAATTTAGCGATCGCTTCATCATCGCAGCTCACCACTTTCTTGACCAATCCTTTTTTACGTCTTTGCATTTCAACGATCTTTTCTTCAATTGTATTCATTGTCATCAATTTATAGGAAGAGACTGATTTTTTCTGCCCCATACGATGCACACGGTCCGTTGCTTGATTCTCAACCGCCGGGTTCCACCACATGTCATAATGAATGACTGTATCTGCACCCACCAAATTCAATCCCGTACCACCGGCTTTCAATGACACCAAGAAGACAAGAATTTGTGGATTTTCATTAAATTCTTTCACCACTTCTAAGCGATTTTTCGTAGTTCCGTCAAGGTAAGCAAAAGAAATGCCTCTTTGCTCAAAATCCTCTCTCATAATGTGAAGCATTTTGGTGTACTGACTGAAAATCACCGTCTTATGTCCGCCTTCTACAAGAGATTGCAAGAGCTCTAAGAGCATATCATATTTTGCTGAATCTCCGGGCTCTGCTTTTTCTTTTGCAAAAATCGCCGGATGGCAACAGATTTGCTTCAAACGAGTCAACGTCGCTAAAATATGGATCTGGACTTTATCAAACCCTTCTTTCTCCACCAACTTCACAAGTTCATCACGTGCCGTTGCTGCGTAAGATCGGTAAAGATCCAACTGCGAATCAGACAATTGGCAATGATAGACAATCTCATCAATCGGAGGCAGATCTTTAAGCACATCGCTTTTCATACGGCGTAAAATAAAAGGAGAAATTTTACGTCGTAAATAATTCATGTTTTCTTGTTGCTGAGCTCCGCTGACACGAATATATTTCTCCATGAATCGATCAAACGTGCTTAAAAATCCGGGCATCAAGAAGTCCATGAGACTCCATAGATCTTCCAAAGAATTCTCGATCGGCGTTCCTGTCAAAATCAAGCGATGAGCCGCCTGGATCATTTTCACTGACTTTGCATTGCGAGTTCCTCGATTCTTAATATGCTGCGCTTCATCTAAAATGATATAACTAAATTGATTTTGACAATACATCTCGATATCTTTTTGAAGCAAAGTATACGATGTAATTACAACATCAAAGTCATCCACTCTCTGCAGCATTTTCTTTCTTTGCCCAGGAATGCCATCCACAACAACGACTTTCAACTTAGGGTTGAATTTATGAATCTCTTCTTTCCAGTTATACAATAAAGAGGTTGGACAAATGATCAAAGATTTCGCCTTTTCTACAGACAAATGATGCTGTGTAATGGCAGAGATCGCTTGCAGAGTCTTCCCAAGGCCCATGTCATCTGCCAAAATACCATTCAAATACATCAACCGAAGACGCTCTAACCAGTGAACTCCCTCTTCCTGATAAGGTCGTAAATCAGCGCGAATCTCCTTCGGAACAGGCGATGCTTTGAGAGCCACCTCTCCAAGCATTTGACGTCTGATTTCCAAAAGGCGATCGGACATCTCAAACTGAACAGGAAGGCCTTTAAACGCATCCGGATCAATCGTCACCAAATTCCAAAGAGGTCTATTTTCCGTGTGATCAGAAAGCTGCTTAACCCCAAGCTCATCAAATAACTGCACCAACTTAGAAATTCGATCTAAATCAAGAACTAAAATTTTAGAAAAACGAGCCGCCTCTTTTTTCGATCTTCCCGCATCAAGTTCCAAATAAGAGCGTTTCGCTGCAACACACTCCCAAAGAAGATCAATCTTCACTCCACGAAGAGCGCCATCAACTTTAAGATCGACTTCATAATATCCCATCGAACGGCTTGCATCGAGACGAAGAATAAATTTTGTTTCATCATAGAGGAACTGATCCAAAAGATTTTGCGGACACTCAAATTGAACTCGAGACTGATTTCGAGGAATGATCCCCGTCATAAATTCAACAATTTTTTTCTCTGTTTTTGCAACATAGGTTCCCGCTTGCGGATTGAACACAAAATCCTGAAATAATTCTTCGATGATTTGCTGCTCTTCCACAAGATTTCTGGCCAAAACACCCTGTTTTGAGATAAAGGTTTTAATATCTTCAAAACTCAATTTAGATAAAGTCGCAGGAACCTCTTTTCCTTCATAAGAAAAGAAAAGCGAAGCCTCTAATTCTCCATCCAAATACGACAAATGACAACGAGCTCCTAATTGATTTGTAAACGGAAGAGTCACAAATTTCTCTAAAATTTCCGTATTCGTAACCTCTGCAAAATGCTTTAATTCGGAAAGTCCATTTTCTACAAACGCCCCAAAGAGCGGCTCCGGTATCGTCATTTCACGAATCGGATTCAAACTCAAAAGATGCGTTCTTTTAATATGCGGTAAAAAACGATAATACGTATCTTGATAGAGCATCCCCGGCTGTATGCAATCAAAAAGCACCACATCATCAATACTAAAGAGGGTCTCCTGAGCTAAAATCTGAGGTTTTAACAAGATTTTTGCAGATGGCGGCTCTATATATTCCAAAGCAAAACGAAGCTGCACCGGCGCTACAGAATAGCGAAGAGGCGTTTCTAAAGACCCTAAATACAAACAAGGCAAAATGGGCATTTCCTCTTCTCGGCTTTTAAAGCCTCTTGGCTGCGCCATGCTTTGCGCAATCTCATATGTCTTTGCAAGAAGCAGTCCAAAAATCTCAAGATCTAACTGCGCAATTCTTTGAGCTCTTTCATTTTGCACATTCTCCGCAATCCGGCCATGAGCCAAAATGAGCTGAAGAAGATGTCTTCCTATCGCATCAAAACAATTCAAAGAGAAAAACAAACGTTTCCCTGCAACAAATAAAGGCTCTTCATACCGAACCGCATCCAAAAATGCTTTCAAATGAGCAATCTGAAGCGGCTTTGAACGAAACGGCAATCTCAGAGCCAACTGAAATTCAACTCTTGTTTTTTTATCTCCTTGCAAAAGAGTCTGTGGATTAAAAATCAACGCAAGCTCAGCAGCTTGAAGATCTTCCCCTTTGAAAGGAACAAAAAATGGGGAGTGGGATAAAACATCTGCGGCAACAACATACTCTTGAAGCACCTGTTTTTGATATCTCGCATCTTGTTTGAAGACTTCTTTCTCTTCCGCTTCTTTAATCGCTTCAATGAGCTCTTTTTTCTCTTCAACATTCAAATGATCGCTTTTTGAAATATCTTCTTCTTTAGAATATTCGACCAAAAGGGAATCGATTTTATCTTCGAGATAAAAAATCAAAGCCGCCAAATGCTGACAATCATAACGGCATGGACAATCGCAATTCGTGTGAACGGCCGCCGACTCAAAACGATCCACTTCAATTTCACTCTCATAAGTATTTTCAAAATTTCCAAGAACGCGGCTATTAAAACGAATGGTATCATTATCTAAACGGATAATTTTCGCAGAAACAATTTTTTGCTTTTCATAGAGCTGTTTTCCTTCTTTCAAAACAGCAGGGGAAAAATCTTGTTTCATCTTACGAAAATTTAACATACACAATCGCCCATCTTTTAGGAAAAACCGACATGAAATCGTGCATCGATTTTTCAGGCCGGAGTCTTAGGTTTACCTTTTTTTGAAAACCTTCGCAATGAAAAAATTTGAAATGCTCAAAAAATCAATCATCCTCAAAACCTTGGATATTTTTTAAAAAAAAGAATTGACGCAAAACGCAAAAAAACAATAAATTTTTAGCCAAAAAAACGTATGGCAACAACAACTTTACAACAAACTCCACCAAGAAGAAGAGAAGAGGAAGTCGAATGTACGATTTGCTATGACCGTGCAACAGAACTCTTTTGTCAGCCAATGGGAACAAAACCATCGAGAGACTCGCATGAGATGTGCAGAGCATGCGCCACTACAGTGAGCGATTGCCCTTTCTGCAGAAGATGGATAGCAGCCATAGGAGAACAAAAAACCAATCTGGATCATCCGCAAACCCAAAAACATCTGCTCCAAAAATTCATCAATGATCACACATTCGCAGAAAGAGCCCTCAATGAACATCCTGAAGATCAGCGTCTCGCAAACCTCTATTTTGCAGCACTCCATACGTCACAAGGCGAAAACAGAGAAAAAATCTCAAGACTAGAAGGGACACACGGGCCAAGAAAACCTGAAGATTTAGATCAAGCACTCACCATTCTCGCAGAAAACTCATCTCTAGGCACACAGTCTCTTCTCTCTCAAAGAGAGTTCTCGACGCCCTCAAAAGAAGTGGCGCTTATTGCAGCCGCACGCGCAGGGAATGAAGGGACCGCAAATGTATTACTCAAAAGCACCCAAAGTTCTGAGGCCCGAGGAAATGCGCTCCTCGCAGCAACTTCTCCGGACATGATTCAACTTTTAAGAACTGGCGATATCGAAGAAGAATACCGACAAAAAGCAAAAGAACTAGCTCTTCAAAGAAATGACCCGGAGGCTGTGAGAGCTCTTTCCACAACTTCCGAAATCATTTCAGAAACTTTTTTTCTCCCCATTGACGCATGCGCACAAGCGATCGTCTCTTTGCTAAAAAATTTAGATTTTTAAATTTAAGGCTCTTCTATCGTAGTAGATCCATTTTGAGTCGTTTGCATATCGTAGCTATCAAACGAATATGGAAGCGGAGAAATTTGCTTATACCGTTTGGAAACGACCTTGCCATCCTTAACGATCACAAAATAATGCCTTTCATTGAGATCTCTTCCTCCGACCTTGAATCTTTCAATATACTCATATTCTATTGAGCCATCATCCAGTTTTCTTTCTCGAATAGGAGATCCCATGGAAGAAATGAGCTCTTCTCGACTGGCCCCCACAGGGACATCTCCAAATTTTTGCATTGTGACAAGACTTCCGCCGGAAGAACAGGCACTCAAAACAAGCAAACTACAAATTGTCCATCGATTCACAAATCTTCTCCATGTTGAGGTCCATCGGGAGATGGAAGTTCTTTAGATTGCAGCCAAAGGCGAGCTTCAATTCGTGTGCGAAATTGATCCGTCGTAATGTATTCGCCGCGCATTGTATAGCTGCCGTCATCTTGCTTGTGATAGATTTCAAACCCTTCAAAGTTAGAATTCCCTCGAAACTCCCAAGAAATCATATTTTCATCCACAATACCGCTTCCGACAATACGACCTACATTTTGGTTCTCTAAATCTACAGAAAATTTTTTCCCCTGAAACTCATAAAACTCAAGTTCGTTACGCATATGCTCCGGGAATCCCTGGATATGAATTTCTTGAGCGCAAGCGATTTTTCCGGAAAAATCAGGATTTTGAACAAACCAATGAGTCCCAAAGAAAAGCTCTTCTTCCACCATGTTCAATACAATCTTACCCTCACCCGTCCAAAGACCCGGAGAAAAAATAAACGCATGATTCAACATCAGAACATAAACCTTCTGCTATAAATACTTTGCAGTAATCCAAGAGCTGCCATCGTCGTAAGAAGAGAACTTCCTCCATACGTCACAAAAACTAAAGGCACTCCGGATATCGGCAAAAGAGCGCACATCATCGCAATATTAATGAGTACATGCATGGCCAAATATGCAGCCAAGCCTGCTGCCAAAAGGCGCCCAAATGCATCTCTTGCCACTACCGCTACCTGAAAACTACAATAAATCAAAGCATAAAAAAGAAACAGAAGGAACGTAAGCCCCACAAAACCAAACTCTTCGCCAAAAGCAGCAAACACAGAATCAGTATGAGCGGCTGGAAGCCACTTCCTTCCTGAGAATTCGCTTTTATGCCAACCGGTGCCTGTAGACCCTCCAATGGCAATGGCTGTTTGAGCAGCCTTCTGATGATAGGTATTAGGATTCAATCGATCATATTGATATTCCTTCATAAACTTCGTAAAAAAGGGCTGCATTTTCTCATGTGATAAAACCCCTAAAAACACTAAAGCCGCAAAACCAAAACTCACCATTCCAATAGCAATTAAAGAATGTAAAACTTTTTTATGAACTCCGGCCAAATACCCCATACAAAGAGAAATGGGATACAAAACTAAAGCGGTCCCTAAATCGGGCTGTTTCAAAATGAGCAAAAAAGGAATTCCTGCAATGATCCCCATCTGAAAAGCAGATTTCAAAGTCCCTACAAATCGCCCCCTTCTTTCCAAAAACCATCCCAAAGCAATAATCACAACCAGCTTTGCCAGCTCCGACGGTTGGTAATTGGCAATTCCCGGAATACGATACCACCTGTGCACATTTTGAATCGGGCTTACAAAAAAAAGGCCCACCAATAAAAGAATCGTCCCAAGATAAAGAAAAACGCTCCAATCTCTCAATTTTCGATAATCAAAAAAAGCAAACACAAAAAAAACAACCCAACCCAAGCAAAACCATCGCATTTGACTTTTGACAAGCGGCGTCCAAAAATAGCTGCTCTCCCACTCGCTTGCATCAATCGTCATGGAGGAAATGACAAGAAGGCTAATCGCCATTAAACAAAAAACAATCGGGAAAAGTCGAAAATCAATTCGCGATAAAACTCGAGGATCCCACATAATGTCTCCACTGTATCATGAAAAATTTAGAAATTGAAGACATCTTTCTCGACACCATTGATTCAACAAACAGCTATGCCAAAGCTCACGCTCAAGAATTCAACCCTGATAAAGTCACTTGCATCACCGCAGAATATCAAACACAAGGGAAAGGTCAATTCGGGAAAAAATGGATCTCTCCTCGAGGCGTCAATCTCTATTCAACCTTTTATTTTCATCTTCCTCTCAATACAAAAAACATCACCTCCCTTGCAAATCTCATGGCATCAAGTTTAGCAACGCTTCTTAAAAATAAAGGACTTCACCCAACCATCAAATGGCCAAACGACGTACAAATCGACAAAAAAAAGATCGCAGGCGTTTTAGTTGAAGTCATTTTGCAGCCTGAATTTATCGAAGTTATTTTAGGGATCGGCGTTAATATCAACATGGAAAAAGAAGATCTTTCTCTCATTGACCAGCCGGCAACATCTTTAAAAGAAGAAACGAAAATACACTCAGACAAAAAACAATTTCTAAAAGAACTTCAACATCAATTTCTTTTAGACCTTAAAAATTTTATATACCGGGAGTGAATCAAGAATCGGAATATGGCAAGGAGGCGCCCGCCATTTGAGCCAAGCGAAGCTGGCGCCGAAGCAATCCAACTTAAGTAAGTTGGGTGATGCAGGCGGGCTCAAATGTCATGGCTGTCCAACGCTGCCAAAAACCGATTCTCGAGTCTTTTTCGGTATCAACCAAGGAATTTAAAATGAGAATTTCAAGCTTTACCGGCATGATCAGCAGTATCGGACTCAATTGCATCAATCCCTCTTCTGCAGAAGCGGCACCGCCCCTTAATTTTGGGAACACAATCTCGATCAGAGCCACCAATGGACCCTTCATTGTTTTTACAATTCATTTGACAGGATCCTTCGATATTCACCCAAGAGCCCAGCAGGCTGTTGTCAATTATCAAACACGAGTTGTTGCACACTTTCCTCGATTAGACAATTCAACGTTTCATTTTAAAATTCATCTAGAACTTCTCAATCAAAGAAACGAAGTGATTCACGTAATCGACTTCAACTCTTCTGAAAAACCACATGGAGATACGATGTCATTTCAGATCCCTGAAAATATTACAAATGAAGTGAAAAACATACGATCAACATTTCATGCAGTTTAATAACTTACAATAACGCCAAAATTGTATCTTGAATCAGATGCGTTATCAAAGCCGTGATGCCAAAGCTGAAATCCGTAATCAAAACGAGCTGTCACATAACGGCTATATTGATAACGGGCTCCAGGACCGATCGAGCCCAATGTTTGAGACTTCGTCTCATTTCCATGGCAAGATCGGTGTTCAACTCCCCATCCTGCATCAAAAAAGGCAAGAAGATAAAACTCATCTTCTCGTTTTTTCCCAAACCACTTTGAAAAACTAACGTGAGGAGTTTCTAGTTCCAAATTCACAACAAATCCACTATCAACATTGACAAGCCTCTCTTCAAACCCGCGAACTGCCGAATACCCTGCCAACGTCAGCTGCTCACTTGATAAAAGATTGCTACTTGCAACTTGAGCTGAAATATCATAACTCATCCAAAAATCATGCGGTAACTTGCGTGCAAAAGAGTGAGATCCTTTCAAATAGGCGTATTCAGCTTTAGCATCATTTCTAAACTCTCGATAATCACGACTTTTATTTTTAGTCGTAATTCCTCCGGGATTGCCATAAAGCTCTAGCACAAGAGTCGTTCGCTGAACTTCATCACTATACCCCAACTCATATCCAACCATAAATTGATTGATATCCGCAGTCCTTTGCCGACTCGACCAAGATCTCGAATCAGGGACTCTTTCTTTCAAACGAAGCTCTGTCTCTTTAAAATCATAGCCAAACACAAACTCTTGCATCACTCTAGGATATGCCATCAAAGGAATTCGATACCTGGCATCAATCTGCCAACTCGTCCCAAGCTCTTTATATTCAATCGGGCTTGTATTTTCTAAAGAAGGCTCGACTTGAGAATAACCTCCATAAAATACGGCGACATGACGCCAAGGACATGGAATTCTAGCAGATACCGTATGCGCATAAAAACGATTCCAATTCGGAGAGGAAGTAAATTGATAAGAAATTTGAGAATCTTCAATCAATGTTTTCCCAAAGTTAAACCCTGCAAAGATCCGATTTCTTTCTGTAGCAATGGTCCCGGTATTATCGCTTCCTGCATAAACGCGATAAGGCCATCGATCTTCAGTCAAAAGCTCAAGATCAACAACTCCCTTTTGCTTTCCTGGCACCCAAATGGCATCCGTTCTACGAAAAGGGTTTTGATTCATCCAAGCAAGATCTTCCACCACTTTGCGTGCAATGACAGGAGATCCCGGCTTTGTCCGAATGTATCCGGCCATCTCACTTCCCGAAAAATAGCGATTGCCTAAAGAATGAACATTCCCAAGTCTTGCCTCTTCAACAACAACCTGAACAACGCCATCATCCCATGCTTGCTTTGGGATTGTGACCATGACAAAAGGCTGACCTTCTTTTTCATAAAAATCCAAAACATCCTGTTTTAAAGAAGATAAACTTCCGCATGTCAAAGGGCCGGCAACATATTGCTTTTCAATTTTTTTCAAAAAAGAGCCACTCTCTTGTAAAAGACAAACCCCTTTTACAACGACACCGGAAGAATCGCTTTTAAGTTTTCTAACAACATGATCTTCGCTATCTACAAAGACAATTGTCTCAATTTTCGAATCCAAATTTTCATTGCAAGAAATACAAAGATCTTGAGAAAAACCAAAACCAGCAAACCCGAATAAAAAAACCAAAAGCTTCATTGTACTTCCTTCATCGTTTGATTTTCTAAATTACACAGCTGCTCTTCCATCGGAGGATTTTTCCAAAAAGGGCTCCATTGAAATTCCTGATATTGATCCAAAATTCTCACATTCTCTCCGGACATTGTAGATCTTAAAAAAAACTGTCGATTTTCTCCCATTGCAATGCAAGAAGAGACATCTTTTCTAGTCCATCCTTTCATCGCCTTCATGAAAGCTTTTCGATCGACTCGAATTTGAAATTCCTGATCCCAAATTCTTTCAGGAATGAGTGATCGAATCTGCTGCAAAGATTCCCATCCTGCGCAAAAACTCTTCGGCCGCTCATGGCCGCAACATAAAGGATCTGCAAAAGCAACAGAACAAAGGATGAAACAACATCCAAGAAAAGCTAGCCGCATAATTCTCCTAAGATAGAAAAAGCAATTGTTATACAAAAAGTTGAAAACAATCAATGAATATTTGAGGGAGTCTCCCCGGGGTGAGTTCTTCAAGAGAAGTTGAGATATGCAAAAAATATTGATCAAAAGTTTTAAAGAGAGTAGAATGAACTCTTTCATCTTTGGCCAGATAGCTCAGATGGTAGAGCAGAGGACTGAAAATCCTTGTGTCGCTGGTTCGATTCCAGTTCTGGCCAAAACAAAAACCCTGCAAATGCAGGGTTTTTTTGGTCAGAAAAAACGCCAAAGTCTTGGCGTTTTTAAGAATCGAAGTGAGAGACTTGTCTCGAACCGGCTCGATGGACGAGGACGGCGATAGCCGCTTCGCCTGAGAGGATTCCAGTTCTGGCCAAAACAAAAACCCTGCGAATGCAGGGTTTTTTTTTGGTCAGAAAAAACGCCAAAGTCTTGGCGTTTTTAAGAATCGAAGTGAGGGACTTGTCTCGAACCGGCTCGATGGACGAGGACGGCGATAGCCGCTTCGCCTGAGAGGATTCCAGTTCTGGCCAAAACAAAAACCCTGCAAATGCAGGTTTTTTTTTTGGTCAGAAAAAAACCAACAATTTGGGTTCATCCAAAATCGAATTGAAGCGATTGAAAAGGCCTTAAAAGGTTTGCGCATCTTGCCGCCTACATATCCGCAACTCATTCTAAGACACTTACAAAATAAAATAAATTTTATTATTTTTTTTCTTTAGATTTCCATGATATAATAATAAAAATTAATACAACACTACATTAAATGATCGAAAATAATTACATTAATCCTTACCTTCATGACCTTATATCCGCATGGGACAAAATCAAACCCATCGTTCAAACTGGAATCAGTATCATCTCTCCTTTTGCAGTCAGCAACCTCATTATTCGCTGTATTGACAATACAAATTTAAGCTTTAACGTAAGACGATCTATAACTGCTGCGGCAGTCATAACTCAACTCATTTATGACGGTCATAGGCTGACACAATTTATCAGAAAACTCAACACCCAAAGCGGACATGCCGCAATTCGCGTTGCCAAACAAGTAATACCGATAGCAGCCCCCCTCCTCATGCGATTGGCTGCCAACAAATTGATTGAAAACTGCAGTTTTGATCCTCGACTGAAAACATCCTTAACATTTGCCACAGCAAGCCTGCAGTGGATTTACGATTCCTATAGACTCAATAAATTTAGCAACGAAATCCAAAAGACAACTCCACAACGAAGTCAAACACAAAGAATGGCGCACTATATCCGACTTACAGCTAAAGCCACACTTGCTTGGGGAATCTTCAATGGTATTTCCTCAATAAAGCATTTGCATTACTACTACGCCTACCCAAATCTACAGTCCCAAATCGCAGCAGAAGAAGAACGAGTAAGACTCCAGCAAATGGAGGATCAAGGGATTGTCTGGCAAGAACCGGGAAATCATGATGGATGTTCAGGGAATTGCAATCCCGAAACCGTTCGATCTAATTTTTCCAAGTTACAAAAAAGATCTTCTTCGATTGTCAGTTTTCAAGAGCAATTTTTGAACGAAAACAATCTAAACGGAGGAACCTGCTCCGCCATGTCACTTTCGCTCGCATATGATGTGCAGCAAGAAAAATGCATAGAGCGGAGGTTCACTCCATGTATCCAAGAAATAATTCATAGAAAGTATTTAAGATCCGGAGAACAATTTCGAAATCTGCAAGCGGCATTCAATGCAATTACAATCAATCCTAAAGACACTGATGAAATAAACCCTCAAGAGCTGATTCGTGAGAAAATGGCAGCTTTGTCTAGTTTTTTTGATTTTCAAGTGATTGGTCCATGCGACATCACAAACGCAGCGAAATTCCCAGATGGTATTTATCTGGGGAGAGCAATTGACCCCTCAAACAATCAAAAAAAAGAAACTCGCGGTCATACAATTGTGTTGTTTATAATCGGAAAGCTAGCCGTAATCTACGATCCAAACAGTGGCGGCACATGTTACTCTGAGAAGGGCTTGACACAAACACTAAAAAAAACTTCTGCAGCAATGATGCGTCGCTGGAATCTTCCAGAGCCCGTATTCTTCCAGCTCCAACATACATAATTGCCAAAGCACTTCTTTAAGCAAGCGATTTTAAAAGTAAAAAAAAGAATCTTTGGCCTATATTTGATTCTCTATACCGAATTTGAATGTCAAAGCTCTTAAAAACTCTGATTTTTTTCTCTACAAGCTCTTTTTGTTTTGGGTGGAATCGAATGGAACTCTCTCTTGAAGAAAAAGCAGGTCAACTCATCATGACATACTTTCATGGTGAAACTGCCAACGAAGAAGCTAAAACTCTCATTCAAGATACAAAAATTGGAGGCATCATCTACTACACCTGGAGCAATGGCCTCACCTCCCCGAAGCAAGTAAAAACACTCAGCGAAAAACTCCAAGAATTCGCTCTTACAAATCCAAATCCTATTCCTCTTCTCATTGCCACCGATCAAGAAACAGGGATCGTCAACCGTCTTAAAGAAGGATTTACCCTATTTCCCGGGAATCGCGCCGTTGGAGAAATTAAAGATGCAAAGATTGCGGAAACCATCGGCCTTTATGTAGGAAGAGAGCTAAAGAATGTTGGCATCAATATGAATTTAGCTCCCGTAGTCGATGTCAATAACAATCCTAAAAATCCAGTGATCGGAGTCCGCTCTTTTGGAGAAGATCCTGAACTCGTTTCCCTTTTGGGCCAAGGAGCTTTGAATGGATATAAAAAAGCCAATGTCATTGCTACTTTAAAACATTTTCCGGGACATGGAGATACAACCACAGACTCTCATGAAAACTTACCCATCGTCCATAAATCTCAAGAAGAATTAGAAAAAGTCGAACTTTCTCCATTTAAAGCGCTGGCTCCTTCTGCACAAGCGATCATGACGGCGCATATCCTCACCGCTTTCGATTCTCAACATTGCGCTACAATCTCCAAAAGCACCTTAGACTATTTAAGGGAAACCATCGGATTTCAAGGCGTTATTGTCTCAGATTCTCTTGTCATGGAAGGACTTCTTAAACAATGTCAAACCATTGATGAAGCGGCCATTCGTTCTTTGAATGCGGGCTGTGATCTTTTACTATTAGGAGGAAGACTTCTCTCGGGGGAACGCAAAAATGAATTGAGTGTAGCCGATATTCAAAGAGTTCACCGCTCTATCATCGCTGCCGTAGAGAGCGGCCGTATTTCAGAAGAAAGGATCAATCAGGCAGTAGAGCGCGTTCTCAATCTTAAGACGCAGATCGATTGTCATGAAAATGATTTTTCTTTAAAAGACCATCAAAACTTCGCTCAAAAAGTTGCCTCTTTAGCTTTAAAAACCATAAAAAATGATAAAAAACTCATCGCCTCTTTACATGAAAAAAGCATTGCCATAGTAGCGCCTCATATTTTACAACAAGACATCCAAAAAACTCATTTTTTAGAAGCAGGAAAACAAGTCGATCTTCATGGATTTAATCCAACGAATGTAGATCTAGAAAAAATAAAACAAGACACTCAAAATGCAGACGTGATCTTTATCTTTTCTTATAATGCATGGAAAACTCCTTCACAGGCAGCATTGATTCAATCTCTCATAGACACCAACAAACCCGTCGCTCTTTTTGTCGTAAAAGATCCTATAGATGCTTCATTATTTCCCAATGCCAATCTGATTTTAAATACATTCGATCCCACTTTCTTTTCGATTCAAGCAATCTACAACTTTTTATACCAGTTGAAAGGCCCCGAGAAGAAAACCGATTCTTCAAGTTGTTTCAGTATAACTAAAAATTCTCTCTGATCTAATTTTACGACCCTGTCTCAAGCAATGATTCTTTATCAGAACGCACTTCTTGCGCTTCTTGTTCCATTTGAATCATGTCTTTCACAATATTCACCGATTCTTGCATCTGTAGATCATCGATACCGATCACGACAGGTTCATCGACCATATTGACAGGTAAAGATGAGCTGCGAGAATGAACCGCATTGATTTTCTTCAAAAAGGCCTGAAAATTTGGATCTTTTGCAAGACGCTCGCTACTTTTTTGTTTTAATGTAGGGAGCATTTTCTTCCAGAAAGAGACAACTCTTTGTAAGAAAGGAAGATATCGAGCCTGGAAAATCCTCTTTGTTCTTTCATCCAAATCACTTAAAGGATCAACGTAGGCAGCAGAAACTCGATCTGACGCAAGAGGATACTCTAAAAACTTTTCCCCGATATTATAAGGAGCGTAAGGCGTTGGCACTTCAATATCTGCAATCACCCCATTAATCTGGGTCCCCCTACCTGACACAGTATAATATCTTCCAACCGTTACTTTAAAAAATATTTCTGCATTTGGATCAGTCACTGTTTGATACTGAATCGAGCCTTTTCCAAATGTTCTCTTATCCCCAACAACCAGACCGACTCCATAATCTTGCAGGGCCTGAGCCACGATCTCAGCAGCTGATGCAGACATCTGAGAAGTCAGCACAACTAAAGGACCGTTAAAAAAGCTACGCCCTGAAATATTTCTTAAATAATGAACTTCACCTTGACCGTATTTCGAAATCACAATCACACCATTGGAGACAAAAAGACCTGCGACCTTAACTGCTTGCGTTAAAAATCCTCCGGAATTTTCTCTTAAGTCCAAAACAAGACCCAAAAGATCTCCTTTTTGTCGGAAAGATCGAATCGCCTCTTTAATATCTCTTTCGCTACTGGAGCCATCACCGTTTTCATAAAAAGAGTGCAAAATAATTTTCCCAATAATGCCGGAACCATAAGGAACAACGGCCGTCTGAATCCTCTCTTCACTCATAACAATCGGCTGTTTTTGCAAAGAAACAGAATAATGAAATTCTTTTTGAGTGACAGGATCGACTCTTTTAAATCCCAAAATAATCTCTTCTCTTCCTTTATTCTTTAAACGTTCCATCACATCTTCAAAAGAGACCGCACGAACAGAAAAGCGATCGATATCTTCTAAAAAATCATTCACCTGGATCTTTCCCGATTTAGCAGCAGGACTTCCCTGAATTACATCAGCCACGGCAATCCCATCAATCCCTTCGGAAAAAATAACGCCAACACCATTAAATTGTTTTTCAAGCCCCAAGCGCATTTCATAAGCCTCTTCAGGACTAAAAAAAGAGGTATGAGTATCTAAACTTTTTGCAAATGCTTTGAGAATACGAAGAGCCATCAAGTGCTCAATTCTGTCCTGAGGAAGAGGAGATCCTTCCTGTGTTAAAAAGAGATAGTTATATTCAATACGTCGGATCTTATTTTCAAAAAGAATGAATACTTTATGCTTTCTGTCCACCGTATCTAATTTACTTCTTGCCTTATGAAAAGAATAAAACCGAACCATCCGATTTTTTTGTCTTTCTTTCAATTCTTGCTCTGTCGTTGCAAACTGAGGATTTACAGGAGATGGACTTAAACTGATCTCTCCGTCACGTTCCACAAATGATTCAACCCACTCATTTCGAAAGTTTTCAGCCCTTAAGATAGACACCTGGATCAATTGATTGAGTGCGATAAAATCTCGATAATCATGATGTTTTAGCCGTTCTAAAATCTCTTTGGCTCTTGGTTCGCTCATGGAAAGATACGGCGTGATTTCTTTTTCTAAAAGATACGAACGATCCGGATCAAACTGTTCTATATAAATCTTAAAAGATCTACGAACTAAAGCTGTAGAAAGCTCTTTGTTCGTAATATGCAAACTTAAAAATTTTTCCATCACACGAGGGACATCTTGCATTTTCAATGGTTGTAGCTGAGAAAAAAGCGGCTGCGCTAAAAAGAAAACGAAGAAGAAAAGACCTGCAATGTGACGCTTCATGGGAGTTCCTTTAAAAAAAAGCGAAAGGGGAAGAATTGTAAAAGACTTCGAAGACATTGCTTCCAAACTTAGCGTCGTAAGCTTCGTCTTTATCCTTCCCCTTTCATTCATGATTCTATATTTAAAATAATTTATTTCACAATATAATAATTAAAACAAAACTAAACATATAAAATACAAATAAATACAAACTAAACAATAAAAACAAACAAAACCAATATTGCCGCGCTCTGTGGTTCATTTTCTCTATAAGGTTCAAAAAAGTCTTTTAGTGGTCAGTGCCCTGGAACCCTTCAACATCCTCCTTGCTTTTATTGATTGAGATCGGTATATTTGGCCACTATCTTATTCTAGAGGAGACGGCATTCATGCCTACTTATAATCAGCTCGTTAAAATGGGCCGGACTGAAAAGGTGAAAAGACGCAAATCACCAGCCCTACAACAATGTCCTCAGCGCCGTGGCGTATGTCTTCAAGTGAAGACAAAGACTCCAAAAAAGCCAAACTCTGCTTTACGTAAGGTGGCTTGGGTTCGTCTTTCCAACGGTCAAGAGATCATTGCATATATTCCTGGAGAAGGACATAACCTACAGGAACACAGTATCGTACTCGTACGCGGAGGCCGTGTAAAAGACCTTCCGGGGGTTCGTTATCACATCGTCCGTGGAGCGCTCGATTGCGCAGCTGTTAAGGACCGCAAAAAATCTCGCTCTAAATATGGAGCAAAAAAACCGAAGTAATACCAGGAGCTAGTTAAAAACGATCTAGTTCCTTGTTCAAGGATTCGACTGGATACCAGCCAAATCCCTGGACAGGTCAAACAAACCGGGTGAAAATAAAAAGTTTAAGGATACCAATGTCCAGAAGAAAACGTGTTTTTAAGAAAAGGATCGCTCAAGATCCAGTATATGGGAGTGAAACTCTCTCAAAATTCATCAATAAATTGATGATGCATGGAAAAAAGACAACAGCAAGAAAGATTGTCTACAATGCCCTTGAAAAATTTGCTGAAAAAGTAAAATCGGCAAATCCATTAGAAGCTTTCGAACAAGCTTTAGAAAATGCAAAACCATCTCTTGAAGTCAAAACTCGCCGAATCGGGGGTGCTAACTATCAAGTTCCTGTTGAAATTCCAAATGACAGAAGAACAGCGATGGCTATGCAGTGGATCATTCTCAACTCTCGCTCAAAACCAGGCAGAAGTATGATCGATGCTCTCTCAAGCGAGCTCATCGACTGCTTTAACCATCAAGGGGCGACCATCAAGAAAAAAGATGATACACACCGTATGGCTGAAGCCAATAAAGCTTTTGCTCACTACAAATGGTAATCAAGGGACAAAAACATGAGCAAACGATCTGATAAAGACAAACTCTCCAACGTCCGTAACGTTGGAATTATGGCCCACATTGATGCGGGGAAAACAACAACAACTGAACGAATCCTCTACTATTCCGGACGCGTTCACCGAATCGGTGAAGTGCACGAAGGAGCGGCCACCATGGACTTCATGGAACAGGAACGCGAAAGAGGAATCACCATCACCTCCGCTGCCACAACTGTTTACTGGAAAGATTGCAAAATCAACATCATCGACACCCCGGGGCACGTAGACTTCACGATCGAAGTGGAAAGATCTCTCCGCGTTCTCGATGGGGCCGTTGCTGTATTTTGCGCAGTTGCCGGCGTTCAACCGCAATCGGAAACCGTTTGGCGTCAAGCAGATCGTTATAAAGTTCCTCGTGTTGCTTTCGTCAACAAAATGGATAGAACAGGCGCAGACTTCTTCAATGCAGTCAAAACAATGCGTGAAAAATTGCATGCAAATGCAATTCCTGTCCATTGCCCTATCGGAGCCGAATCATCCTTCAAAGGAATGGTCGACTTAGTCGCCATGAAAGCCTACCTCTTCCATGATGAAACCATGGGAGCAAAATACTCTGTCGAAGAAATCCCGTCCGATCTTCTTGAGCAATGCAAAAAAATGCGCATGGAACTTCTCGAAGAACTCGCAACGATCGATGAAAATGATGAAGAGTTCATGACAAAAGTATTGGAAAACCCTGATTCTATTTCAGAAGATGAAATCCACGCTGTCTTAAGAAAAGGAGTCATTGGCCTAAAAATCAATCCGGTTCTTTGCGGAACAGCCTTTAAGAATAAAGGGGTTCAGCAAATCTTGGATGCGATTGTCAATTGGATGCCATCCCCAATCGATCGCGGAATGATCCATGGACACGCTCTTCATTCAGATGAAACCATTGACCTTGCTCCATCGGATGACAGCCCCCTCTCCGCTCTTGCGTTCAAAATCATGACCGATCCTTACGTCGGAAAATTGACATTCATTCGTATTTACAGCGGTACGCTCGCGAAAGGAACGGCTCTTCTCAATTCAACAAAAGACAAAAAAGAAAGAGTTTCCAGACTTCTCGAAATGCATGCGAACCAAAGAAAAGATAGAGATGAATTTTTTACAGGAGATATTGCAGCTTGTATCGGTCTTAAATATACAACAACGGGAGACACTCTCTGCATAGAAGATAAACCTCTTCTCTTGGAAAAGATGAACTTCCCTGATCCTGTAATTTCGATGGCAATCGAGCCAAAATCAAAAGCCGATCGAGAAAAGCTTTCTATGGCACTCTCCGCCCTTTCTGAAGAAGATCCTACCTTCCGAGTACAAACGAACGAAGAGACAGGACAAACCCTCATTATGGGAATGGGAGAGCTCCACCTCGAAATCATCCGAGATCGTATGTTTCGAGAATTTTCTGTAGATGCAAACGTAGGGAAACCTGAAGTTTCTTACAAAGAAACAATCACCACCAACGCATCGACAGAAACAAAATACGTCAAGCAGTCCGGTGGACGCGGTCAATATGCTCACGTATGCCTTGAAATCGAACCCAATGAAGTGGGTAAAGGCAACGTCATTGAGAGCAAGATTGTCGGTGGCGTGATCCCAAAAGAATACATCCCAGCATGTATCAAGGGAATCGAAGAAGGTTTAACAACAGGCGTACTTGCAGGTTATCCTCTCATCGACATGAAGATCGCAATCACCTACGGATCATACCACGAAGTTGACTCCAGCGAGATGGCATTTAAAATTTGCGCATCAATGGCACTCAAAGATGCAGCAAGAAAAGCCAAGCCGGTCATCTTGGAACCAATCATGAAAGTGGTTGCCACAACTCCGGAAACATCCGTTGGAGATGTGATCGGAGATCTCAACCGAAGACGTGGAAAAATCCTAGGCCAAGACGCTCTCAAAGGAACCATTGATGTAACTTCTGAAGTTCCTTTAAGTGAAATGTTTGGATACTCAACTACGCTACGATCCATGACATCGGGTCGTGCGACATACACCATGGAACCAAGTCACTTTGAAAGGGTTCCGACAAAAATCCAAGAAGAAATCATTAAAAAGTAGACTTAAACTTATGGCAACACCTAAACAAACACCTTCAAGAAAAAGAATCCGCATCCGCCTCAAAGCGTTTGATCAAAGGATGTTGGATCGATCTGTTCTCGACATCGTCGAGACAGCAAAAAGAACAGGGGCTCGCGTCGTAGGGCCTATTCCCCTACCCACAAAACGTGAGATCTATACCGTTCTTAGATCCCCTCACGTAGATAGAAAGTCTCGAGAACAGTTTGAGATGAGGACACATATTCGTATGCTCGATCTTCTCGACCCAACACTCGACACAATCGACAAGCTCAAAATTCTACCGGTAGCTGCCGGCGTTGATATCAAAATCAAAGCCTAAAGCTTAAAAAGGAAGTTATACTGTATTGAGTATAACTTCCTTGCATTCTCAAGAATCAAAAGGAAATGAAGAAAAGAATTTTTTTATCGATTCAAAAATTCCTGCCGTTTCTTTCTGATTTCTTGTTGTTTTCTGATTCTGATCTTTACGATGAAATTGTCCCCGACAATTTGGACATGCTGGCTTTCCTGTCATGTTCAAGCAGTGAACATGAAAATGATGGCCGCAAGAAGTTTTCGCAACAGCAACATTTGTTTCGTTAAACTCTTCCAAACAAATGGTGCATTCTTGACCCTTCACCGTCTTCTGTGCGACTAATTCAATCTTATAATCAACTACGTTAAACTTAAATGTCTGGCAAGGCTCTCTCCTTCTTATACCGAAACAACCTGAAGAATCGGTTTTTGACTGCGTCGGCTTTACCTCAAAATTTGGATGCTCACGCGCGCCTTGCCTCTCGGCAATGGTCGCTTGCTCCGCATCCAAATTTTGAGGAGCCTTCTTGTCAAATTCCCGATTCTTCAGGTTGTTTCGGTATACCCGAGCCCCTATCACTACACTCCCTATTCCCATACCTAATGGCATAATTACCTCTTTTATTTTTTTTAATTTTATTAATGTTTTATGAGAAATAAATAGAAATAAGAATACTAGCCCAGAATGGGCAGTACGAGAATCAAGAAGCCATAAAGATGATTGTACTTGTTTTTCATATAAATAATTATATAATAACAATTATTGAAAAGTCAATTATATTAATTAAAAAAATCTAATCGTTAAGTTGAGTCGTGGAAAAACTCAAATTACGGTGATAGGCGCCCTTGATCTTTTTGGCTTGCATTTCTCTGGCAACCTTCAGGATTTTAACGCCTTTTTCAACATGATCCGCGGTATAAAGATCATAGACTTTTTGAGAGCTTTCCTTCGTTTTAATGCCATCTCGATTCAAAGGAAGATCAGACACCAAAAGAAGAGCACCTAATGTAAACTTTCTTTTGTAACTTGCAGTGAAAAGAGTGGCGCACTCCATTTCGATCCCTTGCGCTTTGGTGATTTTCAAACGATTTTTAAAATCTTCATTGAATTCCCAAAAACGGGTATTGGTCGTAAATGTAATCCCAATATGATACGGAGAAAGCTCTCGATCCAACACTTCCGTCACAGCTCGCTGCATAAGAAAATTCGCAAGCGCCGGCACTTCAATCGGGAAATAAGAATCAGACGTACCCTCGCCTCGAATGGCAGCCACAGGCACCAAATAGTCGCCTACTTGGTAACGACGCCGCAGACCTCCGCACATCCCTAAAAGAATGCTCGCTCGAATCGGCAAAAAAGAACAAACATCAACCACTAAAGATGCCGCAGGAGATCCAATTTTAAAATCCAAAATACTCACATCTTCTTTCGGACAATGAGCCACTTTAAACATAGCCCCTTCTTTAATCGGGACTCCTCTTTCTTTTGCAAAATATTCAACGTAGCGAGGAAAATTTGTTAAAATTAAATTTGAGCAAAATTCATCGACCGCACAACCGGAATAGCGTTCCAAAGTATGGCGGGCAATTTCAGCTTCTTGAGGGTTTTGTTCCATAATTGCTTATTCTACAGACCATCTACCTCCAAGTCAAGTTGCTTTAAAACAAACTCGCCTGCATAATTAATCCAATCAAATAAGGAAATCAACAATGGCAACTGTAACTACCAATGAAGTTCGCGTCGGCATGAAAGTGGAAGTCGATAAAGAACCCTATCTCATTCTCATCAATGAATTCGTAAAACCGGGAAAAGGACAAGCGTTTAATCGAATTAAAATGAAAAACATGATCAATGGAAGAGTTATTGAAAGAACCTACAAATCCGGTGAAAAGCTAGACTTGGCAGACATTGAAGAAAAGAGCATGCGATTTCTCTATAAAGAACAAGACGGCGCCGTCTTCATGGATGAAAAAACATTTGATCAAATCACCATTCCCAATGACATCATTGGAGACAACCAACAGTGGCTCATGGAAGAGATTGTTTTCCAAGTCGTCTTCTATAAGGGCGATGTCATTGAAATCACGCCTCCTACATTTATGGAAATGATCATTAAAGAAACAGCTCCGGGAGTCCGCGGAGATACATCTGGAAGAGTTCTCAAACCTGCCATCACAGAAACCGGGGCAAAAATCCAAATCCCAATCTTCGTTGATGAAGGTGAAAAAGTGAAGATCGACACACGAACCGGCGAGTATGTCTCAAGAGCCAGTTCCTAATTTTATTCGTCATCTTAAAGAGCGCTCTTTTCTACTGCAAAGAGCGCGCGAATTTTTCACTTCAAGAAATCTTTTAGAAGTTGACTGCGGATCTCTCGTCAAAAGAGCCCCTCTTGATCGAGGCGTTGATGTGATTTCAGCGCAAATTTCAAAACAAGAAACCGCCTTTCTTCACACATCTCCCGAATATGCCATGAAAAAATGGCTCTCCTTCGGAGCAAAAGACATTTTTTTCTTAGGCCACGTCTATCGCCAAGGAGAACAAGGGCCTCTTCATAGTCCTGAGTTTACCATGGCCGAATGGTATCGAATCGGCTTTACGCTGGATCAAATGATCCAAGAAACTGCAGAATTTCTCTTTCTCTTTCTAAAACCCCTGCCGATCCGTCACTTAAGCTACAAAGATGCCTTCAAACAATATCTCAATATCGACAACATCAAAAAAGATCTCTCTTCTTCCATCCCCTCCTATGGGAAAAGCTGGCCCCATAACGTTCAATTGGATTATCTCATCACCCATCATATTCAACCCTTCTTAGGCCAAAACGAACTCACGGTACTCAAAGATTACCCTCCCGATCAAGCAGCTCTTGCCTGTCTCATCGAAAAAGATCAAGAACTCGTGGCCGAACGTTTTGAAATCTATCATCAAGGAGTCGAGCTCACAAACGGCTATCATGAACTTTCCGATCCTGAAGAATTAGAAAAACGATTCGCCCTAGAAAATGAAGAAAGAAGAGCAAGAAATGAAGAGCCTTACCTCATTGATGAAGAACTGATCTTGGCACTCAAACGAGGCCTGCCCGATTGCTGCGGCGTCTCAGTTGGCTTTGATAGAGCCCTCATGCTTCGCCAAAAAGCATCATCCTTAAGCCATATCCTTCCTTAGATTTTGGATAAAAACACCAGACGCTTGACAAAGTTCTCTTTTTTCGCTTTGATATACCGATCATTCATAAAGGACGTACAAACATGAGACAAAGTCAACTCTCCATTCATTCAGAAAACATCCTGCCCATCATCAAAAAATGGCTTTACTCCGATAAAGATATTTTCATTCGCGAACTCGTATCCAATGCAACCGACGCTTTAAATAAAATCAAAATTTTAAAAAATCAAAACGAAATTTCTGGAGACGACTCTCTTGAAATCTCAATCACCACCGACAAAGCAAACAAAACGATCACCATTACCGATAATGGCATTGGAATGACCGAAGAAGAGGTCGAAAAATACATTGCACAAATCGCTTTTTCAGGAGCCGAAGAGTTTGTAGCGAAATACAAATCAGAAACCGAAAAAGATCCCATCATCGGCCATTTTGGTCTCGGATTTTATTCCGCCTACATGGTGGCATCCCGTGTCGATATCAATACTCTTTCTTATCAGCCCAATAGTAACGCTGTTTTCTGGAGCTGCGATGGATCCTCTTCTTATAACATTGGAGAAGGGACAAGAAAGACAAGAGGAACTGAAATTATTCTCAATCTCGATGATCAAAGTCTTGAATATCTAGAAGAGATGAAACTCAAAGAACTTTTACAAAAACATTGCAGTTTCATGGCATTTCCTATTTCTCTCAACGGCAAGTCCATTGGCAATAAAGAACCTCTTTGGCTCAAAAGCCCGTCGCAATGTACCGAAAAAGAATATTTGGAGTTTTATCATCAACTCTTCCCTCTAGATCCGGATCCTCTTTTCTGGATCCATCTCAATGTCGATTATCCATTCCATCTCCAAGGAATTTTATTTTTCCCCAAAGTGCATAAACGTTTTGATGCCAATGAAAGCACCATCAAGCTCTTTTGCAACAGGGTTTTTGTCTCTGATAACTGCAAAGATATCCTTCCTGATTATCTCACCATCTTAAAAGGGGCTCTTGATAGTCCCGATATTCCTTTAAACGTTTCACGTTCCTATCTGCAAGTCGATCACAATGTCAAACAACTCAATAGCCATATCTCGAAAAAAATTTCTGATAAACTCGCGCTTCTTTACAAAACGGATCTCAATAAATACATCGATTCTTGGACAGATATTGAAATGATCATTAAATTGGGAATTCTTCAAGATGAAAAATTCTATGACCGCATCAAAGATGTCATCATCTGGAACAATAACAAAGATGAATGGACCACTTTAAGTGATTATCTTTCGAGAGCCAAAGAAAAGAAAGTTTACTATGCAACTTCAGATAAGGCCGGCTCATTACTGCAGCTCTATAAAGAAAAAGGAATTGAAATCATTTTTGCACCGCTTCCGATTGACACTGCAGTCATTCAGCTTTTAGAAGACAAATTATCAACATCCTTCCAACGCATTGATGGAGCAATGAGCGATCATCTCTTAGATCCATCTCGAGAAAAAACACTTCTTGATGCAGATGGAAAAACAGCCTCCTCTCGCATTGCATCCTTTATTCAAAATGCAATTCAGGAAGAAAATTTAACTGTCGAAGCAAAAAGTCTCGCATCCGATGAGCTTCCTGCAATGCTTGTTCTCGATGAAAATCAACGAAGACTGAGAGACTACATCGCCATGACACAAGGGAAAACCCCCTTTCCAACAAAAAAGACGTTTGTGGTCAATACTAATAATGCTCTTGTAGGCACCATCGAACGTCTTCAGCAAAAAAATCCACCCTTGGCCACCGACATTGCAAAAAGTCTTTACGATTTATCACTCTTAGCTCAAAGAGAAATGGATCCAAAAGATCTCGAAAAAATGATTGCAAGACAAACTCAGATTTTGGAAAAACTCGGCTCTCTGATAACGTGAGGGAATGCGATATTCCCTCTTTTTAGTGCTGTGCTTTGCGTTTTCTTTAAATGCAAAGCCCATTACTTTTTATCTTTCCTGGTATGATGATCCAACATCGACCATGACCATCCAGTGGATCTCGGAGGAGAGTGATATAGATGACACTCTCCACTTGAACAAAGAAGACAAATGGATCTCTCAAACAGGCTCTCATCGCTCTTTTTCGCAATATAACATCCACCAGATCACCCTCTCTCAATTAACCCCGAACACAACATACTCTTTTCGAATCTCTGATGATGAAGCCACCTATCAATTTCAAACAGCGCCTCTGACTTTAGAAACTCCTCTCCGATTTGTTGTCGGAGGAGATGTCTATCTTTTGAAAAAGTTATTTCGCAAAATGAGCGAACAAGTCGCTGAATTAAATCCTTTATTTTGCGCTCTTGGAGGCGATCTTGCCTATGCGTTTCATCATCATTCTTTAAGAATCCACTCAGATGCTCTTCGTCGCTGGATCTCTTTTCTTTCTGAATGGAAAAAATACATGATCACAAAAGATCAAAGAGTGATCCCTTTTCTTGTCACTGCAGGCAATCACGATCTGGATCGAGATCATTTTGAACTTTTTTTCAACCTTTTTGCATTCCCTCAAAAAAAGCTCTACCGATCCATCAACTTTGGCAATTATTTAAATCTTCTTTTTCTAGATACCAATCACTTAGATCCAATTGAAGGAAAACAAACTGCATGGCTCAAACAAACCCTGCAAAATCAAACAAACATTCCTTATCTCTTTGCGATCTATCACGAAGCAGCCTACCCTTCTTTCTATTCTTATGAAGGGATCATTCCAGAGAAAATCAGAACATTTTGGTGTCCACTCTTTGATCAACATCAAATTTCCGGCGCTTTTGAACACCATAACCATACATTCAAAAGAACGTATCCCATCAAAAATCAGAAACTAGATCCTCAAGGAATCATCTACTTTGGAGATGGTTGCTGGGGAGCGGCTCCAAGAAAAACAAATGAAATGTGGTATTTAGAGAAAAAGGGAAGAAAAAATAACGTCTATCTTGTAGAACTTACTCAAGAAAAAAGCCTCATCCAAGCCATCGACCTTTCGGGAAAAGCTTTTGATGAGGTCTCTATAAAACCTCGTTAAGAAGAACTACTTTCTTCTTCAGGTGTAGACTGCACTTCTGAAATCGCACCTTTGAGCACTTCAATTTTGCTGCCATCGATCATCTTTAAAACAACAGTATTTTCTTGAATTCGATCGACTTTACCAACAATACCCATAGCAACCACTCGATCCCCTTTTTTCATCGAAGATCTCATCGATTCAGCAGCTTTTCGTCTTTTTTGCTCCGGACGCCATAAAATGAAATAGAAAAAGACAAGTGCAATACCAATCATTAAAAGAGTTTGCACTAAACTTCCTGATTGAGATCCACTTTCTTGCGCTAAAAGAGTTGCAAAAGGGAGTTTTAGAAAAAAATTGAACATAAAAATCCTCTCGTAATTGATCACCTAGAATGCCCGAAAAAAGCTTATCTAGCAAGCAAATCAAAAAGAGGATAAAACAAAATTTTAAGCAACTTTAGAAATTTTTCTTTTCTTTTTCTTTAATTTAGGACGACTGCCCTTTTCTGCAGCAATCGATTCTTTGCGAAACCTTTTGCCTATCTTCTCAAGAGAAATGGTACTCACTCGAACACGTTGAGCTGCGGATCGATTTCCTTTATGCACTTTATTTAAATCAATCATCACCTGCTCTAATAACTCTTGCATGTTTCGCATCGTATCTTGAAAAGCCATATTTATACCCTTTTATCTTTCCAATAAAATGAGACGAATATTCATGCAAGAAATTTTATCTTGTCGAAGTGTGTAATGAATGATATTAAAACAATTATGATCAGATTTATTTTTATTTTCTTATTTTTATGGAATTTAACATTTGCAATGCAAGTTGGGAATCTATCTGATCCTTGCATCCAAAAAAAAGGAATTTTTTTCGGCTCGTCTAGATTTAGTTTTCGTCTTGGATATTTAGGCGATTATATCTACGATCAAACATTACGCGATGAATTTATTCTGCCTGATTGTCATGAAAAAGCATCTCATGGGAAACTATGGACGCAAGCAGCAACAGCCACATTCAATCTCCTGAATCGAATTGATCTCTATACCATCTTGGGCGCAACCCGCATTCAAATCGATCAAGATCTTTCCACATCCCAGCAATTTGCCTGGGGAGTCGGCGGCAAAATCGTTTTCCTTCACTACAAAAACTTTCGACTCGGTGTCGACTTAAAATACTTTCAATCCAAGCAAACGCCTTCATTTTTTGAATGCGAACATCAAGCTTACAACATCACGAGCACATTCTCTTACAACTACCATGAAACGCAAGGAGCGTTCGGCCTTTCCTACCAAACAAAATACGTCTCTCCTTACATAGCTGCCACCTATCTCATTGCCAAACTCGAGCCCCAGCCTCCTGTTGCCTACGTACGAATCCCCTCATTCAACTTCGAAGTTCCCGTCACCTCCAAATCAGTCACAATCGATTCACGCTTTGGCTGCGCCATCGGACTTTCTCTCATCGACCATCAAAAAGCCAACTTAAACCTCGAATGGCGAGGCTTAAGCCAATCTGCAATCTCCCTTTCCGGAGAAATCAGATTCTAAGTTCTATTGCATTAAAACGAATCGATTGATAAAAGCCTATAAAAGGAGTATTTCCTAAAAACAAAAGAAGGATGCAAACTATATGAAGCAAAGTCATGAAGAGATTCACAAAAAATGGGCCCAAGTCATTGCAAAAGCATGGATGGATCCACAATTTAAAAAAGCATTACTTGCAAATCCAGAGAAAGTTTTAAAAGAAAATGGTGTATCCATTGAAAAAAACAAGACATGTCGAATTGTTGAAGTGCAAAAAAATGAACTCTGTTTTGTTCTTCCTCAAAAACCCGAAGGAGCTCTCTCAGAATCAGAATTGAAAAATGTTGCTGCAGCCGGAGGAGTAGGTCTTAGCTGGTACTGCTAAACCCCCTACGTGATGATTTTCCCAGAATAAGAAATTTTCTGGGAATCTATTTAAAGAGATAAAAATGCTTCAATTCCCTTCTTTTAAAACATTTATTCACGCAGAAATCATCCCTCAAAAAAGAGTGATTCTCTTTGATGAAAAAAATTCTCGCCACTTGCTTGAAGGAGAAGCTTATGTCCTTCTTACTCCGTATCTTTCAAAAGGATCTTATTCTATAGACCAAATTATCAATCATTTAAGAGAAAAAATTTCAGCATCGGAAATTTATTACGCGCTGCTTCGCTTAAAAGAAAAAGGATTTCTGGAAGAAGCGTCAACATTATCAAAACCACTTCAAACGCTTTGCAATCTTCTAGACGTTCCTTATGAGATTGCAGAAAATCGCTTAAAAAACACCACAGTCTCTATTCATTCTTTTGGAAATGTATCCATAGATCCTCTCTATTCTGCTCTCAAAGAAATGTCTATACGAATTGAAGATCAAGGAAATTTTTCCATTGGAGTTACAGATCACTATCGCAATCCAAAACTTCGCGAAATGTATCTTCAATCGAAAACTCCTTATTTACTGATAAAACCCACAAGATCGGAAATTTGGGTAGGGCCTCTTTTTATCCCGGGAAAAGGGCCTTGTCTAGACTGTCTTTTAGATGCCTTGAAAAAGAATTTTTTCGAAGAACTTTTCATTGAACATACAACAAAAAGAAACCCCATCACAATTCAAACACCCATTCCTTCCACAATCAGTGCGCTTGCATATAATCTCGCTGCCAATGAAATTGTGAAATGGATTTTGCAAGGAAGCAATCCTGATTTAGAATCAAAATTGCTATCGTATCATTTTCTTCATCCAAAAATTTCTTCACACCAAGTGATTAAAAAAACTCACTGCGCCACTTGCGGAACAAGTCTTCCTTCTAGAGAAACACCATTTATTTTAGAGAGCCAGAAAAAACATTTTACAGAAGATGGAGGCCATCGCATCAAGCCTCCGGAAGAAACGTATCAAAAGTATGAGCATCTCATCAGCCCTATCACAGGAATTATTGAATTTCTCATCCCCTCCTTAAAACAGGAACTGACAATGATGCATGTCTACAAAGCAGCTCATCAGATGAACGGACTTCACTTCGACAACTCTTACAAAAATCCAAGAGGTCATAGTGCAGGAAAAGGGAAAAGCAAAGTACAAGCAAAAACGAGCTGTCTTTGCGAGGCAATTGAGAGATATTCAGGGATTTATCAAGGAAATGAACAAAAAAAACGAGCCATTTATAAATCCATCAAAGATGATGCAATTCACCCTTCCTCTGTTTTACTTTTTAGCGAAAACCAATACAAATCAAGAAAGTCATGGAATCTTTCTGGCTCTTCTTTTCATTATATCCCCGATCCCTTTGATGAAACTCAAGAAATTGATTGGACTCCAGCTTGGTCTTTAACAGAAAAAAGAACGAAGTGGATTCCAACAGCAATGTGCTATTTTAACTATCCTTTTCCTGAGAGAGCTCATCAATTTTGCAAGGGAGATTCCAATGGATGTGCCGCGGGGAATACAAAAGAAGAAGCCACTCTTCAAGGATTTTTCGAACTTGTTGAAAGAGATCACATTGCTCTATGGTGGTATTCTCGCTGTAAACGTCCTGAAGTCGATTTAAAAAGTTTTTCAGATCCACACATTGAGCGCCTCGTTTCTTCATACGCGTCCATTCATCGAAAACTATGGGTTTTAGATCTTACAATGGACCTAAAAATTCCCACATTTGCAGCGATTTCTTGCAAAGATGATGAAACGCAAGGCGAGATTTTATTTGGCTTTGGATCACATTTCGATCCCAATATTGCTTTGCTTCGCTCTCTTACAGAAATGAATCAACCCTTACTCTTTTTAAAAGAATTGAATCCTTCAATGCCCAAAGATGCAAAAGAACTAACGATTCGAAACTGGCTAGATCAGGAAGTTTTAAAAAATCATTCATATCTTGTCCCAGATTCACTCACAAAGAAAAAAAAGCTCGAAGATTATGTACGCTTTGATACTGCAGACATTAAGGATGATCTTTTAATGTGTCAGAAAATCATTGAAAGCAAAGGGCTCGAGATGCTTGTTTTAGACCAAACGCGTCCAGATATTGGGCTTGCAGTTGTCAAAGTTTTTGTTCCGGGGCTTCGACACTTTTGGAATCGGTATGCTCCGGGAAGACTCTATGACATTCCTTTAGAGCTTGGCCTTGTACAACAAAAACTCAAAGAAGAAGAATTAAATCCCATCCCCTTTTTCTTATAGTCGGAGGAAGACTTGCAAATCCATTTAAGACCAGATTGTCTCATTCATGCATTTTCCGAAACAAATATCTCTCTTGCATTTTCTCATAAAACACTCCAAATCAATCATCCTTCCAAATCCCTTTATCTACGTTTACAGCGTCTCATAGGATATGGGAGCACAGATCTTTACAATGAAACACCAGAAGAATTGCCAGAACTTTTCTATTTATTGGAAACGTTTCAAAAAGAATCACTTTTATCGTACACAATATTTAATAAAAAAACGCCTCTAGCGACATTAACTCCTTATCCTCATCGATCATTCCAACTCACAAACCAAGAGATAGACCCAAACACTCCCTTTCAAATTTCACGATTTGCCTATATTCATACATCTTCTGAGGGGCTTGTCATTGAATCTCCGCTACTTTTTGCAAGCATCTCTTTGAAAGACTCAGAAGCGATTTTATTTTTTTACGCTCTTTCAAAGCCGAAAAGTCTTAACATATTCATCGAAGAATTTTCTCATCTTCCTAAAGAAGTCATCACCGAGCTTTTTTCTTTGTTCTATCAGGCGAACCTTTTAAACAATGCAGATGAAAAGAATTCGCTAACTTGCTGGGAATTTCACGATCTTCTTTTTCATACACAAAGCCGTCAAAAAGGACAGCCCTATGGCGCTACATTTCGTTTTTTAAATACAATCCTCCCAAGTCCAGCTTTGCCAGATTCTTCCACAGATTTAATCGCTCTTTTTAAACCTGATCTTGATGCATGCATACAGTCAGATCCTCCTTTTACAAAAGTACTTGAACAAAGAACTTCCTTAAGAGATCAAAAAAAAGATCCAATCACAATGGAACAACTTGGAGAGTTTTTATACCGAACAGCGCGTGTAAAAAAAATCAACAAAGAAGGTCTCTATGAAACAACACAAAGACCTTATCCAAGCGGCGGAGCATGTTATGAGCTAGAAATTTATCCGCTCGTTCATCACTGTCAGGGACTCAAGAGCAATTTGTACCGTTACGTTCCAGATAGCCACGCTTTAGAGCTTTATAAAACAACGTTAGAAAATCGAGAAAAGCTTTTAAAAGCAGCGACTCACAGCATGGGAAAAAAAGATTTTCCTCAAATACTCTTTCTAATGACTGCACGTTTCAAAAGAATCTCTTGGAAGTATGAATCGATGGCATATGCACTCATTTTAAAAAACACAGGGATTCTCATGCAAACGATGTATCTTACAGCAACCGCAATGAAGCTTTCCCCTTGCGCCATTGGAGGAGGGAATTCTGATTTTTTTTCAGAAGCACTAGGGACAGATTCTCATGAAGAAACAACTGTCGGAGAATTTGTTTTAGGCTCTTAAAGACTTGTGAAGTTTGAATCCCCCGCCTGATCGAACGCAATCCCATCCCTTCGGGGTGGGATTGCGTGGGCATTGAAGAACCTCTCTTTGAAAAAGGAGAGGATTCTCCTTCGCTTAAAGAGAAGGCGCTCTACGGCGCTTAAATGTAGAAGCTTAAGCTAAACCACCCATGAAGGGCCCAAGCAGGCGTTCAAAAAAAAGGAATGATTTCTAAATATTTAAAAAAATAACATTAATAAATAAATTCTTGATAAAATAACAAAAACAAACTAAAATATTAAATAAAAAAGGTTATTATAATTATGAGTTCTTCATTTATTTCTTCTCTATGGCATTGTTGTTGTGGTTGCTGGCCATGTTGCAATACACCCCCTGATAATTCTTCCAACACAATCACTCAAGCCGCTCAAACAGCTCTTTCACATTCCACGCCTCCTAAACCTTCAAATGACATACCCGCCCAAGAACACCCACAACCACAAACATCCTCGTCGTTATCGACCCCTCCTCAAGCCTCGCTCCCTCATCAAGCTGAATCAGAGCCATCCTTCAGAGACCCAAACAAAAATGACGACCCAAGATTTCCATACGATCCTTTTGGACGGATGGAAGAATCAATGGAACTAAACTCGGGAGACATAAGAGCTAGCGTCTATGTAGAAGAATTCTCGGACAAAGACTCAGACGAAACTCCTAGCAATAGAGAACTTGGGAGACAATCTACGAGAGCACGCAGCTCCTTATCCTCTGGTCAACAAAAGCCAAGAAGTATGAGCCCTTCTGCAGCAGCTGAAGAAACTCCCTGAGCTTAAAGAGCTATCCTTGCTGTGAATTCCTGAAGGAGATTGAAGAACTCTCCCTTAGAAAAGGAAAGATTCTTCGCTCCGGTCATGGGCGGCAAATTTTTTGCCGCAAATTGATCGGATAACTCGGCTAACCCACCCCTGATGGGATGGGATTTAAGCTTCGAGCCGCCCGTTCAAGATATTAGACCTCTTGCGCAACTAAAGTTCTGTCGATTTTCGAACGCGCTCACCCATTTCCGAAGATGATCTCTCATTGCTTTGCGACAATGAAGGTAAAATGGTCGCAAAAATTCTTAAAATACGTCAAAGAAGCATAGCGAGGTCAGTTCTTAGAAAAGAGATCTTGAGTATAAGCTAGAAATAAGCTACAAATGAGTGTAAAAATTTTTTTTAATCAACTTGATCTAAAAAACCAACTCTAGCGTGGACCAAGATTATGAGTAGCGCATTACCACCTTTAACTTTCAAAACAAACACAGACTTAACTCATATACATTCCCCCCCTTCTCTTGTCATAGACCCTACTGCCTCATCACCTGAAGAGCCCCAAAACGCCCCCTTAGAAACCTCAACTCCCGGCTCTGACTCAACTCCTTCCAATAACCAAAGACAATTGCCATCAGAATGTTTTAACCCTACACATCCACTTCCTCCAATGAGCCATGCAACCATCGAAATGACACCTCGATCAGTTACACCGCAATCATCGTCTCTACTCCCTCTCGTGACAGGAGGACCTACTTCATCTGCAAATCTCTCTTCTTTCAATCCAACCCCTGAACAACGCTCCATAGCCCCCTCTCCACCATCGTCTCGATTAGAAACTTCAGCAGAGAACCCCCTTTATGCTCGATTAGTCAACGGCGTTCCAACTAAAACCGAAGATCCTACATTGCAACAAAACGTCTCACCTAAAGACAAGACAGGCGACTAAGAAGCACACTCGTTTATAAGTAAGCGTCTAAAGAACCCATCTTTTTCGATTTTTTAAAATAGAGCATTCTTTTGGTTTTTATTAAAGGAGAGTTCTATGTCAAGGCCTGCAAACAATGACAAAATGCAAAAGTGGGAGATCATTATTAGAAACCAACAAGAAAGTAAATTGTCTGCAGAAAAGTGGTGTCTGCAAAACAACATTTCTATTCATACTTTTAAGTATTGGAAGACTCGATTAGGGTTGGTTCTTAAACGCTCATCCTTTATCGAGATTGAGACTTCAAAACCAACAGAATTTCTGATTCTTGAATGCAACAATGTTCGAATTCATGTTGATAGCTCTTTTAACGGATCGCTGCTACAGCGCTGCTTAATTGCAATCAAGGCCATTTCATGTTAGCGATCCCCGGAAATGTGCGTATTTTTGTATGCACGCAACCTGTGAATATGCGTAAAAGCTTTGAGGGTCTTGGAGCTCTTGTCGAACAATTATTCCCTGGAGAGATCTGTTCTGGAGCGTTATTTGCATTTCTTAATCGAAATAAAGATCACATCAAAGTTTTATTCTGGGATCATGACGGTTTTGTAATTTGGTTTAAACGACTCGAAAAAGGTTCATTTTCTTGGAAATTTGGAGAAGATCAATCGATTGATAGAAGATCTTTTTTGATGCTTTTGGAAGGTGTTACTCCACAACGCTTGCAAACAAGATTTTCTCTAAAAAAATAAATCAATTTTAATGCAGTTTTCCCTCTAAT
>DAIDHZ010000010.1 GCA_027451825.1 Chlamydiota bacterium
GTTTAGCTTCTAATTCTTCATATGTTGGCTTCACGTTGAAGCATTATTAAAAATTTTATCTTTTTTGAGAAAAAAAATTTGAAATAATCATTTTTCTCCTACCGACGAAGGAGGTAGGTGAACATCTACCGCATGGCTACGTAAGTTGATTCCGTATTAATACAATGCGAATTAACTTACGTTCGTCATTTAAGTGGCTTTGACCTCGAAATTACTCCAAGAATTTTTGTTAAGGACCACTAGTTTGATACTAAACAATATGAAGAATCGTTTTGGAATGTCGATTTTCTCCCAAAAATTTTCATTTTTTATTTATGTCTTGTGTTGAGAAGCGTTCTCTCTGAATGAACCAACTTTTTTAGTTTTTGCCATATTGTTGTCGGTATAAAAACATTCCTATTCGTTGTTGCGCAGTTAATTCAGGATGATCTTCTTCAGTGTATGCATAAACAGGGTTAGGTAATTGTTTTGAATATGGGTCTATGTATAAGTCCGAAGGAAAGTGAAGATATCCAGCAATTGATGCGAATACAAACATTTCTGATAATTCAGACATAAAAGGATCTCCTAATGTCAGCACACGATAATATTCTTCAATGAATTTTTGAGTCCATTTGCTATCTTTTTTAAATCCTATAATGGATCCAGATATTTGTTTTTCAAGGAGGGGATCTCTTCTATAAATATCCACTAAAGTTTCTCTTGCTTTTGGGAAAAAATAACGTACCCATCCATTGTCATAACAATTTCTTCCGCCAACAAAAAAACAGCCATTTTGATGAAGTAATTTGAAAACAGGAGTGGGGTTTTCCATTGGTAGACAAGAAGAATCGAGATATAAAACGTTTTCAAATCCTAATCGGAAGGCTTCAATAATCAGAGGTATTTTAAATCCATAAGGAGTGCCCGCATATTTTGCTTCTTGTCCAGTGGGTGTTGGATATCCTCCTATTCTTGCATAGAAATATCCATTAAATCCGCTAGATATAAGTGCTGGTAAGAGATCTTTCAAAAGTTGCGGGTATCGATTATTATAGGAAGCATAGCTTACAACGCAACAATTTCCTCCATCGCCAATTTTTTCGAAAATGATTTGAGGAAAAAGACCTTTTTTTTCGTCGATTAGGACGGCATGAATACCTATGCTCATTCTACGTTCAAAAAATTTTCTTTCGGAGAAGTCACCAGATTTAGGATAGTACGTTTCAATCATGGCAGAGAAATCAATAGCTCTCATTTTATTTTGCAAATCTACATAGTCTGCATTTGTTAATATAGTTTTATCAGGGAAGTCAATGAGAAAAGGACTTGCAAAAAACGAATTAATTATAAAGATGATGATTAGAGTGAGTTTTTGGAATGTTGTTGAAATCATAAGTTTCTTTTGAAGTTTTAGGCTTATTGATCAGGTTTAAACCACGTTCCATCGTATAAGTGATTACACAGTACAATTTTCTTATCAATCCATGTCTGAAAATGATCAGAGTTCCAAATTGAGCTGCCGCATATAAATGTTGCCGGTAGAACCATATCAATATTCAAACCTTCGTTAAGATGAGAAAGAACTGAAAAATGCAAGCTTAAAAATGTTGTTGCTAAAATTTGATCGGTTTCTTTTTCATATTTCGATTTCATGATATTCCAATTCTGACGGATATATTCTAGTGCTGCGAGAATCACAGGATGGTTAGGTTTGGATCCAATCCAACAATTGCCTGGATAAACAAATGGTCCACCAGTCATAAATTGTTTGATTGATTCTAACCCACAATAAAAGTCGTAGTTATAATGTAGATATTCTAGAGATTGATAACATACAATGTCGTGATCTGAGTATACTCCGCCCCATTTTTTTAAAATTACATATCTTAATATGTCCGCTTTTTGAGCATAATTGGAACTTTGGTTGTAATTTTCTGAAAGTTCGCCTAATTCAACTTCTTTTATAAGACGTCTTTTTATTCCTTGTACAGGAACCTCTCGCATTGGATCATCTGTCCAAAACTGAATTTCCCATCCTGGATGATGTTGAATCCAACTTTGAAGATTTGCAATAGATCGTTGAGGAAAAGGTTTAGGACCAATCCATATAAAATGGATGATTTTGGGGATTTTGAGGGATTCATTGATTTTATTTTTGTGATAGTGCGTTTCAAAATTGTTACGAAAAAAATGATAGTGTTTTAGATCCTCTTGAGGAAGTTCAGTTAATTTTTCCAATGGATAGTTTTGCAATAGATCGAATGAAATTAGAGAATCAGGAGTTTGGCAAGGTTCCTCAAAGTTTGCCTGTAGAGAAAACTCTTGTTTTTGAGACGTACCATGTGTTCGAGAATTCGAGGTGTTTGGACAAATTGATGCTTCCAAAAATCGATTTTTTAAGTTGTTTCGATATGATCCTGATAAATAAAAAATTCCCCCAAAAGATCCTAATATCAAAACGATTAAATAAAATTTCTTCATATATTTTTAAGTAGTAAGATCTGCTTGATGCAATTCTTTCCTGAGAAATAGTAATGTGTTTCTATTGGTTGTAATGAGAAAGGAGGGAGAGTAAGGTTAAGAGGACGAAATTCACCTGTTGAAATATCTTGATTGATTGGTAAAGAAATTGAGTCGATATCGTTAACTATAATACAATATTTAAACTGTTTTAATTTGGTTAAAAATTGAGAGATAGTAGTATTGGGCCAATGAATAAGAACATCTTTGCATAGGACTAAATCTCCATTAGGTAAAGGATCTTGAATTACATCCAAATGAACAAAATGAGTGGTTTGAGAGCCAAAATTGATTTGATGTTGTTTAACGAGAGATTCGACTACATCAATTCCAATATAATTGCGATTTCCCCAATCGATTTCTCGACCTAATACCCAATCTCCACAACCTATATCTACAACTGTGCGAATATCGGACTTTTGGTTTAAAATTTGTTGGACATATGCGATAAAGGGTCTTCCTTGTTCAAGAGTGGAGCCCGGTCCTGAACTTCCTTTACCTTGGGCATCTTTTCCCCAAGTTGCATTTTTGTAAATACGATTAAAAATTTGTTCCGATTCAGTTGGATATCGAGCAATGGCCCAAGATCTATCTCCATGAACATCTGAGACGAATTTATCGTTCAGAAGGATAAGTTCTCCGTTTTGAACACAGTAATCGACCGCTGGCTTGATCCCTGCGGGAATGTAATCATCGATCCAAAGAATTGTATTTCGATTGGCCAGCAGACGACTGTTGCGAATATCTGCAATGCAACCTTCAAAGGAATGATCTCCATCAATGAAGATTAAATCAAATGTAACCCCGGGATGAGATTGAGCGTAAAGAGGAACTTGTATTCTTGAATTTCCTTTAATAAATTCAAAGCGATCTTTGAATTTTTGTTGCATAAATTCTACTCCCGTTCGAGTATAGGGATGCTGTTCGATATCGAATGCTAAGAGTTTTTGACAACCTGGAGATTGCAAAAAGGTTTCTGAAGAATGTCCTGCATTAAATCCAATCTCCATAATAGTATGGATAGAAGAAAGCTGCGTTAGATCATTCAAGAATTCTTCTCTTTGTCGTACGGAAGAATAGCCTTCATTTTTTTGTGAATGAACGGGTGATAAATCAAATCCTCGGCTTTGTAGATATTCATCGAGATTTAATGATTCATTTCCAAAAGCATGAAAAATGTAGGTTGAAAAGATAAATAGGTGCAGGATTTTCATATATATTCCTCCAAGAAAAAAAGATACTAGCAAAATTGAAAATTTATTTTCTATGCAATCTTTCAGTACACTCCCTAGTGTTCAGGGCTTTTTTTTTAACTTTTGGATTTGAGTTTGCAGTATGTGGATCTGAGAATGGAGCGTAGCCAATAAGGCATTGGGGTTTTTTGAATATAGGGTTTTATTTTTTCTGCGATTTGTTTGATCTTATGAGAAGATGCTCTTGTTCTTTGATAAATAGCCCCAATTGGTTTTTTGTCCAATATTTCTTTGATAAGTTGCTTTTCTATGTGGTTTTCTTGGTGGAGTTGAAAAAATGTAGATGAGCTATGTACACGGATAGTAACTAAGGATGATGAGATTATCGGATATTCATTGAGTCTGATGAAAGCGATGAATGATTTTTTATTTAAATAAGGAAGAAAATAAAATATTTTTTCTTGTAGAGTAGACTTCGGAAGCATGAAGCGAGAAAATCCCGTCGCTTGATGTATTTGTTCGTATTCGTTAAAGCAAGATTCATTGTGTGTTTCATGAGCAATTTTATCGCCCCATACTACTGATGCAGTTGTTGCAATGCAGTTTTTGGTTTTTGTGCAAATTCGCATGAGAGATGAGATGTGATTATGAAAGATCTCTTCATGAGAAAGTACAATATTGAAATATTCAAATTCTTCATTTTGAATATTTTGTAAAATTTCTGAAACACAAAGTCCTAATTTGTTTAGGTAATTTTTATCTAGATTGTTAATGAATAGTATTCGGTATGAAGTTTGATTTTGTTTAAGTTTTTCTTCGAGCGATTTTGTTTTCTCAGGCTGGTTTGAATCGACTGCAATGAAGACTTTTAAGTTGCGATAATCCTGTTTGGCACATGATTCAATCGAGTCATTTTTGATATGAGATGGCTCATCTGTTAAAATATAGATGAGGGCTACTTTTGGATTTTGAAGGTTTGTCGGATCTAGATTGAAAAAGAGTTCTTTTTTGCGATTTTCGAGTTGTTCATAGATGGAAGAAAGCGAGTGTGTGAGTAGAAAATGTTGTAAGAAAATGTTTTGAGATTTTACAGCAAGTTCTTTTGCCGCCTCGGGATTTGCATTGATCCAAGACATATGATGATTTACTTGAGAAAATGGATCGTTGGTTGGATCGATGTAAAGTAATGAATCTTGAAAGTGTTTCCTAGCAAATGGATTGTCATCGCAGATGATAACGGCTCCGGCAGCAGCGCTTTCAAACAATCGGTTCGACATGAGGCCTGCTTCTCGATGAGCATCCGATGAGAGTACAAGTCCAACGCCTTCAGAATGAATTGCTTGGATCACAGACTTTCCGTCAAAGGGGAGTTCTCCTACATAGCTTTTGAAATCATTCCAAACTTTGACTCCTTGGACTTTTTGAGGTCCGTAAATGCGTAAGTAATTGGTTTGATCCAGTTTTTGAAGTAGGTCATGATGTCTGGATTTTCCTCGGCCTAGTTTTTCCCAATTAATTCCAATATAAAATAAGTTTCTTTGTTTTTCTGTTGGTTGAAGAATTGGGGAGGATAAAGAATGAAACATCGTGAATTTTGGATGCAAATGTAAAGGCTGTTTCATGAGAAGTCGTTTTACATGATCATCAGCTCCATGAGAAAGACAGCTTAAAAAATCATCGTGAGATGTCAAATTTTTACAGCATCTTGTGTAGCCAAAATCGAAAAAGAAGTGGAGTGGATTCCATAGAGTAGTAAAAGAAAAAATATCGTAATTTTTGGGCGTATCAAAGTGTAAATGGATGGCAAAGTCGACATCATCGGATGTGATTTGTTTGTTTGTTTTTATGCAGTAGCCGTTCGGAGATATTTCAATGCAATCGATGTTGAGTATTTGCGCTGCCACTTTGAGTCTTTCGATGACTTCATTTTCTGCCGTTTTTTGAGAGGGCCATAATTTGACAACAGCGAATTTTCTTTTTAGTTTCATGGATTCATTGTCTGATTAAATTTTGTTCGTAGATTGAGTCAAACCATTGTAGCGTTTCTAATAAACCTTCTTGAAGAGAATAGGTGGGTTTAAATCCAAGAGATTGAAGACGAGTTAGATCAAGTTGATGGAAGGCTCTTCCGTTCGGTTTTTTAGGATCCCAGTGTATTTTTTGATGCATGTTGAAATAATCGGCTAAAATGTTCACGACATCAAGAATCATTGATTTTTTGCCTGATGCAACATTGATTGATCCTGAAAATTGGTTCATGATTAAAATGAGAGCATCGGCCATGTCTTTAGAATAAAGAAAGTCTCTGGCCGCTGTGCCGTCTCCCCAAATGTTGACATCGGTTCCTTGTTTGTTAGCTTCATAGAATTTGCGGATTAAAGAAGGGATAACATGACCTAATTCTGCATCGAATTTATCATTTTGTCCATATAAGTTTGTAGAAATGACATAAGCGAAATCAAGACCGTAATTTTCTTGGTATGCTTGGAGTTGAGCGAGCATAGCTCTTTTGGCATGTCCATAACTACTTTCAGATCCATGAGGAGGTCCATCCCAAATTTGATCTTCTTGAATAGGCTCTACATTGAGACTGGGATATGCCGCAACAGTTCCCATGGCGATGATTTTTTTTGCTTTGCAGAGGCGACTTGATTCTATGACATGTGTGTTCATGAGGATATTATCCAGGAAGATAGATCCTCTATTTTGCGTGTTTCCCCCGATGCCATAAACAGCCGCTGCATTATGAAAAACGATGGTCGGTTGTTCTTGTGTGAATAATTCTTTGACAGCTTGGAAATTGGTGAGATCACATTGACTTCTTTGAGGGAGTGAAAGATTGGTGTAACCTTCTTTTATTAATTGTTGAACTAAAGCAGTTCCTACAAGGCCGCTTGCTCCAGTGATGAGAATTTTTGACGTTTTGGGAAATTGCATTTGTTTATTGAGTGATAAGTTCACGTGTTGTCTGCTCTGCGAGTTTCATATCCGCTTGCATCATGATTTTAACAAGTTCTTCTAAGGAGGTAGTTGGCTCCCATTTTAAGCGAGTTTTTGCTTTTTGCGGATTGCCAATCAATAAATCGACTTCTGCAGGACGAAAGAAGTTTGCAGATACTTCCACGAGCACATTTCCAGTGGAGGGATCGATTCCTTTTTCATCGACTCCTTTACCTTCCCATTGTAATTGGATATCAACTTCTTGAAATGCTAATTCTACAAAGCGTCTTACTGTAGTGGTGGTCCCTGTGGCTATTAGATAATCATCCGGAGTGTCTTGTTGAAGCATCATCCACATCGCTTGAACAAAGTCTTTTGCATAGCCCCAATCTCTTTTGGCATCTAGATTCCCAAGAATTAACTTGTTTTGTAAACCCATCTTAATTCTAGATGCTGCTAAAGTGATTTTTCGAGTGACAAATTCTTCTCCTCTACGAGGACTTTCATGATTGAATAAAATACCGTTGCAAGCATAAAGGTTGTAAGCTTCTCGATAATTGATGACAGCCCAATATGCGTAGAGTTTGGATACGGCGTAAGGAGATCGAGGATGAAAGGGGGTGTTTTCGGTTTGAGGAACTTCTTTTACTTTTCCATACAATTCTGAAGTCGATGCTTGATAGAATTTTGCTGTTGGATCATTTTGTCTTATGGCTTCTAATAATCGGATCGTTCCTATGGCATTAATGTCAGCGGAAGATTCAGGAATGTCGAAGGATGCTTTCACATCGCTCATAGCCGCTAAATTATAGATTTCATTGGGTTGTGTACGGTCTATAATTTTCCAAATGCTGGATGAATCACATAAATCGCCTTCATGAATAAAAAACCTTTCTTTGAATGAATCGGATTGATGCAAGTGTTTAATGCGAACCATTCTATCGTTAGAAGATCTGCGAATTAAACCATGTACTATGTACCCTTTCTCTAATAAAAATTCCGCGAGATAAGATCCGTCTTGTCCATTAATTCCGGTAATCAATGCTTTTTTCATGATAGTCTCGTTAAAAGGTGAATGTGTTTGGTAACTGAAGATTCCCAAGAGAATTGCTGACTTTTTTCAATTCCAATTTGTTTTAGTTGAGAGTAGCTTTTTGAGTCAAGAATCATTTTTTCGATTTTTTGAGCGATATCTGATTCATTATAAGGATCGATGTAGATTGCACTGGATCCATATATTTCAGGAAGGCTTGTGACATTGGAAAGGATGATGGGTGTTGCGCAACTTATAGATTCTAAAGGAGTGAGTCCAAATCCTTCATAAAGAGAGGGGAGAATGGTTGCAAAACCAAGATGATAAATACCTGGTAGGTCTAGGTCATTGATTTGTCCTAAGAAGTGAATTTTTTCTTTAAGCGATGGGTTTTGTAAAATGACTTGTTTCCATTCAACGTCGTTTGTCTGTTTTCCCACCAAGACTAAATGCCAATCTGGGTGTGTATTGCTGAGGATATTCCATGCTTTGAGTAAACGGGCAATATTCTTGTGAGGAGCTAGAGTTCCTACAAAAAGAAAAAATTTGGAGGGTAGATTGTATTTTATTTGAATTGTTTTGAGATATTCAGGTTCAAAATTGCTTTTGAAATGAGATCGATCAATCCCATGATAGATGACTTCGATTTTTTCTTTTTTTGCTTTCGTGAATTTGATGATTTCTTCTTTAGAAAATGTTGAGCTTGTGATGATGCAATCAGAGAGTTGGGTGGCAGAGCGAATCACTATTTTTGCATAGTACTTTTTATGAATCGGCAATTTTTTAGCAAAGAAGAGGTGATTTACATCATGAAGAGTTACCACTCTTTTTTTTGCTCGGATGGGTAAGAGGGGGACGTTGTAATGAGGAGACCAAAAAATATCACATTTTGGAATTAGAAAAGGAAGTTTGATTTGTTCTTCCATTGAATAGATAGGTGCGGAGGTGAGAATGAGATCCATGGAATGAGCCTCCGGCCACAGATCAAGAAGATGAGGGTGAAGAATGAGCTTTACTTTGAATGGTCCGTTTTTAAGATGCTTTACGATATTACGGATATAGGTTCCTATCCCAGAATTCATGCTCATGCGAGCATCAATACAGAGTTCTTTCATTGGAACCTAGGATGTTTTGTTGATAACGAGAAAGAATGGTTTCTGGATCATTTACATCGATTAAACGACCGTGATCGATCCATGCAACTTGATTGCAAAGTAATCGAATTCTCTCGATTTGATGACTGACAAAGATCACAGTGCGTCCTTGACGAATCATGGATTGTATTTTTTGGATGCATTTTTCTTGGAATTGGGGATCTCCTACTGCCAGAATTTCATCAATCATCAATATTTCGGTTTCTAAGTGCGCCATGACAGAAAAAGCAAGCCTTAAAAACATTCCGCTGGAGTATTTTTTGACCGGAGTATCTAAGAATTTTTCGACACCGGAAAAAAAGACAATTTCATCAAAGTGGCGAATGACTTCTTTTTTGTGCATGCCAAGCATGGCTCCACTTAAAAAGATATTTTCTCTTCCGGTAAGTTCTAAATGAAATCCCGTTCCTACTTCGAGAAGAGCGCTGGTTCTCCCATAGATTTCTATTTTGCCGGTGGTTGGTTTTGTTACTCTTGCTAAAATTTTAAGCAAAGTACTTTTGCCAGATCCATTGGATCCAATTAGCCCAAATGTAGTTCCTTGAGGAATCGAGAGATTGATATTTTGTAAGGCCCAAAATTCTTCAGAGCCCCTTTTGTTTTTGAACCAGCTTGAGAGAGAGTCTCGAAGATTTTTGTGATGAGCTCCCATGCTTGAATGGATGGAAAATTTCTTCCAAATATTTTGGATACTGATGATGGGTTTAGAGGACATCGGAAAGTCTTTCCTCTAATTTTCGAAAAACAATCAAGCTAATGATGAAAAAAAGGAAGCTGATGCAGGTTGCTATGCAGACAGAGAGCTTTGGAAATGCTGACGTTCCTAGTAAAGACCATCTGAATACCTCGACGATTCCGGTGAGGGGATTAAGAGAGAAAATGAATTGCCATTTTTGAGGAATGCTTGAAAGAGGATAAGCCAGAGGAGTTGCATACATCCAAAATTGTAAGGTGAAAGGGATGATGTGCTTAAAGTCTCTGTAATAGGCGCTTAAGATGGAAAAAAAGATATTGAACGCGGATGCAAAAAGAAACGTTAAAAAGATGGCAAAAGGGAGGAAAAGAAGGTTCCATGTAATAGGAATGGAATAGAGAATCATGAGGACTCCACTCATAAGAAGAGTCGGAATGAGATCTAAGATGACACCTAAAGTGCCTGCCATTGGTAAAAAAATTCTTGGGAAATAAATCTTTTGCACAAGGTGCATTTCATTGACAAGGCTTGAGCTTGCTCTTTGAACGGATTGAGAAAAGATAAGCCAAGGAATGAGCCCGCAAAAAGCAAATAGCATGTAAGGGGCTCCATTACTTGAGACTTGCAGCCACTTTCCAAACACTAAAGTGAGCAAGATCGCTGTTAGAAGAGGTTGTATGATCACCCATATTATGCCGAGAGCTGTTTGTTTATATCGTAACTTAATATCTCGAATGATGAGCATGAGAAGTACAAAGCGAAAAGAAAAAATCTCTTTAAGATCGTGTTTGCTCCAGCGAGCTCCTGGTTGTATGATGATCGGCTGCATAACTTTAGTGATAGTAGGGTACGATTCGGATAAAATGCAACATCCGAAAAGTCCATTGATTAGAAAGACGTTGCAATCTCCTCTTGTGGAGATGACGACAAGACAAAGAGTTTAGGTTGTTAGCTTTTTGCGTAAAAGAGCATTGACGACATCGGGGGATGCGCTCCCTTTGGTTTTCTTCATCACTTGGCCGACGAGGTGGCCAAAGGCTCTTTCTTTGCCTGCTTTGAAGTCGATGATGGATTGTCTGTTTTCTTTGAGCACTTCATCGATGATTGGACCTAGGTCTGATTCTGATGAGAGGGGTTGGTAGTTTGGGTTTTGAGCGATGATGGATTCGGGATCAAGGTGGGGAGATGCGATCATTTCATCGCCGATTGCTTTTGCAATCGGACCTGTGATTGTTTTGTTTTCGATGAAGGTGACGAGTTTGGCGACATGGGAAGGTGGGAGCTGGATGGAGCGAAGTGTTTGGTTTGTGTTTTTAAGACGGCCGATGAATTCGATCGTGATCCAGTTGCAAAGAGAGCTTGCGTAGGGACAGTGGGGAAGAGCTTCTTCAAAATAGTCGGAAAGCTCTTTATCATTGATGAGGGTTGTTGCGGCGTATTCGGTAAGGCCAAGAGAGGTTGTGTAGCGATGAAAGCGCTCTTCTGGGAGTTCGGGAAGGTTCGATTTCAGTTCTTCGATCCAGGACTTTGAGAGGATGATGGGCCCAAGGTCCGGTTCCGGGAAATAACGGTAGTCTTCGCTGGTTTCTTTTTTCCGCATGAGAACTGTTTTTTTTTGTGCTTGATCGAAGCGGTATGTTGAGGGAGGAATCAGTTCGTGGAAAGGGGCGTTCGGATGATTTGTATAGAGTGAGATTTGTCTTTCCATTTCAGAGAGAAGAGCTTGTTCTAGAAAGGTAAAAGAGTTTACGTTTTTGATTTCAGCTCTAGGACGCAAGGTTGTTTCGTCTTTCAGACGAACGGAGATATTTGCATCGATACGCATACTTCCTTCATCCATATTTCCATCGGAAATGCCAAGGTAAAGGGCAATCGAGCGGATGGCGGTTGCATAGGCGATGGCTTCTTTGGGGCTGTAGATGCAGGGGGTTGATACGATTTCAATGAGAGGCGCTCCCGCTCTGTTATAGTCAATGCCGGCAAATGTGCTAAAGTGTTTGAGCATGCCGGTGTCATCTTCAAGATGGGCTTCTCGGATGGTAAATGTGCGAGGTTTCCCATTGATGTTTGTTGTGATGGAGCCATTTTGGATGATTGGATTTTCAAATTGGGTGATTTGAAAGTTTCTTGGGGAATCGGGATAAAAGTAGGACTTTCGATCAAAGGTGCTGCATAAAGAGATGTCCGCTTTGACGGCAAGACCAAAAAGAACTGCTTTTTTCACGGCTTCTTTATTGAGAATAGGTAATGCGCCCGGCTGGCCTGTGCAGACGGTAGAAATATTCATATTTGGTTCATCGCCGAATCGATTTGGCGCTGAACTAAAGAGTTTCGATTCTGTGTTGAGCTGGAGATGGATTTCAAGTCCAATGACCGGCTGCCAAAAAGAATGTTTCATGGTTTTCATTCTGGATGAAGTTCTATTTTTTTGACGAGATAAGAAACAAGAGGATGGTAAAATATTTTTTAAATGTATATTCTATGTAAAGAAATTATAAATTTTTAAGGTGGCGAAGAGATCCTCTTTGCGCTTAAGAGTCAGTTTTAAGGAATAGAGAATGTTTGGATCGGTCGCGGAGTTGTTTGATTTTGCTTCCCGAAGAGGCGCAGATCAGATTGAATTTTCTACTTTTCATGTGTTGTCATTTGTTGATGTTGCAAGTCGTGAACGGATGGATGGGATATGGCAAAGCTTTTTACAGCAAGCAAAGAAAGTAGAGGGTCAGTATCAAAATCGTAGGTATGAAGTTTCGATTGTGGTTTACAAGCAATTTAATCCAATTGCTGATGCTAGGTTTGTGATCTCTGAATAGTTCTTATTTTTCGTAGGGCGAGGGAATTTTGGCGTGTCGACTCTTTTGCTCGTAGGCGTAGGCGTATTGGATGATGGAGGTATCGCACAGTTCCGGCCCTATGATTTGAAGTCCTAAGGGAAGTCCTTTTTTATCATAGCCTGAGGGCACGCTGATGGCAGGAAGGCCTGCGAGATTGGCCGGGATGGTAAAGATGTCTTGTAAGTAGAGATCCAAAGGATCTTGTATTGAGCCTTTTTCAAAAGCGCTGCTGGAAGTTGTTGGAAGCAAAAGAGCGTCGGATGTTTGGAAGATGTTTTGGAAGGCTTCGATGATGAGTGTTCTTACTTTTTGCGCTTTTGTGTAGTAGGCATCTTTACAGCCAGAAGAAAGAACGAAAGTGCCCAGCATAATGCGTCTTTTGACTTCATTCCCAAACCCATCGTGGCGAGATTGCTGATAAATGCTCGTCAGATCTTTTGCGCTTTTACTGCGAAGACCATAGCGAATTCCGTCAAAGCGTGCGAGATTGGTGGACGCTTCTGCGGTGGCAAGGATTTGATAAACAGCGATTGAATATTTTAAAATGGAAAGGTCGACTTCGATGATTTTAGCGCCTAACTCTTTCATGACGCTGACTGCCTCTAGAAAGTTGGTTTGCACTTCCGGATCTGAAGATTCAATGAAATGTTTTGGAATGGCAAATGTGATCTCGTTGAGATCAGTTTTCAGGGGGTAGTTTTCAGGGGGAAGTTCTAAAGATGTTGCATCATGAGGGCAATGTCTTCCGATGACGTTCATTGTCATGGCAATATCTTCAACGGATGTTGCAATAGGGCCGATTTGATCAAGCGAAGATCCAAAGGCGACAAGTCCGTAGCGAGAGACTCTCCCGTAGGTAGGTTTAAACCCGACAACCCCGCAAAGAGCGGCCGGTTGTCTGATCGATCCTCCTGTGTCGCTGCCTGTGGCAATGAGGCTCAGTCTTGCTGCGACACTGGCTGCCGATCCTCCGGAGGAGCCTCCAGGAACGCATTTTAGGTTCCAAGGATTTTGTGCTGGGAAAAAACTCGAGTTTTCATTGGATGAGCCCATTGCAAATTCATCGAGATTTGTTTTGCCAAGAAGAAGCGCATCTTCTTCTTCAAAAAGACGCACGACAGTTGCATCAAAAGGCGCTCGATAGTTTTTTAACATTTGAGAGGCGCAAGAAGTGATTTCTCCTTGAATGTGCATGTTGTCTTTGATGGCAATAGGAACGGCTGCAAGTTTTCCTAAAGGCTGATTTTGAGATCGTTTTCGATCGAGCTCTTCTGCTTTTAAAAGAACTTTTGTTTCTAATATGGAGAGAAATGCGCCGATTTTTGGATCGTGCAACTGAATTCTTTTGAGAAAATGTTCGGCAATGGCTTTTGCAGAGAGTTCTCCCTTTAGAAAAGCTCGATGGATTTGACTTGCTGTCAGTCGATGCATGAGAGCAGCTTAAATGCTTTTGTCAAGAAAGTCAAAAAGGTTTAAAGTTTTTTCTTCTTCTATGGAGATTTTATGGGTTTTGAGAAAATCAAAGTTATTGTGATTGCGATTTGTAGTTTTGGATGTGCATATGCGAGTGTCCCTTCTCAAGTACTCCAGGAGACTGTAGAGACTCATGAAATTGTCGAACATTTGAAGGTTTATCAGGTGTTTCATGATGGAGCTCCCATTTCAATGAAGCGTATTGGAAGAGCTTATGACGGCGGGTATGTGATCCCGGAAATTGCGATACAAGCCGCCGACACAGTGATGGGGTATGGAATTTCTAATGACATCTCTTTTGAAGATATGGCAGCCACTCTTTATGATAAGTCTTCTTTTGGATTTGATGGCACTGTTGTAAAAGTACATCCTAAAAATCCAAACTGTCAGTTCATCTCTTCAAATATTGTAAGTCATAGTGCTGCATTGGATGTTTTTCAAGGGAAAGATGGACTTCATCCTTTTAAAAAGCCGACTTCATTTGATCAGCAGTTAGAAATCTTAGGTCTTCGAGGTCTTCCTCTTTTTATTAAGATGGATATTGAGGGCAGTGAATATGAAACAATGCCTGATCTTTTAAGGCATGCAGGTGACATTACCGGGATTGTATTAGAGATCCATTTTGGGGAGGATGCTCAAATTCCAAAAGCTCTTTCTCTTTTGAGACAGCTTGATCGTGATTTTCTTTTAATCCATGTTCACGGCAATAACTGTATGTCGTCATGCATTGAAACATCCAACTGTATTGGGTATATTCCTCGAGTCTTAGAGCTTACTTATATCCATAAAAATCTCGTAGATCATTACGAGCTCTCTCTCAACCAAAGCCACCCAACACCGCTTGATATGCCCAATCATAAAGACCTTCCAGATGCGCAGTTTACGGTATTTGTCGATAGATGATTTAAAAAAGGTCTAGGGCGTAGCTATAGGATTCGTTAAAGTGCTTTTCGTAGAGGGTTTTGGTTTCTTCATAGAGTTTGGTCAAACTTTCTTGATCTTCTTTGGATCCATCTGAGGGATTGTGATGTAAGTAGTGTCCAAAGATTTGCTTACAATCTCTTACGTAATTTTGTGTGTGAAGAATATGATCATGCCAAATTTCATCAATTTCAGGAGTAGGAACGCATTTTAGTTTTGGATATAAAACTCTTAAAGTTAGAAAGTTTTTGTACTTTCTGGCCGTTTCTTGAGCATCTTTGAGATTCCATTCTTTCTTGTCGACCATTCTGATGATAATATATTGTAAGTCTAGATTTTGAATGAGATTTATTTTGTTTTTCATGAATTGTTGTTTTCTTTTTTATTTTATAGTCCTTAATAGAGAAATTGTTAGAGTTTCTGTTGTACCGAAAATGATTCAAGAATCGGTTTTGGGCGGTGTCGGCTTTATCTCAAAATTCGAATTCTCACTCATGCCTTGCCCTAGGGCAATGAGCATTCGCTCCGAATGCGAATTTTGAGGAGCCTTCTTACCGAAATCCCGATTCTTCAAGTTGTTTCGGTATAAGGACTTTTTGGTAGTTTACGAATTACCAAGAACACTCGCCTTGGGTGCAAATGCCAGCTCTAGCTTGTTTTAATTCTTCCTCAGACATTTTTTCACAGCCAGGAGGGGCTTTGTGGATGACAAGATGCCATGTATCTTGATCTTCTTCGTGGACTACGATTTTTGCATGGGTTGGTATGTTTAACCCAAACTCTTTCAAAGTTTCCTTGGGATGTTTCATTAGTTTTGCTTTAAAAGCAGGATCTTTCCATGCTTTGACGTTGATTTTCCATTCAGCTTCAGTTCTTTTTTTTTTCATTCATTCCTCTGTTTTTTGGGATGGTTATCCATCCATAATTGCTTTTATTGTTTGCGTTTTTATTTTGCAACTATAGTTTTTGTCTTTCGAACATTTCTTTGAAGATGCCTGGGACTTTGGAAAGTTCGTTGAAGGTACCTACTTGGACGATACGACCTTTATCGAGGACGTAGATGCGGTTTGCATGTTGGATCGTGCTGAGACGCTGTGCGATGATGATGCGGGTTACGTTCAGAGAGTCGATGTTTTTGGTGATGAGATTTTGTGTTTTGTTATCGAGGGCGGATGTTGCTTCATCGAACATGAGGATCGAGGGAGATCCGATGAGCGCTCTTGCGAGAAGAAGGCGTTGTTTTTGGCCGCCGGAAAGAGTGGTGCCGTTGGTTGGAATGAACGTATGAAGACCCATTGGAAGAGAGAGAAGATCCTCTTTAAAGCCGGAAAGTTCGATGGCTTCTTTAATTTGATGGGGTGAGTAGATGCCTCCGCCTACGATTTGTTCGTAAATGGTTCCTGACATGATATTCGTTGTTTGAAGAACGGATCCGATTTGTTTTCGAAGGAAATGAAGGTTTAGAGTGGATAGGTCTTTATCATCGTAATAGATGACTCCGGAGGTTGGTTTTTCAAAGCCAAGAAGAAGACGGAGCAGCGTTGATTTTCCGCTTCCTGTTGGCCCTACGATGCCAATGAATTCTTTGGGATTGATGGAGATGGAAATGTTTTCGAGGGCTGTTTGAGAGGGATCATAGCTGAAAGAGAGATGATCGATCTCGATTTTGCCGGAGAGTGTTCCCGGATGTGTTGTGTGAGTGTTTTCTTCGATGGGCTCTTCAAGAATGACTTTGGTTCGATGCCAAAATGGAATGATGGCGACAAGAGATGCAAGTGTTTCATTGAGAGGGTAGATGGCAAGAGAAAAACTGCCGAATGCGATGTTGAAAGCAAGAAAATCTGAAAGTTCAATGTTTTTAATTCCAATGATTTCAATCAGAGTGAAATAGATGATCCACATGGAAAAGATAGGAAGCGCAGCGCTGTATGTAGAGACGATGTTTTGGATTTCTTGTGCTTTCATTTTTAAGGATTTACTTTTCGTAAATTGCAGCGACCAGTGGGCAAAAGCACTTTTTTCTGCGCCTGTAGTGCGTAGTTTGGCGATGCCGGAGACGATTTGAAGGGTCGTTCCTTGAAGAGATTCTTGGATGCTTGCTTCTTCAGAAAGAAGTTTTGCTTTTTTACGGATGAAAAGAAGGGTTGTCAAGAGACTGATGAGGGCGATGGATGCGCTAAAGAGAGCTAAAAGAGGGGAGTACAAAAACATCATGATGAGATAGAAAATGGAGAAAAAGCCGTTTAAGATGGTGTAGGTTGCATTATCGGTAATGAGCTGACGAATCGCTTCGATAGAGGCCATTTTCCAAAATAAAGAACCTGCTGTGAATTTACGAAAAAAAGAAGGGGAGAGTTTTAAAATTTTATCCCACAGAGCCGTTTGCGTAAAATGAAGGGCAAGTCCTTCAAATTTCAAAAAACAAAAGTTTCTTAAAAAATAAAAGATCATGAATCCAACGGATGCAAAGGAAAGGCCTAAAAAGAGGTAAGAAATGAGAGAGACGCTGACGAAAGGAATGGCATATTTAAAAAGTAAGGAAGTGGCAACGGGAAGCAAGAAACTGATGATGCTTGCAGCGATCCCATAAACAATGAGAGAAAGATCGGATTGAAAATAGGTTTTGAGAAGATAAAGCCACATTTGTTTGCCATTTTGAATGTGCGAGGGAAATGGCGGGTAAAACATGTAGGCGGTTTTATCGAGATTTTCTACGTTTGATATTGCGCCATCAGGAAGGATGATTCTGTGATCGATCAGGGCCACAGGAGATCCATTTTGAAAGCATAGAAGGGGGCCTAATTGTTTTTTTTGCGTTTTTTCTAAGAGAACTTTGCGGCATTTGATTTGAGATGCTTCGCAAATTGCATAGATCGGATTTTCTTTTGGATCGATATTTTTAAGGAAGGTAAATTGGATGCGAAGCTTTTTGCCGATATGCAAAAGGGCTTTTTCTAGAGCATCTAATTCTTTGGGTATAAACGGGACTTCTTTAAATTCAAGAAGATCTTTTGTTTTTTCGAGAGCTTGTTCAAAGAGTTTGTTTTGTTCTTCGAAGCGAAGTTTTCGATGGAGGTCATCTTGGTCTATAGACATTGGAAAGACTCGCTTAAAATCAGTTCTTGATAAATCCCTGAGGTCTTTTTTAATTCTTCATGAGTGCCTCTTTGGACAATTTTTCCTTGGGTTAACACGAGGATTTCATGACAGTCTTGGATGGTGCTTAAACGGTGTGCGATCATTAAAGTAGAGCATTTACGTAGGGTGATTCGATCTGCGATCTCTTTTTCGATTTTAGAATCGAGGGCGCTCATGGCTTCATCTAAGATGAGAAGAGGTGGATTATAAAGAAGCGCTCTTGCAATTTCGATTCTTTGTCTTTGTCCTCCGCTCATGTTTTTGCCGCCTTCAAAAAGAGGTGAGTCGTACGCATTTTGTCTTGAGACAATTTCTTCATGGATGCAAGCATCTTGACTTGCTTTGATGAGGACTTCTTCCGGAATTTTTGAGTTCCAAAGAGTGATATTTTCTCGAATGGTTCCTGAAAAAAGAAAGATGTCTTGATCCACTGTTGCCATTGCGTTGCAAAGATCTTCTTTAGGGATGTCTTCTAAGGGAATGTCATCGAGAAGAATTTGTCCTGAGGTAGGATATAAAAGACGAGAGGCAAGTTTTGCAATGGTTGATTTCCCGCTTCCGGTGGGTCCTACGAGCGCGATTTTTTGTCCGGGTAAGATCGTAAAATTTAAGTTTTCAATGAGAGGTGAAGAGGTCGGATCATACGTAAAAGTGACATTTTGAAATTCGAGCTTTCCTTCCCATTTTTTATTGAGGGGAGTGTTCTTTTTTTCGTAGGAAGGATCGATCGGGTTTTTGAGGACGTCATTTAAGCGGTCGAAATCGATTTGCATGTTTTGAATGAGTTGGTTAAATCCTATAAAACGGGAAATCGGCTGTAAAAAGTTGGTTTGTAAAATTTGCATGGCCATTAACATGCCGATGGAGAGCTCGCCTTCTATGATACGAAGGCTTCCGACACCTAAAAGGACAGATGCTGCGAACATTTGGAAAAAGGGAGGCAGGGAATTGAGAAGAACATCTTTTTTCCCAATTTCTTGGATATCGTTAAATGTGTGGGTATAGGAAGCTGCCCATTTTGTAAAAAAATCAGACTCGGCACCTTTTGCTTTGATGGTTTCTATATTTTGAAGGCCGCTGATTCCTTCTCGGACAGTCTTGGCTGTGTTTTGTTGAAGACGAGCATAAGCATTGACACGTGAGCGGTAGATGATGCCAAGAACGAAAAAATTACAGATTCCGGCTGTGAGTCCAATCCAGGCGATGGTTGGATCGTAAATGAACATTAAAAGAGCATAAAACACAATGAGACAAACATCGATTGCGGAAGATAAAAGAGTGTTGGAAAATATTGATGTTACAGAATCGTTCAGTCTTTGCCTGTAGGCGATTTCTCCGGAAAATCGTTGGTTATAGAAGCGGATGGGTAATTTTAAAAGATGCCACATGAATGTGCTTGAAAAGACAGAAGAAAGATAAACTCCAAGGCGATTGAGAAAGTGCTTTCGAAGGCCATTCAAAATGAAAGAAAACAGAAAGGTAATGAAGACAACGGCTAAAAAATCCCATCTCCAGGCGATGATTTTTTGTGAAAAAAAGGTATTGATAAAGGCCATGAGAAAAGCAGGGAGTGCAAAACCTGGCAGTAGCAATAAGAAACCGGAGATAATGAGAAAGGAAACCGGATTTGGGATTTTTTTTAATTCAGTATAGATCTGCTGAGTGATGGACGGAGGCCTGCCCTCTTTTTCAAAGGTGTCTTTAGGCTTAAAAAGTAAAGTAATGCCACTGTAGCTTTTTTGAAAGTCTTCAAAGGAAATATAGCGATGGCCTAGCGCCGGGTCGTTGAGATAGACTTTGTTTTTACCAAAACCCTCGAGTACAAGAAAGTGTTTATATTCCCAAAATAAAATGGCAGGGTATTCAATTTCGAAAAGATCTTCGAATCGGAGTCTTTTTCCTTCTCCTAAAAGATCGTAGCTTTTTGCTGCTTTAATGAGATTAAACGCATTGCTGCCGCTTCTTGAGACGCCGCAATTGATACGTAGTTCTTCTAAAGGGAGATATTTGCCATAGTATTGAAGAATAATGGATAAAGAGGCAGCGCCGCATTCGACAGCTTCCATTTGGATCACGCGGGGAGTTTTGATTCGTTTATACTTCCGGGATGACATACGAAATCGGCTTAATTACGTTGAGAATGACTTGAACCATTCCAACATTGCCATCGGAAATGGGCGTTGGAGGCGTTTTTTTTGAGGTCCATTGAATTTGATCCGTTTTCGGATCTACAATGGGTTTGATGATGAGGAGCGTTACGGGAGCTTTTCCTTGGGTGAGATATTCTTTTAAAGGCATCGATGGGATGGGATCTAATTGAGGCGCTAGCGGATCGACAGGGTATCTGCTGATTTCTAAAACGGTTGCTTCCATGATTCCATAGATGGAAGAATTAATGGAGTCTAGGGTTACCATTGCTTTCATGCCGGGATGAATTTCTTCCGATCCAAAAAGGGGGACAAATCCAAAAATGGTGAGCTCTTGAGAGCTTTGATCTTGAACGACGACGCATTTCCCAGAGATGGTGATGGGAAGCTTCCCTAGAAAAGACCAAGTCATGGAAGAAATTGCAAAGAGCGCGATGAAGATGATTGCAACCCATCCTCGAATTGTGATGATTCGGACTGTTTTGTATAAATCTTCCAGCGATGTGATTTGTTCGATCCCGCGTAAAATAGTATCTTTGGGTTCTTGATCTGCCATCAAGTTTGATATAGCTTGAATGGTCAATTAAGGCAATTACTCAGTAGCGCGCATGAGGAGTCCCATGAGGGCAAAGCGATTTTTAGGATTGCCTAGTTCGATGGCATTTAAGAGAAGACCAATTGATTTTTCATCGCGTCTACTTGCGATGGCTAGAAATGAGTCGATCAGCAGGCGCGATGTTTCTTCGGCAGTTAAAGAATAATCGGATTGCTCCATTCGATATTTCCAAGGAAGTAAGGGGCGAAGACGGATGAGTTCAGCCTCTTTTTGCTTCATGACCCAGGAGGTCATATATTCTTCGTAAGGTCCTTCTTCTTTAAGTCGATAGAGGGCAAGATGACAATAATCCCGAATCAGAGGCGCTGAGATTTTTTGAGTTCCTTGTTTAAGAAGCTGGATGGATTTTTCAGTTCTTAAGTTTTCTAAAAGAGAAATGAGTGTTGGGACAAGGTCGTTTTGCTGTTTTTGAAAGATGAGATAGGCAAGATCTAAAAAAGAGTCTTCGGGAAGATAGATGGTTTCTTTCAAAAAATGTTCTCGAATGGCTGCCGAATAGCTTAAGTCGATTGTAGGGTCTTTCGCTCTTAATTCTGCAGAAGGGACAGCTTTAAATGCGGTGACAGTGCGTCCAATGGATGAGATGGGATGAAAGGCTAGATTGCGTGAGTCTTCAATGAGGATTTCTGAAAGAATGGGAAGAGCGCGAGCATCCTTTCTTTGCAAAAGTGCAATGGCTGCATTGATTTTTACTTGGAAATCGGGAGATTTAGCAAGTTCTGCTAGAAGATCTTCTGTATCGGAGATTGATCCGAGACTGCTGATTGCAAAAAGGTTGTTTGATTTTGCCATTTCGAAAATCGCATCAAGAGCGCTTCTACTTCCAAGCTGTAAAAGAGCTAAGGCTGCAGCTAAACGAATGGATGAGGTTGGAGATGCAGCTAATTTTTTGAGTTTCGGGATGGAAGAGCTATCTTTTAACATGCCGACGGCAAAGATGGTGGCTTCTACTTCTCCAATGTGAGAATGCGTCAGTCTTCTTCGAAGCATGGGAAGAAAGTCGTCTCTTCCGAGTCTTGCGATGTTGAGAATGGATTCGATGCGCACCTGAGGATCCGGATCTTCTGCAAGTCTTTTTAAAACGCCGGTTGCTTCATTGGTTCCTAAAAGAGCAAAGAAAGAGGGGAAGTAAGGCTTAAAAGCGGGAGGTAAACGGAACATCAGCCCTTCGATTTGTCCGACTGCAAGAGGATGTTTCCGTAGGGCCATATGAAAGGCAGCTTCCATCCGCGTCGAGAGAAATTCAGAGCTCATTGCTTGATTGAGAAGATCATTGACTCGATCATCGCCAAATTGCGAAAGGAAATGAAGAGTGAGAAGTTGAACTTGAGGATCCGGTTGAACAAGTCCTTTTTCTAAAATTTCTAAAGCACCGAGAGATCCTGAAATGCCTGCGCCAAAAAGCGTCATGAGATACGATTGAGGATCTTCTGTCTGGATTCCTTTTTGAAGTAAAATAAGCCCCATCTGCTGAAGCATTTCAAAATTGTGTCTTCCGGTGAGATGGCAATATTCTCGGTAACGATCGAAGGCTCCTTCAAGATCGTTTTTTTGCATGAGAAAAAGAGAGTGCATCTTAAGTTCTTCGCTAGAAGGAGCTCCCAGCAAAAGAATAGGCGCTACAAGAAGTAAAAAGATCTTTTTCTGCATGCAGCAGATATATAGCATGCTTTGATTTTCTTGTATATTTGCTCGCTATTGAACAACCCCTCCTTGAAAAAGGAGGAGTCTTTTTTCCTCAAGGAAGGACGCTTAAATCAGTTTAGTCAGCGCTTGTTTTTTTCTTGAGTTTTTTGCCTCCGCTGATGGAAGGACTCTCTGCGTTGAGATCAACCCAGATTGGAGAGCTCCATGCCGTATGACCATTGCTTTGAGTTACACGGAGGTAATAGTATGTAAATGGAGGACGATTTGGATCTGGCTGGATGGAGACATTGCCCAAAAGATCGGAATCATCCAGAGTAATGTCGAATTTTTCATCACCCGGTTTGAATGTTTTAAAGACTTTGCCGTTACGGATGATGGCGACTTCTGTAAGAGTTGTTGTCCCGATTGCATACCCTGTGATATGGCGGTTGAATTCAAGTCCGGGGCGTGCTTTGGTGTCGAGCTCGGAGCCCATGCTGAAAGATGCAATGTGGAAACCAAGGACGATGCGCTCTCCTGTTGTTGCATAAGAGGAGCGGTTTTGTAGAGCTTCGGCAATGGATGATCGGGTATGTTCTTTCGCTAGAATTGCGGTAAGTCCCGGTGAATATTGGGTGTTGCCGGCAGATATTAGATTTTGATAATAACCTCTCTCATCAAGACCTCCTGCGACAAATCCGAATCGATATCCTTTATTGAGAGCCTGCATTAAAGATCCTTCTTGAGACTCTCCAATCGCTTGTTTACCGCCTCCGATAGGGTATTTATTGCCTTCTTTGGCTGTGCATTCAGATGAACCCCAGGCATTATAAATTTCAACGACTCTTTCAAATTCCGGGTTGAAGTCTTCAAAATTATAACAGGTCTGTTTCCCCATGGTCATTACAGGAATTGAGATCATTTCTTTGGGGTGGTTTGTTTTAAAGATTTTTTTCAGAGAGTTGTTTTTGGAATCTTTTCGGCGCAAAATGGGTTTTGCATCTTTGGTATAGATGAAATGACGTAAACCCTCGAGTTTTGGATCTCCCATCCATTGGAATCCGAGCATGGCAACGAAACGATCTTCTTCATTAAATTCCGTGATTTGTTGAACGATCATTTTCCAAAGATCATTGGATGTTTCTTCCTCGTTTTCAAAACCGGAAATTGCAAAGAATTGCAAAGCTTTATCATCGCGGATATGGCGGAGTAATACTTCTATGTGTTCTTTAGAGGGGACTCGGTCTGATTCGCCGTGGAGCAGGCCCCAATACAAATTGAGTCCTGACTCGGGTAAGCATTTAATGGGGGGGGAGAAAAAGATTTCTTTTGTTTTGGTATTGCGAAGTTGAATTTTATAAATGCCGGGTTCATTGAAATAGAGGTTAGGCAGGGTGATGAATCCAGTTTCAGGAATGAAGAGTTTCCAGTTTAGATTCTCTCTTAAATGTTCGTAGCTAAGATCGATTAAGGTGCCTTCCGGTGCATTGGACGTTAAATTGCCATAGATATCTTCGAAACGGACAATCACATCGAATCGTTTGTTGCGATGCACTAAAGAAGGGGCGATCACGCGGATGGATTTAAGCTCATTTCCTCGGATATCAAAGTGGAATGTTTCAACTTCTTTGTAATCACCTTTGCCTTTTGGATCGATAAAAAGATTGAAAGGTCTTTTTCTTTGGACTGTTTTTTGACAGGTATTGCCTTTTTCCGGATTGTTTTCAGGAGATCCAATGATGATTGAGATGCTCTCTCCGGTTTTGAGCTCCTGAGGAAGGGTGAATTCATAGGAGGATAATGATTTTTCAAATTCATTGGCTGCAATTTGCTTTCCTTCGACTTCAGCCCAAATCAGATTTTCTTTTTTCTTGAGGTTGGTTTGGGGGATCTGCCAGTCAAGAGGTCCTCCTGAGCTTGCAAGATCGAAACGGAGTTTTGTTCCTTTGGGTAGAGAAGTTGCGGTGGTGTATATAAATTTCCATGTGCCTGTTTTCCCGGCGACAGTAGCACTAGGTTCGCAAGAACAAATCGATCTACGCATTGAAAACTCCTAAATAGAGTGAAGGGGTCTTGAATTTAAGTATTTTGCCTTAAAACCATCGATCTTACAAGAAGAATCTTTGGGTGTTGAGAAATCTTTTAAAAAGAAGAAAGAAGAATATAGACAGTCGGGTAGCTACACTAACGTTTCGCCCCCGCTGCCCTGGTGACCGAATTCTGACTTCGAAGACCAGTCGCGCGAAATGTTTGTTTCGCCTTTGGCGAAATTCATTTCGGGCGCGCTCCCTATCTCACCTTGCTCCTCGCCGAACCTCAGTTCGACTCGATCGCTTTGCGGCGAGATTCTTCTTTGCCATAATCGGTCTCGGGCTGCTCACGGTTTCCCACTTCGTGGGTCCCTTCCGTTCGCAGTTTTTGCGCTACTGCTTGCGCATTTTCTTACATTAAAACACTTGTATCTGTCGACTGAACTCTAATAACTCAAGTTGCTAGTCGCTCGTTGACGATTACGGGCTGCGAGTGCCGATCTCGAGGATTTCGCTCCTCGCCCAGAAGTTCTCACTCTAAGACTCGTCGCGAAATCCTCGGCCTCAGCCCTCTCGCTCCGTACTCGTCTAACGATCGACTAGCAACTTGAGTTAATAACATGAAAATATGCCATCTATTTGCTACACGCTTAGAGTTTTTGAAATAAGAACATTGTAATATAAAAATTGCGCACGCAGTAGCGCAAAACTGCGAACGGAGGGGCCCACGAAGTGGGAAAGCGTGAGCAGCCCGAGATCGATTATGGCAAAGAAGAATCTCGCCGCAAAGCGATCGAGTCGAACTGAAGTTCGGCGAGGAGCAAGGTGAGATAGGGAGCGCGCCCGAAAATAATTTCGCCGGAGGCGAAACAAACATTTCGCGCGACTGGTCTTCGAAGTCAGAATTCGGTCACCAGGGCAGCGGGGGCGGAACGTTAGTGTAGCTACCCGACTGTCTATATTTCTTCTTATCTTCCTTCTTTTTTTCTTCTTAATGATTGCTGCTTTGAGGGGATCTAGGGGTGATTTTTACTTTCTTGATAGCGCGTTCGTTGGAAGAGATGACTTCTAGGTCAAAAGCATCATGAGAGAGCCTCCAGCCCTTGGAAGGGATTGTTCCTGCGCAATGGTATATGTACCCGCCTAAAGTTTCATACTCAGGGTGTGTAGGAATATGAATGCCGAGTTGTTCCGCGATATCAATCAAAGTCATTTTGGCGTCAATAATCCAGCCGTGACCCGGGATTTCTATGAATGGATGTTCTTCATCGATATCGTATTCATCTTCGATCTCTCCAACGAGCTCTTCCAAAATGTCTTCAATAGTGGCAATCCCTTCCGTTCCTCCGTACTCATCAACAATGATGGCCATGTGGATCTGTTGGCTGCGAAATTCTTGCAGCAATTGTGAAATTTTTTTGTTTTCAGGAGCGTAAAGTACCGGTTTTGCCAGTTGTTCAAGAGGAAGGTTCAGGTCTTGATTTGAAGAAGTGTAATATTTAAGAAGATCTTTATAAAGGACGACCCCGACGATTTGATCGAGAGTCTCCCTATAGATAGGAATTCGGCTGTAGCCTTCTTTAGAAAAGAGGGTTGCGGCTTCCTTGATGGGGGTGTCTGCGCTTAAACTAAAGAGATCGACTCTCGGGACCATGATCTCTTTGGCGACCCTTTCTTTAAAATTGATAAAGGAGCTAATGAGTTTCTGATCGCTGATATCGAGATGGCGTCCAAGTTCAGATTCTAAAATCATTTGTTTCAGTTTTGATTTATCTGTGAGCTTTTTTTCTTCTTTTTTGGTGGTTTTTTTTACCCATTGAGTGGCTTTAAAGATCATGCCTGTGATTGGCAAGAGGAGAATAAGATAAATAAAAGAGATCGGCGTTGTAAGTTTTAAGATCATCTTGCTCCAAAGACTCGCAAAGAGTCTTGCTAACACATCGAAAAGGATAAAGATGATCAGAATAATGGAAGCGCATGCAATGAAAGATTTTGGGGTGATGCTAATGTTTTCTTTTGCGGTGAAGAATGTAATAAAAAATAAAAAAGAAAAAAGAGTGTAGAGAAGTTGATAAATGTGTCTACTTAAAGAGATGATGAGATAGTAATTGTCCCATTCTTGTTTGATAAGAATGGTTTTTAAGGTGATGTTCCAAAAAGGAATCGGAAGAAAGTAGTTTTGTAAAGTTTCTTTGGATCGAAATTTCCCAAGTTGAATGAATGCCGTAAGCGACATGGTGAGAATAAAAAAACCAAAAAGAAAAAAAAGAGGAACGATAGGGCTATTTAACATCTAAAATGGGATATATCTTTTTTAGGCATTTTTTTTCCATCCTGCGCATGATTTTGCGATCTTTAGGATCAATATCATCGTAGCCGATGAGGTGCAGTATTCCGTGAATAAGATATAAAATCATTTCTTGAAAAGGATCTAGTTTATGGGATTTTGCATAGGAAACGGCAACAGATGGGCAGATAAAGATTTCTCCAAGATGCGGCGCATGCATGGGAAATGAGATGCAATCAGTTGGGGAAGGATCTTGGAAAAACTGATCGTGAAGTTCTTGAATTTTTTTTTCTGTCACAAAATAAACAGAGAGAAATTCTCGTTCGATGTTTAGATATTCAGAGAGACAATGAATCACATCTTGAATCAGACGCTTCTTGATGGGAAGCGCCTTTTGACGATTTTCTATATGAACGAGAAGTCGGTTAGGCTGATGGAGTTTTTGGAAGGCCTGTGACTTTTTTGTCTTTGCCATCGACCCATTTGCCTAATTTACGTAGTACATCAATACGCTCGAAGCGCTTGAGAACGTTTCTTTTCGTGCCGCCTTTATTCGATTTTCCGTAACTTGAATGTCTTGTCATTGGATTTACCTTACTTTTGGAATAAAACGACCTGCGAGAGAATCTGGATTTAACCCGTTCAAATGAATACGGTAGCCAAATTCAAGGTTGTCTCTTTTAGGTCCTGTTTTGGGAGAAGGAGCTCGTCTTCTTCTATGAGAAACGGCTCTTCTTTCCCCTTGTTTGCTCATTCGGGTCATAAAATTTGCCTTTTTAAAAAGACAAAATTATAGAAAGATTGATGTATTTTGGCAATTTAAACGTTAAGTTGTTTATTTTTAGCGATTTAGGAGCTTCTTGCTTCGATGGAGAAATGAGAGGCTTTGTAAGCATCGAATCGAAGCGATGAAAATTTATTTTTACTCGGCGATGAGAGATCCTCAAATTCATAGATGGTTCGGAAATGACCATCAATGAGAAGAGGGGTTGAACAGAGATTGAAGGCAATTTTAGCTTGGTTGATGTTGCGTTTCAGTTTCGTGATCACGATTTGTTCGGAAGAGGGAGCGTCGGCGATGCTATGAGGAAGAAAGGAGCTGGGTGGGGATTTCCAAAGAAGTTCATCGACGAAAAGAGCTGATTTTTCATCTTCGACAAAAAAAATAAAGGGTTCTTTTTTTTCAAAGTGGAGAGTTGCTGTTTCGTAAATTCGTTTGATTTTGGAGGCTGCATCTTTGACTTGAAAAAAGATGACCCGAGTTGGATGATCGCTCATTGGCCGTGAGTTTCTTTGGTTTCTGGATTGATGATACCACAAGAAACAAGAAATTTTACAGCTTCTTCGTTCGTCATTTGGATGTTTTTGGCCTCTTTTTCTTTGACGAAAAATAAAAATCCGGAAATGGGATGGGGGGCTGTAGGGACAAAAACAGATTTTAGAGGCTCTTGAATTTTTTCTTGAATTTCTTCAGCAATTTCTCCGGCATGAAATCCCATGGAAAAGGATGGGGAAAAAGGAAACGGGACAATCACAGGATTTTTGAATGCTTTTTTCTCATCTGTAGAAAAAAAAGCAGTGAAAATGTCTTTGCTTGTTTTGTAGACGGTTTTGACAACGGGGATTTTAGAGAGGAGCTTGCTTCCCCAATTTAAGAGATGCCGAATGATAAACCATTGAGCGACAAATCCTAGAAAGAAAATAAAAAGACATAAAAAAATAAGAGCAAAAATTTGTGAAATAAAGAGATTTAGAAACTCCGGAATTTTGAGATTCAGTGCTGATTCTAGATGAAGAAGGATCGTAGAGACGATGGGAACTAAGGGGCGGGTAAATAGATTAAAAAGAAATAAAATCACGATTAAGGTGAGTGCTATTGGAAGAAGAAGGGCAAGTCCTGTAATAAAATATTTTCTCATGATTTTCCGGGTTGTATAACAGCGCAAGACACGACGTATTTAATGGCTTCTTCGCTACTCATTTTTAAGTAGATGAGCTCTTTTTTAGGGATCATGATTAAAAAGCCTGTCGTTGGGTTGGGTGTTGTTGGGATAAAGACCGATAAGAGATCGTTTTCTGTTTCTTCGGAGCAAGTTTTTGGAGATGGACTTGTAATGAGTCCAAGACAATAGCTATCTTTATTGGGAAAGGGAAATAAGACGACCTGTTTGAGAGCTTGTCCTTTATCGGCAAGGAGAGATTGGATGATTTCTTTGGATGTTTTATAGACTTTATTGACAAGAGGGATTCGATTCAAGATTTGATCGCCAAATTTGATGAGACTGTGAAAAAAAAAACGTCGAGCGATGAGTCCTAAAAACACTATGAAAAGAAAAAGAGAGACGAGGATGAGAATTTCGCTGATTGTTCGAATGCCTTGTTCGCTTCTTAAAGGGCCATAATCAGGAAGCAATTTTAAAAGAGCGACCATAATCCCCATGAAAGGCTTAGTCAGTAAATGGACAATAAAGGTAAACACCCAAATGGTCACAGCAACAGGGAGTAAAGTGACTAAGCCCGTGAGGAAATATTTTTTCATTTTTTAGACTTAACTTTGATTTTTTTTGTTTCGCTTTGTTTTGCAAGCTTTAAAGAGACTTTTAAAATTCCATCGGCATAGGTTGCTTCGGGTTCTTCTTTTTCATCGATTTGAGTCGGTAAAGTGATGGAATAAGAATATTGTCTTTTTGAAGATCGGTAGAATTTTTTATTTTTTTCTTCTTCTTTTTTACATTCTCCTCGAATCCATAGAACGCCTTGATTCAAATTGACCTCGATGTCATCTAAGGAAAGTCCAGCAAGCGGCACTTCTACGTTTAATTTTTGATTTTCTTCATAGACTCGAACTCCTTGTAAAGAGCTCTCTTCTAAAAATTCTTCTTCAGAAAATGGCCAGTTATTGATAGGGAATTGAAAAGGTCTTTCAAAAAAATAGCGAAGAGGATGTTTGCTCATAAGAACTCCTAGGTATATAGAAAAATGATTCAGTTCAGGTATATTTCGAAAAGAATTTTTTTGCAAAATATTTGTTGTGGTTCGTATGCATGCAGCTCTTTTAAAGAAATCTAAAACACCGTTGGAACTTGTAGAGATTCCTATTCCAAGACCGTCTTCAAATGAACTTCTTGTTAAAGTTCTTTATTGCGGGGTGTGCCGGACTGATTTGCACATTCAGCAAGGAGAATTGATAGCTCCCAGGTATCCTCTTGTTTTGGGTCATGAAATTGTAGGTGTTGTTGAAGAGGTTGGTTCTGAAGTGCGAGGCTTTCAAAAAGGAGACGGTATTGGAATTCCTTGGCTTCATAGAACGTGTGGCCATTGTGAGTTTTGCCAAAGAAATCAAGAGAACTTATGTGAAAATGCGCTTTTTACAGGATTTCATGTTCCCGGAGGCTTTGCAGAATATACGACATGTAGAGCTGATTTTGCGATTTCCTTGCCTCTATCTTTATTAAAGAAAGAGACGGCTCCTTTTCTTTGCGCAGGTCTTATTGGATATCGTAGCTACAAAAAGGCAGCCCCTGAACAGACTCTCGCTCTTTATGGCTTTGGAGCCGCAGCTCATATTATTGCTCAGGTGGCTTTGCAAGAAAAAAAAGAGGTTTTTGCATTTACAAAAGAAGGGGATAGTGCTTCTCAGAAATTTGCTTTGAGTTTAGGGGTGAATTGGGCCGGCGGCATTCAATCTAAGGCTCCCAAACTTTGCGATGCCGCCATTCTTTTTGCTCCGGTTGGCTCTTTAGTTCCTTTGGCTTTAAAAGCGATGAAAAAAGGAGGCCGCTGTATTTGCGGAGGGATCCATATGAGCGATATTCCATCATTTCCTTATGAAGATCTTTGGGGTGAAAAAAGAATTGAATCAGTTGCCAATTTAACAAGAGAAGACGGGGCTTCTTTTTTTCGGATCTTGCCTTCTTTTTCCATCCATTCTCAAGTGACTGTCTATCCTTTGAAAGATGTCAATAATGCTTTGGAAGATTTGAAAAAAGGCTCCGTTCAAGGAGCTCTTGTTCTTTCAATTGGGTCAGGTTAGAAGCTCTTCTTTTGAGGGTAAATTAAAAAGAAATTGAATCATCGTCTCTTGAGCGCCTTCATGCCAGCTTAAAGGAGCAATGTGAGGTCGTTTCATTGCCTCTTCTTCAAATTCAGGTTTTGGTTTAAGGCAGATGGAATTTTCATGCTGAACTTCTTTTTGCATACTGGCCGGATCAGGGATGACAGGGTCTTCAGGATGATAGATCACCATTTTTGGGCCTTTTAAACTTTTAAAAGATTCACTTGGATTTGCACTGTATCCGAGGATTTTAAAGACCTGATTTAAAATTTTTGCCATGATCCCTTTCCCAAATCTTTCATCCACGATTCTATCGGAGGATGCAAAGGATCTTTCATTGATGTGTCTTCCAATCCATTTTTTAGGATTTAATCCTTGCGTTAAAGAGGCGATGGCTCCTCCTAAAGAGAGTCCATAAAATGAATTTGATCGGGAGGTGTTTGAACATATTTTTCGACCCATTCTACGATGGAAGAGCCATCTACAATGAGGTCTCTTGCGCAAGAAAATGTTCCAGTTGATTCTCCAACTCCTCGGTAATCAAAGATGACAAAATTATAGACGGAATCGGTTTCGATTGCTTTTTCTAAAGGCCAGGTTGGGGTTTCGATGCTCAGTTGGAAGTTGGCGCAAAAATAAATGACAGTAGGGGTTGTTTGGATGGCTCTGTTATGTCGGAAGAGCGTGGCTTTTAGTTCGGCTCCATCCGGAGTTTTGATGGTGTGCGGCTCCATAGAATAATGTTCGCGAATAAGGCGGTTTTGATCCGTTATCGGACCGAGCCAAAGCCGATTGAAATTTTCTTTTGCTCTTTCTAGATGGTTTTTAGAAATAAAATGAGCCGCCGGAAGAGTCATTCGATTGGCCATTTGACCGATTTTATAGCTGCAATATCTAGCCAGACCTAAGAAAGGAATCGCTACCGACATGACATTCCAAAATACTTGTTTCACCTTGGTGGTGGTTGTAGATTCCGGGGTTTGTAGATGTTGATTGGTTTCATTCCAGCTTGCCTGAAAAATGCTGCACTCTTCAATTTCCATAATTTTTCTTTGATGGTATAAATTTGAAGAGTATTTTACTTTTGTGGCTTTTATTTTGTCTATTGTTATTTCGTTACATTATTTAGGTGTTGGGATATCTGGAACTAAACTATTTAGATTTGGTAATTTAAAATTGATTGGTAAATCTTTCGATGAGACAGAGAACCATTTTTGGCTTCTTCCGAAGAAAAGAAGTTTTCCCCGAACGACTAAATCGCCTTTATCAAGCCATACTTCAGCAGCGTACACATCCCCTTTTTGAGGGTCGAGGATTTTTCCTTTAAATTTGGAGCCTAATTGTTGAAGATACCAGATAATGTCTAGACCGCAATAGTAAGGATCTCCAATGACGCCCGGCGCTCTTTGGATCGGGTGAAAGATGCTTTCTTCGAGGGTTCCGTTTTGATTATAGATTGCGATGATTCGACCGTAGTAGAGTCCGTCATATTCATAAATTGCAATAATGGTTTGTGCAACCCCTTCTTCATTGACTGTTTTCCAAAAACCTTGAATATCTTGGGCCAGTAGAAAATTGCACAAGAAGAGGGAATAGAATATAAATTTCTTCATAATTTTGGGGTATACCGAAATCTCTTTTTTTATGGAAGTGACAAAAAATGAATCAATTTAGTACATAAACGATTGAATAAGGGGTGAGTTATGTTTACTTTATTGGCGATGAGTTTTTTTGCGATGGCTAAAATAGTTTCCGATCATGGTGATTTAGAAAAGGAGCAAATTCAGATTCAGCCTGTCAATCGAACTCCGGAATCGAATACAGTTTCCTTGACAATTTCAGCGCCTGAGAAAGGAGAGGTCAAGGTAAGGAATCCTGTGTGGGTGCAATTTCGTCTCGATGGATATCCGCTTGGCACCGATTCTCAATTTGATCGTGCAGGTGAAATTGCATCAAGCAAACAAGGGCAGACGGTGCATGTCTTTGTGGATGATTATCCTTATATTGCGGTGACTGAACAGCCGGTAGATCCTTTTAATGAGGATGGTTGGTATTATGATACCGGCTATAAATTTGAAATTCCTTATTCTTTGAAAACAGGAATTCACACAATTCGTATGTTCCCTGCTCGTTCTTATGGAGAGAGTTTAAAAGGTGAAAATACATTTCAGGCGACTTATTTTTATGTTGGCAGTCGAGATATGAGTCATGATGTGAATTTAAATAAGCCTTACATCACTTATAATGAGCCCAGCGGTCAAATCCCTTTGACAGAAGGGCAGCCTGTTCTTTTGGATTTTTATGTAACAAATTGTACATTGACTTCAGATGGTTATAAGATTCTTGTAACGATCGATGGAAAAACCAAAAGAACGTTGACTTCATGGCAGCCCTATTACATTTATGGTCTTACTTCAGGAAAGCATACGGTTCGGATGCAGTTATTGGATGCGAATAATAAGCAAGTCCCCGGGGCCTTTAATGATGTCCAGAAAACCATTAAAGTTTCTTAAGAGCTAATCTTCGATATAGCAGTATTCGATGAGCAATGCCCCTGTAGCGTTTGTGTTCAAGTTTTTGACGCGTGGGTGAATAAGAAGGGGCGATTGCCAATGGTAGATGGAAAAGAGCGGAACATTTTCTTCGAGAATGTTTCTCGCTTTCTTTAGAAGAGAGTCTCTTGTTGGAGCATCGACTGTTTTTGCTGCCATATTGAGCGTTGCGGCATAGGAGAGATCTTCCCAGTTGGGGTAGTTTTTGGGGTTGGTTTTGTCTTTAAATCTTTCTAGGATATTGATTGGGTCATTGAATTGAGCGATCCAAGAAGCTAGGGCAATTTTGTAATTTTTTTGATGAAGATGTTGTAAAAGCGATTTTGAGTCAAACTGCTTTATTTGAATTTCAATTCCTAAACACTCTTTCCATTCTTGTTGGAGCATTTGAGCGATTTTTTTATCGATCGAGTTTGCTTTATAATAAAGTGTGATCGGTTCTAAATCATCGATGCTGAGATTGAGCTCGGAGAGCCCTTGGGAAAAGAGTTCTTTGGCCTCTTGTCGGTGCGATTCTTGTTTTTCTGAAGGTTCGATGGAGTTAAAAAAAGCGGGGGGAAGTAAAGAGTGCGCCGGCAATGGCCCCATTTGTGTAATTGCTAAAGATAGAGATTTCTCATCTAACGCTTTTTGAAATGCTTTTCGAATGGAAAGGTTTGAAAATGGGATTGATTCGGTGTTAAAGGTGCAAAATGTGGATGCGAGCATGGGGGTGAAAAGGGGCGGATGCGATTGTTCAATATTTTGTAAAGATTCTACGGAGATCGGGGATAAAGAGCTTCCTACAATATCGAGTTCTTGATTTTCAAAGAGTTGAAGCGCTGTCATTTCGTCGGAAATAATATGAATATGAATGGATTGAAGGCGGATAGAATGAGCATCCCAGAAGTGTTTGTTTTTTTTTAGAACAATGGAATGATTGAGGGTCATTTCTTCAATTTGAAAAGGGCCGTTGCCTATGATGTTTTCTAAGGAAAAATGATTTTGGTGGCTTGGTGTTGGTAAATATAAGGGAAATGCTGTGAGTTCGAGGAAATAAGGGGTGTTTTCCTCTAAAGTCACTTGGAGCGTTTGTGCATTGAGGGCTCGAATGCCTACCTCTTCGAGGGGACAGCGTCTTTTGACATAGTCTTCTGCATTTTTAATGGGATAGAGTAAATAGGCGCATATTGATGGTTTTTGAGGATTGAGAGCTGATTTCCAAGAGGATTCAAAATCGTAAGCAGTGACCGGATATCCATCGCTCCAAAATGATTTTCTTAGATGGAATGTATAAATTTTACCATCAGGAGAGATGTCGACTTTTTGGGCAAGTCCTAGTTGTACCTGGGAGCCTTCTTTACAGCGGGTAAGACCTTCAAAAAGAAGGCAAATCAAAGAGGAGGAAGTAAAATCGGATGCTTCTCTTGGATTCAAGGTGGTCGGGTTGGCATTGAAGGCAATCCTAAGAGTGTTTGAAGAAACAGGTTTTGAGCAGCTTGTGAGAAATAGACTGAAAATGAGTAAATAATAAATCATTTTTGGTTGTGCATTTTCTTACATTGAAAATTCCTTGTCAAAGTAAGAAATTTCTTATAATAGAAGAAAATGTACCGATAGAGGGTTTATGCGTTTTGTTAGAAATTTCGTGATCTGTTTTTTGATTGTGTTTTTTGTGAATTATTTACTTCCTGGGATTGATGTTGTGAATCAGACAAAAATTCCTCATATTCAAGGAGATCTCATTTTCTCTTTGTCTTTAGGGCTTTTGAATGCACTCATTTTGCCGCTTTTAGGGTTTTTTGATGGTTACTTAACAAAGCCTCGGATTGCTATTGCAACTTTGATCTTGAACTTTGCTGCGTATGCTTTTTTAAAGATTTTGCCGCTTGGCATTTTTGTAACGACGATACAAGGTTATATCCTTGCTAGTTTGATCATTTCGATTGCTTGTTTTATTCTTCATTACATGGAGATGAAGCGTCGGTCTTCTCCTTCTCTTCCATAGTTTTTGCGGCAGCTTTTTTGATAAGGCCAGATAAGCATAAAAGAAGAGCTGCTGCTGCTAGAAAATGAAAAAGACTTGAAGAGCCCAAAAGGTTCATGATCCAAGAAGCGATCATCGGACTTGAAATGGCTCCGATTCCATAAAAGAGTATAAATCCTGCGCTTGCAGAGACAATCTGTTCATTTTTTAATTTTTCAGAGACGTACGCTATGCTTAAAGGATAAATTGTAAAGGAAAATCCCCCGAAAAGAAAGGCTAAAGCAAAGAGAAGAAGGGGGATTTCATGGTTAAAAATGCTGATGGCAAGAGCCGTGATAGCAGTGAGTAGGCTTGCTATGATCAGAATATTTTTTCGATTGTGTTTATCTGCGAGTTTTCCAAAAGGCCATTGAAACGTTAAACCTCCAAGGATTAAAAGCGCCATGAGATTGCTGATTTCTGAGATCGACATTCCTACTTCTTTAGCATAGATAGGAACAAGCCCGTAGATGGATGCAAGGATGATTCCTGAGACGATGCCTCCTAGAAATCCAAGAGGTGACAACTGAAAGAGTTCTTTCGCTTTTAATCGAGGCGCCGGTTGTAGTTTTGGTTCGGTGAGCTTTGTGAAAAAAAACGGGATTAAAGAAAGGGCGAAGCAAAATGAAGCGATAAGAAAAGGTTTTAAGCTTAAGGGGTTTGTGAGATTGAGTAGCAATTGGCTGATCGATAAAGTGCCATAAAAAATCGCGAGATAGGTGGCTAGGATGGCGCTTCTTAAATGAGGAGGCGCGATTGCAAGAATCCAACTTTCAATGATCGTGAGGATGCCGGCCATACAGATGCCGGCGCATAAACGAAGAATTGCCCAATAATAAGGATTAATCCAGAGAGCTTGGCAGAGGATCAGAATCGAAGAACAAGCTGAGAAGTAAAGAAACGAACGGATGTATCCTTTTTTTGTAATCCATCGATCCATTTTTAATGATCCAAGTAAAATACCTACATATAAAGAAGATGTGACAAGTCCTATGGTTTCTTTATTATAGAGTTCCATTTCCAAACGTACAGGAATGAACGTGTTGAATAGGCCGTTTCCGAGAATCATGAAAACGAGACTGATGAAAGGAGCTGTGAAAGCGCGGATAAAAGTAATCATGGTTTATATTTTTATAATGTCATAAATAAAATTAAATTTTTAACAAATTAGTTAATTTACTCTTTCTTTGTTATTTAAATTATTATTTCTATTTTTTTAAATAAAATGTAATAATGTGTCTTATACCGAAAATGAGGTGGTTATATGCGCCAAAAATTAGTAGAACTCATTGACTTTCAAGACGCAGTGAACAATTTAGTGACGATTTCGTCGATGAATATGGAAAGTCCGCCACCGCTTGGGATTGTGGATGAGCGTCGTTTTGTTGTTGATACAGAAGACTTTGGAGGCGCCTCTGTTCAGTGGTTGAGTGGAGAGGGCGCTGAAGAGGTGATTCGCCTTTTAGATCGTTCCTATCGTTCTCTTCTTTCTCATTTACAGATGCTCTACGATAATCCTGAACAAGATTGGGAAAGTAAAAAAAGTAAGGAAGGGACTGCATCTTTAATGGTTCTTGTTGGAGAGTCTCATCAGAAAATGAATCGATATCTTGCGTATCGATTGGGAGATGAAAAATTTGCTCATTTAGAAGATAGCGACGATTTGAAGGCTTTGCAAAAGTTTTATTCTGAAGTCTTTGCAAAGCGTTTTTCAACACCGATCGAAGGGAAAGAAGCTTGGAGAGAAGAATGGGATGAGAAATCTTTTTTAGCTAAAAAAAGAGAGTTTATTGACTTTGAAGAGATTTTACAAGATCGAGAGTACGAGCTCTTTTTTTTAAGAGATGACAAAAATGAGCCGATTTTTGATCGAAAGAGCTTGCAAAATGTGAAGCTCACTGTGGAATTTGATGTAAAACATGCTGAATTTGAAGAAGATCCATTTTTAAAAGTGCGGGCGATGCAGGATCGGGACCTCAATGTTACAAGCCAGCAGATTTTAAGAGCCTCTTTGCATGAGATCGAAGCCTTTTATGCAGAGTTTAAAAAAATGCAAAAGTCCTCTTTATCTGAGAATTTAAGTAAGGCTGTTTTGGCTTTATTTTTATCTGCAAATCCAAGACATCTGATGACATCGACAAGTGGTAAAACAACGTCTTCTTATTTTCGTGATTTTTATTCTTTTTTAAGACTTTCTTTGCAAAGTAATACGTATCAAAAGTGGATGGTATATCCGCCGGAAAAAGAAAAAAGTAGAGACGCAGATTTGATGCTTTCTTTGCTTCATAAATTGTGCTTTTCTTTGATCTCTAGAAAAGGGGGAGTGAAGCAGGAGGCGATTGGTTTGATTCATCGAACCATGCGTCGGGGTGGAGAAATTCAAGATCAAAAAGGCAAAGGAAAAGAAGGGAAAGGGCTTTGGGATGAATTATTACTGGAAGATGAAAAGCTTCGTAGCTGGCTGAGTCAGTTTCCCGGCGGTCCTTTATTAAAAACGGTCGATCTCATTCGTAAGGAAGAAGAGCTGGAAGAGCCTATTTGGTTCGATCCTTTATTTCAGGGAAATTTGCCGATTCATCTTTTTGATCTTCAAAAAGGAAAGAAAAAAGTTTCGATCTATCGATTGCCATGTCCGACAAGACAGCTGAAAATAGATCGGGCCGATGTTGTGGATGAATTTAGAGGATTTCTCCGTTTTATTTCGCACGGCGAAAGAAAAGAAAAGCATTTGATGGTCCATTTTCAAGATCGCCTTTCTTGGAAAGAGTCGGCAAGAAGTCTTGCGATTGAAGCTCTTCAAAAAATCCCCAAATTTGCATCGCACTTTTTTGTTTTGACTCTTCCTAAAGATACTGATTTTTATCATCAGAATAAGGAATTTGAAAATGTGGAATCAGCCGATTCTTTTTTGACTCTTTTCAAAGAGATCCTTTCTCGCCCGGAGGAAAATGGATTTGCATTTCCTGTTCAATGGAAAAAGAATGTTGTTTCTGATTTTGCAGAAGAGATGCTGCCTTTGATTCATCGGTATTTTTTTCATCGTCAGAAGAATCTTTCTCGGGTAGAAAGACAAAATTGCATTGAGCTTTTTTATCAAATGCTGATTGTGAAAGCAATTGATTTAAGTGGTTCTAGTTCTGTGAGTTTTGTGTGTAAAGATGGAGTTGATACATCAGCCATAGCCGTTTCTGCAGTTTATGGTTTTTTAAAATTGTTATCGAATCAGATGCAAAAGAAAGAAGAGATCGATTTCTTGAGGTATCTCATGTATTCTTCTGCACTCTTTATCCGAGAAAGGGCGGTTGATTCGGAAAGGTTTCTTGTGGCGATCTCTTTATTGCAATGTGTGGATGCAACAGCTCGTGATTTTGGAGGAGAAATCAAAAAAGCTTTTTCAATTGATTGGGAAGTTCTCGAAAGTTAACAGTCCGTGTTGTAAGATGATCTTTCAACATGAGGATGGTATGGACAGCTTAAAAAAAATGGGGGAATCGTTTCGTAAAAAGCGAGAAGAGATGACCCTTACCTTGAAAGAAGTGGAGAATGCGACATCAATTCGTATGCAATATCTTCAAGCGATCGAAGAGGGTCGTGTTCAACAGTTTCTGTCCACAGTTTATGCGCAGGGGTTTGTTCGACAATACGCCAATTTTTTGGGAATTGAATCTGAAAAGTTGATGAAGGATTTCCCGGAAGTTTTCCGGTTGCCTATAGAAAAACAGGATTTTGCATATGGCATTGGTACTTTGGAGTCAAGAGGAAGTCCTCAAGGGGGCGTTCGTTGGTTGCCGAATTTGATTTGGAGTGTGGTCATTGTAGTCGCCGGAATTTTGGCTTGGTACTTCGGAAAACTGATCGGAGCATTTTAAGCATTAAAAAAGGAAAAGAAAAATAGAAAAAAATATAGGCCAGGGCACAAACCATTAAAAGAAATATTTTAACCACAGAGCACAGAGCTCACAGAGGCCGCGAAGCGCGGCAACTTTTGGAGCGCGCAAAGACTTCTCTCGCCTCTGTGGTGCCTATCTCTGTGGTTCATTTTCTCTATGAGGTTCAAAAAAGTCTTTTAATGGTCAGTGCCCTGAAATATAGGCAATCGGGATGTTCCGCTAACGCTCCACCCCAGTTGCCCAGGTGACCGAATTCTAGCTTTGAAGACCTCTCGCGCGAAATTATTGTTTTGCCTCCGGCGAAATTAGTTTCGGGCGCGCGCCTTTACACCTTGCTCCTCGCCGAACTTCAGTTCGACTCGATCGCCTTTGCGGTGAGATTCTTCTTTGCCATAATCGGTCTCGGGCTGCTCTCAGTTTCCCACTTCGTGGGACCCTTCCGTTCGCAGTTTTTACCGCGTGCGCGTTTTTTAGAAGAGATTTGAAGAACCTCCTTGAAAAAGGAGAGGTTTCTCCTTCGATCAAGGAAGGCGCTCTACGGCGCTTAGATGTAGAAGCTTAAGCTAACCCACCCCTGAAGGGATGGGAGATTGCGCCTGAGCAGGCGTTCAATTGATGGTCATCTCTACTCACCGTCCCACAAAGTGGGAATTTCGATGAACTACTCGAATTTTTCTCCTTTTTTTAAAAAAGATCGCTGTCTCTTCTAAATAATCTTGGCCTTATAATTGCATTTTGGTAACTTCGATTCTATGGACGTTTTGGGTGACTATACGATTCAAAGGCAGTTAGAGCATGGGGCATTTGGCGATGTCTATTTAGCTGAGCATCGCTTTATTAAAAAGCGATTTGTCATTAAAGTTCTGCCGGAAGAAATAGGAAATGATCCGACTTTTTTAAGAAGATTTGAATCCCAAGTTGCAGAAATCGCCGCCCTTGATCATCCCAATATTGTAAAGATTCATAATGTCTCTTGTTTCGAGGGACGCTATTTTCTTGTGATGGATCCCGTTGTGGATTCCTCTTTTGAGATTTCAAATCTAGAGAAGTATTTGGCAAGCAAGGGATCTTCATTATCTGAGAAGAATTTAGAAAAAATTCTTCGCGATGTTGCGGCAGCTTTAGACTTTGCTCATGAAAAAGGAGTCGTTCACGGGAGTTTGAATCTCAAGAATGTTTTGATTGAAGCGTCAGATTCTCAGGTTCGTGCGGTTTTGTCTGACTTTGGAATCTTGCGTTTGATGGGAGAAGGTGTTGGTTTTCTTCGAATCTGCAATGAACTTGCTTCTTCAATGTTTCCTTTTTCTTACGACTTATCCGAAAAAGCGTTGGAATGCAGACGTTCCTTTGTAAGAAATTTTGCCTTTTTATCGTATGAGCAGAAAATGAAAGAAGGCCCGATCACTGAAAAGGTCGATAGTTATGCCTTTGGCATGCTTGCCTATTACGTGCTCACTCGTAGAATTCCGGAGGGCTGTTTTGATTCTGTATCTCGTTTATTTTTGAATTCTCAGATGAATTGGGATTCATTGATCCATCGCTGTTTACAGCCTCACGCTCATTTACGCCCGCAGAAAATCGTAAACGCCATTGAAGAATCTTTAGAGGCTCCAAAACCTTCTTTAAAAGAGATGCTTCATTTTTCAGAACTGGAAACGAAAGTAGAAAATGTCCAGCAGATGGCCTTTGAGTTTGCTCCAAAAGTAGAAGAGCCAGTTGCCGTTTCTGTTCAAGAATCCACTGCAGGACTTGTTCCTGCTTTAAAACCTCAAGAGATTTCTCGTCCGGAATATGATCCAGATCCATCCAGTATTTTCCAAAGAGATTTAACGGTTTCTCATTATACGCCTAATAAAGTAGAAGTAAAGGAAGTTGAGCCTATTTTAACGCCGATGGTTGTTATCCCCGGAGGGCAATATATGCGAGGGGGAAATGAAGGGGCTCGCGATGAAATGCCGCGCCATATGATTCGGCTTGTTAGTTTTGCTTTGGACATTCATCCCGTCACCAATGAACAATTTGTTCGCTTTTTGACGGTGATGGGAGGCGAAAAAGATCAAAATAATAATGACATCATTCGATTAAAAGACTCGAGAATTCGAAAAAGCAATGGCAAGATCATTATAGAATCAGGTTACGCTAAACATCCCGTCGTTGGAGTGACTTGGTATGGAGCCGTTGCTTATGCAAAATGGGTCGGTAAACGTCTTCCTTATGAATCAGAATGGGAAATCGCCGCACAAGGAAAAGAAGGCTTTATTTTCCCAACCGGCATGGATATCGATCGTTCAGTTGCGAATTTTTTCAGTTCCGATACGACATCGGTGATGAGCTATCCTTCCAATCAGTTTGGCCTTTATGACATGGCAGGAAATGTTTACAACTGGTGCCAGGATTGGTATGCTTACAACTATTATGATACTTCGAGTCTAGAGCCGGATCATCCAAAGGGTCCTCAGCAAGGAGTTTATCGAGTTCTTCGCGGAGGATGTTGGAAGAGTTTAAAAGACGATTTACGTTGCTCTCATCGACATCGAAATAATCCGGGAGCTGCAAATGGAACGTATGGATTTCGTTGTGCAGCCGATGTAACATCTTCAGAATCGATTGGAAAATGATGAAACGAGCCACTTTTTTCCCTAATGTTATTACTGCATTTGGTCTTGCTTGTGGTCTTTTTGTGATTTTTAAGATCAATACGCTTGGGGCAGGCCATGGCGATTATGAAATTGTACAGATGTCGGTCTATTTGCTTTTAGTGGCGGCGATTGCCGATTTTATTGATGGTGCGCTGGCTCGAGCCATTCATGGGGAAAGTGAATTTGGATTTGTTTTTGATTCTTTATCAGATGCGATTTCTTTTGGAGTCGCTCCTTCTGTTTTAATGTTGAAAGTTTTACCCATGGAGCCGGGATCTTTCCTTTCTTTTTTTAGTGCAACCGGAGCGATGATATTTTCTATATGCGGTGTTTTGCGGCTTGTTCGTTTTAATGTAAAAACAAAAGAGGCCAAAGGGAATGTGGCTCTTGAAGAAGCTCAAAAAAAACATTTTACAGGTCTTCCAATTCCGGCCTCTGCCATTTCTGCCATTTCCGCAAATTTGTTTCTTTTATCTCCTCAGCTCCATCAGTGGATTGATTTATCAAATGATGATCGTGCGATGATTCTTTCTTTCGTGATGATCTTTTTAGGGTATTTGATGATTTGTCGTCTGAAATTTCCGAGTTTGAAAATGCTTCGCTTAAAGATCCCTTCTTTTCATCTTGTTTTTCTTGTGATTGTGGCGACTGTTTTTGTGATCTATGGGATTTTATATTTCTTTGCCGTTATCCTTGCTTTAGTTTCTTGGGTCTATATTTTTACTTCTTTGATTTTATCTATTATTCGTCTTATTGCTGGGAAAAAGTCCAAAACATTGGAAGAGTTTGAGCCGGAACCGGACGAGAATGAATGATGATCGTTCTTTTGATGCTTGGTTTTTTTTTGGTTGTTTCTTTAGCTCTTTTGGTTTTGTTTCGTTATCAATTGATGTCGAGTCAAAAAGCGCTCTCCGATTCATTTAGAACCCTTTCTTCAGAAATTTCTGAGCAAAACAACCGTCAATTTTTAGAACTTGCCAAGCTTTCTTTTGAAAAATATCAAGAGGGGGCTCGCTTTGATTTAGATGCTAAGCAGAAAGCAATCGATGAGATGTTAAAGCCAATGCAAGAAACCATGAAAGAGCTTGATCGTCATCATCGGGAATTGGAAAAGCGGCGAGAAGGGGCGTATGCTTCGATTTCTTCTCAGCTTCAAGATGTCGTAAAAGCAGAAAAAGAGCTAAGAAAAGAAACATCTCTGTTGGTGCAAGCGCTCAGATCTCCTCAAATGAGAGGCTCTTGGGGAGAGATTCACTTAAGACGTGTTGTAGAAGTGGCAGGTCTTTTAAATCATTGTGATTTTTTTGAGCAAAAAACATTGGATTATGATGGCAAAATGTGGCGGCCTGATGTGATTGTCCGTTTGCCTCAGCAGCGTTGTATTGCCATTGATGCAAAGACTCCTCTTCATGCGTATTTGGATGCCTCCGATGCAGGAGATGATTTGATCCGGCAAAAAAAATTGCAAGAGCATGCAGCTTCTTTACGTAAGCATATTAAAGATTTATCTCAGAAAGAGTACTGGAAGCAACTTGAAATGACGCCTGAGTATGTAATCTTATTTTTGCCTGCTGAGGCATTTTTTAGTGCGGCTCTACAAGCAGATCCGACGCTCATCGAAATAGGCGCAGATCAAAATATTATCATTGCGACTCCAACCACTTTGATTGCGATTTTACGAGCCGTTGCCTTTAGCTGGAAACAAGATCATCTTTCAAAAAATGCAAAAGAAGTGGCTCGCCTTGGACAAGAACTTTATGAAAGAATTGGGACTCTTTGTGAATATTGGAACAAAGTGGGCAGATCTTTAAGTTCAGCAACAGAGGCTTATAATCAAAGCATTGCATCTATCGAATCTCGAGTCCTTGTGACTGCTCGAAAATTAAAGGAAAGCGGTTCTATTTCTACTGAGATGGTTGATCTTCAGCGCGTAGAAAAATTGGTGAATCATCTGAATCTCTAAGAGGATCTTTTCACTTCAGTAGAGAGTTTTTTAACCATTGCAATTTTTTTTAGCAAGAGCCTGGATGACTTTTAGAGGAATTTCTGTCCAATCTTCTTTTTTACCATTTGTACTCACAAAATAGAAAGCAGGTGTTCCGGTTCTGTTTTTTTCTACTTCGGAAGGGAGATAGTGCGAAGCAAGATCGGAAGGAAGCATGAGTCCTGCATCCGGCTCTACAAAAAGGTCACGAAGACATTGCAGTCTCTCTCGGGGATGCCAGTGACAAGGAAGACACTCAGGTCCATAGACAAACATAAAAGCATTGTTTAATTTATGTAACGCTCTTTCTAATAGAGCTCCGTTTTGAAACAGAGAATGTAGGGGAGGAGGGGCTGAGTCTGTGACATGTTCTCTGATTTCTTTTTCACTGCAACCAAGCAGTGCTTTTATATATACCTTGAAATAGAAGTCCTTACGTTTTGTATCTGGGATTGTGGATGGATCAATTGTAGGAAATTGTGTTTGTGAGAATCGATCTTCCACGCATCGTCTGATCTTTTCTTTAGAGGTTGGTGGATATTGAACACCATGAAGTTCTTCTTTCTTTTGAAGTATGGTTTGTTCCAGTCCTGTGTTTGTATTTCCTCTTAGCCATTGAAAGGCATCTTTTACCCATGAATTCATGAAGTTTGAGGAAGAGCTGGGAATATTTGATGTTGTAATAAAATTTATTCCTTTTTATTAATATTATATTAGATTGTTATGTTAATTTATATTTCAATTTTTTAGTATTATTTAAAATGTTGTTATATAATGCTATTTTTACTTATCTTGTTTTTGGGTGTTGATAAGCTCTTTAGGCGCTTAAATTGTAGAAGCTTAAGCTAAACTGAAGGGATGGAATTGCGCCCGAGCAGGCGTTCAAAAATGATTTATTTGATGGAGCGGAATTTTTCGATCCATTCTTCCGGAATGCCTGCTTTTCTTCGATTTTCTTCATGAAGAACGAATCCTGTAGCCCGTTTAGGACTTAAAGTGGGGGATAGGTTTTGAGACCAATATTCCCAAGAGTCTTGGGTGTCTTTAAAACGATTGAGCCAATGATATCCAAAAGAGACATGATGAATTTCATCATGGATAATCTGGTCCATTAGAAGAGCACTTTTTTCATCTTCAAAGTGGGTGAAATATTTTTTATAGATAGGGGCAAAATCGAGATTGGCCATTTCAAAGGTAAGGCTCATGACGCTTACATAACGAGTTGGGGAGGTGAGATAGGGAACATGGTTCCAGAAATGGCGATATAGGGGCAGATCTCCAAATCGAAGGCCCATTTCCTCCATTCTCTGCATGTACATTTTGACATGACCCTGCTCTTCTTTTAATGTACGAGCGACTCCTTGTCTGAAGGCTTTAGGGGCTTCCGGAAAGGCGGTGAGGGCGTGAGCCATGATTTCGACAGCAAGGAGTTCATGGCCTGCAAATCGGTGTAGACAAATGGCTCTGTTATCTTCTGTATTTAGGTTTTGAAAGGAAGGAAGTTTTTCTTCTTTAGACCGTTTTTTTAATTGCATATGAGACGGTCTTGTTGGTTCGTTAAAAGTGAGAGGAGATCCCGGATTGTTATCTGTGAGTTCTTCCGGGCATAACAGTTTTTCTTCTAGGCAATCCGCAGAGAGTATGCGGATTGCCCAATCCTTAAGTTCCATAGAGCTATTATTCTACAGAAAGGACGAAATAAGCGGGAAATGCAAAATGGTTATTGGGTCTTGGAGCAACCGTTAAAGAAATTGTTTTCCCTATATAATTTTCAAGGTTTACATGTGTGCTATAGAGATAGGCGAGGGGAGAGTCGGCTCCTTTTAAGATAAAGTCGCCCGGTTTATCTTTTACGAGTTGTGAATAAGGTTCTACTCTGCCGGTAATTGTGATGGCATTGGCTCTTTGTTCTGTATAAAAGTCTTCCATTTTTTTGCCGGTATGGAAAGCGCTCCAGCTTAAGTAGAGAGATTCTTCCAAAGAGTCCCAGAATTCTCCGCCTTGAGGTTGTTTTTTCTTTGCTTGCCGTTTTGCCCAAAAATCGGGATCTTGTTGAGAAGATCCAGCATCTTTTAAAAATTCTTGAGTCTCTTCTTTATGTTTTGCAATGAGCTCTTCCTTGATGTCTGGAGAGAGTTTTGCATTGGATTCTAAAAAGGCGATTTTTTTATTAAGATAGGCTTCTTTGAGATGGGAAAGTCCCTCTTTTGCCTGTTCTACCGCTTCCGGGAAGTCTGAGAAATTACGAATGATGTTTTGAAACTGTTCAGTAGGTTGGGCGACGGACATTGCTTCGTAGGGTTTTTTGCACTCTGTTTCTGCAAGTGTGTAAGCGGTGTTTAACATTTCATCGATTTGCTGTTTTCGTTTTTCCATGGTTGCAAGATATTCAGGGCCTCCCGCGTTGGAGATGTATTCTTTGCAAATATAAAAACGAGTGCTTGGCGGAGTTGGAATTTCAAGCCATTTATGATTGATTTGGCATACTTGAGATTCGATTTTTGCTCCGGCTTCAAGCTGTCCAATGATCGGTGCATCGGCATGAGGTTCTAGTCGGATATTGACTCTGCTTGCCTCAATGACATTATCAAGTGCGTAACTTCGGAAAATGTAAGCTTTCGTTCCTTTGGGAGGTTCGATGGCGTAAAAATCGCCTTCTTCACTGACAACAAGAACGAGATCATTTTTATTCATTTGGCGGATGATATGGCTTTCTAAATCAGGTTTATCTCGAAGACGAACCTTATTTGCAGAGACTTTTCCTGTAAAAGGTTTAAAAGTCTTTGCAGGTGTTACGGGTGCTGAGGTTTTTTTATTCGCTGACGTTGTTGGGTTGTTGGCGAAGATGGTTGTGCAAAGACAAAAGCTAAGAATAATTGGGCGTAACATGAGTGTGACTCCGGATAGTTCTCAAATCTAGAATACTAGAGTCTTCACCTTTTAACTCCAAGAGTTTTTTTTAGATATTTAGCTTTGTAAGACGGCGCGAACATGTTCGCAGTTTTTTTGTCCGCATGTACAACCAATTGGATCTCCTAAAAACACATCGTAATATTCGTTTTTATCAAGAGGATTGGTTACATGGTAAAGATGGGCCTCTTTTTGTGTGATGTCCCAATCGCGAAATTGCAAATCCGTTGAAGAGATTTCTTCTTCTGTTTTTGGATGGAAAGATCTTGCAAGCTGACAATAAATGCAGTTGCAATTTGGTTCTGATTTTTCAAATTGAGGGGTCTCTGTCACTTCAAGCGCTTGGATAATGGATCCTATTTTAGAGATGATTTCTGCGGGAAGCGGAGGAAGGTCGGATTGCTGAGGATTGTGTTGCATTGTTGGAGTGAAGGAGTCAAGGGGTGTATCGATTTTGAAAGGAATTCCGAAGCTGAGCGCTTTGTCGAGTAGGGGGGCTGGATGAGGCTCTATTGAAGAAAATTTTGCATGTGCTTCAAAAACAGCATCGATCTCGCTTTGGTTGAGATCGGGAATTTCGATTTGCGTAGTGTCTAAAAGCGTCACGATGAGTTTTGGATTGTTTGTTTTATTTTGAACGTAAAGAGAAGTGATGTTGTTCCAGGTCGTTGATAAATGGGGAGGGATGCTGAGGATTTTTGGTGTGATTTTCATGGTTTTTCTCATTTATTATCTTTCATTATAAAATGATTTCTTTTTCGTTGTCAATCTAAAATTAGCACTCTTTGAAGTTAACTGCTTACTTTGCCTTATTCGTTTGATTTTTAGTTATTTGCGAGTGTTTTGTTGACAGTGATTGATAAAGTTTATATATAAGGTTTTTTGGAGGTGTTTTGATATTTGAGATGATTCTTATTTAAAGACAAATAATTAGAGGTATTTAATGGTTGTGGCACAAACGCCAAGCATATCTGAAAACCAATCCGTTGTAGAGGTAAAAAAAGTGACACGAAAAACCTTCGTAATTGATACCAACGTTTTAGTGTATGACGCTGCGGCGATTCAAAAATTCAAAGACAATGATGTAGTGATTCCTCTTTCTGTTTTAGAGGAGTTGGATGGATTAAAACGCAATAACGATGAGGTGGGCAAAAATGCAAGAGACGTGATTCGTTACATCGATTCATTAAAGACGGAAAAAACGGGAGACTTGCATATCGGCGTTGTTATTCCGGAAGGACCCAAAGTTCGGGTTTATTTGGAAGCTAAGGCCGACCGCATGGAAGGTTTTCCTCTTCTTTTAGATCGTAGTAGCAACAAATTCTTGCTGACCGCTTATCTTTTGAAAAAGCAGGGCGAATCGGTGGTGATTGTTTCGAAAGATTTTGTGACGCGCGTCAAAGCGGAAGCGATGGAGTTAGAAGCAGAAGACTTTGCAAACCTTAAAAGTTCTTATGAAGAGATGTATCGCGGCTTTCGCAAAGTTTCTGTCACAAAAAAAGATATCGACCTTTTTTATAAGGATGGAACTTTGCCTCCTTTGGAAGAGGGGTTTAGACCTAATGAATATGCTCTTTTAGCAGCTGCTGAAAATGCATCTGCGGTTTGTAAATATAGTTCAAAAACCAAAAAATTAGAGCCTTTGATTCATGTTTCAAAAGATATTTGGGGCATTCAGCCTCTGAATATGGAGCAGCGTTGCGCGGTTGATCTTTTGTTAAGAGATGATATTCAGCTTGTCACTTTAATCGGACCTGCAGGAACTGGAAAAACATTGCTTGCTCTTGCTTGTGGAATGAGAAAGGTTTTTGATGAGAATGTGTATTCTAGGATTTTGATTTCCCGTCCGATTGTTCCTTTAGGTAAAGACATCGGTTATTTGCCGGGAACAAAAGAGGAAAAATTGTATCATTGGATGCAGCCGATCTATGATAATTTAGAGTTTTTGTGCGCCACGACAAGCGGCGAGGCCAATAGTGCTGCAGCTTTGGGCTTTATCATGGAAAGTAAGAAAATTGAGATGGAAGCGGTGACGTACATTCGCGGCAGATCTCTTCCTAAGATGTACATGATTATTGATGAAGCGCAAAACTTGACGCCTCACGAAGTGAAGACGATCATTTCGAGAGCGGGGAAAGGGACTAAAGTAATTTTGACAGGAGATCCGACTCAAATAGATAATCCTTATTTGGATAAAGACTCCAATGGATTGACTTACACTGTGAGTCGGTTTAAAAATCAAAGAATTTTTGGACATATGTTCTTAGAGAAAACTGAGAGATCCGAGCTTGCCTCGATCGCGGCAGAACTTCTTTAGGAGCTTTATAAAATTTTTTTAACTCTGATTGCCATTGATACTCGAGGTATCAATGGCTTTTTTTTTGTTTTTTATTTATTCTTATGGCCGATAACAAGGTATTTTCATGTTTAAAAATTGGCTGCTTTTGCGAAGGGCAAAGAAAAAATTTCGATGGGTTCAAAAACTGTATTTGAAAAAGAAAGAAAGTTTAAGTTTATCAGCTCAAAATGAGTTGGAAAGATCTTTGAATGGCCTTCGAGATGCTCTTGATCGAAAAGATGCTCCTTCTGCTTGTTTTTATGGAGATTTTTTGCAAAATGCAGCGAATCGCTTAATGCCGGAGACGTTTTTCAATAAGACGACTCGCCATTTAGGATCTTTGGTTTTCGCTCTTGTTGTTGCCATCGTGATTCGTCAAATGTGGTTTGAGTTGTTTACGATTCCAACGGGTTCAATGCGTCCTACATTGAAAGAAAGCGATGTTCTTGTCGTTTCAAAGACCGATTTTGGTGTGAATGTTCCTTTGCAGCCCAATCATTTTTATTTTGATCCATCCCTTGTGAAAAGAGGCAGTATTGTTGTTTTTACTGGGGCAAATATGGACATTGCCGACTCAGACACAATGTATTTTGGGGTCTTCCCCGGGAAAAAACTCTTTGTCAAGCGTTTGATTGGAAAGCCGGGAGATACTTTGTATTTTTACGGTGGAAAAATCTATGGAATCGATAGCAGCGGAAATGAGATTCGTGAGTTTTTAGACACCCCTTGGTTTCAAAAGTTAGAGCATATTCCATTCATTCATTTTGATGGAAAAGTAGAGGTGAGCGGAGGGTCTTTTGGGAATCGTTTTTCAAAGAGCTTTTTTTATCAGATGAATCAAAAAGTCGCTGAAGCGGAAACAAATGCTTTTGGAATGATCCAAGGAAAAATTTTGAAAGACAAAATTTCTGATTATAGCGATTTATGGGGATTTAAAAATTATGCGATGGCTCGTCTTTTGAATCCTGAAGAGCTTGAGGCGATTCATCCAGGGATGTCAAATTCTCTTCCTAAGGGGGTTATGTATCTTGAGATCACCCATCATCCGAGTTTGAAAGAGGCGCGTCTTATCCGAGACGACATGCATCGAACAAGACCTGATTTGGGGGTAAGCGTCTCTTTGATCCCTCTTCAAGAGGAGCATCTCAATCGTATTTTATCTCACATGACAACGTGTCGTTTTGTTGTCGAAGATGGCCTTGCTTATCGATACGGATTTGATGGAAAAGATCCTGCGTATTTACGTTACTTGCCTAAATTATCCGTGCCGAATGGTACTTATGAAATTCAAGATGGTAAAGTTTCTAAAGTTTATTTTGCAGGAATCACTCAAGAAGTGTCTTTAGAGCATCCCTTGTATTCCAAAAATCCTGAAAACATTCAGACTTTGTATAATTTAGGAATTGAGTTTTTTAATTCTTATCAGCCATCGAAACAGAGTCGGTTGCCTTCTCGATATGTCTATTTTAGAGATGGCAATTTATATCTAATGGGAGCGCCCATTTTGATGAAAGAAGATCCCTTGCTTCAAGATTTTGTAGAAAGAGAGATGATGCGGCAAAAGATTTCAACGACTGTTCATCCGTATTTTCCTTTCGTAGATGCAAAGGCGCCTATGACGGATGAAGGAAAATTTGACACTTCATTCATTCGAACATATGGGGTTAAGGTTCCTGAGAAGATGTATTTGATGCTTGGAGATAATCATGCGATGAGCGCAGATAGCCGTCAGTTTGGGTTTGTTCCTCAAGAGAATTTAAAGGGAGGCGTGAGTTTCTTGTTTTCTCCTCCGGGATCTCGTTTTGGCTTTTTATCGCAGCCATCTCATGCCTATTTTGGGTTTCCAAATGTATTTGTGTGGAGCGTAGCTACTCTCATCACGATTGCGTATTTGGTTCTTAAAAAACGAAGAAAAGAACGATTGATACAACTGACGTCAAAAGATTGATCGTTAGTATCTTGTGATTTTTTGAGCGATAGAAAGTTGTCCTATAGCTCATTTTTCTGTATAAAAATGAGTTATAGGGAGGGGTATTTATGCCTTGGAATTGGCAGTTACCAGGATGGCCAGCTTTTCATTTTGATCCGGAATCTATTGCCGGGCTAGAAAAGAAATTTCTTTTGGCAGTTGGCAATTCTTCTGCTTTTTTAAAAAAAATCGATCGAGAAGATAAAGAGCAGTTCATTGTTGAAGTTTTGAGCTCGGAAGGCGAAGAGAGTTCTCGTATTGAAGGAGAGATTCTCAATCGTGAAAGCCTGCAATCATCTATAAAAAGACATTTTGGTATTCAAGGTCCTCAAATACAGAAAAATCCGAAAGAAGAGGGGATGGCAGAACTTCTGCATGACATTTATCAATCTTATCAAGAAAAATTGACACATGAGATGTTATGGAGATGGCATGCGAAGTTATTTCAAGAAACGTCTTCTAACATTGATGTTGGAAAGTATAGATCTCATGAAGAGCCGATGCAAATTGTGGGTCATCGACTCGATACGACTCGAGTATTTTTCGAAGCGCCTCCTTCAAAAATGATTGATTCTGAAATGCAGCGATATATTCAGTGGTTCAATGCTCAAGAAACAATGCAATCGATCTTAGGAAGATCTGCGATCGCTCATCTTTATTTTGAGAATATCCATCCTTTCGAAGATGGAAATGGAAGAATTGGCAGAGCTCTTGTTGAAAAGAGTTTATCTCAAGGAATTGGTCGGCCTATTTTGATTTCAGTTTCTAAAATATTGGAAAAGAGAAAAAAAGAATATTACCAGGCATTAGAATCTTGTAATCGAACATTAGAGGCGACTGGTTGGGTTGAATTTTTTGCTGAGATCATTTTACAAGCTCAGGAAGAATCTTTAGATTTGCTCAACTTTATTATTGAAAAATCAAAATTATTGACTCGACTTGACGGAAGATTGAATCTACGTCAGGAAAAAGCATTGCTACGGATGTTTGAAGAGGGCCCCAAAGGTTTTCAAGGGGGCTTATACCGAAATCACCTGAAGAATCGGGAATTTGGTAAGGAGGCTCCTCCAAATTCGCATGCGGAGCGAGTGACCATTGCCGAGAGGCAAGGCACGAGTGAGCATGCGAATTTGGAGGTAAAGCCGACGCAGCCAAAAACCGATTCTTCAGGTGATTTCGGTATTAGTGCAGAAAAATACATTGCGATTACCGGAGCTTCGAGAGCCACTGCAACGCGAGATTTGATAGAACTCGTGGACTTAGGAGCTTTATTCAAAACAGGGGAACTCCGCCATACGCGTTATTGGTTAAAAATAGATTAGGCTTTCTTAAGTTGAATCTTTGTTTCTTCTCCATTGAGATCCCAAAGCGTTCCTTCTTCACAATCCTTGAAAATGGTCTCGATGGCAAGCACTTCTCCTTGAATGAAAGATTCGTATTTCAAGAAGCATTTTTTTACTTTCTCTGTCGTTTGCATCGTGATGCGAATCCGATCGGTGACCTCAAAGTCCATTTCTTTTCGCATGGTGTTGATTTTATTGATCATTTCACGAGCAAGACCCTCTTCAAGAAGCTCTTCATTGAGTTCGAGATCAAGAGCGATTGTCAAATCTCCTAGGTTATCTGCAGCAAGTCCTTCTTTCACTTTTCTTTCGATTTGCATGTCAGATGGTTCTAGATGGATTGTTTGATTTTCGACTTGAATGGAGAGAGGATTTCCTTTCATCAAAGTTTGGATTTGAGTGCGGCCAAGAGATAAAAGCTCTTTTTGTACAGCTGGCATGAGTTTGCCGATTTTTTTTCCTAAAACAGGAAAATTGGGTTTGATCAACCATTGTACAAATTGTGTTTCATCTGTATGAAATTCGATTTCTTTGACATTGAGCTCTTCTTGGATGAGATGTGTTTGTTTTTTTAAAGCAGCAAGAGTTTCTTCATTCGAAGAAATGATGTGCGCTTTTTGAAGAGGCTGTCTTACTTTGACTTTATATTCCTTTCTTAAGGAGTGGCCTAAGGTGACTGCCATTTGAGCGCTTTCGACTTCTTTTTCTAGCTCGAGGTTTCTTTGATTCATTTGGTATTTTGGAAAGGAGCAAAGATGAACAGATTCTGTCATTTCTTCTGTTTTTAATTCTTGATAGATTGCTTCGCTTAAGAAGGGGATAAAAGGAGCTATCACTTGAACGATTTGAAGAAGAGCATGATAGAGTGTTGCAAAGGCTTCTCTTCGATCGGGGGTGTCGGCATCTTGCCAAAAACGGCCGCGAGATCTTCGAATATACCAATTTGTGAGCTGATCGATGGTTTGAATCATTGGAGGGATGGCTTGATTGAGCTCATAAGCATCCATTGCTTTTTCGACATCATGAATGAGTTTTTGTGTGATGGAAAGAAGCCACTTGTCGATGAGTGCTTTAGGCTCTTTCTCTTTTTGGGGCTTCCAAGTGTAGATTTTTGCATAAGTAGATAAGAAAACAAACGAGTTCCAAAGAGGGATGAGAGCTTGTCTTAAAATATGTTCAACCCCTTTCTCAGAAAAGCGTAAATCTTCTGCTCGAACTGCCGGACTATTTAACATGTAAAGACGGACGGCGTCTGCCCCGAATTTACGAATGACTTCTTCAGGATCAGGGTAGTTTTTGAGTCTTTTCGACATTTTGTTGCCGTCTTCAGCTAAAATAATTCCGTTGACAACGACATTTTTAAAAGCAGGTTTTTTGAAAAGAGCGGAAGAAAGAACAGTGAGTGTATAAAACCATCCTCTGGTTTGATCAATCCCCTCTGCAATGAAATCGGCAGGGAAGGAATCTTCGAATGTTTTTTTATTTTCAAAAGGATAATGGTTTTGTGCATAGGGCATTGATCCCGATTCAAACCAACAGTCAAAAACTTCCGGAATGCGGTGATACGTTGAACCCTCTTTTGTGAATGTGAGATGATCGATGTGATGACGGTGCAAATCGGTGATTTTTGTCTTTGTGAGCTCTTCTAGCTCTTTGATGCTTCCAACAACATGAAGATCGCCTTTTTCATTTCTCCAGATAGGGATGGGAGTTCCCCAATAACGATTGCGGCTGATGGCCCAATCTCTTGCATTTTCAAGCCATTTTCCGAATCTTCCTTCTTTAATATGATGAGGTACCCAATTGATTTCTTGGTTTGATGCTAAAAGATCTTCTTTGATTTTCTCTACTTGAACAAACCAAGTGCGAACGGCTTTATAAATGAGGGGAGTATCGGATCTCCAGCAAAATGGATATCTGTGATGGATCGTTGCTTGATGGAAAAGAGAGCCATTTTTTTTGAGTTCTCGGATGATTTCCTTATCTGCATCTTTGACAAGACTTCCTGCATAGGGAGGAACTTCTTTTGTAAATTTACCATTGTTATCGACAGGGCAGACAGGATCGATATTTTCTCTTTTACAAGCAAAAAAATCCATCTCTCCAAAAGCTGGAGCAGAATGAACAATTCCGGTTCCATCTTCAATGGAGACGGCCTCTTCTAAAATCACACGAAAAGCACCTTCTTTTTCTCTTTCTTTAAAGAAAGGAAATAAAGGGATATATCGAACACCATTCAGCTCGCTGCCGGGAAATTCTTCGACAATCTCGACTTCTTCTTTGAAAATGGCAGGGATGCGGGCTTTTGCAAGAATATAAAATTGATTGCTTTTTGGATCTTTGACTTTGGCATATATGTGATTGGGCCCTACCATGAGTGCTAAATTGGAGGGGAGTGTCCAAGGAGTTGTCGTCCATGCAAGAAAATAGGTCTCTTTTTCTTCTTTGAGTTTGAAAGCAATGGTCACTGATGGATCATCGACTTCTTTATAGTTTAAATTGGCTTCAAAATTTGAAAGAGGGGTGCCCAATTTCATGGAAAAAGGCATCACTTTGAATCCTTCATAAACAAGACCTCGTTTGAAAAGTTCATGAAATGCCCACCAAACGCTTTCCATGAAATCTAGATCCATCGTTTTGTAAGTGTGAGTAAAATCAACCCATCTGCCAATTCGATCGACTGTTTTTTTCCATTCTGAGGTGTATCGAAGAACGATGCTTCTACATTCTTCATTGAAATTGGCAATCCCAAATTCCTCAATTGCAGAGGCTCCGGATAATTCTTTTGCTTTTTCAATTTCATTTTCGACAGGAAGACCATGACAGTCCCATCCAAATCTTCGAGGCGAATAAAACCCTTTCATGGTTTTGTAGCGAGGAACCACGTCTTTAATAGTACCGGCAAGTAAGTGTCCATAGTGGGGAAGTCCTGTTGCAAAAGGAGGTCCGTCATAGAAAGAGAAAATAGGACATCCTTTTCTTTGATCGACCGATTTTTGAAAGATATTTTTGAGTTTCCAAAATTGAAGGACTTTTTCTTCTCGATTTGGAAAACTTTCTCCTGAGTCAAACTGAAACACGATCCCACCATAAGTTAAGGAAAGGATTATAACGAAAGTGTTTTGTTTTTGTCGCTTTTTAGATGTAAGTTGTTAAATATTAGTGTATTGCGTAATTCGCTTAGAATAAGTGAGTTGGAAATAAATTCTAAATTCTGCTATACTGAAGGAGTAAGCTTATGTGCTTGAAGTCCCCGCAAGGGATATGAACGATTGATAGATCTTGCGGGGGTGTCAAGGTTTCGACTTGGAAACAAAGCATGGGTGGCATGTAGAGGACAATCGTTGGCCTCTTAAAATATTCGATTAAATAAGAAACGACGAATCTAACGATTTGCTCGCTGCTGCTTAAAACTTAACAGTTTTAGTGGTCCGGTGACCTAAGATCTGACCGAGAGTCTTAGAGCATCACCGTCATACATCTTGGTGTGAACTTCATGGTCCTGGATAACTTGAGTGAAGTTTCGAGATAAAGGCTGTCTCTTTGGTCTAGAGCGTGGCGTCTTTCGGCAAGATCAAAGTATTTATAAGGCGATAAGCATGTAGTCATTGATGTAGCGTTTGCTAAGGACGAGAGTTCGATTCTCTCCACCTCCAAAATGAAAAGGCTCGGGATTTAACTTCCCAAGCCTTTCTTTTTTATAGATATACGATTAGGATTTCGAATCCGAAAATCGCCTCATTTCAGGTTCATTTACGCAAATTTTACGCACTAAACCAGACAAAATGGGGAGAAATTTGCATTGACATTGCACTATTTACCTTTGCTTTGTAGATATCCGTTTATAACTTCACACATGTAAGCGTCTAAAGAACCCATCTTTTTCGATTTTTTAAAATAGAGCATTCTTTTGGTTTTTATTAAAGGAGAGTTCT
>DAIDHZ010000011.1 GCA_027451825.1 Chlamydiota bacterium
TTCGGGGCACTGACTAACGCTAATCAGGAAAACGCCCCGAAAAAATGCTCTTTTTGTTAGTTTTGCAATTCCCTCTAGAGATTGGCGCTGCTAAGCATCCATTCGCTAATTATAATTTAATGCTCGCTTCTTTATACTCAACAACTCCAACAAATCCATTCACTCGTGAGCCATTAACTGAACCTGAATTACAACAATTAAGCACGCAATTCGGAATATCATCATTACCTGCATTCAAAGAAATCTGGACCAACGCCTTAAAAAGAGCCGTTGAAAAAGAGAATGAAACCCGAGCACGGAACCGAGAATCTTTACTCACTCTACAAGGAGCCCAGGAACAAAGAGAACTATTTTCAGAGATGGAAACTCATGAGAGATTTACACACTTACACAAAATTCTCTTAAATCAAACAGACATAACCAGAAGCCCTCAAGAACTACAGCAACGTCAGGAATTATTATCTCAGCTTCAACGAATGGATCCATGGACGCGGCAGCTTTCCCCTCCGACACGTCCTTCATATCTCTAATTAAAATTGTCAGACCTAATACATATACCGCTCGTGAATCAAGAATCGGTTCTGGCGTCGTCGGACAGCCACGACATTTGAGCCCGCCTGCATCACTCAACTTACTTAAGTTGGGGTTGCTTCGGCGCCAATTTCGTTTGGCTCAAATGGCGGGCGCCTCCTTGCCATATTCCGATTCTTGAATCATTTTGTATAATAAATTAGGGCAAGTCTTCAAGAAATCATCGATATTGCAGTAATTCTCAATGAATTAAGAGTTATTAAAATAACAATTAATATTAACCACTTGAAAATTAGTTTAAAATTAAGTACTAATTAAAATAAGTGGCCGTTATACCGAAACAACTTGAAGAATCGGGAATATGACAAGAAGGCTATCTTGAATTTGAGCCAAGCGAAGCTGACGCAGACCGCGGCTCAACTTAAGAAGCTTAAGCGATGCAGGCGGGTCTCAAATTCAGAGACAGCCGACGCAGTCGGAAACCGATTCTTCAAGCTGTTTCGGTATATTAATTAATGAGCCAATTCCCGGGAAAATAAATGAGCGAGTTTTGTAACTCCCTCAAAAACAATGGAGCTCTATATTTATGAAAAATTTATTCAAAGTTCTCGCTATAGGACTTGTGGCATTGACTATGTCCTGCTCAAAACAACAGAGCGGATCTGGATCCAGCCAAAATGCACCTACTATGAGTGAATCAACCTCTAGTTGCAGCAAAAAAGAAGGAAGTCCTTGCCAGGCAGCACAACCTGAGAAAAAAGAAGAAAGCCCTTGCCATCCTCCAAAAAAATCAGAACCTTCTCCATGCGCTAAACAAAAAAGCAAATGCAGCAGCCAATCTGACAAAATCAACGCAGGACAAGGCAAAAAATTAAGCGCCGCTCAAAGAGTATTACAAGGCTCTTAATACTAAATAGTCATAAAGGAGGCTTTTCTTTGGGCTTAGGCACCTCGAAAGCCTCTTCAATCGATTTGGGTTTTTTCTTGAAAAGATACGTCAAAGTCCCCCCTACAATAATTAAAACCGCCCCCAAAACAGTTCTCAAAGAAAGAGGTTTGTGGAATAAAAAATAACTAATCAATCCCGCATAAATGACTGTCGAATAGCCAAGAGGAGACAAATAAGAAGCAGTACCATAGCGATATGCAATCGTCAATAAAATCTGTCCGCAAGCAGTCGCAATTCCAATGCCAATCGCCCTCATCCAGTCATTCACTGAAAATGGAGTCCAATACATCATTGCAAAGGGAAAAGAAATCAAAGATCCTACAAAAAAATAATAAAGAAGAGTTCTTCGAGTCGGCTCTAAATGAAGACTCAAAAGACGAACAGAGCATAAGGCGACTGCCGATAATATCCCTGCCGCCAAACCAACTGCAAATCCAACATCCCAAATATAAGAGCCCGGTCTTAAAATAATAAACACGCCAATAAATCCAAAAATAATGGACCACCAAACATGAATATTGACCTTCTCTTTCATCCAGATCCACCAAATCAGAGGAACAAAAAAGGGAGCTGTGTAATTGAGCAAAGTAGCATCAACAAGACTTAAAAGTCGGATCGCCATGAAATAAAGATAATAGCTTGCCACCCCTGAAAAATCTCGAATCAAATGAATCCCAATATTTTTCGTTCCAATCCCGGGGAAACGTTTCACCCAAATCAAAGGAATCGTGCAAATCAAGCTCACCAAATTCTGAACAAAAATCATCTGAATCACAGGAGTGCCTTGAGGAAACCCCCAAACAAGAGAACTGGACGTAATAAAAAAGAGGTAAGCGATTAAAGAAATTCCTATTCCAAGCCCCAAGCGAGGGGGCTCCGATTCTTCTTTCATATCTTCTCAAATGTAAAACGGCTTTACATATTACAAATATGATATATATACTACTTGAGCACAACGTTTCAACAAAATGTTGCACCAGAAATTTCTGTTGATAGGCACTTATATGAAAATCAAAATCAATCACAAAACTCACGAAATTCCCGAAGGAAGCTCAGCCAAAGATGCGGCTTCTTTACTCAATCTTGTAGCTCCCGAACAAGCCATCTCTGTTCGCATCAACGGTAAATTAAAAGACCTCGACACAACCCTTCTAGACGGCGATGACATTGTTTTTTTTGGGTTTGATGATCCTGAAGGAAAAGAAGTGTTTTGGCATACATCGGCTCACGTTCTAGCGCAAGCCATTTTAAGACTTTGGCCCAACGCAAAACCAACAATCGGACCTCCTATTGAAAACGGATTTTACTATGACTTTGGAAATTTAACCGTTTCCGAAGAAGACTTTGAAAAAATCGAAAAAGAAGTCGAGAAAATCATCCACGAAAATCATAAAACTAAACGAATCGAGTTTGCAAATAAACAAGAAGCAAAAGAAGCCTTTGCAAACAATCCTTTTAAAAAAGAACTCATCGAAGGATTTGAACCCGGATCTATTTCCGCCTACAAACAAGGGGAGTTTGTCGATCTTTGCAGAGGTCCCCACATGATGAATTTGGGTAAAATCAAAGCCTTCAAAATCCTCAAAACATCCGGAGCTTATTGGAGAGGGGATTCAACAAAAGAAATGCTCACCCGAATTTATGGAATCTCATTTCCGGATCGAAAAAAGCTGAAAGAATATTTGGATCTTTTGGAAGAGGCTAAAAAACGAGATCACAAAGTTCTTGGGACCGCTTTAAATCTTTTTTCTCTCAAAGAAGAAGCTCCCGGAATGCCTTTTATCCATCCAAGAGGTCTTTTTATCTGGAATCAATTGATCAACTTTTTAAGAGAGCTCCAAGCCAAAGACCATTATATTGAAATCAAAACTCCTGCAATGATGAGTAAAGAGCTCTGGGAAAGATCTGGACATTGGTTTCACTACAAAGAAAACATGTATACATCGCAAATTGAAGACAGAGAATTTGCGATCAAGCCAATGAACTGTCCAGGCTGTATGCTGTTTTATAAAACGACAACCCATAGTTATCGAGAACTTCCTCTTCGCGTTGCAGAAATTGGGCACGTCCACCGATTTGAAGCCTCCGGAGCTTTAAATGGACTCTTCCGAGTACGAAGCTTCCATCAAGACGACGCGCACCTCTTCATGCAACTCGATCAAATCAAAGAAGAAATTTTACTTCTTCTTAAGTTTGCAGACACTCTCTACATGACATTCGGACTTCCCTATAAATTAGGACTTTCAACTCGCCCCGAAAAAAGCAAAACAATCGGTTCCGATGCCGAATGGGAAGCCGCAACAAACGGACTCAAAGGCGCGCTCGATGAATGGGGGCACTCCTATCACGTCAATGAAGGGGATGGAGCTTTTTATGGCCCAAAAATCGATATTCAAATCCGTGACGCTCTTGGAAGATTTTGGCAATGCGGAACAATCCAGCTCGATTTCTCACTTCCACAAAAGTTTGAATTGGAATACGTAGATAAAGACGGATCCCATAAACGACCTGTCATGGTCCATAGAGCGATTTTAGGATCGATTGAACGCTTCTTTGGAATCATCATCGAACATTTTGCAGGCAAGTTTCCTCTTTGGATCAGCCCTTACCAAATCCGTATCATCACCGTAGCAGATAGACACGTTCCTTTTGCCAAAGAAATCATGGAGAAAATTCAAGCTAAAGGATTTATTTGCGATCTTGATGATTCCAATGAATCTGTGGGTAAAAAAGTGCGTAATGCGCAGCTTATGAAAACAAATTATATGCTCACAATTGGCGATAAAGAAGTTGAAAATAAAACAATTGCGCTTCGCACAAGAGACAATGTTGTTCATGGAGAGATTGACATTTCCTATTTTCTTGATAAAGTGTCTAAAGAACGAGAAGATCGTTCATTAATGTCACCGTTTTCAATTGCACCATAAAAGTGGTAAATAGATATGTCTATTATTTCAATTAGCAGCTTTAAAGGGGGGACAGCCAAAACATCGACGTCCCTCCATATTGGCGCAGCCCTTGCGATGTATCACAAGAAAAAAGTTCTTCTCATCGATTTTGATGCACAAGCAAACTTATCCACAGGTCTTGGATTCGACCCTGACGAACAAGACAGCATCGCGCCTGTGCTCCAGGGAGAAAAAACTTTAGATGAGGTCATTTTAGATACATGCATTCCCAACATGCACATCATCCCGGCCGATACATGGCTAGAACGTGTAGAAGTATCGGGATCTCTTGCTGCCGATCGATATTCTCATGAAAGACTCAAAGACATCCTAAAAAATCTTTCCTACGATATCATTCTCATCGATACGCCTCCCTCTCTTTGCTGGCTTACTGAATCAGCACTCATCGCATCTCATTATTCTCTTGTTTGCGCAACTCCTGAATTTTATAGCGTGAAAGGTCTTCAAAGACTCTCTTTATTCATTAATAATATTTCAGAAAGACACGGAACAAAAGTGCTTGGAGTTGCTCTCTCTTTTTGGAATCCAAGAGGAAAAAGCAATGACGCCTTTTTAAAGGTAACGGAAACCACCTTTCCAGGAAAACTCTTGCAAACAAAGGTTCGACGCGATATCGCAGTATCTGAAGCGACCATTTATGGGAAGCCCATTTTCGAGACAGCGCCTCAATCACGCGCAGCCCTTGACTATCGGACACTCACTTCAGAAATTTTAACGAGGATTTAAACAATGTCCAAGTTTAACGATTTGCTCAATTTAAGATTCAGACCGAAAGAATCTCAAAATACAAAAATGACAGCTCTTGTAGAAAGATCAAACAATGGAGATCTCTCTAGTTTTTCTGGGATTTTCCGAGTAGCTCCGTTAAACGAACAAGAAAAATCGAACCTCGAATCCATCTTAAAAAGCTATCGTCATAGCGATTTTTATGAAGTCGATACAGATTTAAAACTACTGACAACGATCACCTCTGAAGTCAAAGCCATCACCAACCAAGCCGTCATTCTTCATGGCGAGAGAATTAAAAGAGCGCAAGATATCCTCAAAAAATACAAAGACGGCGCTTTCACTGCATGGCTTTTTTCCACTTACGGAAACAGACAAACTCCCTATAACTTCTTGCAATATTTTGAATTTTATCATCAAATGCCGCTCTCTTTGCACAGCAAAATCGATCAAATGCCTCGTCAAGTGATCTATTGTCTTGCAAGTAGACAGGGCGATCTGCAAAAAAAAGAAGACATTGTCAAAAATTTTGCAGGGCAAACAAAAACAGAGCTTTTAAATCTCATCCGTCAAGAATTCCCTCTTGATGAAGACGATAAAAGACTTCCCAATTTTGCCCATCACGCAATCGTATTTTTAAAGAGAGCAAGAGAGATGTTAAAAAAACAGCTTTGCGTTCCAAGCAGCTCAGAAAAAGAGCAATTGGCAGATCTTGCCAAACAAATCGAAGAACTGATTAAAAAACATTGACCCAAGAATTTATCAGTCCCTTTTCTTCAAGATATGCAAGCAAAGAGATGTCTTATCTCTTTTCATCGCACTATAGAGCTATTTTGTTTCGAAGACTTTGGATATCTCTTGCAAAAGGGGAAAAAAAACTAGGCCTTCCCATCACAGAAAGTCAGATTCGAGCCATGCAAAATTGCCTCGAAGAGATCGACTTTCATAAAATTACAGAATATGAAAAAGAACTTCACCATGATGTGATGGCTCATATCCATGCTTTTGGGGATCTTTGCCCTCTTGCAAAACCGATCATTCATCTAGGAGCTACCTCCACTTTTGTCACAGACAATGCAGACCTCATTCAACTCAAAGAAGCTCTAACACGCATCCTTAAAAAGCTACATCGCGTGATTCTTTTAATGACAAAACTCGTTAAAAAACATAAAGCTCACCCATGCGTTGGATTTACCCATTTTCAAAATGCACAGCCAACCACAATCGGCAAAAGAATCTGTCTATGGCTGCAAGATTTTCTCATCGATGCCAAGGAATGGGAAAGACTCATCTCATCGATCCCCTTTTTAGGAGCTAAAGGGGCAACCGGTACGCAAAGCTCGTTTCTTCTTCTTTTCAACAACAACTCGCATAAAATCAAAAAACTAGAAGAATTCATTGCGAAAGAATTTGGTTTTACCCACATTTTGCCCATCTCAGGACAAACGTATACTCGCAAACTCGATGTAATGATTCTCAATGCGCTCAGCTCTTTTGCAGCAAGTTCCCATAAAATGGCAACTGACATCCGTCTCTTAGCCCATGAGGGGGAAATCATGGAAGGCTTTGGAAAATCGCAAGTAGGCTCCTCTGCCATGCCCTACAAACGCAATCCCATTTATTCTGAAAGAATTTGTGGAATCAGCAGATTTTTAATGAGTTTACCTCAAAATACACTGCAAACACTCTCCACACAATGGCTTGAAAGATCTTTGGATGACTCTTCCAATAAAAGAATCACGATCCCCGAAGCCTTCTTAGCTGCGGATAGCATTTTAGAAATACTAACAAACCTTCTTTCAAGACTTGTCATCCTTCCTAAAGTCTCTTTAGAGCATCTCAAAAAACAAATGCCTTTTCTTGTCATGGAAAACATCCTTATGAAATCCACTCAAAAAGGAGAAAGTAGACAAGAGCTCCATGAAGCTTTAAGACAAATTTCTCAAAAAATCAAAGGAGAAAAAGATCCACTCAAAAGTCTTCTTTCTCAAGTAACATCAGATCCTCGATTCCATTTAAGTCCAAAAGAAGCAAAAGAACTTCTCTCCATCAAATCTCTCATTGGAAGAGCTCCCGAGCAAGCCGAAGAATTCTTAAAAACCTTTGTTAAAAGCACTTAATTTTCATTTTCTTGATTCACGAGCGGTATGTTTTCTAGGTGCTTGTTTACTAAACGATACCGAAAAGTGCTTTTACTTTTTCGACATGATCTTCTAATGCGATCTCAAAAAGAAGAAAATGCGCCTTTTTCATCAAAAGACGAAAATCATGAATCTCTTTACGTAAATGATTTTCTTGAGAGCCAATTGCAAAACTCATTTGCCCGTTAAAATCGTCCTTTTGAGGCGAGTTGAGCCCATTCTCCTCTCCCAACCCACCAGGGGTTGAGTTCGCCGAAATGGACCGGGCAGCAATAGCTGCCCTCTCAACTGGCCTCAAAATCTTCGATTTTCTCGGGCAAATGAGTTTTGCAATTGGCTCTAAAAAAGGAATTTCTTGAACCAAAACTATTTCTTGATCGCTGACTTGAGAAAAAAAAGTCTTATGCGGTTTAAAAAAATGATTTTTTCTTGCATCCACATACTTTACGATAACATCCGGGATCTCATTTGCTAAAAAAACAGAACCTTGTAAAGACAAAATATTTCTTTCGCTATCAAGAGATATTTCAATCTTGAAGCAATCTTGTTTTGAGAGGCTAAAATCGTACGTTTTTGGATCCATATTTCAATATGATATCACAAATGAAAGAGTATTTGAAGATTATCTTCATTTTCTTCTATACTCACTCAGAATCAATTGTTTTTTTGGAGTTCTCATCAAATGGCATATTTAAAAGATTTTCGTGAAAGAATTCAAAATAATGATTACCCGGGGTTTCTCAAAATCTGGGAAGAATATTGCTACGGGGATCAGCCAGATGGACCTGAAATGATTGCTGTTTTGGAAGAAGTAAAACGCTCTGATTTAGCAAAACCTTTCGGACTTCAAGTAGAAAGACTCATCCCTCTTTGGAGAGAATTAAAGAATCAAAATGAAGCGAGAGACGTTTTAAGACTCATTTTAGATTTGCAAACCACCAATAGCGAACAACTTGCCGATTTAGCAACAGAACACCTCAAAGAAAGATTCAAAGAAGATCCTTTACTCAATGAAAAGTTCAAACTCATAGGCCTTAGAAGTCGAGAGAAATTTCAATGCGCTATCCGTAATTTCGAACTATTAACACATATGCAAAAAGGCAATTTTGTGTTCCATTCGGCAGGATGGGGAACCGGAGAAATTACCAATGTTTCTTTTGTCAGAGAAGAACTCTCCTTAGAATTTGAACAAGTTCTTGGCATTCAGACTCTCTCTTTTGAAAAAGCCTTTAAAACACTTATCCTTCTCAACAAAGAACACTTCTATTCCCGTAGATTTGGCAATCCGGATGCTTTGGAAAAAGAAGCCAAAGAAGATCCTGTCGCCATTATCCATCTTTTACTTCACGATTTAGGACCTAAAACAGCCGCCGAAATCAAAGAAGAGCTCTATGAACTTGTCATTCCTACTTCCGAATGGAACCGCTGGTGGCAAACAACAAGAACAAAACTCAAAAAAGATACCAAGATAGAATCTCCAAAAGATCTCAAAGATCCTTTCATCTTACGTGAAAAAGAACTCCCCCATGAAGTCGCATTCCATCAAGCCTTGGAAGCAAAACCAGGTGTCAATGCAACGATTCAAATGATCCATGTATTCATACGAGATTTTCCTGAAGTCTTAAAAAATGCAGAATTCAAATCTTCATTGGAAGAAAAACTCAAAACATTTTTAGTTTACGAAAAGCTCAACGTTTCACAAAAAATACAAATATTTGTTCTCTTCGATATCTTAGGATCGAAAGAAAACGGAAAGGAACTTATAGAACTCATCGAACACGCATCCAATATCTCTGAGATCGTTAACTCTATTGAGATCACTGCCTTTCAAAAACAACTTCTACAATTGATCCAAAAGACAAGAAAAGATTGGAACGAGATCTTCTTAGATCTTCTTTTCACAATTGGCCAAAACTCTTTAAGAGATTACCTCTTCTCAGAACTTTGCATCCCGGCATATCAAGAGACTCTCCAGAAAAAGTTGACAACATTGATTGTACATCCCATCTCTTATCCTGAGATTTTCATTTGGTATTTCCAAAAAATCATGGATAAAAAAGCAAAAATCTCTTTTACCGATAAGAATTTACAAAATCGACTCTTTGAAAGTCTTTTAATTCTTCTCGATCATTTAGAGAAAAAGCCTCAATACAAAGATCTTATCAAAAAAATTGTCGGCATTATTACAGAAGATCGCTATCTTCTTGTTCGCAATATCATGCAACAATCTTCTCTTGAAGAAACCAAAGAATATATCCTTTTGGCCACAAAATGCGGCTCTCTCTCAGATCATGATGTCAAAATCTTCCAATCCGTTGCCGAAGTCTCGCATCCATCGTTATCTCGCGTGAAAAAAACATCGGAATCTGTGGAAGAAGAAGCCATCCTTTGGTCAACTCAAGAAGGCTATCAAAAAGTACAACTTCGCATGCAGCAAATTGCAACCGTAGAAACAGTTCATAATGCTCGTGAAATTGAAGTTGCAAGAGCTCACGGAGACCTTCGCGAGAATGCTGAATTTAAAGCAGCGCTTGAAAGACGAGACAGACTCCAATCGGAGCTAAAATTCCTCTCCGACCAAATCGCAAATGTCCGGATCCTTACCAAAAAAGATGTTCCTGAAGACAAAGTAGGAATTGGAAGCGTAGTCGATTGCCAAGATTCCAAAGGAGAACATTCTCGATTTATACTTCTTGGACCTTGGGATGCAAATCCGGAACAAAAAATTCTTTCTTTCCAGTCTAAATTAGCTCAAGCCATGAAAGGGAAAACGATTGGAGAAAAATTTGAATTTCAAGGAGAGCATTTCCTCATTACCGACATCAACAATTACTTTGACTTAAGATGATAAAAGATCTATGAAAGAGCATACGATGTCTTTTGAGCTTGTTTTAGCAACGACAAATTTCCATAAAATTCGAGAGTTTCGATCCCTGTTTAAGAAGCTCTCGATCGATCTCTTAAGTCTTTCTGATTTTCCTAACTATGCCCCTCCAGAAGAAACCGGTTCTTCCTTTGAAGAAAATGCTCTTTTAAAAGCTCTGACCGCAGCGAAAGCTCTCAATCAATGGGTTCTTGCGGAAGATTCAGGGCTTGTCGTTCCGGCCATCAACAATGCTCCTGGCATTTATTCAGCTCGCTACGCAGGTGAGAATGCAACCGACCTTGAGAATCGAAAAAAACTCTTAAGCGCCATGTCTCATTTGACAAAAGAAGATGAAAGATATGCCTTTTATGAATGCTGTATTGTCATTGCATCTCCCGACGGCGTTCAAAAAGTTGCAAAAGGAACCTGCGAAGGAACCATTTTATCCGAAGAAAAAGGAAGCGCAGGTTTTGGCTATGACTCTCTTTTTCTCAAACACGATTACCGCAAGTCCTTTGCCGAGATCGATGAAACCATCAAAAATAGAATTTCTCATCGAAGAAAGGCTTTCGATAAAATCCTTCCCTTCATCGAACAACTCCAGATGCCGACGTGAAATACTTTCTCGACGGATACAACCTCCTTTTCTGGATGAAAAAAGATTCAAAACCCTTCTCTGAAGAAAGAACCGAGTTCATCCAATCTCTACAAACCTATTTTCGCAAACTGCATTTATCAGGATATCTCATCTTTGACGGAAGACATCGAAGAGAAGAGGAAAGCGGCAGATCCTATAAAGATCCCTTAGAAATCATTTACGCGCCACTCGGACAAAGCGCAGACGCTTACATCATTGAAAAAATACAAACAGTTAAAAACCCAAAAGAAGTCACTGTTGTTACAAACGATAAAGGTCTTATCAGACATGCAAAAGCGCTGAAAGTCTCTGTCATGAGCAATCACGAATTTCTTGACTATCTCCTAAAAAGATCAACACCGCAAGAAACCAAAAAAACGAAAGAATCATCCCACAATATCGAAAGACTCTCAAAAATCTTTGAAAAAAAACTTCACGAATAAACCTATAGTACGCAGGATGCAGGGAAGCCCTGCAACCCAAGATGATTTGGGGATCAAAGCTTCCCCGACCTGCAAATCCTCAGCTCGCAAAGCGAGCGTCATCCTCAGGCACGTTTCGTGCCGTTATCCTGTTTTTTGTTTTCAACAGCAGGGATCTATTCCGTTTCAGCAAAGACAAGCTCTTTGGATAAAGAGACATCGCGCCAAGAAAAGTCTTCAACAAAACGCATTGCCTCACGAGTAGAAGCGGCTCGATTGATTGCAATTCTCAAATCTTTAACTCCCACGCATCGCTTCAAATACCAGCAGCCGACACGGCGAAAATCAAGCATTGCTTGTCTTTCCGGCTGGTAACGAATAATGAGATCAAAATGCTCTAGCAAAATGTCTCGGATCTCTGAAACACCTCTTGCAATGGGCTCTAAACCATTCAAGCCTCTCATGATGTCTTCTGCAATCCAGGGCTGACCTAAAGTGCCTCTAGAGACCAAAACTGCATCGCATCCCGTTTCTTGAAACATTTTTTGAGCTGCTTCCTGACTAAAAACATCACCATTGCCAATCACTAAAATATCTTTGGCTGCTTTCTTACACGCTGTAATGTAATCCCAATTAGCAGGCCCTTTATATCCTTGAGCTCTCGTTCTTCCATGGACGGTGATCGCTTTCGCTCCCACTTTTTCTGCAATCTGCGTAATCAAAGGACCATTAATCGATCCTTCATCCCAACCGGCTCGAATTTTAACGGTCACAGGAATCTTAACCGCAGCAATCATCTGGGAAAGCATCTCTCCAATCAAATCAGGCGTTTTTAACATTCCCGATCCACTCCCATCCTTAGTTACCTTATCAACAGGGCACCCGCAATTAAAATCCAAAACATCAAACCCCAAATCTTCAATCATCCGAGCCGCTTGAGCTGCCAATTTTGGCTTGCTCCCGCAAAGCTGCGCTCCGATGGGGTGCATCGAAGAATGATAATCTAAAAGACGAAACGTATGCGGATCATTGCGAACCAAGGCATCGATTTTCACCATTTCGCAATAAACAATCCCCGGATGATAGCGTGACGACATCTGACGGAATGGATAATCAGAGCATCCCGCCAAAGGAGCGTAAAGAACCCGATTTCGAAGGGCTTTGGAACCTAAAAAAAACGGATCTTTCATCGAATCAGTCCCAAAACAAGTCTTTCAAGAAAACGAAGCGCAAAAAACGCTAAGATCGGACTTAAATCCAAAACCCCGCCAATCGGAGGGATGAAGCGTCTAAAAATATTTAAATAAGGATCTGTGTAGAAAGCAATAAATCGAAAAAACTGGCGATACTGCAAAGAGGGGATCCAAGAACCCACAATGCGAGCCAACAAAAGAAGGTTATATCCAAAGAAAAGCCAATAAACGTACTTGTAAAGATAATATCTAACCATACGCAGAAGGATACCACGAATCTCCTTAAATGTAGAGCTTAAGAAGGTCTTGAATTTAAATATAACCTGTTATAATCAATAAATTATTAGAAAAAGGTGGATATGGAAGATCTTTGGCAAATCCTGAGAGGAGCTCCTTGGTGGGTCTACGTGCTTTTTATTATTCTTGTGAGGATGGGTCTTCAATCAACAAAGCCACGAACCATCACACTTCAAAGATTAGGTCTTTTCCCTCTTGTTTTCATCGTCTGGTCTATCCTTAGACTTTACCAGAATAATGGTTTTGAATTTCCTTCATTGATCTTTTGGTGGGTGCTTTCTTTAGGCATCGGCGCTTATCTCGGAGTCAAAGAGGTTTCCTCCTGGAAGATTCATGTAGATAAAGAGAAGAAAACAATCACAATTCCCGGCAATTATTCGACAATCGTATTCATTTTCGCCATTTTTATTCTCAATTTTTTCTGGGGATATTTTTACGCTACTTTAGTCAACGTTCCTTACTGGATCCGTCTTATTGATACGATCTCAACGACAATCTGCACTGGGCTCTTCGTCGGAAGAGGGGGACTGTTTCTTAAAAGGTACTTGTCTTAAAAAATCCGAAGTTCAACTTCAGATTATATTTTCCATCCTGCCCATCTTGTTTTTTTGAGGTTGCCTATCAGGATGAGGCCGTTAGGGAGTGTACTCCCTAAATATTTTTTATGAAATGGTTCTGCCACGCTGAGATTCATATAGACTGTATCTCTTGCCATAGATAACATTGAAGAGCTATGCAAGTTTTGGCTGTTCACATAGATCGTCCCTTCCTCAAAATTGCAATCCTGCAAAAAACAAAAAAACAGATCCAACTCATCAATTTAAAATCACCTCTTTTAGATAAACCAGAAAATGTAAAACAGCTTTACAATAGCTCCTCTCAAAGAACCGTCGTCTCCGGAATTTCCGCCAAAGATATCCTCATCCGTCCGACGGAAATCAAAACAACCAGCAAACGCCACCTAGAACAAGCCCTCTCCTTTCAAGCAGAAACAACCTCTTATCTACCCGCGAATGAATCTTTCTTCGTCCCTTACATTACCGAACAAGAAAAAACAAAGACAAAAGCTCTCATTTTCTCCTTTTCAAAAAAAACAATGAAAGATCATCTCGAAGAATTAAAACAATTCGATATTGATCCTGATATTGTCTCGGCGATCCCCATCGCTCTAGTTCGCTATATTCGATGGAGAATTCCTGCACTCACTGATGCGTTCATTATCGATATCGGATCTGAAGAAATCTGCTGTATCTGGATGGAAGGGGGCAAACTTCAAAAAGCAATCTCAACAGACGCCGGCATTGAAGCCTTATTAAAAGCTCTGTGGTCGGATCGAAAAAAAACACTTCTTCAAAAAGAGATCAGAGGCGTCGCTAAACACATCGATCTTCTTCAATTACAAAACCACTTAAGCCCCAATCTTTCGACAAGCTTAAATGCCTTAAAACAAAACCTGCTTAAAATTCTCTACTCTTTTCATCGACTGTCCGGTCCAAAGCCGATCGTTTTTACAGGAAGAGTGGATGGCTTTACACACTTTAAAGAATTTTTATTACAATCTTGCGGCGAATTATGTTCAGGGGAATATGAACAAAAAATTCCTCAAGATGAGCAAAAATATGCAATCGCCATCGGACTTGCATTGGACGATACTTTACAATTTCGAAAAGATGAGTTTTTCCCTAAAAAAAGCTTAAGACGTACCGGAATTTACACAGCTCTTCTCATCTTGTTTTCCTTCTTTTGCTCTGCAACCCTTCTCATTGAAGGAAAATGGGTTGTATCGAAAAAAGAAAAAGCTATGATCAGCTATTTAAAACGTTCTCTAGAAAACTACGACCCTAGCTTCAAAAACAGTTTATTTTCTCAAAAAAATAGAGAAGACATTCTTCATTCTTGGGCAAGATCGATCGCTGCAAATACAAAAGAATACCCCTATATTGTTCAGGTGCCAACCGTCTCAGAAATCCTTCATATCCTGGATCATCACCCTCTCATTGTCAAATTCAAAGAAACAAAAGATCCCATTGACATCATCTCTTTTGACTACAAATTAGTCTCTTTACCAACCTTGCAATCAACAAAAGAACCTTACCGAGCAAAAGTAAATTTGATCTTTAAAACAAAAAATGCTCTCAATGCAAGGCAATTCCATGAAGCTCTTTTACAAGAAAAAGATTGGATCGACACCTCTCAAGAGATTTCCTGGGAACCCGAAGAAGATTCATACCGTGTCGGATTTTTCCTCAAAAAACAGGATCGATTTTCATGAACTTTTTTTTCGAAAAAATAGGAAAAGCTTTCCTCCTCTATGCAAAATCTCCTCTGTTTTATTGTTTATTATTAGCTCCATTTGGAATTTCGATTGCCTATTTATTTGAAGAATATACCCGTATTTCATATCTCGAAGAAGAATTCCTTAAAACCTGCAAGCAAGCAAAAAGCGCCCTTCAAAAAAGAGAGAAAAAGCAAAAATTTTTAGCCAAATATTCCAAAGCAAGCCCTTATTTTCTCGATGAAAACATCGAATCCATGGACTTTCTTTTATCAGAAAAAAAAGAGATTGAATCGATGCTACAGCATCCAGCGCTTGTCAACAAAAAAGAACTAGAGTCAAGACTTCATTTTCTTACAAACAACCGGCTTTCGTTTACAGAAGAAACAATTAAAGAACAAAACAACATCAAAGAAACAAAAGAAAAACAAAAATACCCAATCGAAGCCGATGAACACGACCTCAAAAAACTTCTATCTTTGATTGAAAATATTCCCATCGAACCATTCACTCCTTTAGAAAATAGTCCTCAACTTGTGATGACAGAATTTCATCTTCAAAAAAAGGAAACAGATCTTAAAAAAGATGTATTGGAGATCGATATGGAATTCATCAAACGAGAATTTTCATCAGAAAATTCCCGTTAAATACTACAACCTCAGAGAAAAATTCCCTTTTCTTTGCAACTCTAAGATCTCCAAGATTCATTTTCAACCACAAGAGCACGTGTTGAAAATAGGTGAAACCAGAAGAAATTTTTTTCTTCAGTTACAATGGGATGTTGGAAGGGCCGCAAAAATAAATAAAATGATTTACCCTCCGTGGTAAAAAACAAACATTTGAGAGAGAAATGCTTAAAAAAATGAGATAATCTCCACTTTTAATAGCCAATCGATCAAAATATCCTCATGAGACATTCTTTCTATCTTATTTTTATCATCCTTGCAGGATGCTACCACTCAACACTCACCGATCCGATTGCAGTCATTCAAATCCAAGATCGAAACGGTCTTACAGAAACAATCAGCGCTCAAGAACGATTAGAAAATTATCAAGCCATCGACTTTCTATCGCCACAGCCCTATAAAAAAATTCTTCGCGTCTATAAAAAGGACGGAAAAAATTCTTCCAAAATCACAACATATCACCCCAATGGAAACATCTGGCAATACCTGGAAGCAAAAGAATTGCGAGCCAATGGTTCCTATAAGGAATGGTTTCCGAATGGACAACTAAAAATCGAAGCAACTGTGATCGGAGGATCCGCCGATGTAGTCCCGGGAGCTCAAAGCGATTGGCTTTTTGACGGGCCTTGCAAAGTTTGGGATGAACAAGGCAATCTGATTGCGGAAATGCCCTATTCTAAAGGATCCTTAGAAGGGACTTCCGTCTACTATTACCACACAGGACAAATCCAAAAGGAACTTCCCTATCATAAACATTCTTTAGAAGGAACCGCCATTGAATATACTTTGGAAGGTCAAATCCAATCGAAAACAGACTACCACCAAGGGAAAAAGAACGGCTCAAGCATCGGTCATTTTCAAAATGGGCAACTTGCCTGGGAAGAAGAATATAAAGAAGATTTACTGATCCAAGGATCTTATTACACTCCAAGAGGAGAATTTCTTGCAGAAGTTGTCGACGGGTCCGGATTTCGCGCCATTTGCAAAGAAGATAGACTCACTCACGTCGTACAAATTCAGCAAGGATTTCCGGAAGGAAAAGTTCAAGAATTCAATAGCAAAGGAGATCTTCACTCCATCTATCACATCAAAAATGGACGAAAAACAGGGGAAGAGATCATCTACTTTCCACCCAAAGAAGCAAACTCACAGCTTCAGCCTAAAATCTCCATCCAATGGAATGATCAGCTCATTCACGGCACGGTCAAAACCTGGTATAGCAATGGTGTACTTCAAAGCCAAAAAGAATTTTGCAACAACAAAAAAATAGGCCCAAGTCTTGCATGGTATAAAGACGGCTCTTTAATGCTTGTGGAAGAATACGAAGAAGATAAACTCATCAAAGGGCAATACTATAAAAAGAATGCCCTTGATTCGATCTCTTCGATCATCAATGGAAATGGAATAGCGACTCTCTATGATGAAAATGGCATTTTCTTAAAGAAAATCAACTACCAAAAAGGCGATCCCGTCATTCCTGATAAGGACTAGTACAGCGTTTCATAAAAACCTTGTCAAATCTACGGCCATCTTTTTCAGCAGGCTTGAAATCAGAAAAAACAGCCTACGTATTCAAGTATGTCTTGTTTTTTCTGATTTCAACCTGCAGAAAAATCTGACCATATCTTTATAAGGTTTTTAATGAAACGCTGTACTAGTGGTAAGAATTCCTTTCGAATTTCGTTGCTTTGACCCATTTGGATATAGGTCAAAATCTATCTGACCATAGCACGCATGGGGAGAGTGAAATTGGATTGCCCATTCTCTATCTCCGTAAGAAAAGTGCCACCACTCTCCGTAGAAAGGAGCAAACCCCGCTCTCTGAAAGAGATTGAGAAGCAATATTCGATTAGCGAGCTGAGCCTCAGAAATTTCATCAGAAAATGTCACGATTTTATTGGGCTGATCAAAATCAAAGATTTTACATCCCATATCAAGTTCTTCATCATTCAATACAATCGAAGCATCAATGGCGCCTCCTGTTGGATGACCCGCCACAGAAGGATGCGCAATGAATAGATTGACCCTCTCCTCAAAAAGAACCGGATCCTCACCTTCTTTCTTGATTTTATTGCCGATCTCCTGAAAATAGAGCGCCTGTATCTGCGGGTGTCGATAACCATAATAAATCAACAATTTCATCTTCGGATTGAACGCTGTTAACTCTTTTTGCATTGCTAAGAGTTTATCTCGTACGGTAGCTCGAACAAAAATTTGCTTCCCTGTAAAGGGAAACATATCTTCCATCTTAGAATAACATACAATCAAAGGCTCTAATTCATTGAGAGAAACCATAGGCTCTCCATTGTCATGAACTTCAATTTTTCTAAGTTCTGCCAATGTTGGAATGTAAATTTTCATACTTGCTCCGGTTTTAAAAATTCTAATTTGTAAACTTTTCTAAGCCCATTAAACTTTTCTTCTTGCCCAACAAACTGCATTCCTAACTTCTCTAAAATTTTCCAAGACGGCACATTGTCGGGATGCGCAGTTGCCACCATTCTCTTCACGCGAGGATGGTGTAAAGAAAGATCGTACGCATAGTTTTTAAGCGCCAATGCAATCTCAAAGCCGTATCCTTGTCCTTGGAATTCTTTTTTCAAAATAAATCCAATTTCCACATCGCCCATCTGTTCTTGATCAATAGTAAAAAGATCAGCATGACCAATAAAGACATGATCTTCCTTTCGAAAAACAGCATAAATCCCAAAAGGGGGAAAATTTCGAAACTGCCTCGTGGCAAATTGATCAACATATCGAGCCGTTTCCACTTCTGTTTTTGGCCCACTTTCAAAGAGCCTGTTCTCTTCCTTACGAGCATAAAGATCAATACATTCTGGCAAATCGTGATCAGCATCAACCGGCCGCATATAAAGCCTTTGAGTTTGCAGAAAATGTTCTGTTGTAGGTTGAATCGCAAAGCTCATTTTATTCTCCTGTTTTTAAAACGATTTTTGCTGCATACCAGGTCCAAACCCAGATCGTTAACATAAGGACGATGATCAATCCAAACACAAGAGGTAAACTCAAGAAGGATTTCGGTACAAACGTGCCTACGAGATAGGTTCCTAAAATGGTCACAAGTCCTGTGACAAAAAGCATGATTGCCGAAGCGTTCGATTTGTCTTTGGCCTCCGACAGTCCTCGTGATGAAATGTTGACATACAAAATGACATCTCCTAGCTGGATAATGGCCTGAGGAAGAAAAAGAGCCCAGCCGCTGATCCAGGAACTTAAGAAAAAAACAGCCATGAGACCAGTTCCCGTCAAAGTCACCAAAATTCCTACCAAAATCCCTTGCATAGAATCAACCCTATTTGCAAGCGTCGTTGTCAATAAGGATCCCAAAATGACACCGAAAGCAGGAACAAGTGTAAGCATGCCATATTCTTGAGACGAAATGCCCATCAGATTGCTCGCGATGAAGGGAGCTTGTTGTGCAAAAATGCACACCAAAGTCGTGGAAAGCCCAAGCAAACAGCCCCAAAGAACTAAAGACCGATTTTTAAATTGATCAGCATAAGCGGAAATAATCCGTTTGACTTGTAAAGCAGTGGGATCGGTTTTTGCAGCGGTCTCTTCAAGAAAAAAACAAGAAAGGATTAAAAGGACCGTAAAGATAAGAAAAAACAAAAATCCTCCTCGCCATCCAAAGAAAGGAGTCAAAAGACCTGCAATCGCAGTCCCAACCGCTGGCAGAATCGCAAAAGAAAGGGCCCCATAAGAAAAAACTTTCGTCGCCTCTACACCAGACAGAAGATCTCCGATCATTGTTTGCCCGATTTTTAAAGCAGCAGCACAACCAAGAGCTTGAATAAATCTTCCTATACACACAAAGAGATAACTTCCCGAAAAAATCGTCAAAAGAGTCCCGATCAAAGCCGAATAAAGACCGATCAGCAACGTCTTTTTACGTCCAAATCGATTTGCTATGGGACCATAAGGAAGTCTTCCCAAAGCTGCTCCAAAAAGAAAAAGAGTCATCATCCACTGGGCCTCAGATTCTTGAAGCTGAAATTCAGCAGCCAAATAAGGAAAAGCGGGTGTAAAAATGACGGCAGCTAAAGTCAAAAATGGAAAAAGGGCCATCAAAATCAATATTCTAGGAAACTGAAAAAGAATTTTCTGATTCATAATGTCACCGTTTTAGTAATGAAGCTTTCGCCGCAAAGTTCAACCCCAAAATCTTGAATCAAAATTTCCAAAATTCCTCCAGGAGTCGTTACATGCACAGTTCCTTTTTTTTGATAAAAAGCAGCACAAGCAACGGAGCCACTGCCACAAGACTTTGTCAATCTCTGAACACCTCTTTCATAAGTTTTTACAAAAATATGCCCATCTTGAAGAACATGCCAAGCATTCACGTTGATTCCGAATGGAAATACATCTTTTTGTCGGTTTAAATTTCGACCTATCGCCATCAATTCATCATCATTCATCTTTTTTGAGATAATTAAATGAGGCTCTCCCACTTCTACATAAGTAAATCCATTGAGCTGTCTTTTGTCTTTGATAAATTTAAAATTCCATTCAAAACAAGGGAATGAAAGCTTGATCGAATATCTACAACCACCACAAGCAGCAATAGGGTATTTACCTTGTTTTGTTTGTAACAAAACCTCTTTAGAATAAAATCCATTACTAAACAAATAAGCAGCAACAGCCCTTGCTCCATTTCCACAAAATTCAGCAATTTCTCCATCAAAACCAAGAACAACCATTTGTACAATTAATGAAGAATTGTGACTTTGGCAATTCATCAAAATAAGAGCATCATCTCGATCTTCTTTCCTAAGAATAGAGAGCGCTTTTTTCATGAATGTCTCATCCAATTCAAAAGATTCAAGACAGTCAAAAAGGACAAAAGAGTTTTGACAACTTTCAGCAAGAAAATATTTCATGATTTTTTCCTCGTTGTAATCGCTGTAATCTTGCTTTCTGGATCTGTACTAGATTCTGTCAGAGCAAAAATATTTCTCATTTCTGTCATAAAAGGACCTTCAAAAGAATAAAGATCCTTATAAGAAGCTGGATACCACACCGTACTTGTCAATTGGGGATAAAACGGTCTTCGAATGGATTCGAAATAATTGAGAGCAAAAATGGGCATCCCTATGGGCTCTTGTCCCATTTTAAAAGCATTCATAAAAAATTCAGCATATTGGCAAAAACTTAAAGAACCTGTCCCTTTTTTTAAAAAAAACTCACCCTCCTGTTCTGAAAAAGTTCCTAAAAGATCACATTTAAGCCTTCCCTCGCAAAGAACAGAATCAACAGGAAGAACCCTTGCCAAAATATCCTGCACTTTTTGCACTCGATCTAAAGAATCTGAGCTCTGTTTTCCTCTATAAAAATCACAAACAACACCCTCAGCTCTCTGAATTTGTTCTTTATCTCGATAAAGTTGTTGTTCATCTTGCAAATCAAGAGCAACAACAGAATGTCCATTGATTTCTTCTTTTTTTTGTACTGCATGCTTTAGCTCTTTTACATCTCGGCTGCTAAATTTCATAGGTGAGCAGGCCACACCATTGTGTGACCAAATATCAAAAATCTGACCAACCCCAGGAACTGTTTTTTGTTGAAAAACCGTCCTTTTTCGAGAAACCACACTATTTTCAGAGCCAATAAATAAGGCATCTAATTGATATGCATCTTCATTTAATGAAGATAAATTAAAAAGCAATTTTGAAACTGACATAAAACAAACTTTTTTATTTTAACAATGTATAAAAGCACCCAACTTTTAAGAGTCGAGTTATTCATAGGACGATAAAAAGCGATAAGATGCGCTAGCAAAACAAAGCCAGAGCAAGCAGGTTATCACCTTTTTTGACGCCTGTTTAATAAACGGATAGATGAACGGACGGCTCGAAGCTTCAATCCCATCCCTTTAGGGTGGGTTAGCCGAGCTATCTGATCAATTTGCGGCAAAAAATTTGCCGCCCATTACCGGAGCGAAGAATCTTTCCCTTTCTAAGGGAGAGTTCTTCAATATAAATATGAAAAATACACGCCTAACGGCGACGACGACGCAATCTCGAATGCATCCCTTCTTTCTGATGCACAACAAAAAAAGAACAAGATCTAAACACAAACGTTGAATCCATGCATAAATATTACGTTTTTAAGCATATTTAATCAATATATGTGTGTATATAATTAACCCACAGAGACTTACATGTTTTGAAGTGAATAAATATTCACCTAAGAAGGAGGCTTTTGAGTTTTTCTACAATTTTAGGAATTTCTTGAATCGATTTAGGGGCTACAAAAATCGTATCGTCACCAGCAATTGTCCCAAGAATTCCTGTAGACACCTGTTCATAATCAAGAAGACGCGCAATCATGGATGCAGAACCAGGACTTGTAAAAATGACAATCATCGTTTCATTAGAAACAATATCTAAAATTAACTGACTCAACAAAGTGTCGGTTTTAGGAGGAGCCGGCTCTCTTAGAAGAGAATAGATAATTTGTCCCTGAGCAGTGACAACTTTTACAGCGCCAATCTGACGAAGAAGTCTTGATACTTTGGTTTGATTTACAGAATACCCTTTATTTTCCAAAGCCTTGCAAATATCGTCTTGAGTACTTGCTTTGTTTTTCTTCAAAAGATCTTTCAAAGCATCTAACAAATCCTGAGATTTTTTCATTATTTGACTTTTTTAATTTTAGAAGCAGGGGCTTCACTCTTTTGTTTTGGATTGCAAAAATGATATCCTGGACAATCGTTTGCACGAATCAATGATCCCGGAGATACATCTGTACACATCGAGTAATATCCTTCCGAAGGACACTGCCAAATCACTGTATATGGAGTCAACGAAACATCCGGTCTTCCAGGATGTTTGTATTTCGTTGGAGATAAATTCGTTGTAAAATTTTTCTGCTGATTGGGCTGAATGGTTGATTCTCCAAGATACGTACCATCGGATGCTTGAATGGTTGCCGTTAAAATAAAAGGGGAATCATTGTATAAAAGAATGCTTCCCGAATCGACATCGGAAAACAATGATAGACTCCAAAAACATCCCAACCAAACGAACCATTTCATAACCCTCCTACAACTCTAAATGAGCATACCGCAAATCCAAATGCCCCTCATTCGACACAATCGCATCTTTCAATGCGCTATTTTTTACATAGTTGACTGATAGATGAAACAGGGGGATCACAGGCATTTCTTCCATTAAAATATGCTCGGCCTGCCTTAATATCTCTTTTCTTTCTTTTTTATCTGTACATACTGTAGATCGATTTAAAAGATCAATATATTGACTATTTTCCCATGAGGTATTGTTTGTCCCATTCTCTTTATATTTAAAAACCTCTAAAAAATTAACAGGGTCATTAAAGTCTGCTGTCCAAGATCCAAGAGCCATTTGATACTCTTTTTTCGAAATTCTTTGAAAATAGATTTTCGATTCAACGGCTTCCAAAACAACGGGAATATTTAAAGCATCTTGCCACTGTTTTTGCAAACTCAGCGCCAAAATGGCATTTCTTTCGTTATTACAATAACTAATGACAAGAGGCTCTTTGAAAGAATGCTCTTGTAGATACTCTTGTAAACACTTTCTCGCCGCATCTATCTGATGATCTAAAAAACATCCTTCAGGGTTCAGCCCCATCGAAGGAGGAACTAAACGCGTCGCAGCGATTTGACCTCCTTGTAAAAGATGCGTGACAATCGCATCTCGATCGACCGCATACGAAAGCGCCTTTCTTAAATGAACATTCGACAAAGGGTTTTCTTTATTTCCTATCATTTCAGAAACATTGACGCGTAAAAAACCGGTCGCTAAAAAAGGCGCGGCTTCTAATTTTTTCTCTTCTTTGAGCGATTTTACAGCATCAGGAGGAATTGTGACCAAAGGCGAGCCCGTCCAATCAATTTTTCCCTCTTCGAGCATTTTTAGCCCTGTATCCGGGGAAGTGACTACCAAGTCAACCTCTTGAAGCTGCACGATCTTTTCTTGCCAATAATTGGGATTTTTTATGAGCGAGATCTGATCTGTATGATTCCATGTTTTCATACAAAAAGGACCATTGGAAACAAAAGTACTTGCCTCGGATGCCCAATGGGGGTTTTGAGCGGCTGCTTTTGAGGGAACCGGCAAAAATGGAGTCATCGTTAAAAGCTCTAAAAAATAAGGGACTTGAGTCTCTAATTCTATAGAAAACGTATGAGAATCAATCAGTTTCAATCCCACATCATCTAAAGAGACTTCTTTTAGCTTCGCTTTTTTTGCATTCTTAATCGGATAAAAATGGTAAGCGAGATCTGTTGGAAATTGGGGATCTAAAATCGTTTTCCAAGAAGAGACAAAATCATCTGCCGTTAAAGGATCTCCATTGGACCACTTGGTTTCTCTTAAATGAAATGTAAAAAGTCTTCCATCTTCAGATACATCTACAGACTCTGCCAATCCATTTTCCAAAGATCCCTCTTTAGAGAGTCTCATCAGCCCCTCAAACATCATCCGAAGGATGACTGAACTATTTAAATCGCGAGCTTTACGAGGATCCAAACTGGTCGGCTCAGAACTCATGCTGATCGATATTTTTTGAGTTTGCATGGGCTCTTTTCGAGAACAAGAAACAAAGATCAAACACAAAAAAACAAAAAGCCTTAAGCAACTCATAACCCTACCTTGATTTAATTCTCACCCATGTTTATACACCAAAAAAAGGAAACAATGAAGCAAGAATCTTCCGATTTTTTTTTCAATCGCCCCTCATTTTATTTTGGCAACTATCAAGAAATTGAAAATACGATGGAAACAGAAAATCCATCGGAATCTCTATTTCCTTATATCTTAAACCTTTCTTATGATCATCAAACGCATCCTCCGGCAAGCCTGTATCTCCATTGGGATGTACCAGATGAATGGGAAGAAGACCTCGATCAAGGGGATGTCCAAGATTCGTCATCTGATTTTTCTTGAACGAATTTAAATGTGAATTTAAGATCGTTCTCTCAAATTAAATGGAGAAATCGATGAATCAATTCACAAAAACAAAAAACTGGATCATCACATCTTTACTGCTCACCACCGCTTCTTTTGCAAATGACAAATGTGCAAAAAAAAGTTTCGAACAAAACCGAGAAATGAACTATCTCCAAATGGTGCCTGCGTACAATGCGCCATCCCGCATTGATGTCAGAGGATCTTGGGACGTTTATGCTGAGGCAAGCTTTACTTTTTGGCAACCCATTCAAGATAATATGGACCTTGGGTTCGTCATGTCCGATTCTTCGGTTCCATCGACACAAAATGTCATCAATATGGATTTCAACTATGTTCCCGGCTTTAAAACAGGCCTTGGAATCAACTTTGATCATGACAATTGGGACTCTTATCTTGAATATACATGGTTTCGAAGCGAACATGGCAATATCACTCATTTAGACCCTACAAACACAAATGTTTTCATCAACAACAATTGGGGGACACCTAGCTCCACTCATTTTTTTGATGCAAAAGAGCACTTGCGTCTTCACATGGATCTTTTGGATTGGGAATTGGCAAGATCCTACTATGTAGGGACAAAACTCTCTTTCCGTCCATTTTTTGCAGCAAGAGCTGCATGGATTCGTCAAAAGATGAATGTCGTGTATGGACAAGATGAGAATTTTACATCGGCTGCTTTCTCTAAGAACAAATCTCACAGCTGGGGGATAGGTCCAAGAGCCGGCCTTTACTCTCATTGGATCTTGGGATCAGGTGTTCGACTCTACGGAAATACAATGGCAGATATTTTGTTCACTCAATACAGAAGACTTAAAACATTCAATGGACAAAACGATGCATCCGGAGCACTTGCTTCTGGAACGAAAACGATTCAAAAAGATCTCAACTGTCTTAGAACACATCTTGAAGCAGAGTTAGGACTTGGCTGGGGATCTTACTTTGACAACAACAACTGGCATATTGATCTATCCGCAGGCTATGGATTCCAAGTCTTTTTTGATCAAAACATGTTTAGAAAGTTTACAGATGAAGACTCTCAAACAAGCTTTAATCCAAACGGCAATATCTATTTGCATGGATTAACAGCAACAGCCCGTTTTGATTTCTAAATATACTCTCGCGCGGTATATAGCCTTGAAGAACTTCTTCTCAAAAGAAGAAGTTCTTCAAACATTTTTTTCTACAAAATAGGTCACTCCCAAAAGAGAAGCATCGTCATTTAAAATCACCCAGATCGGAATCGATTCCAATAAAGGCTTAAAACGTCCCTTATTAAAAAAAGAAGGTAAAAATGAACCTTCTTTCATTTGTTTTGTCAGTGTTGGAGCGATACCTCCTCCAATATAAAAACCACCCAAAGAAAGAAATTTTAAAGCAAGATTGCCGGATGCAGCTCCATATAAAGAAAGAAAAAGATCTAGCGCTTTTGTACAGGCAGGATCTTTTAAATTCTTTCCATATTCAGAAATCACCATGGGAGGCTGCTTTTTTTTCATCGCCTCTTTGACTTCCAAAGATTCTTTTTCTTTTTTTGTGCTGATAAAAAACTCGTAAATTGAATAAAGACCGGGACCTGAAACAACCCGTTCGTAAGAGACATGCTCTGTCTTTTTCTGTAAGTAAAAAAGAAGCTCAACTTCCAGCTCATTTCTTGGAGCAAAATCAACATGTCCGCCTTCGCAAGCAAAAGGGTGATGCTCTTTTCCATCCCAATAAAGACCTGCTTCTCCAAGACCCGTTCCGGCTGCAATCAGAGCCTGATTTCCCTTTTGAGAAAGCCCTTGATGCAAAAGGAAAAATTCCTCTTTTTTCAACACCCTGATTCCATAGGCTTTTGCTTCCAAATCATTCAAAAGCACACAAGAAGAGATCTTTAAATGTTTTCGAATCTTTTCTGCATCGACAATCCATGGAAGATTTGTAGCAACACAGCGCTGCTCTCGAATAGGTCCTGCAATCCCAAAACCTGCTTTTTGAATCTGAATCTTAGATTCTTTTAAAAACTCATCAATGATGTCTTCTAAAGACATGTAATTTTGACTTGCGAATTTTTTTTCAACGACCTTTCGATTGTCCTTAAAAATTGCAAGCCGTGTATTAGTTCCCCCAATGTCTCCGGATAAAATCATCATCTCTCCTTAAATCTTTTTCTTTTATCAAATATCAGATCCTCTTATTTCGATAAATTGTTACAATTCCTAAAACTGAACGAAGGAGATTTATGTCACAACAAGCAATCGTTGATCCAAACAAGAAAAAAGCACTCGAACTTGCCGTCTCGCATATCCAAAAACAATTTGGAGAAGGAGCGATCATGGCTCTTGGAAAACATTCTGCAGCAGGAGGCCTTGGCGTCATTAAAACAGGAGCGATCGCTCTTGATTTAGCTCTTGGCATCGGAGGGGTCCCAAGAGGAAGAATCATTGAAATCTACGGTCCGGAATCGTCCGGAAAATCAACTCTTGCAACACACATTGTCGCAAACGCTCAAAAAGCAGGAGGTCTTGCTGCCTACATCGACGCAGAACATGCCCTTGATCCTGCATATGCTGCTAAAATCGGCGTCAATATTAACGATCTTATGATCTCTCAACCGGATAATGGAGAAGAGGCTCTGAACATTGCAGAGATGCTTGCGAGATCCAATGCAGTCGACGTCATCGTGATTGACTCCGTTGCAGCGCTTGTTCCCAAATCAGAACTCGAAGGAGAAATCGGAGATCAACACATGGGACTTCAAGCAAGAATGATGTCTCAGGCCTTAAGAAAATTAACAGCCACACTCTCTCGCAGTAACACCTGCGCCATCTTCATCAACCAAATCCGTGAAAAAATCGGAGTGATGTTCGGCAATCCGGAAACAACAACAGGGGGAAGAGCGCTTAAATTCTACGCCTCTATCCGTATGGATATCCGAAGACTTTCCGGCATTAAAAACGCGGATAACACATCAGAAATTGGATCCAGAGTTCGCGTCAAAGTCGTCAAAAACAAATGCGCACCTCCTTTCCAATCTGCAGAATTTGACATTCTCTTCAATGAAGGAATCTCCCACATTGGCTCGCTCATCGATGTCGGCGTAGATGCAAACATCATTGAAAAAAGAGGAACTTGGTTTAGCTTCCAAAACCATCGCTTAGGTCAAGGAAGAGAAGCCGCAAGAGAAGAGCTCAAAAACAATCCAAAACTCACCGAGGAAATCGAAAAGATGATCTACGCGAAGACAGCAACTCAAGCCCCAGATCCTTCAAAAAAAGCAGCAAAAGAAGAATCTCTGACCTAAACTTTTTACAAAGTGTGCAGGATAAAAATGATTTCTTATCCTGCATATCATGCATATCCTGTCCATCTTGTTTTTGATTCACCGACAACAATTCTAAGCTTCATTCGTTCATCAAAACAAGGATATGCAGGATAAAAATAATTCATCTTGTATTTAATGAATCATGTAACAACAGGAACAGAATTATTGACTTTGTCTAAAAGATATTCGTGGACCTTTTGAAAGGGTTTTGTCCATAAATTTAAATGCGTAAGAGTTTCTTTCAACAAAGAAATCTCTTTTTGAGAAAGTAAAATCGCCTCTTTTTTACCAAGAACATTCACAATATTTAATGAAGATTTTTTATCTTGAGCCTCATCTTCCAAGTCATCTGCCATTTGAAAGGCCATTCCCAAATGATAAGCGCATTTTTTTAAATGAGGAATCAAAGCAAGATCTCCACCGCCAAAAAGCCAGCCAAAAAGAAAACAAATCTCAAATAGCGTCACCGTTTTTTTATAGATCATCTCTTGAATGGCCTCCCAGCTTGGTTCGGGTGGGAATAAATCCAAAAATTGACCTGATGTTGCGCCTTGGAGCCCTGCACACCTTGTCGCTGCCTCCAAACAAAGAATCGCGCGAAAATCGGCCTCCGATTGCCATTCAGGATACAATTTCATCTTCTTTGCATTTTCATAAATACATCCATAGCCAGAAGACATTAAAGTGTAACTTGCCAAAAGAGACGTACTCTCTCCAAAAACTTTGTGCAAAGCCGGCTTTCCTCGCCGAAATGCATCATTATCCATACAAGGAAGATCATCCACAATCAACGATGCCGTATGAAAGCATTCAACGCCGATTGCAGCATCATTCACATCGTAGCCTTTTAAACTCTCGGAAATCATCAACACTAAAAGCGGTCTCAGACGTTTTCCACCGCTCATGAGTGCATATTCACAGGCATCTCGCAAAAGGCTTTTAGAGCCCATTTTTTCAATAAAAGAAGAAAGAGCTTTCTCAAATTGCTTTTTCATTTCAAAAGTTTTTCCAAAAGTTTTTCCGCAGCCGATTCAACCGTCCAATCACGCGTTGATTTCACTTTGCTATTAGCAGCAATCACTCCGCCAATATTTAAAAGAGGATAAATCAAACTTTCTTTGCCAATGACTGTTCCCGGATTTAATACTGTATTGCAACCTACGTGAACAAGATCTCCAACGATTGCACCTAATTTTCTAAGACGAGTTTCTATTTTTTTTTCTTCGTGGTGAATCATAATTTCTTTGGCATCCAATCGAAAATTGGAACATTTTACGCCGGCGCCTAAATTGACTTTCTTCCCTAAAATAGAATCTCCAACATAACACAAGTGAGCCGCTACGGCTTCATCCAAAAAAATAGAATGCTTCACTTCCGTTCCATGACCCACTAAACAATGATCTCCTAAAATGACATGGGGACGTAAAAAAGCACCATGCTGAATTTTGCAATGTTTTCCAATAATACAAGGACCTTGAATGAGAACACCAGGTCCAATGGTTGTGCCTTTTCCAATAGAAATAGACTCTTTATTTTCTAGATAGACATTTTCAGGAATATCGATCTCGATCTTATGAGGAAATACATCTAAATACGAAATCAAAGAACGCAAAGCATCCCAAGCAAATCCATTTTTTTTCCAAAGAATGGAATGAGCAAAAGACTCTAAAGAAAAGAGATCTCTTCCATGAAGCATAAACGAAAGTATACCGAGCACTCTCTCTAGAATCTATATATTTATAAATATTTAGAGATTTCTCTTCTTCTTTAGAGACTGTTGAAATGTTGATATCTGCTCAATTTTTCATCAGAAAATGCATTGTCGATAACTTGTCTATAAGCTGTTCATATCTGGTGGGGTTTTGAACAGATTTAAGTTACCGACAAGTTATGAACAGCTCATGAACAATTTATGAACGACTTTTTCCACAGACCCTTGATTCACGAGCGGTATATATTCGTTCCAGTTCAAAGTCCCTGTTTCTGCAGCGTCGGATTTACCTTAAATTTTGTCCCGCTTCCATCACTCAACTTATTCAACAAGAGGTCTAATGACTTTCGCAGCGAGGAGGCCATAGATCTCCCCAACTTGCATCTTTTGCTTGGGAGTAGAGCTCTTTAGTTTTACGAGTGATTGTTGTCTCTTCTTTGGTTCCTTCAAGAGTGCAAAGAGAAAAGTGGATATGTCCAGATCCTTTTTGAGGATGGCGAAGGATTCTCGCTCCTTTAGGATCCGTTTCTTTCTTGGTTGCGATAAGATAAGAAAATTTTTCATCTTCGTAGCTTAAATTGCCTTCTTTAATGAGCCTGTGCCATTTTGTTCTTTCAAGCCGTGTTGAAAAATGACACCAATCATTGGATGGAAGTGGACATTTTTTTGCATGAGGACAAGGTGCAACGATAGATGCTCCAAGTTGTAAAAAAAGATCTCTTGCTTTCAGAATGACTTGATATCCTTTGGGTGTTCCGGGTTCTATGATCGCAAATGTTTGAATGGGATAGTGCCAAAGCTCCTTTAGAATGGAGTCGAAAAGAGGAAGTTCTCCGATGGAATAGGAAAAAATGGCAAGATCTGCTTTGGGGGGCGCTTTCATCGTGTTTAGGTCTTGATGAATCCATTCAGACTTAATTTCAAAGGGTTGCAGAAGTTTTTTCCCAAGAGAGATCGCTTCTTTGTTTTTTTCGATGAGAGTGATGTCTTGAAGAAAAGGGAAATAATGGATGGCGGCAAGTGATGCCGTAGCAGGGCCCGCTCCTAAGTCAAGGATGCTTTGACAAGAATCGGATGGAATTTGTTTTAAAACGCAAGAAACGGCTGCATAGGTGGCAGGAAATCGGGAAGCAAGATAGCAAAGCCTTGTTGTTTCATCTGAAAAAACAGAAGAAGAGCTGTGATGTTCTCGATACTCTTTGCTTAAAGCCATTTGTGCTTTTTTTAAGAGTGTGGGAGATGTTTTTTCTAAAATATGATCAATGGTTGATTGTATGATTTCTGGTAGCATGTTTCCAATAAATGAGAGTGCCGATAAGACTTATAAAAGAGCCGATAAAAAAGGGAAAATTGATGGATTTTTGAAAGGCAATCGAAGCTGCTAGGGGCGCCAGTGTCATTGCAAAAGATTGTACCGATTGACTCATTCCAAGCACTTTGCCCCCCATGTTTTTGTGAGATAAATCGGAAATGATGGTTGTATAAATAGGCCAAATGATGCCTCCAATCATCACACAAATTCCAAGAATGAGCAAGACATTATATAAGTGATGGGGAATTGTTACAAAGTAATAACAGACGGTAAGCAATAAAAATAATGTTTTTAAAACGGTTTCTTTTTTAAAACGGGTGGTGAGAATTTTATTGAGAGACCCTGAACCAATGACCCAACAGATTCCCATGAAAAGAGCTAAATCTCCGATGTTGGATTCTGAGAATCCATATCGTTTTACGCCAACTACGGGGATAAATTGAAATAAAATAGTCCAAGAAAAAATGAAGAAAAAATAAATGAGATAGGTTGTTTTTAAATTGGGAGTGCGTAGGGCATTTTTAATGTTGAGGAAGGCCTCAAAAAAATAGATTTTTTTATGAGAAAGGGATGTTTTTGTTTCTTGAAATCCAAAGAGAATAAAAAGAAGGTTGATAAAGGTAAGTCCGCATGCAACCCAAATGGGTAAATCAGGGGAAAAATAGGAGTTGATGGAGTTATCCGAAATTTTTCCTCCCAAAAAAGTTCCTATGACGAAGGAAAATCCAATGGTTGTAGAAAGAAGACCAAAGTGTTTGTTTTTGATGTGGGTGTTTGGACTTAAATCGGCAATGCAAGCTTGGCAAATAGAGGAATTGGCTGAAAAAAATCCGGTGACAAGGCGTCCCATGAAAAGAGCGCTTAAAAGATAATTTTTTATGCCCCATCCTGTGAGAATCAGTCCAATCAGTGTGAATAAAACGCTTAAGAAAAGTGCTTTTTTTCTCCCTTTTCGATCGGCATATTCTCCAATGAAGGGAGCTCCTAAAAATTGTCCGAGTGAAAATGCCATGAAGAAAATGGCTAAAATCGCAGCCCTTTTATTTTCAGAAACATCGCTTGCAAAAAGAGGATTGTTTATATCGAGAAAGTAGGGCGCAAAAATGGGAAAGGCAATCGCCCAGCATAAATTATCGATGAAAAATGTAAAGAAGATAGAAAAGAGAGAAATTTTAGGCCTATTTTTCAAGGAATTCTCCAGTTAATTTCTTCTTTATCATGTTTTCTTAAAAAAGTATTGGCTTTTGAAAAAGGTTTGGATCCAAAAAATCCATGATAAGAAGAAAGCGGAGATGGGTGCGGAGAGATTAATACATAGTGCAAAGGATCGTTTTTCTTTGCAATATGATGATATTTTTCTTTGGCAGAATTGCCCCAAAGAATGAAAACAAGAGGTCTCGGATCTTCGACTAAAAGTTGAATCGCTTTGTCTGTAAAAATTTCCCATCCTTGTTTGTGGTGTGATTTTGGTTTCTCAGCTTCTACTGTTAAAATTGTATTGAGTAATAAAACACCTTGATGCGCCCAAGAAATGAGAGATCCATTGGAAGGCATAGATATTCCTAAATCGCTTTGCAGCTCTTTAAAAATGTTCACAAGGCTTGGAGGGATAGGACGCTTGGTAGATACGCTAAAGGCAAGGCCCTCTGCCTGGCCTTCTCCATGATAAGGATCTTGGCCTAAAATAACGACTTTGACTTTTTCAAAAGGGGTTTCTTGAAAGGCTTGAAAAATATCCGATGCTTTTGGGTAAACGATCTTATTTTTATACGCATCCGTTAAAAAATTTTCTAACGCTTTGAAATAGGGTTTTTCAAATTCGTCTTGAAGACGAAGCTGCCAAGATGGTCCAAGGAATTTCGGATCTAAAATCATCGATCGTGAGTATAAAATGTTCGATTTATTTAAAGAAGAAGATTAAACTTTTGGGTTCTATATATCGAAACAACTTGAAGAATCGGGAATTTGGCAAGGAGAGTCCTCGAAATTTTTATTCGGAGCGAGCGACCATTGCCAAGAGGCAAGCCGCGCGTGAGAATAAGAATTTCGAGGTAAATTCGACGCAGTCAAAAACCGATTCTTCAAGTTGTTTCGGTATAAAAACGAGGTTCGATGGAAAAGGTAGTATTCACGATTCCTGTAGTGGTTGCTCAATTGGAGCGAGGTGATTGCCAGAATGTAAAAGATGTACGATTTCAAGAAATTTTAAAACAGGCTTTGCTAGTTCATCCTCAACGAGATTTTCTTGAATGGCGAAACCGAAAATGTTTGGAGGCTCCTTCTGTAAGACAGCCAGCTCCAAAGCAAGCTCAAAGAAACCGAAAAATTTCTGCTGCAGAGCCTGCAAATCTAATGGATTATTTTCCTTGGAAGTGTCTTTTGGGTGCAGTGGGAGCAACTGCTGTGCTAGCTCCCACCGGAGTTCCGATTGTTTTGGCTCCTAAATTGGCTATTGCGTGTGGTCTTGGACAGATTACGAACAAGGGTCTTCAACAGCTTATGAATAGAGATCAAAAAACTGAAAAAGAAGATGAAGATCCAGAAATTCAAGAACAAAAGAAAAGAGATGAATTAGATGCGTACGTCCTTGATAAATTGGAAAAGGGTGATTGCAAAGGTGTTGATTTAGAGTCATTTAAGAATCTTGTGGAAGAAGCTTTCGGTCGTCATCCTGAAAGAAGAGTTTTTCTCGAAGTTAATTACCGAAAATGCTTAAACCAAGGTCCTTGGGATCAGGTTTTTGAAGTTGTTAAAAATGTCGATTTAGTGAGCTTGGGCGGATATGCTTTTCGTACTTACGAAGAATGGAAGAATGATCGTTCGAAATCTCAAAAAGAAAAAGATGAATATGCTTTAAAGTTTCTAGAACAACCGACGGATTGCTCTTCTTTGAATGGAGAAGAATTGAAGAGCCTTATGGCGGATGTTTTTGGACGTCATCCGGCGCAAGCAGTTTTACTTCGTGGCCAATATGAAAAATGTCTTGAACAAGCTAAAAAATCGGAGAAGAATCATGCATAAAGTTTCACAATCGTTTTCAAGTGGGGTTCATTTTTCAACATGGATTCCAAAAGATTCAAAGATCGTCATAATTGCGTCTTTGGCAATGGGGATTCTTGGAAGTTCTTTGACTCGTCATTGTGCTGTTGCTCGAGCAGATGATGGGATGCAGCATGTGATGGATGAAATTTTGCAACATGCAATTTGGCATCATGTGGGACATGTTGTTCATCTTGGGAGTTCTGCAGCATCTTTATTGGGAGCTCTTCTTTCTTGCCAATCTTTAGGAGAGCCGGATGCGCTTGTGATTCGAAGCCCGATAGGCAAGCCTTGTTTTACAAAAGAGATCGATCCTTTTTCAGGTAAGTTTGTTGATTGCCTTGTTTTATCAAATGGCAAAAAAATTATGGGTAGAGATGCAATTTGGCAATTTCTACAAGATTTAAAATATGCTCAACTGACACAAAAAAGAATGATTTGACAGAAGAGTCTTTCATGCTTAAAATGGCCGGTTTTGGGAGTTGAAAGCATGAAAGATTTAGCAGAAAATAATTTGATTCGTTTCACGAACCTAACACGTAAAAAAAATGGCATTTATGCCAATTTTAAAGTGAAGGGGTTAAAGAATGGGGTTACCTTATCCGCCTCTTTTTCTGTAGATATTAATTCTTTGGAATTGAATCCCGGTGATTCTTTGGAAAAGATCATTGAGGAGTGCGCAAAACACGGTCTTAAAGAATTTAAGAGATCGGAGTTCCAATTTGAAGGAATTTCTTCAGTTTCTTGCGATAGTTTAGTCTCTATCTAATGTTTATCTGGGTGTAGCGCAGCTTGGCTAGCGCGTTTGCATGGGGTGCAAGAGGTCGGAGGTTCAAATCCTCTCACCCAGATTCTTTTATATCCAATCACTTACAAAAAATCCGGCTATGCCACAAAAACCTCAAAACTGCTGATTGTGGCGGATATGTGGCGGATGGCTCCTCAGTACAACAGAAGATATCTCAATGAACCAAAAAATTATTACCGCTTCTTCAATTTACTTACGCCTCATGGCACGAAAACCCCCCTTCTGAACAACAAGTTCTCCTTAATCTCATAAATACTGAAGGCTTCATTTTAGAAGATGCCATAGACGAACTACTATCCACATTTCGAGGAGGCATAACAATCCACTGAGGTGAAATTTTTGAAAAAGCACCACACCGAGAAAATATGTGCCCTGAAATCGACCTATGGATTCAAAGCGGCAATTACATCTTCCTATTAGAATCAAAAAAATCTATTTACGAATGGGTCTTTCTCCAAAATCAAGACAGCCCAAAAGACGTCCATTTGATTACCGGACCAAACAAAACGGTTTCTACCCACAACAGAACTATCAAAAATATTGATTGCGTTAGCAAACAAGGCTAGAAATATTGCCGGAAGATGACAAACTCGCACTGCGTAGACAAGACCTCAAAAAAAGAATAGAAACATTCCGTTACCCATTCGCAGCGATAGAGAAGATTTCATTCATGCCGCCGTCAGGCAAACGCTATTCAACCTAGAAATGCTTATTCACTCTCCATCACAAGGCAATACATGGCGAGGAAAGAGTCATCGTATTTTCGTCCCTGTCATCGTGACGAATACTTTTTTATTTTCTTGCAGTTACAGTCAGAAGGACATAAACGAACAGGCGGATTTGACCAAAATAAGTCTCAATCCGATTGCTTCTTTTGCTTGGCCCATGCCATCGGCGATCTCGCCTCTGGACCGATATGGTAGGGCGCAGGAAGTTGTAACGGTTTTTTCTTTTGCGCAGCGAGACGCAGCATTGCGGAAAGGGGCAGATGAGAATCTACGAATACGTGAAATCGCCATGCCTGATCGATTCCTTTGGGATGGTTGAGCAATATGTTATGATTTGCCAATGGAAGCAATGATTGCAAAAAGAGAGCTCTAATTTCCCATCCATTGATTGCAAGCACAGTGGTTGTCTCAAGCGTTATAGCTAAATCTCCCAACTCTCCTGTTTGGAATGTGTTTTGTTTGTCATCAATGAAATTGCCATAAAAGTGACGAGGATGCATCGTCTTTTTATCGGTAACAGGCGCTAACAACCATAAGATGGAATATCGATTGATTCCATTGGGGGGCGATAAAAACACTGTGCTTGGGTCATAGGCAGCATTCCCTAAAGGCGCAACATCAAAATGAAATGACTCTACCCCTAGGATTAGAAGCGTCTTATCGGGATCATTCATGGGACTACGGTCGCATATCTCTCCTTTGAAGAGCTTTTTCCCGCCCTCTTCTTCTTTCATATGGCTATGGCCTGAATTATGAAAAGAACGATGTGCGGTCTCCATGTTCTTGTAAGTGCCGCTGCTCAAATCGAAGACTTTCGTCTTGGAATTGCCCAAATCCATGTTGTAGTAAACATTCATCGATTGATCACGCACCTTTACACAAAAATTTCCCAGCTGAACAAATTTTTGAGGTGTCCCAAGAGCTAAATGTACCTGTTCCTTCATCAATACTTCCTTTGTAGAAACCTCCCTTCTCACAATCCGTGGGACACATCAACTTTCTCTATAGATTTTTGGTTCATTTCTTTTTCCAGTTGAACAACTCCTTTTTCAGCAACAGGTAGGTCCTCTGGCATAGTGCCGCCCAATTCTTTGATCGTTTGACGAACTTTTCTACCCACTTCAAAGTGGGTTTGATTCGCTTTGTTTTTACCTTGAATGTTGTCCCGGCGTAGCTTTTCTTCCGCTTGGGTAGCTCTAAAGAGATTGGCGGCCAGTTCCGTACTGCCCATGTGATCTAAAATCTTTTGACTCTTTTTTAGTCCTTTATGTTGATGAATTCCTTTTGCGTCCAAACCACCATAAAGACCCTTATACCCATGGTTTTGAAAGACAGCGAAGTCAAGAGGAGTTTCAACTCCTGCTTGTTGGGCAGTTTCAACAAGAAGTTTGTTGTGCTCGCAAAGTTCATTTCTTAAGAATAGACGTTTTTCATCTTCTTTTAGCTGCTGGAAAGCCTTATTATCAGCTAGCTCTTGCCTTCGAGTTTGGATTGCAAAATAGGTCTGACCGTTTGCAATAACAGGCTTGGCTGGATCACCGTTTTGTACAACCAAATAGCAGGCGTAGCGAGACAGTCTCACGTCTGCAGCTGGTCGCTGAGCCCCTTTGCCAATTTCGATCATATCGGTGACATCAACGAAATGATCTTCGATATCGAGCCCGCTGTTTATACATGCTTCTTTTGCTTTCTCAATTACGTTAAGAAAATTTCGATAATCATTGTATTCCAGTGCTTTAGCTAGCTTTCGGGCACTCCAAAACTCACAACCATCTTCTTCCTCTCGAAGGGATTCAAAAGTTTGATGATGGGTAGTTTCAACCAAATCTTTGCTCATTTCTTAATCTCCTATCGTTTTAGAGTTTTTTTGCTCATTATCATGTGGCGGATGAATCCACGTGATAAGCGAAGCTACAGTGTAAGAAAATATTTCGACTTAAATCAAGGTATACCGCTCGTGAATCAAGAATCGGTTTTTGGCGACTCGGCTTTACCTCCAGATTCGTATGCTCACTCGTGCCGTTGTCGAATTTGAGGGAGCCTCCTTGCCAAATTCCCGATTCTTTAAGTTGTTTCGGTATTTCTTAGGATAGGTTCCTTATGTAAAGCGGCTTTACAATCTTGTGTGGATATTCAAGTGAGTATTGAAGAACTTTTTCAGAAATGGTGTGGAATTTTGTCAGATGGTATGATGATGAAAATTTTTTTGAGGTGTTTGTGAAAGTGACTTTGATTACAAGACTGAATTTTGGAAATCCTCCGATTTCAAAACCGCATGATTTACGTGTGCGTCAATTGTTTCAGGGAATTCATTTTGAGTCCTTGGAAAATGGGAAACGAGAAATCGGAGGGGTTGTTTCTCGAATTGATTCTGGATGGAGGGTTTGTTTTGATTTGCAAGTAGAAGAAAGTTCGGAGGGGCTGGTTGTAAAGGATGTGGATGGACGTGTATGTTCTCAATATAAAATTCATCGCATTCATAACAGAGATGGAGATGGGATTTTGTTTTTGAAGATGGATCATCATGGGCGATGGCAGATTCCTGAAAATGAAAAATTGCTTCAAAAAGGCTCTGACAAGAATCGTTATTTTGTGATTCAGAGAAAATAGTGTCTTTTCTTTTATTGAGAAAAGAGTCATTAAAACGAATATGAAGAAGAGCTACTGGCATGAATTTATTCCCAAATCTTGGGAATATGTTTGGAAGAAATATAGTTGGGGCTTGTTTAAGAGCGATCTTCTTGCAGGAATGACTGTAGGAGTTGTTGCTTTGCCTCTTTCGATGGCTTTAGCCATTGCTTCAGGTGTTTCTCCTGAAAGAGGATTATATACAGCGATTATTGCCGGTTTTTTGATCTCTTTATTAGGCGGAAGTCGATTTCAGATTGGAGGTCCAACCGGTGCTTTTGTTGTTGTTTTATATAACATTGTGCAACGCAGTGGATATGGCGAATTGGTTCTCATCACCCTTTTTGCAGGATGTCTTCTTTTAATCGCTGCATTTTCACGGCTGGGACGGTGGGTGAAATATATCCCTTATCCGTTGGTGATCGGGTTTACAACGGGAATCGCCGTGATTATTTTCTCTTCTCAGGTAAAGGATTTTTTAGGGCTTAAAATAGAGAACTTGCCGGCCGATTTTATTCCAAAATGGACAGCCATTTTTTCAAATATAAGTACATTTGATGCGACAACGTTTTGTGTTGCATTTGGAACTTTGATGCTGATTCTGGGCATTCGCCGTTTTATTCCTGTTGTGCCATGGGGAATTGTTGCCGTTGTCGTTGCAACTTTAGCGACTTCCGTGTTTGATTTGCCGGTAGAAACCATTATGATGCGCTACGGAGAGATGAAGAGAACTCTTCCCTTTCCTGAGATCCCGGCATTGCCTCAGTTCATTGATTGGCATTTATTCATTCAAGATGCATTCACAGTTGCTTTTTTGGCGGCCATTGAATCTTTGTTGTCGGCAATTGTTGCAGACGGCATGGGAGGAGGTAGGTATCGAGCGAATGCAGAGCTCATGGGACAAGGATTTGCAAATATGGCTTCTGTGATGTTTGGAGGAATTCCGGCAACCGGCGCCATTGCTAGAACAGCGACCAGTATTAAAACGGGAGCTAAGACACCTGTTGCAGGGATGATTCATGCAGTGACTTTATTTTTGATGCTGCTACTTTTTGCCCCTTGGATTAGTCAAGTTCCCCTTGCTGCGCTTTCTGCTGTGTTGATGATGGTTGCATGGAACATGAGCGAGCTTCATCATTTTTTTCACCTTTTTAAGGCTCCCTTAGGAGATATCGGAGTTTTGCTTTCTACTTTTTTATTAACGGTGTTTGTGGATTTGACGGTGGCTGTTGAAGTCGGAATGATTTTGGGTGCTTTTTTATTCATGAAACGAGTGAGCGATATTTCAAAAGTGACATCGTTGGATAAATTGGAAAAAGAAGAAGAAGGTGTTGATTTAGATGCGACTGAAAAAAAGAAAGTGCCGCCTCATGTGGAAGTCTATGAAATCTCCGGACCTTTTTTCTTTGGAATTGCCTACAGCTTAAAAAATGTCCTTGCGAATTTTGAATTTCCTCCAAAAGCCTTTATCTTGCGGATGCGTAAAGTTCCGGTGATTGATGCAAGCGGCATGCAGGCGCTGACTGAATTGATTTTGAGATGTAAAAAACAGAACATTATCTTCATTCTTTCGGGAGTTAGCCCTCAGTTGCTAGATTCTTTAAAAAAGTTTAAGTTGATTGATCTTGTAGGTAAAGATCACATTTTTTCGAATATCGATCTTGCTTTGAAATATTTAGAAAACCCTCATGCTCCTGGATATACCGAAACAACTTGAAGAATCGGTTTTTGGCTGCGTCGAATTTACCTCGAAATTCTTATTCTCACTCGCGCCTTGCCTCTCGGCAATGGTCGCGCGCTCCGAATAAAAATTTCGAGGATTCTCCTTGCCAAATTCCCGATTCTTTAAGTTGTTTCGGTATAAATTCTAAAATCTCGAATCAGTGTTGTTCGTTCCAGTGCTTGAATTTGCTCTTTGGGAAGTTTTAACAAATCATTCAAAAGCTGATAATACTCAACGTTTTTAGCATCGATCCATCTGTTTTTTTCGAGCGTATCTTGATGGAGTTTAATCGCATCTGTGAGCTCCATTCCTTCTAGATGTTGCATATCCTCGCTCAATTTTAAGGATTTTTGACTTTTTTTACATTGCTCGACGTATTGAGAAACGACCTTTCTAGATTGTGTAGAAATCATGACATTTGGAGGAAAGAGATCTACATTGGCAATTTTAAAAGTGGAATTCACTACTTTTAATTTTCGCGGTTTTATTTTTTGAATAAAATGAGGATCCTTTAAAAATTGGATTGCATCTTGAATTGCAAAAACAAAACAGCCGCGTCCACTATGCTGTCTTTTGATATTTGCACTAAACACTGTACAATCCGTATTGGAAAGTTTTGAATTCATGATTGCTTTCACTGCAACGCCTCCATATTCAGAAGATCCCCAAGCATTGATCACTTTTCTTAAATTACATTGATTAAAATCATTTTTAGAAACTGTATGAACATAGTCTTGATATGAAGTATTTACAAGAGGATCGAACATGACAATCGATAAACGATGATTCTCTTTTTGAATTCCGATGGCTACTTTATGTGTATTTTGCGGGAGATTTGGATTTACCTCGTAATATGCGCTTGGAATAATAAAAACACATCTTTGATCATGGGATTGCGCAGCGATTTTTCCCAATTCTGATTGAAATGCTTGTATACTTTCACAAACGAATAATTGGTTTTCTAGATTTAGCTTTTTTGCGATATATGACGTGATTAATCCAACGCCTCGCATGGTTAGATAACACCATCCAACAAAAGGTCTTTGTTGAGCGTTTAAAGAAGCATCTAAATTTTTTTCTAATTGTTTATGATGATTTCGACACTCATCAATTAATTGACCCCATTCTCTGTCGCTTAATGAAGTGGTCTTTTGCAAATTAGATGGGTTTGGCGACATTAAATATTTTTTTTGATTCTCGATTATTTCATCATTGATGGGATTTGGTTCAATGGGAGGAGGATCGGAGGTTAATAGACTATATACACTAAAGGCAGTCATCCCTATTCCGATGGAAGGGCGAAAGAATTGTCGAAATGAGTTAAAAAATAATTTTGATATAGGGTTCGCATATTCTGCAGGTCGGGCAAATTGTCCGGATGGATTAAAAAACAATCTTGATAATGAAATCATTATAAATACATATTATTAATATGTATTTATTATACTGTAATTCAATTTAAATTTCATTTAATACTATTGGACGATGGCGAGGCTTTGGTAGTAGCGCATGAGATCCCTTGCGCGGGCGGCATCTTCAAAGCGAAGCTCCTTGGAGGCTTTTCTCATTTCGGCCTCGTATTCTTTGATCTTTTTCTCGATGTCTTTGGTCTCTTTAGGTGGAAGTTCTTGGATTTGAAGAGGTTTTGACTCGAGCCCAAAAATTTCTTCCAAAGAGCGCGATTCTTCTCTTTTTGTGGACCTGGGGGTGATGTTGTTGTCTTCGTTGTATTTCTGTTGAAGAGCTCTTCGATTTTGGGTGATTCGGACTGTATTTTCGATGGCTTTGGTTTGTTTGTCGGCATAGAGAATGACCCTTCCATGGACATTTCTAGCGGCCCTCCCGCAGGTTTGGATAAGGGCGGTTTCAGAGCGTAAAAACCCCTCTTTATCGGCATCTAAAACGACAACGAGCGATACCTCAGGAAGATCAAGCCCTTCTCGTAAGAGGTTGACGCCGACAAGGACATCAAATTGCCCTTCTCGAAGAGCTTTGAGGATTTGGACGCGCTCTAAAGTATCGATGTCGGAATGAAGATATTTTGCTTTGACTCCAATTTCATTGAGATATTTGGAAAGATCTTCAGAGAGTTTTTTGGTGAGCGTGGTGACAAGAATTCTTCTTTTTTTCTCTGTTTCAAGACGAATTTCTTCAAGACAATCGTCGACTTGGTTTGTGGCAGGACGAAGTTCGATGATGGGATCTAAAAGACCTGTGGGTCTAATGATTTGCTCAATCACCTCTCCTTGTGCTTCATGGATTTCCCATTCTCCCGGAGTGGCCGAGACATAGATGGCTCTATGAAATTTTTGATAGGATTCTTCAAATTTTAAAGGGCGGTTATCAAAAGCCGAAGGAAGACGAAATCCGAATTCAATGAGAGATTGTTTTCGAGATCGATCTCCATTGTACATGGCGTGAAGTTGCGGAAGCGTTTGATGCGATTCATCGATGACGAGAAGAAAATCTTTTGGAAAATAGTCGAGAAGACAGGGAGGCGGATCTCCGGGATTGCGTTTGCTAAAGTGGCGAGAATAGTTTTCAATGCCTTTGCAAAAACCTACTTCACGGATCATTTCTAGATCGTAATTGGTTCTTTCTTTGATTCTTTGTGCTTCGATGAGACGGTTTTCTTGCGTGAATGTTTCAATTCGCAGCTTTAGCTCTTCTTGAATGGATTCGATGGCGCTGAATCGGACGTGCTCGGGAGTGACAAAGTGAGATCCCGGATAGATGGTGATTTTCTCGATTCTTGCTTTGATCTTTCCTGTTAAAGGATCAATGGCGCTGAGTCTTTCAATTTCGTCTCCAAAAAATTCAATTCGATAGGCAATATCATCTTCATAGGCAGGGACAATTTCTAATACATCTCCTCTTGCTCGAAATGTAGCTCTTGCAAGTTCATAATCATTTCTTGTGTAGTGCATTTCAACAAGATGAAGCAAAATGTCGTCTCTTCGAATCTCTTGCTTTACATGCAAATTTAAAAGCATCTGGCTGTAATATTCAGGAGTTCCAAGACCGTAGATGCAAGAGACGGATGCCACGATAAGAACATCAGATCTTTCGATGAGAGACCTGGTTGCGCTAAGGCGCATTTTTTCAATGCGGTCATTGATCGCTAAATCTTTTTCAATGTAGGTGTCTGTACGGGCAATGTAGGCTTCCGGTTGGTAATAGTCGTAGTAGGAGACGAAATATTCAACGGCATTTTCCGGAAAAAATGACTTAAACTCTTGAAAAAGCTGCGCAGCGAGAGTTTTGTTATGAGCTAAAACAAGCGTTGGTTTTTGTATGGCTTGAATAACGTTGGCAACTGAAAATGTTTTCCCGGATCCTGTAATGCCTAAAAGCACCTGCGCTTTTTTTTGAGCTTGAAGTCCTAAAACAAGCTTTTCAATGGCTTGTTTTTGATCTCCTGCAGGCTTGAAATCAGATTTGAGTTTGAACATGTTTTTGCTCTTGGCGGATCTCTGCGTTTAATCTGCCGAGCTCATATCCATCAAAATCCACAAATTTAAAAAATTTCTCAAAAGAAGGAATGGCGATGCTGACCTGGCGAGCCATTTCTTGAGCGACGAGCCGATATCCGGGGTGTCCTGCGGCTTGAGAGCGAAGTTCTGTCAGCCATTGCAGCGCTCTTAGGTTGACATGGAAGTACCAACGTACATTGTATGCCATTGGAATGATGTATTGAGCCTCTTCCGGAAGTTCTTTTGCGATGATGCTATGCGCTTCTTTGGCTTTGTAAAGAGCTTTTGTATAAATGTCTTCCATCGGAGTTCCGATGATTTCGGGAGGTGTATAGAAACCGTAATCGCAAGAAAGAAGCTGTCTTTCTTGAGTGAGCATGCGATGTCTTTGTAAATCGCGATAGATGCCAAAATCAGCGACAATTTCAAAGGTAAAATGGGCATGTTCTAAAGCTCTTGGAGATTTGTGTCTTCGATTTTCTCTAAAAGATGAGGCGGCTTCAAAAATGGTGTTGATTTGATCTTCGGAGAGATTTTTACAATAACTATGAAGAGAGGAAAGATCTTTTGTGCTGTGTTCAAAAAGAAGGGCGCTTGCGACTTTGATGAAGTCTTCCGGATCGAAATGAACAAGTTTGACCCCTTGATGATAGCCATCAGGGATTGCACTTGCATGTTTTTTAGTCAGTTCCTTGAGTTCTCCATTCATATTTTCGAGAAATTGCGAGTAGCTTAAGAAATGCTTATGAGAGGGATCTGCTCTTCTTACAAAAGAAGGAATGATTTTGGATAATTCTTGATGCGATTTTTTTCCGATATCTTGCATTTCGGCAAGGTTATTGCAATGGATTTTTTGAATGAGTCCTTCAAAAAATCTGCCATTGCCAAAGACTCCCATGTTGGTGAGAGTGCTTGCAGGAAGAAGTCCTCTTAAACAATCGAGCACTTTGGCTCGTAGAGCTGCCGTGTATGCAGTTTTTGAAATGAGCGGGTCTTTCGGAAATCCTTGTTCGATATGCGCGGTGAGAGGAGGAATGAGGGCGCTATAGGTTTCAAATAAATAGGTACAGGTTTCTAAAAAGAGATCTCGATATGCCGACGTCATGAGAATCGGTTCTTGGTAAAAGAGATATTTGCCTTCCACCTTTTGATCAAAATAGATATAGCGGGTCGATTTTTCTAAAGGAGATCCTCCGATTCTGCAATCTTCGATTGCTTTAGCGCCTAGCATTGAGATATTTTCGATGGCTAAATGAGCGCCTCCCAATTCTCCAATGGAATCATCTCCATAGCCATCGAGAATTCGATCGTAAAAACTTTGTGCTTTTTGTACGGCGATGATTTGGTTTTCTGTGTTTTTGAAATCTCCAATGATGGAAGAAAAGGAGGTGTCTTCGCTGAAGATAAATTCTTTTAAAAGAAGTTCTCTAAGTCCTAAAGAAGATCTCGAGTAGCGGGAAAACAAAGCCCCCTTGATGACTTCCGGCAAGTTGCGCAAAGCAAAGACATTTTCGGATGTATTGGTGACAAAGCGATCTAGGATTTTTATTTGATCTTCTGTGAAATTTTCTTTGAGCATAAAGAACTCCTCAAATCAAAAGGTTGCCATATAATTCTTGTAAGATCAAGAAGAGATTTATTGGTTTCAGGGCACTGACCATTAAAAGACTTTTTTGAACCTCGTAGAGAAAATGAACCACAGAGATAGGCACCACAGAGGCGAGAGAAGTCTTTGCGCGCTCCAAAAGTTGCCGCGCTTCGCGGCCTCTGTGAGCTCTGTGCTCTCTGTGGTTAAAATATTTCTTTTAATAGTTTGTGCCCTGTTATTGGTTTAGGTACTGCGCTGCTTGACGCTTGAGTTCGATTTGATTTGATGGAGTGAGTTTTCTGCAAGCAGTCGTGACTAATCGTTGAGATTTTCTGAAGCATTCGTTGGGATCTGGTTCGTCTGATGGAATGGAAGAGAGGTAAATGGCTAAAAGAGGTGATTGCGAATTCGTAGAGAAGGATGGCATCCACTGATTTTGGGTGAATCGTGGATGATTTCTTAATGCGAATAAAGTTGCCTGAATAATTTCACGTTGTTTTGAATGCGTTTCTTCTATAGGCATTAAATGAAGAAGATGTGTTAAATGAGTTAGATAGAATATATGAGCTTCTTCTGCTTCTTTTAAGTTTCTGTTTCTTTGTTTAAAGTGAGTGAGGATATTTTCCATTAGGCCGGCAGATCTGGATTGTGTGGTCGCAGAAATGAGTTCTTTATAGAGCTCAAGGCTCATCTCGGTTTGTGTCGCTTCTTGAACCATTGGATGGATGAGGTCTCTTGCGGGCTCGATTAAACGGTTTGAAGAGTAATCAGTATTTTGAGCGCGAACTGCATCCCCGATTGCTCTTAAGTAAGCATTCTGGGTTCGATGATGTGATGTGTTATATATTTCTTTTATCGCTGTTAGGCTTTTTGGGGGCTCAAAGGGTACTAAGCAGTAAGGATCTCGATGTCTTGTCGTTTTCATAATAAAATCGGAAAGATTTTAATGTGTTTTTGAACTTAAATTCAAACAGTTTGTGAAAGTTTAAGAAAGATGCTTATTGAGAACAGATGCCATCTTAAACATGTCTAAAGGTTTTTTTGATCCAAAGACTTTCGCAAGTTTTGCATCGGGTTGGATAAGTCTTTTATTTGTAGGATCTTGTAGTTTGTTTTTTTTGATATAGTCCCATATTTTTTTTGTGACTTCAGGACGGCTTAACTCGTTTGCTCCGACAACATCGGCAAGTTCTTTAGAAAGTTGATAGGCAGGCTGCGTTCTTTCTTTTTTCTTTTTTGTTGTTTTTTTTGCCGTTTTAGGTGCTTTTTCTTTCGTTTTTTTAGCGAATTTTGATTTTTTTACATACGCTGTTTTCGGATGGTGGGCGTTGTATTTTTCTTCGAGTTGATCGAGAGTGTTTACGATCACATCGCAATCAGGGAAATTGGAACAGGAAAAGAACGTTTTCCCAAACCGTGATTTTCTCATGGCGAGCCTGCCATCGCATCCTAAAGCAGGACATGCGGGAAGGTTTTCCGGAGCTATGATGACTTCCCCTTTTTTGGGAATATTGACGATTCCTTTGCATTCGGGATAGCGAGAACATCCGAGGAAGGGACCAAATTTGCCATGTCGAAGCGTCATTGGAGAGTTGCAATTGGGACATGGCTGCTCCCAATTAAAGTTCGGGTCATAGTCTTCTTTATTGAATTCGAGAGCTTCGATAGGGGCTGTATAGGAGCATATCGGATAGTTAGAACAGCCGTAAAAATATTTATTTCTCGACCAGATTTTTTGGAGTTTGTGTTTGCAATGAGGGCAATCAAGGTCTGTGAGAATTTTAGGAACCGTCGCCTCTTTTTCCGCTTTATCGACCAGAGGAATGAAATCGGTCCAAAAGCTTCGAATGATCTCTTTCCAGTTTTTATTGTGCTCGGCAACCTGTTCGAGCTGATCTTCCATTTGGGCCGTGAAGGTAACGTCCATAATGGGAGCAAAATTTTCTTCCAGCATTTGGCAGATGATTTTTCCAAGATCGGTGGGTTTCAGGGCTTGGTTTTCTTTTGTCGTATATTCCCTGCTTTGGATTTTGTTCATGATGGAAGTATACGTTGAAGGACGTCCAATCCCCAGACGCTCTAATTCTTTCACTAAAGAAGCTTCTGTAAAGCGTGGCGGTGGTTTTGTAAAAGATTGTTCGTGCTTGACTTCTTCGAGCTTTAAAGGAGCATTTTCGGTCAGCGGCGGTAAAATTTTTGTTTCATCTTCCTCCACTTGAGAAGAAGCATCTTGTTTTTCTTCGTAGGCGGCTAGATACCCTTTGAATTTGATGACAGAGCCGGAACTTCGTAAAGTCAGGCTTTGATCTGTATCGATATCGACAGAGACCGTATCATAGATCGCAGGATTCATTTGCGAGGCGATGAATCTTCTCCAAATGAGGCGATAGATTTTATATTGATCAATGGTGAGGTATTTTTTAATTTTTTCCGGATCTCGATGGGGATTGGTAGGACGGATTGCTTCGTGAGCTTCTTGAGCTGTTTTTTTGGAAGCGTAAATGCGAGGCTGCTCGGGAATATATTCAGGGCCAAATTCCGATTTAATGTAGCCTCTTGCAGAATGGATAGCCTCCGGTGCAACGTTCACGGCATCGGTTCTCATGTATGTAATCAAACCTTCAGATCCTTCGGATCCCATGTCGATCCCTTCATAAAGATCTTGTGCGATGCTCATGGTTCGAGAAACGGAAAACCCATAGTGGCGACTTGCTTCCTGTTGCAGTGTTGAAGTGATGAAAGGAGGTACCGGGTTTCTTTTTCTTTCTTTTCGATCAATTGATGCGACTGTATATTTTGCTTTTTTTAAGCGAAGAACCAGTTTCTCTGCAGTTTCTTGATTAGGGATTAAAAAGCAGGGTTTATCGTCTTTTTTTTCTTTTTCGACCCGAAGACCGTCAACGGTGTGAAGATTTGCCAAAAACGAATGATTCGTATTTAAAGGCGTTAAAAGTGAAGAAAGCGTCCAATATTCGACAGGAATAAAAGCATCGATTTCTTTTTCTCGATCAACCACTAATTTTAAGGCAACGGACTGCACTCTTCCGGCGGATGTTCCGTTGCGTCCTTTTTTCACTCTTCTTGTTAAAATGGGGGAGATTTTGTAGCCGACAATGCGATCCAAAAGCCTGCGTGCTTGCTGAGCATTCACAAGGTCAAGATCGATGTCTCTTGGGTTTTGTAAACTCTCTTCAACGGCGGCTTTTGTGATGGACTGGAAGGTCGCTCTTTTGATTTTTGTCCCTTTTGGCAAAATGGAGGCGATATGCCAAGCTATGGCTTCCCCTTCTCGGTCAGGGTCGGGAGAAAGATAGACAACATCTGCTTGTTTGGCAGCTTCCTGCAGTTTTTTGATCACCTCTTTTTTATCGGGCATGGTGACGTAAGTAGGCTCGAAATCATGCTCGGTATCGATGCCGAATTCTTTTTGAGGAAGGTCCCGAATATGCCCTAGGGAGGATTCAAAGAAATACTGAGGCCCTAAAAACTTGCGCAAAGTTTTTATTTTAGTTGGAGATTCTACGATAACAAGAGATTTTCCCATGAGCCGACCCTGAACTGTAGATGCTACCTGATTTAAGATCAAAGTGCAACAAGGAGCTCTTTTTTGCCAATTTTAATGAGTTCAGAAAGAAGGTTTTTCACTCTTTGCGATTCCCCTTTTTTACTGATATAGATGGCATCCTCTGTTTCTACAATGAGAAGATTTTCAACGCCGACTGTGCAAATGAGTCTTTTTCCTCCGATGATGAGGCTATTTTGAGTGTCGATGTCACAGACATTGCCCTGTTTTGCATTGAGGTTTTCATCTTTTTCAAGAACTTCATAGAGACTATCCCAAGATCCTACATCGGACCATGAAAGAGCCAAAGGGCAAACGAGAATCTCTTTCGATTTTTCCATGAGAGCATAGTCGATGGAGATATCTTGCATTTCGTGGAAGGATAGAAGGATTTGTTCATAGCTTTCAGATTCGAGGTTTCCAAGCATTGGAGTGTGTTTTTGGAGCTCTTTCCAAAAGGTTTGGATGGAAAATAAAAACATTCCTGAGTTCCAAAAATAGTGAGGATCTTTTAAGAATTTTTGAGCGGTTTCTAAATTGGGTTTTTCGACAAATTTTTCGACTTTTAAAAGAGGCGCCTTGTAAGGTTCTTCGATACGGATATAGCCGTAGCCGGTTTCAGGCTTTGTAGGCTGTATTCCAAAAGTGATGAGTTTTTCCTCTTTTTCAGCAATCGAATTGGCTTGAGAGAGAGCTTGGATAAAGATGCTTTCCGGTTCCATGAGATGATCGGATGGAAGAATTAAAATTGTATCGTTTGCGGTGCTTTTTGTGTGTGTTTGTAAGAATTTGACTGCAAGTGCGATGGCCGGCGCTGTGTTTTTTCGACAAGGCTCTGCTAGAACATGGAAATGGAGACTGAGATTGAGCTCATTGATTTGTTTTTGGACTAAAGAGACATATTGAGGATTTGTTGCAATGACGATGTCATCAATGAGTTTTGTGTTGGCAAGACGTAAAATTGTTTTTTGTAGAAGAGAATAAGGCCCGTAAAGACGAAGAAACTGCTTTGGGAAATTATCTCTAGAAAGAGGCCAAAGTCGAGTTCCTCCTCCTCCCGCTAAAATGATTGCTTTCATGATACTTGTTTATCACAAGATTGTGAAATTGTTGAGTGAAATTTTTCTTGGAAAATTTTTCTGCCTGGTTTCTACATTTTTTAGGATCCCAAGATTGTATTTCAAATTGCTGAATTGCTTTTTGTAGAGAGCCGATGGTTTGATGTTCAAAAAAAAGACCTGTTTCATTTTCGAGGATTGTTTCTTTGGCTCCTCCTTTTCCAAAAGCAATGACAGCTGTGCCTGTGGCCATTGCCTCCACAGGTAAAATGCCAAAATCTTCAAGAGCGCTAAAGACAAATCCTTTGGCTCTTTGAAGATAATAGTTCATCTTTTCGTTTGTTTGATATCCTAAAAATTCGATGTTTTTTTTGGATTTTTTTTGGATTTTTTCTTTTTCAGGTCCATCTCCGATGACAATGAGTTTTTTATCCGGCATCTCTGAAAATGCTTCGACAATGAGATCGATTTTTTTATAGGGAACGAATCTGCCGGCGGTTAAATAGTAATCTTCTTTCACTTCATGAAGAGAATAATTTTCAATATCGACAGGTGGATAAATCACGTCTGCTGTTTTTCCATAAAATTTTTCGATTCTTTTTTTCACAAAGCAAGAGTTCGCAATAAAATGATCGACTCGAGAAGAAGAGAGAACATCCCATCCTCTTAAGTAATGGAGGATGCATTTTGTCAAAAAGCCTTTAAGTCCATGATTGAGATTGGCGTCTTGAAGATATTCATGCATTAAGTCCCATGCATATCGCATGGGAGTATGACAATAGCAAATGTGCGTTTGATGCGGATGCGTCAAGACTCCTTTGGCAACGCAATGAGAGGAAGAAATCACAAGATCGAAAGATCTTAAGTCGAATTGTTCAATGGCGAGTGGAAAAAGAGGGAGATAGCTTCGGTATTTTTTTTGAGAAAAAGGCAATTTTTCGATGAAGGAAGTGATGATTTCAAGATTTTCAAAATAGGATCCTTTCAAGTTTTCTTGATTTGCAATCAAAGAAAAAATGGGAGATGGGAATATTTCATGAATCGCTTGAAGACAATTCTCGCTGCCGCCAATGGAAGAGGTAAGCCAGTCGTGAATGATTGCACTTTTCATGATTGTTTTTTTGTGTAGGCTTGATCTGTTCGATTGGGTTTTTCAGGAAAACGAAGACAAAGAAGACCATGTTCTACCATTGGCGCTAAAAATCGAGAACGTAAGCTTTCTTCGTTTCTTTCTAATAATTCTGCGAGTTGCCGACGAGTGATCCATCGATCGTCGCAGAGTTGTAAAAGAATGGATTCTAATAATTTAGGAGATAAACGAGCATTTTCTTTAGCGGGTTTAGCGATTTCGATGAGTATTTCATGATCTTTATGTAGGGAGTGGTTTTCGTTATGTAGGGAGTGCCTCTCATTATGTAGGGAGTGGTTTTCGTTATGTAGGGAGTCCGGGATGGGAGAAAGGCGATAGCGAGACCAACGTCCTTGCCCGTCTTGAATTAAAGCTCCTTGTGCTACAAGGTTTTGAAGTGATTTTGTGATATCTGCTGGGTGTTCGGAGGTAATTTGACGCATTCGTGCATTATCTACCCATTTTTCTAGGTCTGCTGTTACTAAAGCTTGCACTTCAAGAGGATTGAATTTTTGAAATTTAGATCCGAATCGAATTTTTAATTTGATCAGAGATTCATTAGGGATAAGGCTAATCATTGGTAATATCCACAAAATGCGATCAGGTTGTATTCGTTCTTGAATGATAGGAGACCTCCAATGTTGAGAACCCCAGCCTTGTCGGATTTTATCGATCCCAGAACCAGCTTTTTCGGCCGCTCCGATCATACTGAACATGGTTTGTAGGGATTTGTTTCTACATTCGCTGATATTACCTTCGAATAATTGATCAAATGAAATTAAAAGCGAACCTGGATTGGAAAACTCGAAACGATCTTTGTATTTTTCGATGACTATACCGCCGTGTCCAGAGTAATCAGCATGAATGAGCGCATTGACTAGAGCTTCTCGGATGGCTTCATGAACAACTGTTTCTCCTTTTCTGAATAAATCAGCATTCAGCTCAAAAGGAAGTTTTAGATCATTGGATAATTTTTGTATGACTCTTAAGTAGAATTCAAATAAATTCCCTTGCCAGGTTCCATCTAAAGTAACTCGATCAGTCCATCGTATCTCTGGATCATCAGATAGTTTTTCGCGGAAATCGATAGAATATTGTGGCAATGCTTCGCGAATAGATTCTTCTCGACCAAACATTAACAATCCTGCAATTGTCAATCCTTGGCGTGATGTGTCTCTGCATTGTTTCCAGCCTCCTAATTTTGAAAGAAGCCCTTTATCGTCTTCGCTGAGCCAAGGGTGGGTTGGTTTATGCGAGGCTAGTCTTTGACGATATTTTTGGAAGCTTTGAAGATGTAAATCTTTCATAGAGAAGGAGTCTAAAATGCGATGATCTGCAGGTTCTTCAGATTTGTCTGCGAGCATTCGACTTACTTCTTGCTGAGTGCAGTGGTAGTCTCCTTCATGATTGCGTTTATAAGTCCCTGTAAGTGGATTTTGTCCGATGAATATAGGGCGCTGATATCTTGATGCTCGAGGTATGCGAATAGCAATAATAATTCCGTTAGGATGAATGATTTCTTGTACGTCAGAATGGGTCAGTAAATTTGAACTGACTTTGGTTCTGTTGTTGATTATATCCCAGAAGTTCTTTTTTATTTTGTGAACATCGAGTACTCCGCTGATGATTCCGTCGCTTTCTATTCCGAGAAGAATGATTCCTCCACCAGTGTTTGTCATTGCACTATAAGTTTCCCATAGGCTTTGAGGCAGCCCTCCTTTTGCTGATTTAAATTCCAGATCATCGCTTTCGTTCCAATTTAATTGAGAGAGAATTTCTATAGGATTGATTGTTTTTTGAGAGGTCGTCATGAATGTTTGAATTTTGGTTCAGATGATTGTACTTTAACAAAGAAAAAAATAAAGGGATTTTTTATGATTTCATATAAAAAGAGATTCCATATTGATCGATATGTTTGATGATGTCTTGGTTTGTATTTTTGCAGTAAGCAACAACATCAAATTTATATGGAAGAGGAAGTCGTTCGTTTAATTCTGATGCAATTGTCCAGGCGATGCTTTCATCGATTTTGCCTTTGATGGCAATATCAATATCAGAGCCAGGTTTATAATTGTTCATGGCTCTTGAGCCAAAAATCAAAGCTTCCTCAACTTCAGGATGTGATTTTAAAAGATTGATGATCGCTTCAATGTCTGAAGATTTTAATCCGAACATCGTTTTTTGAGCTCCAAATAGACTTGCTGTAGTCCTGAAAAAAAATGGTTTCGAATGAGTTCTACTGCGCGAGAGGCCTGTTCTCTATTGTATGTGTGTGAAAGAATATTTCTTTTTTCAAGCATTTCCATCCAAAGATGACCGTCTTGAATGATTTGCAATGCAAAAGCTTCTTTGATGACTTCTCTTGCAAAAGAGACATTATGCCCCATGCTTTCTAGATAATCTTTGAGCGTCTTCCAAGAGAGTTCAAACGTGAATTCAAAACTTTGAATAATGCCCGCTTCTTGATAAGGATCTAAAGCTTTTTTTTGTAGCCCTTCTTTTAAGAAGGTAAATGCATTTTCGAGATTGGAAAATCGCTGTTGAAAGCGAATGCGTTTATTCATGAAGATAGGTTAACATTTTAGTTAAAATAGTGTATATTGCATTTTTGGTGCTGTATGAATGATTCTTCTCTTTCATTAGATTTACCGATCCGTCTTCGAAGAAATCGACAATCCGAAGCGATTCGACAAATGGTTCAAGAAACGCATCTTCTACCTTCTCATCTTTGTGCTTGTTTTTTTCTTGTTGAGGGGGAAAATAAAAAGATTCCCATTCATAGCATGCCTGGAGTGTTTCGATTTTCCATTGATCTTGCAATTCAAGAAATTGAAAAGATGCATCGAAAAGGAGTTCGCTGCGTTCTTTTATTTCCCGTGCTAGAAAATCATTTGCGTTCTTCATCTGCAGAAGAAGCCTGGAATTCGGATGGATTATTGGCGCAAGCGATCCGAGCGATTAAAAAAGCGGTCCCCTCTATGTGTGTGATGGCAGATGTGGCCCTCGATCCATTTACCTCGCATGGACATGACGGTCTTGTGAATGAAAAACATCAAATTATGAATGATGAGACGATTGAGTGCTTGATTCGAATGGCTCTTATGCAAGCAGAAGCTGGCATTGATTTTGTGGCTCCGAGCGACATGATGGATGGGCGTGTGGGCGCGATTCGAAAAGCTTTGGATGAACAAGGTTATCATCATGTAGGGATCATGGCCTATAGTGCTAAATATGCAACGTCTTTATATGGACCTTTTCGAGATGCTCTCAACGTGAATTTGGCTTTTGGAGATAAAAAAACCTACCAAATGAATCCGGCGAATGTTCGAGAGGCTCTTTTAGAAGCAAAGCTAGATGAAGAAGAGGGAGCTGACATTTTGATGATAAAGCCGGCTCTTTTTTATCTGGATGTCATTACAAAGCTTCGCCATCAAACAAATCGCCCCATTGCAGCTTACCATGTGAGTGGAGAATACTCCATGGTCATGGCAGCTCACTTGGCGGGATATTTAGATGCGCAAAAGGTGTTCTCGGAGGCTTTTCTTTCCTTAAGAAGAGCGGGCGTAGATCTGATTTTTACTTATGCTGCGGATCTTGTGCTGCCTTTGCTTTGAGATCTATTTTGATAAAATACTTACCGCAAATTGATAAATTTGAAAAATGCGAGATAGAGTAGCGCAGATTCTTATATTTTCTTCTCTCTTCTTTATAAGGAAATTGCGACACGCTTCAGTTCCTTCTTCAATAGCTAAGTTCATATCGTGTTCTGTGATAGGTTCGCTTTGAACGAGAAGCTGAAGACAATCCAAACATCCGTGTCGAGCGCTGAGTTGTAATGCATGTTCTCTGTCTAATTCGCTGAGGCCTGCGTTGATTACTTTTTGAAGAATTTGATGGTTATTGTGTCTTGCCGCGTGCAGAGCTGAATCTCTTCGATCTTCAATGAAGCTGTTTTTAAGGAGTATTTGAAAGTATTCTTCGAGATTTTTTTCAATGGCTAGATTCATTGCTAGAGCTTTATCGAAACTTCCGTTGCAGAGTATTTGGAGGCATTCTTTTTTATTTTGAGCAGCATAAGAGGCTGCATTGATTCTGTCTTCTATACTGACGTCATAGGTATCGATAAGCATTTTAAGGTCTGCAGTCTTTCCGAGGTATGTCGCTAGAGAAAGAGCGATGCCAACGGCTAATTTTTTGTAGTGGGTTGTGGCGAGGTTATTGATGATGAGTTCGAGGCATTGATCATATTTGTCAGTGCTTTTAAAAGGTGATCTTTCGCAAGAGTTGTTTTTTAGGAGTAGCCAAAGACATTCGACATTTCCTTCGATCGCCGCATTTTTAGCTGCCAAGCTTCTGATTTCTTCACTAATGGGTCCGTCATTTAGGATTTGTTGAAGCTCTTCGGGACGGTTGTTTCGGATTGCATCGACGATTTGGTTTTTTCTAGTTTCTGTGTTGTGCTCTTCGAAAGTTTTTCCATTGATATGCGTGATTTTTCTTTGACATGTGCAGATGCCATTAAAACGCTCGATGAATACGGGTAGGCAGTCTGTGCATAATTGATGAAACGCTACTTGATGAGTTTTTTCATCTGTTGCAGGGGATCTCCAGCATGTGTAAAAGCGGAGGTTCTCATCGGATGAAAGACAGCATTGACATTGAGCATTAGTAGATGTTCACCTACCTCCTTCGTCGGCAGGTGGAAAAAAGAGAAATTTAAAAACCCATTGTCTCAGAAATAAGAG
>DAIDHZ010000012.1 GCA_027451825.1 Chlamydiota bacterium
ATGCTTAAGAATGAAAAGAGCATTAAAAAGAGCATTCCTAAAAAGAGAGATCGAGCAGGATGGAATGATGAGTACCTGTTCAAGGTTTTAGAGGTATAAAATCTTTTTTATGAAAACGCCCTGACAAAAAACAATCGGTGATTGAATTATTTCCAGAATAAATATAAAATAATAAAAAGTTCAAGAGTTTGTCTTTCAAGGAGGAAGTTTTTTGGGCATTTGCGCAGGCGCGATTGTCGCTTCTACACAATTTCGGTTTACCAAAAATGCTCCTTCTCCTTTAGGCCAAGGATGGTTGAATCTTTATGAAGAAATGACATCTGGACCTGGATGTATCGGAGAAAATTATCCATTAGCAGGTAGACCAACTTGGCAAGAAACCGTAAGAGCTTGTGAATTAAAAGATCAAAATAAAACTTCATTAGGTAAGTTTTTTTGGGATTTAGGACCTCATTTTAATCCTAAACATCCGAAACAAACCGTGGTAGCAAATTATCTTGAAGGACAGCCTGCAATTGTTTCAACTCAATATGGGTGTGGAAGTGTAGTTCTATCCGGAGTGCATCCAGAAATTGTTTGCGGTTCCAGCTGTCATCCAGAAATCCAACAATTACCAGTTTTTGAAGAATTATCCAAAAGCAGAAAGCAGCAAGAAACTGTATTTACTTCACTGTGTACACATGCGAGATTACCTCTAAAGGATTCTCCACCTGAATCTCTATGAATGTATTAGGAATTGAAAGTACCTGTGACGAAACATCGGCTGCCATCGTGAAAGATGGAAAAACCATTCTGTCTCTCGTCATTGCATCTTCTGCAGATATTCATGCGCAATATGGCGGCGTTTTTCCTGAGCTTGCCTGTCAAAGACATATCGAAGCCATTATCCCGGTTATTGAAGAAGCTATCAAACAAGCGAACATGACCCCTGCAGATATCGATCTCATTGCTGTTGCAAAAGGACCCGGCCTTGTAGGAGCCTTATTGATTGGAATGCAAGCTGCCAAAGGTCTTTCTATTAGCTGGCAAAAGCCCTTTATTGGCGTAAACCACGTAGAAGCTCATTTATATGCAGCCATGATGGGAGATCATAAGCCAATATTTCCAGCTCTTGGACTTGTTTTATCTGGAGGCCATACCCTTCTTCTTCAGATCCATGATGTCGGCAAATATACACTGATTGGAACAACCGTTGACGACGCTATCGGAGAAGCCTTTGATAAAGTAGGCTGCCTTTTAAACCTCCCCTATCCGGGAGGTCCCCTGATTGAAAAACTTGCAATCGATGGCGATCCATCAAAGTTTTCTTTTAGAGCAGGCCAAGTAAAAAGAAGCCCTTATGATTTTTCCTTTAGCGGAATCAAAACAAGCGTCCTTTATGCCATCAAAGAGAAAGAGCTTTTAGAACAAGAAAAAAAGGATATCGCAGCCTCTTTTCAACATGCCGCTTTCATCGATATCATTAAAAAGACAAAATTGGCTCTTCAACAGTATCCGGCAAACGCGATCTATTTAGGCGGCGGGGTTTGCAATAACCTCTACTTAAGAGCTCTTTTTCAAAAGCACATTCCAGAGTTCCCCCTCTTTTGGCCTCCTAAACATCTTTGCCTTGACAATGCGGCCATGATTGCAGGACTTGGTTTTCAAAAATATCTTCATACACAAGAGGGAGATCCTTTAGATCTTGAAGTTTCCGCACGCATTCCATTTGCGTAAATTTCATCTTTAGAGTAAGATTTTCACTTTAATTTTAGGGAATAACCATGGCAAAAAAAGGCGCACGCGAATCTGTCCGTTTAAAAAGCACCGAGTCTGATGAGTGCTACTGGACTGTAAAAAACAAACGAAACACAACAGGAAGAATGGAGCTTAAAAAATACGACTCTACTCTTCGTCGCCACGTGATTTTCAAAGAAGCAAAATAATCTTTTTGCCGTCTTATCCTTATAGACGGCATTTTTCCTGAGGCTAGAGATGTTTGAGCTATCCATAGCTCTGAAGTATTTGATTCCTAAAAAAAAATCTTTATCAACAGCCTTAATCTCTTTGATGTCAGTGGTTGTCATTTCACTGGTCATATGGCTTGTTTTGATTTTTCTTTCTGTCACTTCTGGAATTGAAAAAAATTGGCTGCAAAAACTCACCTCTTTGCATGCTCCGATTCGAATAACACCTACAAAAACGTATTATGATTCCTATTTTTATCAAATAGATACGCTCACAGCCTCTAGCGGATATACACCTAAAACCATTGGAGAAAAAAAGGATGCTTTTTTATCAGATCCATATTCTCCACTCGTGGATGCTGAACTTCCGTCTTACATTCCTCTACCGGATAGAGCTTTCAATGGGACACTCAAAGATCCTGTAAAAGAGCTTTTTTCTCTTCTCGAAGACTTGCAAAAAGAAATCCCTCAAATCAAGTTCCAAGATTATGAAATTACAGGAGCTTTGATGCGAATCTCTCTACAGCAATCCAATGCATTTCTTTCTCAAATGACGTATCTTCTCTCCATTCCTACCGAAAATCCAAATATCGGCTCTCTTTTAATCCCTACAGACCAAGGGCCAACCCATTTCGACGCTCCTCCTTCAACACCTCCTTCATATGCGTATTTCGTAAATCAAAAATTATATCTTCCAGAAATGAAAGAGGCGGTTTCAGCCATCTTGCCTAAAAGCTATAAAGATAGCGGAGCTAAACTCCTAGATCGAGGAACTTTGAGCTACATGACCTCAACGCTCACCTCTTTTCAAGAGCAAAAAATCCCCTTTCAAGTGGTTGGATTTTATGATCCCGGCATTATGGCTATTGGAAATAAATGCATTTTAATCCCTCAAGAAGCCACTCGAGATATCTATACAGCAACACAAACGTTTTCTCCGGATGGAACCCCAACCAACGGGGTCTTTGTTTGGCTGGAAAATCTATCTGAAACGCATCGTGTTCAAGAAAAAATTTTAAGTAAAATCCAAGAGAAAGGTCTGTCTTCTTATTGGAATGTAACAAATTACGAGAATTTTGAATTTTCAAAAGATCTACTTCAACAGTTTCGAAGTGATCGAACGCTCCTTTTACTCATTGCCACCATCATTCTCATTGTTGCATGCTCGAACATCATCTCTCTTTTAGTTCTCCTTGTAAACGATAAGAAAAAAGAAATTGCAATCCTTCAGTCAATGGGAGCCTCTTTTAAAAGTATCGCTCTGATTTTTGGTATTTGCGGAACATTTTTAGGACTGATCAGTTGCATTTTTGGATCAATTCTTGCCTTTTTCACGTTAAAACACTTAGAGACTTTAGTCTCCTTTTTAAGCCTCATTCAAGGAAGATCCGCATTTCATCCTTCATTTTTCGGCCAAAGTCTTCCGAATGAATTTAGCATGACAGCACTTCTTTTTGTCATCATCATTACCCCTATTTTATCTCTCATTGCAGGGCTCATTCCTGCCATCAAAGCAAGCCGGATTCGTCCATCCATTATTTTGAGGTCTGAATGATCCTCAAAGCTCACCTGATTTCAAAATCATTTCATTCCCATGAAAAAGTGGTGCTTTTTAAAGATCTCTCTTTTCAAATCAAAAAAGGGCAAGCGATCGCCATCACAGGAAAATCAGGCGTTGGGAAAACAACTCTTTTACATATTTTAGGAGGACTTGAAAAACCAGACTCCGGAGAAATCTACATTCAAGATACAATAATGACCCCCTCAAACAGCGCTTTTTTAAGACAAACTCATCTTGGATTTGTTTTTCAAGCCGCCAATCTTTTAGAAGATTTTACAGCTTTAGAAAATGTTCTCATGCCATCTAAGATCGCAAGGAAGCCTCAAAATATAAACTACGGACTTCACCTTTTAGATCAGGTAGGTCTTTTACAAAGAGCCCATTTCTCATCCAAGCTTTTATCCGGCGGAGAAAAGCAGCGAGTTGCAATTGCTAGAGCTCTTTGCAACAACCCATCTCTGATTCTAGCCGATGAGCCGTCCGGCAATCTCGATCAAACAAATGCATCTTTATTGAAAGATCTTCTTTTCTCTTTAGTCAAAAAGCAAAACAAAAGTCTCATTCTTGTCACGCATGATATGGATCTTGCAGCATCTTGCGATGAGAGCTATTGTTTATCAAATGGCTCTTTGATATCTCATAAACATGCAACAATATAAAAAATGGTTCGCGCTTGCAGCTTTAACACCTGCTCAAGCCATGATTTTCATGGATCAATCGATTCTTCCAGTAGCGCTTCCAACCATTCGTAAAGAACTCATCGCAAGCGACCTACAGGCTGAATGGACGATCAATAGCTACCTTCTTTTCACCACCATGTTTTCTATCCTTGGAGGAAAAATTGCCGATCGTGTAGGTAAGCGCCTCGCATTTATGCTGGGAATTTTTCTTTTTGCCGTTGCATCCATTCTTTGCGGCCTAAGCAGCAATATCGAAATGCTCATTGGATCTAGAGCCTTACAAGGAATTGGGGCCGCTTTTGTGATCCCTTCTCTTCAATCGCTCATCGCCTTTATTTTCCCTGCTGAATCCAGAGGAAAAACCATTGGGTTTAGCGTAAGCATTGCCTCTTTTTTTGGAATTTCAGGACCTTTGATTGGAGGATATCTCACTCAAATGTTTTCATGGCATTGGATTTTTTGGATCAATTGGCCTCTTGCCTGTATCTCTCTTCTTTTTGCATTTCTTTATATTCCAGAAACACCCACAACAAAACAAAAAATCGACCTCTTTGCATTAACCTTATTTGCTCTATTTACCGCCAGTTTCACTCTTCTTTATATGAATGGAAGAGACTGGTCTTTTCTTTCCCTCTCCACGATCGGTTGCATTCTCTCTGGAGTTCTTTCTCTCTATTTTCTCTTAAAAAAAGAAAAAACATCCCCGCATCCTTTTCTCGATCTCTCCTTGTTTAAAAATCATACGTTCAAAGCCATTAATATTAGCATCGCAATCACAAACTTTGTCTTAATGATCTCAATGTTTCGAGCGATGTATTTTCAAACCACTTTAGGATATTCTCCTCTTTCTGCGGGTCTCATTACGTTTTCATCAGGAATCACCCTCTTTTTCATCCCAATTCTTGGGGGGATACTCTCCGATCGCTACGGTCCAAAGCTTCCCACATCTCTTGGATACATCTCTGTCATTGTCTCTTGTCTATGGCTTGGATTTTTCAGCACCCCTTCCTTACCCCCTCTACTGATAACTCTTATTCTTTTCGGCATCGGAACATCTTTCATTTTCAATCCTTCGTACACAACAGCCATGAAATCAATCCCCTCTTCCAAATTGGGAGTTGGCTTAGGGATGATCGCAACACTGAGAACTTTTTCAGGAACCATCGGAATTGCCATCATCGGATTTTTGATGCATCTTTTTCAAATCCCCATCTTCAAAAAATATGGAGAGAATCCCACTTCAGAGCGCATTGCCAGTATCGACAGTTTTTCTCATATCCATTTTGTCTTAGCGGGACTTATGTTTGTTGCTTTCATTCTTACTTTAATCTTTTACCGTCGAAAATCGACGCATCATCTTCCTGAATTTCCAGGAGAGGGCTGGGATTAAAAAATTAATGCTGGCAATGAAAATCTCATTTTGATAACAAATTGAGGTTTTGAAAGGAGAAATCACATGCAGATTTTGATGGTTGGAACTGGATATGTTGGGCTTGTTACCGGAGCTTGTTTTGCGGAAATGGGACACAACGTCACTTGTCTTGATATTAACAAAACCAAAATCGAAAAACTGCAAGAAGGCATCATCCCCATTTTTGAACCGGGGCTTGAAGAAATCGTCAAAAGAAACATCAAACAAAAACGACTCAAATTCACCGATAATTACAAAAAAGCTGTTGAAGAAGCCAATGTTTGCTTCATTGCTGTTCCTACCCCATCTCAAGAAGATGGCTCTTGCGATTTAAGCTTCGTTCTCAATGCTGCTAAAGAAATCGCAACACATATGAATGGCTATAAAATCATCGTCAACAAATCAACAGTCCCGGTTGGAACGGCCGCAAAAGTGGCGGCTGCGATTCGAGAAGTGAGAGGAGATTCTGTCTCTTTTGATGTTGTATCAAATCCTGAATTTTTAAAAGAAGGAGCCGCTGTCCAAGACTGCCTAAAACCCGATCGGATTGTCATTGGAGCAAATACCTCAAAAGCAATCGAAGCACTCAAAGAAATCTATGCCCCATTTACCATCAGCCATGATCGAATCCTTGTCATGGATACCCTTTCTGCAGAAATGACAAAATATGCGGCCAATGCCATGCTCGCCTTAAGAATCTCATTCATGAATGAAATGGCATCCATTTGCAAACAAGTAGGAGCCAACATTAATGAAGTGAGAAAAGGGATTGGATCCGATTCTCGTATCGGCTATAGCTTTCTTTATGCAGGGATTGGCTACGGAGGATCTTGCTTTCCTAAAGATGTAAGAGCTTTAATTTCAACAGCAAAAGAGGCTGGATGTGAAGCAACTCTTCTTGAAGCAACCGATGCAGTGAATGAAAAACAAAAGCAAGTCCTTGGACAAAAAATCCAAAACTATTTCTCTTCTCGCGGAGGCCTCCAGGGAAAAACCATCGGAATTTGGGGACTTTCTTTTAAACCCGATACAGATGATATGCGAGAAGCTCCTTCTTTAATATTCATACAGCAACTTCTTAAAGAAGGCGCCAAAATCCGTCTTTTTGATCCTGTCGCAATTCCGAATGCAAAACAAATGCTGAAAGACAATGCAAACATCACCTGGTGTCAAGATGAGTTTGAAGCGGCAAACGGTGCAGATGCGGTCGCTCTTTTAACAGAATGGAAACAATTTCGCCTAGTCGATTTCAAATCCATTAAAAATCACATGAAAGGCCTTGCTATTTTTGATGGACGAAACCAATACAAACCACTCGATATGAAAGAAAAAGGATTTGACTACATTGGCATCGGCGTTCCGGATCAAATCAAAAATTGATGTATGACAATTTCAATCCAACATAATGCAAAAAAAAGGCTCTTTGATCTTATTTTTAGCAGCCTTTTTTTAAGTTTATTCTCTCCCCTTTTTCTACTCATCTCTCTTTTGATTAAGGCGACTTCCAAAGGTCCCATTTTCTATAAAAGCTATCGATTGGGAAGAGGGGGAAAAGTCATCGAGTGTTGGAAATTTCGCTCCATGTACCAAGATGCGGACGTTCGTCTTCATTCGCTTTTAGCATCAGATCCATCTCTTCAAAAAGAATGGGAGATGTTTCAAAAATTAAAACAAGATCCTCGCATTACTCCCATTGGCTACTACCTAAGAAAAACATCCTTAGATGAACTTCCCCAATTTTGGAATGTTCTTAAAGGAGATTTAAGTCTTGTAGGACCAAGACCTCCTACCTTAATGGGGCCGCCTCATCATTTTTTGGAAGAAATCCATCTTCTGTATGGAAATAAAACAAATACAATCCTCTCTGTTCGGCCCGGCATTACAGGACTTTGGCAAATTTCCGGAAGAAGCAATATCTCATTTTCCAAACGTTGTGAAATTGAAGAGGAATATGCCTTGCATCATAGCTTCTTTCAAGATGTCGTCATTCTCATCAAAACAATTCCCGTAGTTCTCTTTTCAAAAGGAGCTTGTTAATGAATACTGTTTTAGTTACAGGCGGGGCCGGATACATCGGCAGCCATACTTGCAAAGCCTTAAAAAAGAAAGGATTTACTCCAGTAACCTATGACAATCTCTCCACAGGTCACAAAGATGCCGTAAAATGGGGTCCTTTAGTTCAAGGAGATCTCAATGACAAAGAAACATTAACCAAAGCCTTTCTTGAATATAACCCAATCGCCGTTCTTCACTTTGCCGCAAGCGCCCTTGTCATTGAATCAATGACGCATCCAGGAAAATACTATCAAAACAATGTAGCAAGCTCTATTCAACTTCTTGAATGCATGAAAGAATGCCAAGTCCCCTATCTTATTTTTTCAAGCACCTGCGCAACCTATGGGAAAGCACAAAACCCTCTCATCACAGAAAGCCATCCCCAAGAACCCATCAATCCTTACGGCAGATCCAAACTCATGATTGAACAAATCATCCGTGATTTTGAAATGGCCCACGGAATCAAAGCAATCACACTTCGCTACTTCAATGCAGCGGGAGCCGATCTCGATGGAGAAATCGGAGAAGACCACACTCCGGAGACACACATTATCCCCTCCATTATTGAAGCAGCTTTGGGAATCCGTAAAGAAATTGTCGTTTACGGAACCGATTTTCCATCTCCGGATGGAAGCGCAGTACGCGATTATATTCATGTTCAAGATCTTGCCGACGCTCATGTCAAAGCGTTGCAATATCTCCTTCAAAACAAACAAAGTAAGTCCATCAATCTCGGCACAGCAAAAGGTTATAGCGTTCTGGAAATCATCAATAAAATCCAAACATTGAGTCCTGAAAAAATATCTGTTCGTTTTGAAAAAAGACGAGAGGGAGAGCCTGCCATTTTAGTGGCAGATCATACAAAAGCAAAGCGACTTCTTGAATGGATTCCTCAAGTTTCCGATCTTCCTACAATCATTCTATCGGCCTGGAATTGGCATACAAGAGGTTGTAAAAAACAGCCATGTTACCTCTAATCTTTTTCCTCACCACCACAACTCTTTTTTTGCAAAATGTTCTGATTCCAAAAATCTGTCTTTTTGCTTACGGCCCTTGGATTGCTTCTATTATTTTGCGCTGCAATTTACCAAAAGCGCTTTGGCTTGCTTTCTTAAGCGGTGCTGTTGTCGATTGTCTTTCAGAAGATCCATCAGGTGTCCATGCACTCAATTATACAATCATCATCATGCTTTTGTTTCGATTTAAAACTTGGGCTTTTATGAGCAACCCTGTGCATTTAAGCCTTTTTACAGTTGTCATTTCTTTCTTATCCACCTTATTACAACTTTTTCTTCTTTTTCTCTTTGACAGAAGAATCCCTTTTACAGGACAATGGGCTTTTGGGGATTTATCTCTGATGCCCATTGCTGATGGTATTTACGCATTGGTCTGGATATCTCTGCCACTTTTTATCTATAAAAAGATAACCCAATTTACGAGTGTCTATTGGAACAATATAAAACAAAAACTTTTTCCCACTTAACGTTGATTGCGATCGACGCAGCTCTCCATGCCGGAGAAATTTTACGACAAGGCTTTGGAACTCATTTTTCGATTTCACATAAAGAAGGAAGACATAATCTTGTCACTGAATACGATCGTCTTTCAGAAACGAACATCATTGAATTTCTCGCTCAAAACGTACCCGGTTCCTGCTTTTTAGCCGAAGAAAGTGGACATGTAGGAGCAGATTCCGAAATTCTTTGGATTATTGATCCTCTCGATGGAACAGTCAATTTTGCACACCAGGTTCCTATTTTTTCTGTCAGTATTGCATTAGAACTCAAAAAAGAGCTCTTTTGCGGAGTTGTCTATCAACCCATAACACATGAGCTTTTTATTGCAGAAAAAGGAAAAGGAGCTTTCTTAAACGGCCATCCTATTTCCGTGTCCAAAACCAATACTATCAAAGAGGCAATGATCTCTACCGGATTTCCTTATAATCTTCATGAAAATCCATTCCATTGCATTGAACATTTTGTAGATATCTTAAGAGCTGGGATTCCGATTCGCCGCCTTGGATCTGCCGCCATCGATCTTGCTTATACTGCGGCAGGAAGAGTCGATGGTTTTTTTGAAGTAGGTCTTGCTCCCTGGGATTGTGCAGCGGGGTATCTTCTCATTCAAGAAGCTAAAGGCAAAGTCACCGGTTGGGATAAAACTCCATTTTCATACCACAGTAAAACGCCAATTCTTGGATCCAATGGACTCATCCACGATGCTCTTCATGAAATTTTAAATCGAAGTAAATTATGAGACTGATTGACGGTAAAAAAATAGCTCTCGAACTTGAAGAACAAATTCGCGCACAAGTTGCTGTCATCCAAGGAAGAAAACCAAGTCTTGCCTTTATACTCGTTGGAGACAATGCGGCCTCTCAAACATATGTGCGTGCAAAAAAAAGAGCTTGTGCTGCGATTGGCATCCTATCGACTCTCACCCATTTGCCATCCACCATTTCTCAAGACGAACTCCTTCGTGAAATTGATCTGCTCAATCGAAATCCAAATGTCGATGGAATCCTCGTACAACTTCCACTGCCCATGCATATCAATGATAGAGCCGTTATGCTCTCTATCAACCCCGAAAAAGACGTCGATGGATTCCATCCCGTCAATATCGGCAAAATGCTTCTCGGAGAGGACCATGGATTCTTGCCCTGCACACCTCATGGAATCAAAATCCTTCTTCAAAAATACAACATCCCCGTTGAAGGAAAACATGTAGTGATCGTAGGAAGAAGCAATATTGTAGGTAAACCTCTGGCAGCTATTCTCATGCAAAAAAGACCTCACTGTAATGCAACAGTCACAATCGCCCATAGTCAATCTGAGCACTTAACAGACATTACACAATCAGCAGACATTTTAGTGGCAGCAATCGGGAAGGCCCATTTCATCAAAAAAGAAATGGTAAAACCAAAAGCAGTTGTCATCGATGTAGGGATCAATCGTCTTTGCGATGGAAAAATTGTCGGAGATGTCGACTTTGAAAATGTAGCTCCCATCACTTCATGGATCTCCCCCGTCCCTGGTGGTGTAGGGCCCATGACCATCGCCATGCTCATGCAAAACACGCTCTATTGCTACAACAAACTTTATAATAGTCCATCTTTAAGGTAAGCATGCTCAAAACGATCTATTTTGACATTGGAAATGTCCTTTGCTTCTTCGATCATCAAAAAATGTTTCGACAAATTGCTGAATGCTCCGGCCTTCCTCTAAAAGATGTTCAATCCGCCGAAGAAATGCAAAATGACTACAGCATGGGCAAAATCTCTACACAAGAGCTCTATAGCCACTTTCTCAACCAATCCTCAAAACATTTTTCCTATGATGTTTTTGTGGAAGCAATGAGCGATATTTTCATCCCTAACACAGAGATTTTCCCGATCATAGAACAACTCAAACAAAAAAACATACGTCTTGTCATCATCTCCAATACCTGCGAAAGTCACTACCGGTATATTGCATCCCATTATCCCATCATGGATCTTTTTGACGACAAAATCCTCTCTTTTCAGGTAGGACTCTTAAAGCCCGATCCTCGCATTTTTCAAAAAGCTCTCGAAATCGCCAAATGCTCTCCTCAAGAATGTTTTTACACAGATGATATTTCCACTTTCATCGAAAGCGCTAAAAAAACAGGTCTTAATGGCACTCTTTTTACCGACGTCCCTTCTTTAAAAAAAGAACTCATCCAAAGAGGCTGCTCATTCTAATCTTCTTCTTGCAAAAAATCTCTTTCAATTTCATACTCTTAAGCAAACACCAGGGGTGCTATCCCTTCTATAGAAGATAGCTGAGAGAGTCCCTTAATACCTGATCCGGGTTATGCCGGCGTAGGAAGAGTGATATGAAAATAGACTTCTTATTTTTAAGAGATCTCTTAAGGTTAACTTTTGGAGATCCAATATGAACATAGTTCAAGCACGTAGACCATTTCATCTATCCCTTTATCTCGTTGCAAATCGTCCTTCTTATCCTAATGAAAATGTATTTATCTCCCAAATCCTGAAAGCCGTACAAGGAGGCGTTTCTTGTGTACAATTAAGAGATGATAAAAGCAATTTTGAAAGCACTGTAAAAATTGCTTCTTTTTTGAAAAGAAACATCTCCGTTCCGTTATTTATCAATACATTAAACCTTTTTGAAGTAGCTGATGCTGTCGATGCTGATGGAGTCTACTTGGAAGAGCCTTTTCCTTATTCTGAAGCAAGAAAACGATTAGGCCACACAAAAATCATTGGAGTTCCTGTAAAAACCATCGATGAAGTGCTTCTTATGAACCAAACAGATGTCGATTATTTAAGTGTAAAAGTATCTGCATCCAAAAAAACATGTCCTAAAAATGATGTCCTTTGGGGGATGAAAGGACTCGAAAAAGCGCGCATGCACTCGTCTCATAGAATGGTCGCCATCGGAGGATTAAATGCGGAATGTGCAGAAGATGTTTATCGAGAATTACATCGTGAAGATGGCATCGCCATGGCAGGAGGCCTGATGGATGCAGATCAACCAGATAAGGTCGTAGAGAAAATCCTTTCCATTTGGAGATGCGCTCATCATGTCATTTCGTAAATTATGGAATACTTGCCTTGGGAACCTTTTTGAGCATTACGATACGGCTCTTTTTAGTTTTTTAGCCCCATTTTTAGCTCCTCTTATTTTCCCTGAGCAAGAAAAAATCTCAGCACTCATGCTCACTTATTTACTCATCCCTTTAGGGATGATTGCACGTCCTATTGGATCTTTAGTCTTTGGATTTATCGGAGATGTCTATGGAAGAGAAAAAGCTCTTTTTTTAACTCTCATGGGAATGGCAGTCATTTCCGGATCTATGGCATTTTGCCCTACTTTCGAGCAAATCGGTTTTTTAAGTCCTCTTTTCTTTTGTTTGGGAAGAATTTTACAAAATTTTCTTTCCGCAGGAGAAACCATGGGCGGCGCCATCTACCTTCTAGAAAACACCTCAGAAAAAAAACATGATCTTTTGGGAAGCATTTATAGCGCATCCACCATGGGAGGACATCTTTTAGCCTCTTTTGGAGTTTTTCTTTTAAGTCATTATCAGATGATTGATTCCGGCTGGAGGCTTCTTTATCTTGCCGGATGCATGACTGCCTTGTTTGGATCGATTGCAAGACGCTCGACATCTCCAATGCAACCTATTAAAACAACTAAAACAAGTTTGAAAACTCTTTTTTCTACCTATCGAAAACCTCTTCTTTGCATTGCGATCGTCTCGGGATTTGCTCATGCAACCTATACCATTGCCTTAGTTCTCATGAATGGTCTAATCCCTCTTGTCACCTCTATTTCCAAAGCAGAAATAATGAAGATCAATTCCTATTTACTCATCTTTGATTTCTCAATCTTACCTCTTTTTGGCTGGATCGCTTCAAAAATCAATCGAGAAAAATTCATGATGGCTATCTCTTTAGGAGCCTTCCTTTTCGCGATTCCTCTCATGGTTTCATTAGAGGGCGCCTCTTTAATCACGATCATCGGCATCAGAATGGTTTTTGTTGTACTCGGGGTTGCATTTTATGCTCCTTTTCATGCATGGGCTCAACAACTCATCCCCTCAAACGTTCGCTATGGAGTCATCTCTTTTGGTTACGCCATTGGCGCTCAACTTTTAGGAAGTCCAACAGCTGCGATCTCCCTTTCCTGTTTTCAAACAACAAAAATGATCTCAAGCATTGCTTGGTATTGGATGGTTTTAGCTTTTGGGGCTACAATCTCTCTTCTTTTTTCTCTACGAGTCAAAACTTCAGAACCTTTAGAAACAGTATGACCACCTCAGAAGAACCCAGTTTCTTAAAAAGCAGCGCTTTCGGCATCTCACGAGGCATTTTTGTACACAGCCTTATTTATCCTTTAGAGGTTGTTAAAATCCAAACCCAAAACTCCAATGAAAAAAGCTCTTACATAGCAAGACAAATCTTTCAAAAAGAAGGGATCAGAGGTTTTTATCAAGGGCTTTCTGCACAATTACTCAAAACAAGTTCCAAGCAACTATGGGTATGGCCAATCATTACAAAAACACCTCATTTTTTAGATCGATATGAAATGAATGATCTTCAAAAAGAGGCCTGCACAGGTCTTTCCATTGCAGCAATCGATGCTGGAATCACAACACCTTTAGAAAGATCGAAAATTTTATCAGCATCGAATGTCAAAAAAACCCCGCTCCGCGATCTTTATAAAGAAGGATGGCGTGGATTTGCAACGCATCTTGCAAAACTCTCTGTAAATTGGATGACTTTTCTAACTGCACAAAAATACCTGAGAGACAAAGAAAGATCTCAAGCAAAAGAAAAATTATCGCTTCCTCAACTGATGAAAATAGGAACAGAAGTGGCTGTCATTGTCAGTCTTGCTGCATCTCCTTTTGATGTTGCAAACACACTCAAACACACACAATCCTTAAGTTTTAGACAAATTCTATCTCAAAGAAAATTCTCTACATTCTATAGAGGACTTCCTCTCAATATGCTCGGACTTACAATCCACAATATCGCATCTGTCACTCTCATCGAGCGCCTTGAAAGATCATCTTGATAATTTTGAAGGAGGAATTCGACCTTGCTCAATAAGACGATCGACAAAGCTTTGAAGGTTTTTTTCACGAGGAGGAACGTAGGAACCTCTGTGTAAATCATCAATGATCCTCGCTCTATTTTCAAATGTAGGCTCATCTAAATCCAATTGCCCAGCAAAGTCAGTTAAACTCCGAGGACTCTCTGGAAGAGACTCTTCATGCATTGTCGAATCCGGTATCTTCACTCTTAAAAGAAGTCCACAATCCTCTAACCTGCAACGAGCCATCTCAAGACGTTTTGCTTCAGGGGATAACGAATAAGGAGCAATCTTCTCAAAAGAAAAATTTTCGAAAGATATGGAATTCAATATAGACAACCATGATTGCTCAATCACCCCTGGAAATAAAGAACAAACATTTCCAGGAGGGATAAACTGAGAAGTCCTTTCAAATAGATCACCCTCATAAAAAGAACCAAAAGGTTTAATCATACAACATTAAATTATTAATTTATAATAATTATAAAAAACAAAAACGAAAATAACAACATCTATTTTCACTTATTTTTCACTTATACCGAAAATGATTCAAGAAGCGGAACTGGAGGGCGAAAAGATTGCATAAGATGTTTAAATACAAAAACTTATACACAACATTCCTTCCAAGCTCGGGCTATGCCTGGCCCAAATTTAAGGATCCCCTTGCAGAATCATTGAACGAGCATCGCTCAAAGTTTGCCGATATATAGAAAATCAGTTATATCAAAAATGGGTTAAAAAATCTTTTTAAAAGCTTGCAATCGCTTTGGATTCATAAAGTGCTGATTGCGGAAAGCAAATTGAGGACATATGGGAACAAGACATCCATGGAAAGCAAGACTCGGGGTTGGGCTTGCAATGCTAGTACTTGCCTTTTTGGGAATGATCATTACAGATATTCAAAAAGGCGGAGGATTTGATTATTGGAAATGGGTAGTCCCTATCTATGCAATTTTAGCCTTATGGCTGAGCTGGTATGTAAAAAGAGAAAAACAAACCATAAGTCCCATCACAATTGGACATGAAATTCTTCATTGGATTGGAGTCATTGGCGCCATTTTTGCCATTTCTTATCTCGTGCATCTCGGAGCTCTCAGCCGATTCAATGCAGGAATGGTCCACATGATCATATTAAGCCTTGGAGTCTTTTTAGCAGGAATTTATATCGAGTCAATTTTTCTAATTATCGGGATTGCTTTAGGCGCTTTTGGAATTCTATCGGCCTTTTTAGCAGAATACATGTATACCGTCATAGTGCCGATATTTATTGGAGGGATTTTTATTTTAAGTCTTTCCATATGGCTCTCTCATAAAAAATTTCAATCAGAAAAAACCGAAAAATAAAATATGTTAAAATCAAAAATTTCTTTTTTTGCGCTTCTTCTTCTCATTATCTCTTCTGTAGATAGCAATCGAAATTTACCGTCGGCTGCGATCTTTGGAAGCCCTTTAATTTTCTTTTTCTTTTTTGCGGCGATCTTTTTCTTATTTCCAACAGCTCTTGTTTCCGCAGAACTCTCCGCCATTTCTGCAAGAACCGGAGGGATTTATCATTGGGTTAAACTAGCCTTCAATGACAAGCTAGGAATGCTCGCTATTTGGCTGCAATGGATGAATGCAGTGACCTGGTATCCAACAATTCTTTCCTTTTTAGCCGGAACCGGCGCTTATCTCTTCGATCCTTCGCTCATTTATAGCAAGACCTATATGACCGTTGCAATTATGGGCATTTTTTGGACGCTCACACTCATCAATCTGTATGGAATCCGCATTTCTACACTCTTCAATGAATTTTGCTGCTTCATCGGCACCATTATTCCCATGCTTGTACTCATTGTTTTAGGTTTTATTTGGAACTATAATCAAAAACCCATTCACATTTCCTTTTCTCTACCTGCGATCTTCCCTTCTTTAGATAACATCGCCGAATGGACAGCTCTTGTTGCAATCATCACATCATTTAGCGGTTTAGAGCTATCAGGAGTTCATATCAATTCAGTTCCAAATGCAAAAAAAACATTTCCAAAAGCGATCATTCTCGCCTGTTTCATCATTCTTTTCACAATGCTTTGCGGATCTTTAGCCATTGCCTCCGTCCTTCCTCAAAATGAAATCCATCTTGCAGGCGGTCTAATGCAAGTATTTAGCGCATTTTTTACAGCATTCAATCTCAAATCTTGGATTTTTGTCAGCTCTCTTGTCATTGTTTTAGGAAGTCTTGGAAACATCATTAATTGGATTTTATCTCCTGCGAAAGGTCTTTTACAGGCATCCGAATCCGGGTATTTCCCCGCTTTTTTCTGCAAACTCAATCGACATGGGGTCGCATCCAACATCCTCATTACGCAAGCTATATTAGTCTCTTGTTTTTGCATTCTCTTTCTTCTTTTACCAAGCGTAAACGCATTTTATTGGTTTTTAATGACTATCAGTACGATTACTTATATGATCATGTATGCGCTCATGTTTATCTCAGTCATTCAATTAAGAAGAAAAAAAATGACCAGTTCTTTTCAGATTCCTTTTAAAAACTTCGGTCTTTATTCAACCTGCTTTTTAGGACTTATGGGAACTCTCATCACAATCATCGTTGGGTTCATTCCTCCTCCCGGGATCCAGATTGCAACCCCACTCAAATACGCTTCCATGATCTTCATCGGAACTCTATTGATTATTTCCCCTGTTTTTCTTCTCATTAAATTCAAAGGAAAGGCTTTAAAAAAGACTTAAAGGCTGATATGTCTCTCAAAGAATATTCCTGTCCAATGCATCCCCAAATCGTTCAGCCAAATCCCGGATCATGTCCTATTTGCGGCATGACATTAGAATTAAGAAAAAAAAATGCTCAGTCGGCTCATGAGCACATGATTCATGATTTTAAAAAGCGTTTCTTTATCTCTCTGATTCTCACGATTCCTATTCTCTTACTTTCTGTGCTGACTTTGTCTAAAAATCTCTATGTGCTTTTTGCATTTTCATCCTCCGTTTATCTCTATGGAGGCTGGCCTTTCCTAAAGGGACTTTACAAAGAACTACAAGCAAAACATCCGGGAATGATGACACTGATCGGCCTTGCGATTACGGTTGCCTATATCTATAGCGCCTCTGTCGTCTTTGGTCTTCAAGGAAAATTCTTCTTTTGGGAACTTGCGACTCTGATTGACATCATGCTCTTGGGACATTGGATTGAGATGAAATCTGTTTTAGGTGCAAGTAGAGCCCTTGAAGAGCTTGCGAGTCTTCTGCCATCCGATGCACATAAAGTCATGCCGGATGGAAGCATCCAAGATGTGCGTCTAGAAGCATTGACAGTCGATGATTGCGTTCTGATCAAATCCGGAGAAAAAATCCCCGCCGATGCACTCGTCATCGTTGGAGACAGCAGCGTCAACGAATCGATGCTGACCGGAGAATCAACACCTGTAAGAAAAGAAAAAGGAGCTAACGTCATCGGGGGATCGATTAACGGAGAAGGCTCGATCACTGTTCAAATCAAAAAGATGGGAAAAGACTCCTTCCTTTCCCAAGTCATTGTTATGGTCAAGACCGCACAAGAGAGCAAGTCGAAAACGCAAGATTTAGCAAATCGCGCGGCCCTTTGGTTAACCATGATTGCCATTGTTGGAGGCCTTTTTACTTTTTTTACATGGATTTTACTTGAACAAAGTGTAGGTTTTGCACTCGAAAGAACAGTGACTGTGATGGTGATCACCTGCCCTCATGCACTTGGACTTGCAGTTCCTCTTGTTGTTGCTGTTTCTACAACACTTGCGGCTCAAAGAGGTCTCCTTATTCGAAATCGAGCCGCCTTTGAATCTGCACGCAATATTCAAGCCATTGTTTTCGACAAAACAGGAACCTTGACTCTTGGACAGTTCGGAGTTACAGACATCCTTCTTTTTGAAGATCTAAATCAAGAAGAGCTGCTCAATTATGCAGGATCCATTGAAGTTCACTCAGAACATCCGATTGCGAAAGCAATTGCAAAACAATCCAAAGAGAAATGGCTGGTTGAAAATTTTAAAGCGATTCCGGGTAAAGGCGCTGAAGGGAAAATCAACGGGAAAGAGGTAAAAATTGTAAGCCCTGGGTTTTTAAAGGAAAACAACATATCTCTAAATGACCCACGCATCACAACTTTAAGCCGGCAAGGCAAAACAGTGATTTTTGTCATCATTGAGAATCAAATCAAAGGAGCGATTGCTCTTGCCGATATGATCCGCAAAGAATCAAAGGATGCGATCGATAAACTAAAGAAAATGGGCATCCGATGCATGATGCTCACCGGGGATAATACACTGGTCGGTAAATGGGTGGCAGAAGAAATTCACTTAGATGATTATTTTGCAGAAGTTTTGCCCAATCAAAAAGCGCTCAAAATCAGAGAAGTTCAATCTCGCAATCTCACTGTAGCCATGGTGGGCGACGGTGTCAATGATGCTCCGGCGCTCGCACAAGCTGACGTGGGAATTGCAATCGGTGCAGGAACTGATATTGCCATTGAATCAGCAGATATTATCCTTGTTAAAAGCAATCCCATGGATGCAGTTGCGATCATGTCGCTTGCGAGGAGCACTTACAACAAAATGGTGCAAAATCTTCTTTGGGCAACTGGATATAATGCAATTGCAATACCTCTTGCAGCAGGAGTTTTATACGATTTTGGCATTCTATTAACCCCGGCGCTTGGGGCCGTCTTTATGACATTCAGTACGATCATTTGCGCAATCAATGCAAAGCTCTTAAAAGTTAAAGAATAAATGATTTGAACGGACATTTCGAAGCTTAAGTCCCACCCTTCAGGGGGGGGGGGGGGGGGGGGTAGCCGAGCTGTCTGATCAATTCGCGGCAAAAAATTTGCCGCCCATTACCGAAGCGAAGAAACTCTCCCTTTCTAAGGGAGAGTTCTTCAATACTTCCACATTGGTATAAAGATCTAAAATCAATGCCTGAAATTCGGCGACAGATTAGTTTTGGATGCAATACAATAAGAGGAAAAAGGATGAAATAAGTGCTTACGGAGAAAAGAAAAAAGGAATATTATCAGGCCCTGCTGAACAAAAACAAAGTCTATGAAGGTTTATTTTTTGTGGGCGTTAAGACGACAGGGGTTTTTTGTCGGCCTACTTGCCCAGCCAGAAAACCAAAAGTGGAAAATTGTGAATTTTTTGAAACAGCTCAAGAAGCTCTCTTAGCCTCGTTCCGACCATGTAAACGTTGTCGACCACTTTCTCATCCAAACATCGTATCTAGACTTGTACAAACATTAGTAGAAGCCGTAGAAACGAATCCTGAAAAGCACTGGAAAGAGTGTGACTTTAAAAAACTCTCTGTAGATGCTTCTACGGCTCGCCGTCAATTTAAAAAACGCTTTGGGATGACTTTTGTCGCATATGCTAGAGCAAGGAGAATGGGACTTGCCATGAAACAAATTAGAGAGGGACACAAAGTGATCGATGCCCAACTTTCCAGCGGATATGAATCTAGCAGTGGATTCAGAGATGCTTTCTCACGTATTATGGGAGCACCTCCTTCAAAAAGTGAGAATCACAATATTTTAAAGGCCTCTTGGATTGACACCCCTTTAGGGCCTATGTTGGCAATATCAGATGATCAAGCACTTTACCTGATTGAATTCGTTGATCGCAGAGGTTTGGAAAAAGAAATTGAGCGTCTTAGAAAAAAAACGAAACTCCTTATTGTTCCAGGAAAGCCAAACCCAATCAAGCAAATTGAAGGTGAACTTGAACGATATTTCTCAGGTAAAATTCAGGAATTTAAAACGCCTCTTTTTCTTCTGGGTTCTCCATTTCAAAAGAGGGTTTGGCAAGAGCTACAAAAAATACCAAAAGGTGAAACAAGATCTTATGCTGAAATCGCTCGAGCCATTGACAAACCATCCGCCTTCCGTGCTGTTGCACTTGCCAATGGTGCGAATCAATTTGCAATTGTGATCCCCTGTCATCGTGTTATCAATAGCAATGGAGATCTAGGAGGATATGGTGGAGGAATCAAACGAAAGGAGTGGCTTTTAAACCATGAAAGAAAATAAGAAGAGATGTTTCGGATTTGCTCCTGGCAAGGAATTTTATGCAGAATATCATGATAAAGAATGGGGCGTTCCAGTTTATGATGATAGACATTTATTTGAGATGCTTATCCTTGAAGGGGCTCAAGCTGGGCTAAGCTGGGAAACGATTCTCAAAAGACGAGAAGGGTACCGGAAAGCTTTCTATTATTTTGATCCTGCAAAAGTTGCGAAAATGACCAATGATGAATTGAATGGCCTGCTTCAAAATCAGGGTGTTATTCGGAATCGATTGAAAATTTATGCTGCGCGTCAAAACGCTTTAGTTTTTTTACAAATTCAAAAGGAATTCGGATCATTTTCCAACTATGTTTGGAACTTTGTAGGTGCAAAGCCTATTGTGACACGAAGAAAATCACTTAAAGAGATTCCTGCTTCCACTCCCATCAGTGACGCGCTTTCAAAAGATCTTAAAAAAAGAGGGATGACTTTTGTAGGCTCGACAATTATCTATGCGTTCATGCAAGCCGTTGGTCTTGTGGATGATCATCTTGACGATTGTTGGTGTTCAAGCCGTTGATTTAAAGGAAGCTACCCATAAAACATCCACGATCAGAATGCGTCGTCCAGAGTAGAGTAGAAATTTTTTCTCTAAAAAGATACCATGTTTTCTCCTCTGGAAGATATGAGCAATACAGAACCGAAATACAGCGATTACATTGTCTATGTTGACGAAAGTGGAGATCACAGTTTGACCTCGATCGATGAGGGATATCCAGTATTTGTTCTTTCCTTCTGTGTATTCCAAAAAAACCACTACTCTCATGTGATAACTCCGGCTTTGCGAATGCTCAAATTTACCACATTTGGACATGATATGATCATCTTGCATGAGCAGGATATTCGTAAGAAAACAAACGCTTTCATCAAATGAACAAAGAAAGACGCGAGGTCTTTTTTGACGATCTGAATGCTTTGATCGCTCAAGCAGATTTTACTTTCCTTGCAACTGTAATCGACAAATACAAGTTGAAGAAAGAGCTAACAAAAGACACTCACGTCTACCACTTAGCAATGCAGGTGGGATTGGAAAAACTACATCACTTTCTTCAATCTCGAAATCAGCACAATCGTCTTACCCATATAATCTGCGAGGCCCGAGGACGTGTTGAAGATCGAGCTTTGGAATTAGAATTCTCGCATGTCTGTTCTGGTCATAATTCCCTAAAGAAGATACTCCCCTTCGAGCTAATCATCGCAGACAAGAAAACCAACTCTGAAGGCTTACAGTTTGCAGATCTAGCGGCACGACCAGTAGGGCTCTCAGTTGTCCACCCCAATCAATCTAATCGAGCCTTTCAAATTTTGAAAAAGAAGTTTCATAAAAATAACAACGGCGAAACATCTGGATATGGTTTCCATCTATACCCCGTAAAAAGCGAAAAGCCCCAAGGTAGTCCTTGAGGCTAAACGCCGGCCAGGTAGTCCCAACCCACTTATGCTTTCATCATAACAAGAGAATCTATTTTTTACATTTGTTTTCAAAATCCATTTTCAAATCCATGGCACTCTAGCAGCGCACCAAAGACAAGAAGAATACCAGAAAGCTGTCTATCATTTTGATCCTACAAAAGTTGCTAAAAAGAGGGATGACTTTTGTAGGCTCCACAATTATATATGCGTTCATGCAAGCAGTTGGGCTTGTGGATGATCATCTTGACGATTATTGGTTCTCAAGTCGTTGATCTAAAGGAAGCTTCTCCATAAAACATCTACGATCATCGGCCTATCAAAATAACCACAAGATCTGTATAATAAGCTCTCTATTAGAGTTGAGTCAAGGATGCGATGCGTTTTCCGCATATCGATACAGAGCCTCGCAAGTCAAATAAAGATGTCTGAGAGCGTCTATGGGGAAAGAAAGTATAACTCAATCAGAAGCTGAAAAATTTGCCGGCACAAAGAGCTAAATCATGAAAATACAAGATCCTCAACGAGAAAGACTCAGAGTTCAAACATGTGCAACTTCTCAAGATTACAAAAAAGCCGCTATATTTAGACAAAAACATTTTTTTGACGAACGAAAAATTCAAGATCCTTATGTTTGGACATTGGGACATAAAGACCATCGACATTTCATGCTCTATAAAGACCATGAAATGATTGGCTATGCACATGTTCAATATTGGAAAGCTCACAGAGCCGCTCTTCGTATCATTGTTATCGACAACAAAGAACAAGGCAAAGGCTATGGAGCCTATTTCATGAAGCACTGTGAACAAGCTCTAAAAGAAGACGGGATTCAAGTCTTACAAACAGAAGCCCACCCAACTGCTGTTAAATTTTATGAACGGCTGGGATATCATAAGATGCCGTTTAATGACCCCGAAGGGCATCCAACAGATGAAAATGACACTCCTATGGGGAAAAAATTATCCTGAGAATGAGCACTCAAATATTGAGTCTTCTACTACCTATTTTGTTTATCATCCACAATATAGAAGAATATCGTCATTTTAGTGAGTTCCGAACATTTTATCTCAAGAAAGTCAATGAAAAGTTACGCCATAAAAAAGTGTTCCTTTTCGCTCTCATCTTTTTGAGTTTTGTTGTCAGTGGGATTTGCATTTCAAACTTTTACATAAAGAACTCATCCATTCGACTTGCTACAACCATCGTTACACTCTCTCTTTTCCTCAATGCCATCCAGCACTGTCTTTCTTCTTTGAGAATGCGAAAAATCCTTCCTGGAACAGTTTCTGCCGCACTCCTTTTGATTCCATATACTGTGAGCTATTTTTTCTTTCTTGAAAAAGAAATTTCATTCAGCGCGCTTGATTTCATACGTTGGGTCATTCTTGCCGGTGGTGTTATGATCTTCTCGATCTATATGAGTCTATGGGCTGGGTATTGTCTATGGAAACTCGCCCAAACGATCAAAAAACAAATTCACTCAATTGCGAGATATCCAAAATGAAACCGCCATTTAAAATCTTTTTTTTCTTCATATTATTCTCAAACCTCTGTTTCTCAAATGAAACCGTTTTGCTTTTGATACGACACGGTCAAACAAATTGGAACATTGAGGATCGTGCGCAAGGACTAACAAATAACCCATTGAACAAAAAAGGAATAGCCCAGGCAGAAGATCTAGCTGAAAAAATCGCATCCACCTATTCCAATATAACAAGCATTTATTCTTCTGATTTAGACAGAGCCTTTACGACTGCTCAAATAACCGGCAATAGACTGCATTTATCGGTTAAAAAAAGAGAGCAATTAAGAGAAAGAAACAATGGTTCTGCAGAAGGTCTAACAAGCGAAGAGGAACAAGTTCTTTATGGAACCTCTGAGGAAATGCTCGATCAACTCTATCCCCATTATCAACAAAGATGGAATTACACTTCAATTCCAGGCGCCGAAACCTACAATGAACTTCTCGAAAGAGTGAAAAGGGAATTAATCGACATTGCGACGAAACATCTTGGAGAACAAGTTGCAGTATTTTCTCATGGGGAAATTCTCGGGATATTTATTTCCGATCTTCTGAGCAAGGAAAAGCCACTACATTTGCCCAATTGTAGCATCACTAAAATTCTCTACCTTCCAGAAGATTTAACGCACCCCTTCCAATTCATTGCTATTGATGAATCTTCATTGACAGAGGAAAATATGGACCATATAAATCAAAGCCAAGCAATCAAAAAGCAAAACAAGGATCTGTAGTAAAATCTCGCATGTGAAAATGCTATAAATCATGCAAATTTCTCTATGTTTTCATTATGAAAACAACTGTCTTACTTTTTTTGCGATGCTCTTTCCTAGAATCTCATGCTCCTTCTCTTCAAAATGAACCCCGTCTTTTTTACTTGTTTGAATAATAAGAGAAGCATCCAAAAACTCGCAGCCCTCCTCTATAGCTAGTTGTTTGTATAAGTTGCCAAGTGAACGTGATTTTCCTATTGATTCTTCATCTAAACAATCGTCCCATTCAGAGACCCCTTCAAGAAGGGGAGGAGAAGCAATGAGAAAAATTCGAGGAGCTCCTCCACTGGGTCCCCAGCTGCATGTTTTCACAAATCGGACGATACCTCTCATTCCCTCTTTAATTTCTATTGTCGAACGATTAAATTGTTTTTTCGTGTCATTTGTTCCCAGCATAAAAATAATGAGATCTACGGGAAAATGAGATTCCAAAACAAAAGGTAAATGAGCCAACCCATTTCGAAAAGATCGTCCAGGAATGATCTCATTAAGATCGGTCGTCCTACCATTCAATCCCTCTTCAACAACATGAAAATGAGAACCCAACCGGTTTTGCAATACTCCTGTCCATCTTGTATCTTTTGAATAACGTCCAGACAAACCTGTTTTTTCGTCATAACTGTCAGGAATAAATCCCCGTAAGTTCGAATCACCGTAGCACAGAATGGTTTTTATCATTTTTCTCCCCCAAAAGAAATCGATATTCTTCCGCATTGTAAATGATGAACAGAATATGTAACAAAAGGCTGAATATCTTAACGCTTATACCGAAACAACCTGAAGAATCGGTTTCTGACTGCTTCGGCTGCCTTTGAATTTGAGACCCGCCTGCATCGCTCAACTTACTTAAGTTGAGCTGCTTCGGCGCCAGCTTCGCTTGGCTCAAATTCAGGATGGCCTCCTTGTCATATTCCCGATTCTTCAGGTTGTTTCGGTATATTTGCAATTTCGGAAATCGCCATTAAGTCATCCATCTATGAACGCATTCATGAAAAATCAATAAGCCGCTTAATTTTTCTATCTCTGAATTCATAAATTGAAACTCCTTTTAACCTTAAAAGATCTCCTGCTTTCAGACCATTTGGTAAATTGGTCGCCAAAGTCGCCACATAGTCAATTTCCACAGCGATCTTATCTTTCCCTAGGATCCAATTTGTTACAGTTTGTTTTCTATCATTAAAAAGCATAACGCTTTGAGCTGCTACACTCCGTAATTCTTGTTTGCCGTGGCATCGAATCGATCCTGATGAGTTACTGATATTTTCAAAAATGCAATCATCAGTAAAAAGATCCATCATCTTATCTATTTCAAATGAATTATAGTACTGGATGAACTCTACAACGAGTTTTTTAAGAAAATCTTGATCCATCCCATACCTCCAAAAAACTCGTTCATAAATGACACGAAATAATGGCATTCTTTGCCATAACTTATAAAGTTGCAATTTTTTAAGTCAAAAATTGTATTAATCAATTTCAGACAACCGAGAAGAGATTTCTACAAAAGCATCTCTGATCGCCTTCGGATTTTCTATCCAACTCATATGCCCAGCATTTTCTATAAAAAGCAATCTGATGTTAGATCGATGGAATCTTTTATCTTCTTTAAATAAAGAAAAAGGACATATGCAATCATATTTTGAACCTATGATTAACGTAGGCACATGTTGAGGAATCCACTTTGCAGAAAAATTTAAGGCGATTGCTTTTTGTTGCCACCAAACTGCAGGTTGCCACTGAAAAACCACCTTTGAAAGCAGCTGTCTTCCTTTTTCCAAAGTCTCTTTAGGAAAATAGTAAGGCATACAAGCATCTAAAGCAGCGTTAAAGGTTTCCTGATTAGGATTCGAGGTAAATTCTTGCATTTCCTTGCTAAGATCCGGCAAATTAAAATGTTTAGAATACTTCACGGCCTCCTCTAACCATAAGACCGGAGTAGCATTCAGGATGACAAATCCCTTTAGATGATTCTCTAGCTCTGGAAATAACAAAGGAAACATACCTCCAAACGAATGTCCTACCAAAACAGGATTATCAAATTGCTTAACAATTCCAGGAAAGAAATTAATCCATTCATCGAAATCTCCAGAAAAGCCCTCTTGTATGTTGCCTCCATTGCCAGGCAAATCAATCAACCATACGTTTCCTGGTAATTCCAATTCATCCACCAAACTGTGTAGATAACTTGAGTCAGCACCCGGGCCGCCGGGAAAGAATAGCCAGTTATATGGTTTGCCCTGGTTAGTCTGATATAACTCGTATCGAACATGATTAGAATCGTACAAATAATTTTTCATTTTTTGAGTCTCATTAAAATTTTTCGTCTCAGAGCATACCATAACCGGCATTAATAAAATGGATAACAAATGAGATGATAAAATCACTATTTTTTTCAACATAACAAAAGCCTTTGTACTATACCGAAACAACCTGAAGAATCGGTTTCTGACTGCGTCGGCAGTCGCTGAATTTGAGACCCGCCTGCATCACTCAACTTATTCAAGTTGAGTTGCTTCGGCGACAGCTTCGCTTGGTTCAAATTCAGGACGGCCTCCTTGTTATATTCCCGATTCTTCAGGTTGTTTCGGTATACCTCTTCCTATACTCAGTCTATGTACAGTGTACAGTCAAAAGCACGAGATGACTTTGCGAAAGAAAAGATCCAGTAAATTTTACTTTCATGGTCATTATATTCAAGTAAAATAAATGCTGCCGGATTTGCGAACTCAATATAGCATCCAACCAAATAAAATTGAGCTGCAGCAAGGGCCATGAGATTGCATGAATTCCTCATCAAACACATTGAAAATCACACCTTAGCCGTACACCACTCACTTTTTATGAATTGACGATGAAAACGTCTGTATGTTGCTCTAGGAATTCTCGTTCTTCCGGCCCCAGCTTTGGGTTATCCAATCAACCAAAATTAAAAAGTTACCTCGTTAAAAAATACCTCAATCTATACAATGTTCGATTAACACCGAACAAACCGAACAAAAATAGGATCATCATGACTTTTGATACAGTGATAGAAAAATTTGGAATTTATTTTGATGAGATCGGCTTAAACAAAACCTACGGGCGTATGTTTGGGCTTTTCATGACTACAAAAGAACCGATTTCTATGGGAAAACTCGTCAGCAGCCTGCAGATTAGCAAGAGTACGGCCAGTGTAGAAATTCGAAGACTTCTATTCATGGGGTACATCGAAAAAGCTTTAATGCCGGATCAACGTGCCGATTTTTATCAACTAAAGAAAGATGTTTGGGTCATCCACTTTCTCCAAAAAATGCAAATGATCAAGAAATTGCAGTCTATTATAGAAGAAATTCCAAAAGAGGAATTAGAAATTTTTAAAAATTTGAAAGAGATGGGCGATTATTGTGCTTTTATGGAAACTGAATTAAAAATTCTCACCGACAAATATATTAAAACCATGAAAAAAGAATCAGGATCCTACATAGAACAGGGAAATCAGCAAAAATTTGTCATTGAATGGAACAAACTACCCGCCCTGTCAGATGCGTATCGAGAAAAGATGAGACTCTTCGCTGATCTTGGAATAGCCACTTTCAGAGAAATTGAGATCGATTTTTTAAAAGCCTACCCGAAAGCGATGGAAGAAGATAAAAGTCTTACAGCTTTTTCCGGATTACAGACTCTCGAATTAGAAAAGGCAATGAATACAAAATTAGAGAAAATTTTCTGCACTCATCCTAAAGAGCTGAGTTCTGAATGGCAATCCGCCATGAAAGACATTTACTATTATGTCGTTACAATACGAGAGGAAAAATCAGAAAAAATACAGGGTTTTGTTACATTTATGGGCGGAGGATTTATTCCTAAGGATGAATTTAAAATCACGATCCTAGCCGTTGATAAAAATATGAGAAGAAAAGGGATGGCGAGTCTTCTCGTCAATTCACTTGAAAAAATTGACGCTCGCCATAAAAAGATATTCGTTAGTACAAGACCATCAAACACAAATGCGATCAGCGCCTATCAAAAGTGGGGCTTTTGTGAAGACATGGAAGCTCAAAGCTCCTCATCTCATTTCGTTACGGGACATTGGGTACATTTAGTTCGCCACAAATAACTCAAAAAGTCAGAATATCTTATATGCAAAAACATCCTACAACCATGCAAGCAATTCAAATCCGAGAATACGGTGATGTGTTCGTGCTACAACGACGAACAGTTCCTAAACCCCTTCCCCGGCCAACTGAGGCGATTGTACGATTAAAAGCAGCCGGAGTAAATTTCATTGATATTTATATGAGAACTGGAAACCCAGTCATGCCAGTTCCCCTTCCATTTATTCCTGGTGTAGAAGGATCCGGCATTGTTGATTCTATCGGAGAAAATGTAACCGAAGTTAAAGTGGGTGATCGCGTTGCATACGTAGGAAGCCTTGGGTCATATGCTGAATATGCAGCCGTTAAAGCGGATCAGTTGATCCCTCTTCCCGACCATCTCTGTTTTGAGGAAGGAGCTGCTCTTGCATTGCAAGGACTCACCGCTCATTATTTGGTAAATGACATATGTTCAATCAAGGAAGGCGATACTGTGCTTGTACATGCCGCTGCCGGCGGAGTAGGATTGCTTGTGATTCAACTCCTCAAAACAATCGGAGCTAAAATCATCGGCACCGTCTCGACAAAAGAAAAAGCAAAAATAGCAAAACATTTTGGTGCTGACCACGTGATTGTGTATACTCAAGAAGATTTTGTTACTGTGTCGAAACAACTCACGAATCATCAAGGGGTAAATTACATTATTGATGGTGTTGGGAAAGACACATGCTTAAAAAATCTAGATGCTATAGGCACCCGAGGACATATTTGTATTTTTGGCCTCTCCAGTGGACGAGCTGACCCTATTGAGCCCAACCTTCTTCAACTAAAATCCATTACGATCACAGGAGGAAATTTGATGAATTACATCACAACAAGAAAAGAACGACTCCAACGATTTCATGTGCTCGCTCAAGGAATACAACAAGGTTGGTTAAAGCTCAAAATAGATGATGGATTTTCTTTAGACCAAGTGGGAAGAGCCCACCAACTATTAGAAAACCGAAAAACAACAGGAAAATTAATTATAAAAATCAATAAAGAGTGAAAATGAAAAGACGATTAGAAAGGAAAGTGGCTCTCATTACCGGAGCTGCCCAAGGCATTGGAGAAGCAATCGCGATCCTCTTTGCTCAAGAAGGAGCTCACGTCATATGTTCCGATATTCAAGATGATAAAGGCAAAGCTGTAGCGCAAAAATGCTCACAAAACAGTCTCTATCTTCATCTTGATGTTCGAGAAGAAAAAGATTGGAGAAAAGTAATTGCCGAGATAGAAAAGAAATTCGGCCGTTTAGATATTCTTGTAAACAACGCTGGAATCACCGGATTTCAAGAAGGATTCGGGCCTCAAGATCCTGAACAGGCTTCCCTCGAAAGTTGGAGATCCGTTCATGCAACCAATTCAGATGGAGTATTTTTAGGTTGCAAATATGCAATTCAAGCGATGAAACAAAACTCTCATGCGTCCATCATCAATATCTCCTCTCGATCGGGCCTTGTCGGAATTCCAGGAGCTGCAGCTTATGCATCCAGTAAAGCCGCTATCAGAAACCATACCAAAACTGTGGCTCTCTACTGCTGTCAGCAAGGATACAACATTCGATGCAACTCGATTCATCCGGCAGCAATTCTTACACCGATGTGGGAGCCTATGCTCGGCACAGGAGCTGCTCGAGAAAAAACGATGGAAATGATCACCAAAGATATCCCAATGCAAAGAATGGGAATGCCAGAGGACGTAGCAAACGCGGCTCTCTTTCTAGCGTCAGAGGAATCAAAATACATCACAGGGATCGAATTAACCATCGACGGCGGACTACTTGCGGGTGCAGGAGCTCCTCCTGCTAAAATGAATGAATAATGCAAAACTTTAGACCAAAATTCACACTCTTATTGGCCCTACTAATTGGTAACATTCCCATGCAAGCTTCTTACCATGACTTCTTACAATTTGCCGTATCAAAACAAGGGCATCAAAATGAAGATGTTTTAAAAATGCTCTATGAGCAATTTTTCTCTTCTCTATCTCCTACCAACAAACCTATTCTCATTGCTCTAGGAGGATCCCCCGGATCTGGCAAAACCACATTTCGAAAAACATGTTTAGACACCAAAAATTTCCATATCCACGACATGGATGAAGTCATGGTCCTCCTCCCCGGATATCAAAAAGATCAAAAAACACTCGGCTCTAAAAAAGCCTTTGAAAATTGGTGGCCATGTGCCCGTGAAATGGCTGAGCTTTTGGTCCAGTATGCAATCCAATCAAGATATTGCATTATTTACGATCGCACCTGTGGTGCAGAAGGCTCATATTTTGACTTGTTCCATGCAAAAGAACAGGGATATCGAATTTCTCTCATTGGATTTTACGTAGATCAGAACATTGCAAAGACAAGAATTTTCAAAAGAGAACAAGAGGAAGGACGCGCCATGACTGAGATGATTTTAATGGAGTATCGTTCTAGATTCAGCGCTCTTTGGCCTTATTACTTGCAATTCGTTGACGAAGCAATACTTTACCAAACAGACTTAGAAACCCCTCATTTACTGTTTTCTTCAAAAGACGGAGTGCAAGACGATCACGAATATCAAATGTTTCTGGACGACGGAGAATCTTTTAAATCTTTCTTTCTCAAGCAACTCACTATAACCCCTTAACCAACAATCCACTAACATACCTTTTTCTTAAGACACCCAAGGTGAGCAGCTTGCGATCATTCCCTCCAATGCACGTTGTCTTAAAATCAGCATGGTCTTGTAAGAAAATCAAGTTTATTCAGGATAATCCGTAATATTCGGAATATGCAAATAAGTTGTGATCGTATCTGGAGTTTCTATAGAGTTAGGAGGCTTTCGAGGAAGAGGTAGGTCAAAAAAGGCTCGCAAGAATTGAGGATCTTCTCGAAGGATTTTTGCTTGAGCTTGGATATTTTGGGCGATTTTTAAAAGCGACACAGGACATTCATTGAGAGATGTAAAAGAATTTCTAAGATCGATAAGTTCCTGATCCGTTAATTGAGAAAGCTCTAAAGAGAGTGTTTGCAATGTGGATTCATCTATAGCATGCCCAAATAGAAAGTCAGGAATTAAGGCAGTATCTTTTGTTTTTTCGATCGCATATTTTAAAATACAAAGGCTTGCTACTTGAAGTCTTGTAATTATAGTGTTAGGTTTTAATTGTGTTTTGGTGATCTGTGAGATTGGATCTGATTTACCAAAAACATATAAATTGCAAATATAAGGCTCAATAAGTCCTGCTTCAAGACAACAATCTTCGACATATTTTGCAGTGAGAGTGCGAGAATAATCAAACTGAGGTTCTGTTGTAGGTTGAAATGCGCAGGTAATTGTGCGAGGTTTGCATTGTCCACAGAAGTAACGATATGTAGCAGCACCTAAAACTGTGAGTGAAAATAAAGCAAATGCTGATTTCGGCGATATTGAAGAGATTGTAAATGTTGGTAAAAAATTATTAAATTGAATTGGTTTTGTCATTTTACGGCTCGAGGTTTTAATCGCACATCATTATAAACAACTTTAACATTACAAATCAACTTATTAAAAAAATAATTCAAAAAATAATGAAATGTTATTACCCTCTTATCAAAGATAAAATACCTGCTGCAGTACCTGCAATCAAGGGAATAGCTGTTGAAAGTTGTGGAACATACTTTCTATTAAAAAATAATCCGATAAGCGGGACACAACCTCCCACAAACATTCCCCATCCAACATTATTTCTATCTACGCTTACTGCGGCATATCCCGCGAATGCTGTGATTGCACTTCCCGCCACTGCTTCTGCTTCTGTTCCTGTTGTTATCATTCTATCTACTACTAGCGTTCCTACAACAGAGGCTGCAGCTGTTATTTCTGTCCCTGCTCCGGCGACCCTGGCTATTGCTGCGCAACTACCAGCGACTCCAATAGCCGTTGCAGGGACGATTATCGCTGCAAGGAATTGCTCAGGCAATATTGCTATTGGTGGCATTTTTGTTATTCGACCTTTTTCCGCTATTCTATCTAATGCTGCCACAGTGACTCTTCCTGCTACTGATATTACTGTTCCAAAGCACACAGCTAAAGACGCATTAACCATCGCTATTTTGAGTCTTTCCCTAATCAGATCAGTCCTCGATACAAGAGAACTCCGATCTATAACCTGACGATCGAGCGGACAAGTTGAATGATGTATTAGCCACTTTCCCAAGCATGATTTGTGAAAGCCATCATGGCCTTCGCCACCCTCATGTGTTAATTGCAGCTCAGAGTTTGCGAACTCCTCCAAACAAATTCCACAACACCCCCCTCTTCGAGTTGGTACTATTGCAGCCATAACTTCCTTGTTTATTCCAATTTTAAATTGCTAATAATATTATAATACTTTCGCAATAACACAACGAAGTAAAATAATTATTAAAAATAATAAATATATACATACTCATAAAATTTACTTTAACCAAAACGATCTTGACCATCACGTATACGTGATTCTTTATTATAGCGTTATCCTTTAAAATCAAAGGGATATTAAAGGAGAAAGGAATCGATGGCTTACACGGTGAAACAATTAAGCAAGCTCTCAGGAGTGACAATCAGAACCCTTCACTTCTATGAGGAGATCGCTCTGCTCAAACCGGCCTATTACGGGTCCAATAAATACCGGTATTACGAAGAGCTCCAGCTTTTACAGCTCCAACAGATCCTATTCTTCAAAGAATTGGGCTTTACTTTGAAACAAATTCAAAAGGTAGTGGGGAAAAGTGATTTTAATCAATTGGCAGCCCTCTACTCTCATAGGAAAGCTCTCGAAAAAGAATGGGAAAAAATTGGATTACTGCTGAAGACCATCGATAAAACAATTAAACATGTAAAAGGAAAAAAGCAAATGAAAGACAACGAGATATTCAATGGTTTTAATATCACATTGGTTAAGGCTAAAGAGGGACAATCTTATTCAACCGCTGAGAAAATCGTCGTTCAAAGCGTAAAGAACCCTACTAAAAACGCCGAAGAAGTTGAGAAACGAGGCAAGGCCTATTACGACAATATTACAAAGACTGCTCATGCTCTCTTCAAAGAGTTGGTAAATTGCATCGAAAAGGGATTGGATCCTTCAGACGATGAGGTGCAAAAAATCATTAAGAGGCACCATACCTTCGCAGAACAAACTCATTCTGCGACAAAGGAAGTGTACAAAGCTATGGCTCAATTGTATGCGGAACACCCTGAATTCCGAAAACAATTGGACCCCTTACATCCTCACCTAGCCACTTTTATGGCAGAGGCGATGAAGGTCTTTGCAGATCGAAAGTTGTCTTAACAAGTCAGGATCTTTCCTAATAAATATTGATCCTTGAACTCATCTAAGAGAACCCTGTTCAGGGTTCTCTCTTGTTCTTTAGAAAAAAACTTTGTAAACTGTCTCCCTTAGAAAGTAGGAAATTCAAAAAATGAAACAACTCATCATAATCCTGGGCGCCTTTTGTGCACTTGTAACCTTGTCTGCTGAAATCAGAGTTGCTCCAAATCTTGACTCTATCTATGAAGAGATCCCTCAATGCGATAGCAATACTCTTTTTTTGATTGACGTGGGAGGAACTTTACTCATCCACAAAGACCCTGTTCTGCATACCAGTCATGAAAAATGGAAAGCAAAGTGGTTTCAGGAGCATTATCCTCACTTAACACTTGAAGAAAAAGTACCCTTAATTCGTGCTGTTGAGACCGATAAAAAGTGTTGGCTTCTTTCTGACACTTGGCCCAATTTGATTGAAAAGGCCCAGACACACCAGATAAAGGTTGTTGCATTCACCAAATGCTTAATACACCCTTCAATCAACAATCTTCGTTTGGATTGGCTCAAATCCTTTGGTTTAGATTTTCATGACGACCTTCATGAACTCTCTCATCAAAACGACTTATTTATCTATACCAATGGAGTCATCCAAACAGGTCAAAAACTGAAAGGGCCCGTGCTCAAAGAAGTTTTAAGCAAACTTAAAAAACTCCCTGAGAAAATCGTCTTTGTTGATGACAGAATAGAACAAGTAAACAGTGTTGAAGAAACGTGCAAGGAAATGAACATTCCCTTTGTAGGTTTCCATTACACAGCATTTGAAGCCTCTCCTTATCTAGATGAAAGCATTGCCCACAAACAATTAGAAACTCTGGTCAAAGAACACAAATGGTTGAGTCAAGAAGACTTTTCATCTAATTAGAAATCAACGAGTCATGAGCCAAGAAGTGCTGAGTCAGATATAGTTTTATATTGCACCTTCATACTTTGTTTTGCAGCTTCGTTCGCATGCAGTACCGTGGTATCATAAACAGGAATACCAATGTCTTCCTCGCCCACTAACATACCAAGTTCTGTACAACCAAGAAGAATAGCTCCTACACCCTGCTCTCTTAGATTTTGTATGATTTGTAGAAGGTTTTGTTTGGATCGTGCAAGGACCTTGCCTTGACACAGTTCATCATAGATAATGGAATCGAGAAGCAAACGATCTTCTTCAGAGGGGACAACAACTGTTAAGCCAAATTTATCTCCCAGGCGCTCATGGTAAAACCCATCTTCCATAGTAAATTGGGTACCGAGCAGTCCAATTTTCTGAATATGATGATTCACTAAAACGTTGCCAGCGGGATCGGCTATGTGCAAAAAAGGAACCTGCACAGCCCCTTCAATTGACGGAGTCATCTTATGTAATGTATTGCAGCACAAAATAATAAAGTCAGCACCGCCACTTTCCAGAACCTGTGCTGCATGAGCTAACTCCTGACCAACATCCTCCCATTTTCCTTGACGTTCAAGGTTAACAATCGGTTCATAGTTAAGGCTATATAACAAAATTTTAGCCGAATTTAACCCGCCTAAATGCTCACGTACAGATTGATTTAACAATTGATAGTAGAGAGTCGTTGATTCCCAGCTCACTCCGCCGATCATACCAATAGTTTTTTGTTTCACAGGCATATGACTCTCTTTGTCACGAATATTTATTTCCACAGCGTGTCCAGAAAAACAACCCAAACACAAAATTAAAAGAATCTTATTTATAGTCATTTTCACCCTGATTTTTCAATGTCGTTTCACAGCTGACAAGAATACAAGCCTTCCATTTATAGAAATAGAATTTTCCTCAAAGACAGTACTTTTCTCAACACGAATTGTAACAAAGCCAATTTTGTAGGAGCGATCAACGATTCTATTCATTCATTAAAAAATAAGCTGCAGAAAGAAGGATTATTTTATATTAAAATTTAAAACAATAAATTACATTTACATCTCATCAAGGTAATTCATATAATAAATCTGTTTTCAAAAGTTTTATGTCTCACACCATTAATTTAAGCACATATTTCACTCAAAATCACTACACTCAATTTCTTCATCAACAAGCTGGATATATAGTGCCCATGTTCTATGAAATCCGAAATCATCAAGGAGACCTTAAAGGATTTTTATTAGGCACGTGTCATAACTTACCAAGATTTGGAAAGTCCTTTACAGATGTCCCTGAAATATTGAGCACTCATTCAAAAGTTTGGGAATGCTTTAAATTGGCCAATCGAATCGTTGGGGAGACTGATCCCCACGTAATGTACCCATTCTTTCTAGGCAGACCTTTTTCACTCGGTGAAAAAGAAAAACGGATGGATAAACAACGTGAACGAGGTATAGAACCCAAGATGGATGATATATTTATGATGGAAGCATTTAAAACAGGTAAACAATACCTAGGATTGGAAATGCCCACTGATCCATGTTACATTCGAATGAAACAGGAACATGAAATCGCCTATTTTTTCGATCCAAAGGTCTCAATTACTTTAATAGAAGGAGAAACTGATATCATCAGACATCAACAAAAATTGAAAAGACCACTCTCAAAGGTGGAAAACATAATGAAAAGAGCATTTCTTTCAGGATCTGAAGAACTTCTATGTCACGCTTTGTCCAATGACTCTCCGGAAGAGAAAAAAGAAATGAGAGAACGCAATCACACTATGGCCATTCGAGCAGATGCACTCATGCAGCAATCAGAAATCCTTTCTTTTATAGCAATTGGAGCCGCTCATCTACCCGGGGAAGAAGGAATGTGCTCCCTGCTCCGTCAAAAAGGGTATGCAGTTCAAAGAGTCTTTACATCTCACCAGCAACCAGAAAATGCAAAAAGGAATTTTCATGACTCCGATCCAATCTGATCACTTCTTATCCAACATTCTCAATTCCTTGAACTTCTCCCATGAAATATCCCTAGATTTTGCAATCTCAGATGCACAAAATTTAGCTCATGCACAGCTTTTTTTTAAAGTAATGAACAGATATTTTCCTCACCTGAAAATACTTCGTTCAGCCTATCAACACAATCGCACCTTTCTCAATCAGACTATTTCCATAATCAACACGCCTTGCAAAGAAGATCTCGAAGATAGAAAAAGGAAAGTCTCTCATTTATTTTTTCATACCCTCTCAACAAGTGACTACGATCGAAGTTTGATTCCTCCTAAAAGTCCGCTTGAATCAATTTTGGACAATGCTGTTTACTCGTCTCATGATCAGCCGGATGAGATAGATCCCATAACGGGGCAAAGAATTCACGAAACAGTTACAGAAGCTCTTTTTGCGCGACGCTTAGGTGTTAAACCGAAAAAAGCTCATTCTGAGTACCATTCCGTTTATTACCTTCTGGATCGATCTAAAAAACGGCTGGGAATTTTTAAACCACCCAATTTTGTCGAACCATTAGAAGATCGATATGGAGCATCCGAAGACAGAGAGGCTCATCTTGCTGAAGCAGCAAGTTTTGTTGTAGATAAATTCTTAGGGACAAAAGTAGTGCCTCATACACAACTATTGACATGCTCTCTTTCATCATCGATAAAAATTCCGGCGACAGGAAGTTTTCAATTTTATGTTGACGGCTGCGATCTGGATAGCCAACTGGAAGGAGAAAATCGATTCGATCCAAATCACGAGCAACTCGCGACAAGACTTGACACTCCTCTAAATCGAAAATTGCAATTTCGCAATCTTGAAGAGTTTGCTTTTTTCGATCTACTAACAGCAAATAATGACCACCATTTCAAAAACATTTTACTTCAAAAAATAACCGAAAATGTCTGGGATCTGGTTGCCATTGACAATGCCAATTCCTTCCCGTGGTGCCATGATTTGGATCTTCCTCCTTATAAAATGCATCCAAATCATTGGTTTAAGTGGAGCACCTTACCTCAATCGCAGAGATCATTTTCTGCATCCCTAATCACTCGAATCAATGCATTGAATCCAGATCATTTAGAAGAGGTCGCAAGGCGTGCATTGATCCATCAAAATACCCCTTCTTCAATAGAGCATGTTGAAGGGAAAATCAAAACGATGAGAGATCGTTTTGATCGAATCAAGCTTCTTGCCAATCAAAAAGCATCTTTGCGTGCAATTGCCAAGGACATATTGACCTTAACTCGTTCAAGTAATTTCATAAACATCTAATTATCAACAATCTACCATCTTAAAGAACAGAAGGCGAACTATTGTTAATAAACAAACCTTCAGTGTATAATTAAAGTAATAATATTATGGTAATAAATGGCATCTCCTATTGATAAAAAAGCTCCTACCTCTACAACTATGGTAGTATACGACTCAAAGTTTGCACAGCCTCATGTTGATAGAATTTCCCTTCTTTTTCAGGCCTCGTGTAAATCAGACTTCGAATCTGAAAAATATGCGGCAAAACATCTAAAACAATATGGAGAAGGACACATTTTCATTCTGCTAGGCACTTCAACTGCAGGAAAAACATCGATCATGCATCAACTCATGGAAGAAGTTCCCAATACCGTTGGAACATCTATGGATGAATATGGCCCAGCTTATGATGCTGATCTGATTCGCGAAAACGCTCCTGAGTTATATGCTAAAATGGCGCTAGCTATGGAGCATTCTGATATTGCACACGCAGTTTTTGCAAGTAAAGAAGATGCTGTCCTCTGGAAGGAGAACACTTCAGCAGAAGTGCTTCAAAATGCACAAGACGCTTTAGTACAAGCTCGAAAGCAAGCAGACTCATTTCCTCGAGTCCCTTTTGCAGTAGTAGAATCACATATGTTGGATCATATTATCAGCGAATCTACTAAAGGAAAGAATGTTATCTTTGATATTTTCGATTCGAATTTATTCCTAGAACGAATGCTCCAAAAGAATTTCTACGCGCCGTTAAAACGTGGGTTAGTATATTGTCCATTTCATGTTCTCTCAGAACGTGTCCTACAAAGAAATACCAAAGCTCTCAGCGTGGGAGGGAATCCTGAAGATTGGCGTTCCCCTATTCAACCTTTAATGGAATTCATCCAATTTTACCAACCCGCAGAAGATGAAGATACTGTTATCGATACATTAAATCGAGAACAAGTCGAATTAGCTTTTGCATCAGCATATAAACAAGAAATCACCTATTGGGGTGAACGAGCTTCAATTGACCCTCGCGCTGCTGAAAGACATGCTATACTGACTGCTGATCACGACCAATTAAAGAAAGAGATAATGACAAGCCTCGGATTTTCTCACTTAAGTGTTATCGAAATAAAAATTACCCCAAAGTTCAAAGGGTTTGATTACTTGTTTAATACCCATGTGATGAAACCTCACGAAGCGACGGCTATCATTCAAGCAACGTTATAAGAAATCAGATCCAACGAACTTGACGTATGTTATCTCCTTTTTATCGTGCCTTCATTTCTGAAGAAGGAGATGATCGAAGAGATCTTTTCCATCCACCACTTTTCTTCCAAATACATCGAGTGGAAAAACCTTCATCCAATCAAACAAAATCCTACCGAGCTTGTGCAAAATACGAGGAAGCAGAATTTAAACAAGAAGATGCCAATGGATCGATTTTCTCCATCCATGGATATAAAACAATGAGAGCAAGAACAACCTTTCCAGACTGCAAAACAAAATCTTTTGCTTTACGGTACTCTTCATCTGCTGCATCACGTAAAGCCGCGGATGCTTTTACATCAGACACATCCAAACGAACACCGCTTGGGTCACAGTAATATTTCCCATCTAATCGTGCCATATACAGAGTACATAACCTGGAAATCGCTGCTGTTGTTACAATAGCCGTGAACCTCGAGGTTACCCAGTAGGCTCCTGTGAGAGTCTTTGCTGCAACACCAACAGATCCATAGGCACTTCCTAAAAAGACATTTTTTGCAATTGATAGACTTGAGTTCATTTTCCCTCCATTGAAAAGACCCGGATAGCTTATACAACAAATTTACAACGTTCAACTCAAATAATTTATAACCGTTGAAATCATGAAGATCATCCTATACAATGACTACTGAGACCATTAAGTCATGGTATAATTGATGCATCATTTGACATTATTTGCTCAGCAGAATCTCTCGCATGCGCAGCGCACACCATCTTTTGAACTCTCCAAACAAATCCTTCTCGAAAAAATCCTCAATCGAGGAGATCTGCCTTATATTTCTGTCGAAAAACAATTAGAGCTTCTCCAAGGGTTGTCGGAATCCAAACTGGGTCAATTTCTAATAGAGAGAGGCGGTCTCAATGGCTATTGGACTCATTACGTCATCACTCATCCGGAAAACAATCTTAAAAACCCATTGAATTCTCTTGAATCTTTCATCCTTGAACGGGCACCGACAAGCTTAGCAACACAAGAGCGATTCCAAATTTTTAAATCTCAAATTCAAAAGCGAATTCAAGAAGGATGCTCTTTCTCATCGATTCCTTGTGGACTCATGGGAGACTTATTAGATCTTGATTATTCAGGGCTCCACACATTCACACTTTGTGGCATCGATTTAGATCCTGAAACTCTTGTCTTAGCAAAAGATCATGCAAAAACAAGAGGACTTCTCGAACACTGTCAATTTTTCGAAAAAGATGCATGGGATCTTCAATTGCATGAAAAATTTGATCTCATCGCCAGCAATGGACTTTCCATTTATGAACATAATGATCAAAAAGTGATCGATCTCTACCGTCAATTTTATAATGCTTTAAAACCAAATGGCACTCTTGTAACTAGTTTCTTGACTCCCCCACCTGCTCCCGGTTTTAAAACAGAATGGCTATCTACTGAATTAAATCCACAAGATGCTCTTCTTCAAAAAATCATCTTCGTGGATATTTTAGATGCCAAATGGCAAGCCTATCGCTCAGAAGCAACCGTGAGAAATCAACTCTTACAAGCCGGTTTTTGCAATATCGAAGTCTTTTATGACAAAGCACATATTTTCCCAACCGTAGTTGCAAAAAAATCCTCAATATAAATCCACTAATCGCGCCACCACTTCACTTGCTTTACATAAGAGTCGAAATCCGCAGAACGGAAATCCCCAAAAATCGTATTTTTTAAAGCAAAACCAAACAAGAACTCATCCCCAGATAATGAAACCAAAGTGTAAGGTTTCCCTCTTAAGACAGCGATCTGATCTTCTTTCACAAATGAAGGATCCTTTTCAAATTTTTGACCTTCTCCGAGGCTTAAAATATGAGCCTTCATCTCATTTAGATGCGCTTTATAAGAATCAAAACAATCTAAATTTTTCTGATCCCATTGAATATAAAAATATCCTGAACTCTGCCAATCTTTGATTTGTAAAAGATAAGGCTGATCCCTATTTTGGCTTGGTATCACTCTGCCAAGGCGAGATTCAAGTAGTACGTGTAGTTGATTGTTAGGATGATTACAGATCCAACCCTTGAATGGAATTTCTTTGACTGCAACCCATTCTTCATCAGATGATGTTACTTTTCCAAGAGAAGAAACAGAAAGACAATGCTTTAACTGCTGCCAAACGTTAGTATTGAAAATCTTCCTCTTAGGAAGAGAATACCAAATCTCACTTACGTAACGATCCATTACATAACACGCATACTTCGCATTTCCAATAACAGCTTCAAATCCATCGCTCAAGGGACTCATTTTTACAAAGCCTTTTTTAAGTCTTTCCATTCCTTCTTTTGCGATCTGTTCACTCTCAAACTGACTCACTTTCACACTGCATCCATATCCTCCTTGAATGGGAAAAAGAATAAAATTCCCCTCACTTTCAACAGCCGATGCATCTCCCATCCCCCATTCTTCAGGGAAAGTAAATACATACTCAGTATTTCCTGCGACTAAAACAAAACTCTGACTCAATACATTGGGAACACCTTGAATTGGCTGAGGAGGCTCTAAGCCACAAATCGAAAGAACAAATAAACAAAAACAAACAATCCACTTCATAAATTCCTAAGGGAAAAATCTCGCCTCGCGAGTATACATTTTCTAAACAGATTTTATCAAAATTTTCCTTTCGTTTTTTCTGAATCCTCTTGAAATAATGTTCATTCATTTGTTACAAATTTCCCACTTCTAAAAGCGGAGCATAAGCATGCATATTTTTTATGCCCTCATCTGTATGATCACTCTAAAATCTCTATACGCTGAATCACAAGATCCTCCTATACAATTGACCCATCAACAATCCTTTACAATGCGTCCAGCTCGACTTGATGATGTGGATATGCTGTTTGAGCTCATTTGCGAACTTGCTGTTTTTGAAGGCAAAGACTTGACGACTCTACCGGTCACTCGTGAAAATTTAAAAAAATATGGCTTTGAAGAAAGCCCTTGTTTTCATGTCGAATTTGCAGAAAATCAAAATGGCATCGTTGGATATGCGCTCTATTCCTATGTCTATTCCGGACATCAAGGAACGCCCTTTCTTTATGTAGACGATCTTTATGTAAAACCTTCCGAAAGAGGACATGGAATTGGCACCAGTCTTTTAAAACAACTGGCTCGCTACGCAGAAGAAAAAGGATGCTGCCGCATGGAATGGCATGTCTTCGATTGGAATGAATCTGCCATTTCCTTTTATAAAAATCTTGGAGGAAATTTACGAAAAGATCTTCTCATGATCAGAATGGAAAGAAATGCGTATCAACAATGGCTTCATCTTCCATAACCTTTTTAATGATAGAGTCAATTGCAAAACGAGAAGTCCATGTCCATGTTTGGCACAATAAAAAACCCCACAATTTTCAACATCGACTTTACCAAGCCATGGTGGCATTTAATCTTAAAACAGAAGGGTGTCTACGGCCTGATTTTATTCATGGCTACGCTCATGCAGATCTTTGTCACGATCACACCATTTCTGGTCGCCTATATTTTTGAATCGAATAGCACTGCAGTATGCCTTGTTATCTTTGCCCTTTGGCTTACTATGGATGTATCGCAAGCGCTTATACGACGATTGAATCCCAAATTTCAACTGCAATGCATTTATAGCATCTATCAAAACGCTCATCTACACTTATTAGCGGTAGATCCTCAATACCATGTGCATAGATCAAGCGGTGCGATTTTAGGCAAGATTGATCGTGCTGCACGTGGGTATGAAGATTTTCTCGATCAGGTAACTGATGACATCACTCCTCTTATCGTTGGATTGCTAACGGTCATAGTGATGATATTGAGCTATTCCTCCATCATTGCTGGGATTGTTACGTTATTCATTGCAATCATCTCTTTTGGCGGCTTTTATTTTGCAAAATACGCCTGTCAGCCATGGGAAAATAATTTCATTAAGTCAGATGATGTTTTTAGAACAACTGCAGTGGAAAATTTAGCTCAAGTTCAACTCATTCGATCCACTTTTGCTACTGATTATAGAAGTGAGCATATCAAAGATAATATCACAACGAACATAAAGACCGAGGGGGCCTTGTGGTTGTCATATTCCTCGGTGTTTAGCATGCTTACGCTTTTGTATCTTGCCTCTCTTTTTATACTAGCAATGTTCCTTGTCAGACAGGTGAACCACCAAATCGTTCCCGCAGCTTCGGCTATTGGATTATTTTTATCGTATATGCAAGGGACAAGGCCTCTCATATCATCAATGAAAATTTTTAGAAAAACAATGAGGAGCCTGGCTGCAATTCGCGATCTTTTTCATTTTATCCCCACATTCGGGAAACAACACATTCCTGTTTTTGGGACTAGCGTAAATGATGTTTGCAAGACTGAAACCATTGAGATTAAAGTAAATAACATTTTCTTTGACTATGGAGGGGCAGAGCTTTTCAACAATCATTCATTTCACTTAAGTAAAGCTAAAACACAATCCAATAAACTTTATGGCATTATCGGCCCATCAGGCAGCGGTAAAAGCACTTTACTATCCATTCTTGGAGGCCAGCTTAAGCCAATGAGCGGCAGTGTTGTTATAGATAACATAGATATTTATCAGGCGAATGACGCAGTACGCCGGCAACTGATCGCTCTGCAAGGGCAAATTTCAACGAATATACAAGGCTCAGTAAAGAGCAATTTATTATTGGGTTTGCCAGATCATCACAATTATAGCGATGCAGATCTGTTAACGATCCTAGATGATGTAGGTTTGAGTTCTGTATTAAATGCTCATAACGGTCTTGAAACAAAGATTGGAGAAGGGGGACTCAATCTCTCCGGAGGGCAACGACAGCGGCTTAATTTTGCAGCACTATTCTTGCGCGCCTCGTATTATAATCCTGATTTAATTTTAATAGACGAACCTACCAGTAGCTTAGATGAAATCAGCGAAGCAAAAATTACAGCCATTATGTCTAAGCTTGCCAGTACAGCAGTCACATTGGTCATAGCTCATCGATTAAAAACGGTAGAGTTGGCAGCAGGGCTTATTGATCTTTCCCTGATTTCAAAAAGTCCAGAAATCAAAGCCTATTCACCTCAGGAATTGTTAACGAAATCAGAATATTATCGTTTATTAATGCAAGGCAATGTCGCACTTGATAGTTAAATGATAAGGCAATATTGTCTTTAGTTGGTCAAAGGAATTTTTATGAAAAAGCTGTTTGTGGGCTTTATTGTGTTTTTTCTTGTTTCTGTACATGCAGAGCAAAAGAAGATCGCTTTAATCACAGGTGCCTCTAGAGGTGTGGGATTTGAAACAGCAAACATATTGATTGAGAATGGATTCACTGTCTACGGCACAATTCGAACTTCTCCCCCAAAAATCAAACAAGCGATCCATTTTCTTCAAGTTGATTACGGTAGCGAATATTCAATAAAAAACGCCATTCAAACGATCCTGAATAAAGAGGGTCGCATTGATATTTTGATCAACAATGCAGGATACGCGCTTGCAGGTCCTGTCGAATCGCTAACGGAAAAGGAAATGCATGAGCAAATGGAAGTAAACTTCTTTGCGCCCATTCGATTTATTCAAGCAGTGCTACCAGGAATGAGAAGTCAAAAGGCAGGTCACATCATTAATATCAGCTCATCAAATGCATTTGCAACTCCGCCCTTTGGCAGCATGTATGCAGCCAGCAAATCCGCCTTAGAATCTCTTTCCGAATCTCTCTCTATTGAAGTTCAACCATATAACATTTCCGTATCCATTGTTGAACCAGATCTGATTCAAACACATTTTGCAATACTAATGGGAACAAAAGAAATCCCAAATAACCCGTATCAAACAATGATTGATGGAATGCATACAGAAATTCAGGCACGCCTCGCCAATCCAAAACTTCTGTCTCCTAGCCAAACTCCACAAGAAGTTGCTGAATTTCTCTATCACGTTATTCAAGATCCTCACCCAAAATTGAGATATCAAACCTGCGAATCGGCAAAGCAATGTGTATCAAAAAAATTACTCGACCTTACAGGAGATATCTATTTAGAAGAAGTAAGAAAATTCTCTGAAACACAAGAGAATAAGGATTCTCAATGAGTCAAGAAGTCTTACACAACCTCTCATCAATGACAATAGTTCATCAAATTAAAGAGACTCTCAATCTAATCTCTCCCTTTGATAGAAAAGAAGAGGAACACCTCCATTTTGCAAGGAAGTGGATAAACTCTGGCTCTGGAATTTTTCGCACCACCAAACCTGCAACGCCAGACCCTCACTTAGTCGCGTATTTTCTTCTTTTGGATCCTATACAAAAAAAGATCTTGTTGGTGGATCATAAAAAAGCAGGGCTTTGGCTTCCGTCCGGGGGGCATATAGAAGTAAATGAGCACCCCAAAGAAACAGTGCAAAGAGAAGTGCTTGAAGAACTTAACATCAAAGCTGATTTCTTGCTTCATGAGCCTTTCTTTCTGACTGTTACCAAAACAGTAGGTCAAACTGCAGGTCATACCGATGTTTCTATTTGGTATCTTCTTAAAGGATCCACCGATAAAAGTTATGAGTTTGACCAAGAAGAATTTAACCAAATACGCTGGTTTTCACCCACTGATATTCCTTACGAGCGTTCTGATCCTTACATGCAAAGATGCATTGAAAAGTTGAAAAACCTTAAATTACTATAATCGTCGGCATAACGAATGGCAAAATCATCCCATTTGGAAAATAAAGAATTTGAAAATCAATCCTTTAAAAGAGAATCTTTTGCAAATCTTGATCTGAAATACAAATCCTTTTCTCATGTGAATTTTGAACATTGCGATTTCTCTCAAAGCGATTTAAGGAATGTCCGGTTTTTAGATTGCAAGTTTGACGGTTGCAATTTGAGTCTCATCAAAACTGATGGCTGTAGGTTCCTAGATGTAGAATTTCAAAACTGTAAGCTCGTTGGAGTCAACTTTACCAAATGCGACAAGATGTTTTTATCAATGAAGTTCAAGAAATGCGTCATGGACACTTCTAATTTCTCAGATTTAGAGCTAAAAAACACCCCATTTTATGAATGCATTATCCGAGACACTGATTTCTCAAACGCCAATCTAACGGGCGCCGATTTCACAGGATCAGACTTGAAAGGAAGCTCTTTTCACAACACAAACTTAAGCAAGACCAATTTTGTAAGAACAATCAACTACTCTATTAATCCATTAACAAACAAACTACAGAAAGCGAGGTTTTCCAGCCCAGAAGCACTATCTTTATTGGATCATCTTGGAATCATCATCGATTAATTTCACTGTGCCATCTACTCTTAATAAATGGCAATCCCACTCGTGAATTAATTTTTCACAAGTTCAGCCAGTCTTTTTTTAAACTTAGGAAGCTCGTGTTTGATGACCTCCCAAGTAAGAGCTAGGTCAACATCAAAATACTCATGAATAGCCACTGGCAACCCTATTTTCGGTAGTTGAATGACTCTAATACTTCCTTGGCCATTAAAGTAATTCTAGTCCATTCAGGAGTGTCGATGAATAATTGAGGGAGGTCGTTGTCATCTGAAAATTTTTGAAATTCATCGCGGAATTTCTTTAATAAACTGAACTGGATTTCGGATATTCCGAATTCTTTATATTCATATAATATTGGATCACCAATATCAAAAAAATCACAGACCGCGTCATCGAAAGATTGACATTCTGGTCCTTCACCACGTATCCATATTCTTCTTTGAAACTCTTTTTCATAGATGTGGTGAATGTTTCTTAAATATTCATTTAGGATGTATTTTCTATTCTCTTTTGTTAACATGCATTAATTCCTATAAATAAATTCCTCATAAGGAATATGAGCTTCAGGTGAATCGTTAGGTACTATATTTCCATGTTTATCCAAAGATTTGCCATTTACTCTATGGTTTACATATGGCTTTTGTTGATGTGGCAATGAACTATGAGGCTTTCCTGGCATTACTCTTATAGAAGTTGTACTATTTGCAGGATCTATATATTTCATTCCCGCGCCTTTATCTGAAACGGTGACTAGGAAATTATCCGGGATTCCCGCAGGTCTTTCAAAAGTTGATATGCCATACTGATTAATAAGATCTCTAATTTGTGCTTCAGATATCGATGTCTGTTTATACGGCTTTAACCCTTCTTGCACCTTTTCGAACTTATCAAACCATGCCTGCAATTCTGGATTACCTGCAAAGTAATCCCTCCCCTTACCTACGGTTTGCTCTAATGTGCCGGCCTGTTTAAACTCTGCCATCTGCTTGGTACTAAGTCCAAGATCTTCCCCTGCCGAGAGAATCCGCTCGGCTGAGCTCATGGCTTCTGCTATATCTATTCCGGCGTTGCTCCCTTTGGCCACAGCTTCGAGGACAAATACTTTCTCGGCTGACTGCAAGTTCTTGCAGACGGTTCCTAATTCCTTAATGGCGCCTGAACTGACTTTTGCTGCTGCTCCCGGAAGAAGGATATCTGCACCATGTTTGCCAAATGCAAAACCTGCCAGTTCCCCTTTTTTACTATCAGACAATGTTTCCCACTGAGTCATCAATTCATGCAATTCAGGAGAAAGCATCGACCCAACCGTCTCCCATTCACCTGCCTTAACAAGACGGCTCAACGTAGAAAACGATTCATAAACTTGGGCTCCTGTTTGAATAGGACTTGTTACAAGATCTGTTAAGAAAAGGAGCATCCCTTCTCCTGACTCATAAATCCCTTGAGGCAATCCTTTTGCAAATCCAATCGAGAAGTCAGTCACGGAAAACTCTTTCGATGTAAGCGATGTATACTGGTTATAATCAGCAATGCAAGCGTCATATTGTCCGAGTTCAAAATGAGTGGCTCCTCTTCCAAGATAGGAGGCTGGATCGGTTGGCTCCATCTCGATTGCCTGACTAAAATCTTGAAGAGCTTGAGGCTGATATCCCGAATTTAAAGCCCATTCGCCTCGAGCCTGATAAGCAACAGCAATGCTGGGCGATGTCTCAATGGATTGAAACCAATGATCGATCCATGAATGATCTGTTATAGAAGGGGCTTTCAGTGTCTCATCATAACTGGTGAACTTACCGTCACAGTATATGCCGTTTTCACCAAAAATCATTTTCCCGGGGAATGCCGTAGGATCGAACGTTTTAAAAGGATAGGATATTGTGTCGACTGAAGACATCTGGTCCGGGATTTCAAAAGAGTCCGGTTTAGAATGGGGTTTTTCCTTGCTGCCCTGATCAGCGAGAGCGGCTCCACCGACTACGCTCCCGGCGGCTGCAACACCTGCTGCAGAGCCCGAAATCGCTGCCGCTACAATCACAGCTCCTGCAATCACAGCTATGACAGCTGCCGTAATGATGATTTCCTTTTTATGTTTTTTCCAAAATTTGGCCACCTTGTGACCTAGTCCTTTGGACTTTCCTCCGCTTGAGCAAACAAGAGGCTTCGAATTTTTAAGTTCCTCAATGTCTTTATGCATCAGATTTTTAGCAGCAAGATCCTCAGTAGCGATATGTTGCCCAAGCTGCTCAAGCAAACCAATCTTTTCTTGTCGTGTGTCTGTCTCATCCTCATCGGTAGGTGTCACAAGATCAAGAATCTTTTTGATGAGCGGAGCTACCGCATCGATTTCCTCTCTAGAAATGGAGAAATCTTTTAAATTGGGAATCCCTGAATTGGCAAGCGAACTCTTTACCTGTTCGTAAATTTCATCATCGAGATCTTCATCAAGATCAACCATTTTGGAGCCATTATCACTCACCCATAGTGGATCAATCTTAGGTAGAGAATATGAACCTTCACTTTTCAGGCGCCTCCAACCGGAGCCTGACGATGAAGCTGTAATCGTATCGACAAGAGGATCGTCTATTGGAGCTAAGTCCGAAGGTTCAAAAACATCCAAAAATAATCCCGTATCACAATCAATCTCTTGAATTTCCATTGAACCCTTTAAAAAACCAATGATTTTGCAAGAATCAATATTTAAAATTAAACTAAATAAAATTGTTACGTTATTTAAAAACAAAACATTACATCTTTCTTCCCAAAAAATGAAGATTGCTTATAAGGAAGGAATGTCTTGACTTGCCGATGTTGCCGATTTGAATCGAGAAAATCTCTACCGAACTCTTTCTATCAGAGGAAATCCTCGTTTCTTTAATTTACTTGCAGTATACACTGCTTTCTTAAAAAATGAAAAAAGCAATACAGAAATTTCATCTTGGCATCTATGCCATCATTGAAAAAGACCAAAGTATTCTCCTCGTCAAAAAGACAAGAGGTCCTTACAAAGGAATGTGGGACCTTCCAGGCGGAAGACCTGATCATGGAGAAACCATTTTCCAAACTCTTCAAAGAGAAATCAAAGAAGAAACCGGCATCCAATTGATTGATGTAACGCCTTACACCAATCAAGCCTTCACAATTGAATATAAAGATGGAGAAGAAATCATCTCTCTTCACCATACATGTCTCATCTATAAAGCAACCCAATTCGATGCATCACACTTTCAAAAAAGCATCCATGAAGAAGATGTTGCAGGATGCGCCTGGATTCAAAAATCTCAATTACCCAACCTCCCTCTTTCTAAAGTCGTTATACATTCAACTCTCTCAAAATAAAGATCTTGAAAAAATGATTTCAGAAATCAAGATGAAACTCAAAAGATTGGATCTTTACTACTTTGACAAAGTCAAAAACGCAGCTCTTTCCTACGATGAACATAAAAACATCATAGAAGCTTTGAAACAGAAGAATTTACCCCTTGCCATGGAAGCAATTGAGCATAATTGGAAAAACAGTTTTAACCGATTTAAATTTTAGGAAGATATCATGTTCGAAAACAAATTAGTTGCTGTCATGAATGAAAAAATGGAGCCCGGAGTGATGATGAATGCTCTTGCTCATATGTGTATCGGTTTTGGCGCCGATATTGGAAAAGAACCTTTACGCCTTACCAACTACATCGATGCAGATGGAGGAAGTCATCCAAACATATCGGAAATGCCATTTATGATTTTGAAAGCCAATTCCAATAAGTTAAGAGCGCTTCGCTTGGCAGCCCTTCAAAAAGCCCAATTCACAAGTCCCTAAAGACTTTGCGTATTGCCATTGTTCATCAGACATGCCAAATTCCAAATGGAAAGGACCAATATCTTCAAAAAGGGATCGAGGCCATGTTTTTAATTCTTTAGGCAGAGCAATGCGAGCAAGCGTTAAATGAGGACGATAATCATTACCTACCGCATTTAATGGCTTGATATTAAAACTTTGCAAAATCGAAAGCGCAGCGTTATGCACTTTCATGATGGGAGAGTTTTCATCTCCTCTTTTCACAGCCAATTCAACCCAAGTCGTGTCTTTATACAACCCCACTCCTTCAATGAAAGAAACTCCTGAAAATGGAGGAGCAAATGACGGGATATTTTGCGTCTCCATTTGATTGCACATAGCTTTCCAAACTTGGAGTGCAACATCCTCAGAATCACAATCAAATTGAACCACAGTGATATGTGGAGACGAGGTTCCTTCTTGGTTGAGTAAATAACTGGGATTTAAATTGGCATAAAGAGATTGAGCCGTTTCAATATATTTTTCTGATTGAATCGTTGGAGTCAGAACAATTGTGTAATGCATTTTTTCCCTTAATCATTTAACAAAGATAATTCCTCGGAAGAGGAAACAACATGAGATGCTTTTGAAAAATCTTGATATAATGTGAATCGATTAGGGACCGCAATGACCACCATCCCGGCATCTGCAGCAGCCTCCACTCCAGCATTCGTATCTTCAAAAACCAAGCATTCTTCCGGAAGTACATTCAATCGTTTTGCTGATTCCATATAAATATAAGGCTTCGGCTTATTCTTTCCACTCTCATCGATATAATCATCTAAATCATCAGCTCCAGAAATCACAAGATCAAAGGCATCTTCTAAATCAATCTGCTTTAAATTCATCAAGATTTCTTCTCTTGGCGCAGAAGACGCAAGACCTAATTTTAATCCGCTCTCTTCTCTATTTTCAGAGATAGAACGAGCAAAATCAATCATAGGCTGAATTGGAGGGACTCCTTCTTTTTGCAATTCTTTGTATTTAAGGTTTCGAAGCTCGATAATTTCATCAGATAAATTTAAATGCTTTGACTCACCAATCATCTTTAAAATGTTTTGAGCGCTATGCCCCACAAGCGGCATATATTCCTCAATCGTAAATTCTACACCCTGAGATAATAAGGCGTCTTGCCAGGCCAAAAATTTTAAATATTCGGTATCCACTAAAACACCATCGCAATCAAAGATAACGGCCTTCAATCCTTTGGGAACACCATCCAAAGCAAATAACGATCCTCCACAAAGAAGGAATAGAGATAATGTTAAAGTATGAAATACTCTAACAATCCAAAATCGAAAAGTCATTACAGAGCCAAAATACATACATTCCCCTCAGAATCAATCACGAAATCTTTCATAAGCTGACTTGGATCTGTTTTGGCAACTCCCGCAGCTTTGTTAAAATTGAGCGGGATATTAAAATCCGCATTCTGATTTTGCTGATGTCTTTCCAAAACGCGAGCAATAAAAGGAAGCCCTAGAGTTACTGCTGAGACAAGTCTTTCTTCTTTCGAAGAGCCTAGCTTCGAGTTGTTCGCAAGATTCACAAGGTAAGCAGGCATATATGTTGGAGTGCGGCCAAATTCCTTGCCATCCAACTGAGAAACAACCAAAGCTTGTGTTTCCGGATCCAATTTCGAAATAGCCTCTTTCAAAACAAGTCCCTCTTCAAGAGTAAACAAGCGAAGCATAGCACCCATCCTTGAAAGAGCTCGAGAAATACGATCCCCTGGATCTAACCCAAGTAAGTGCGCTCGCATTGTCAAATAAGCGTTATAGGCATCAAACTCCGTTTTCGTCTCATCTTTAAATAATCTACAAGCATCCTTCATCCCTTCCATGGCTAAATGAGAGGTCTCTGTATAGACCAAAGAAGATTGGTTATTCACATGCCCTAAAGCTCCTGCAACGTCACAAGTATGTACAAATAACGCAAACTCCAAGGCAGAAGGAAAGTTCTCTGCAACCTTGCTTTGCTTTAATTGCGAAAACATAGAGGGGCCCCCTTCGAGATGAGTAATATGGCCATAATGAGCCAAATTTGCCGTTCGGCAAAGAAGCTCTTTAGCTCGAGGGCTTAAACGATCAAAAGTTGGACAAAGTTTTGGCTCTTTTTGAAGAATCTGCATCACCTCTTCATGAAAATCATCATGGTCCGGAGCTTTTGCTCCATAAGGCTTGAAGACCTCTCTTGCTTTTTCACTCTTTCCTATATCTCCAAGCACAAGAGAAGCTTCCATCGCCTGAATCATTTCCGACTCTGATAATCCAAGATCTTTCGACTTCAGCAAATCTTGTCCTTGCAAATGCAAAACAGAAAAACTGCCTCTTGAAAGCCTCACATTATCGGGTTGCGCTTTTGTAAATTCTTGATACGCCTTTTCACTACCATCAAGAATGAGCCTTAAACAATGGAGCGTCATCATTGTTCGGTCAAACTCGATAAATTTTTGACCAAATAATTGCTCTGAATAGGTCCCTTGAAGAGTTCCTGTCCCTTCTTCTGTTTTACGCACTCGAGCATCAGCTAACCAAAGAACTTCAGGATATTGATCTACACATTGACGAACCCACTCAACTCCTTGAAGAGAGGAGGATACAAGAGATGGTCTCTTCAATAAACAAAGTTTCGTATTTAATTCGGTATATGCACCAAAAGGCAATAACATCCCTGCTAGAATGGCAAATCCAATTTTGTGAGTTCTGTGCATTGTTAGCTCTCCGATATTTTTAATGTGGGGTGATCTATGAAGAAAAGATGAACAATCTCTTAGAAAAATGCGCATTACAAATGCTCCTGTGATTTTTTGGATTCTACAATCAACACGTATTCTCCCCAAGCAACAGGAGATAAAGTATTCGATGTCAATCCTATTTCTAATAAATACTGATCCATCAACTCGTTCAGAAAAATCTCTCTGTCAGCCAAAGGAAGATGTTTTGCATGAGGCTGCCATTGCTTAATCCATGCTTTTAGCTTCTCTTTATTTTCATGAGTTGATTCGTGATAAAGATAATGAAGTCCCTCAATATGAAAGCCTGCTTTTACCATCAATTGACGATAGGCCTCGATATCAAATACCTGTTGAGGATTGACAAAATCAACAAAACTTTTTTGCCAATTTTTTAACGTTTTTTGTAAGGCTGTATAAAAGGGAAGCCCTTCTTTGGAGGGTGCTAAAATAAAATGGACGTGTCCATTTGGGTTAAGATGGTCATGAATATTTTTAAGCGCTTTTTCTTGGGCCTGAATCCAATGCATTACGTGAATTGCAATAATATGATCAAAACGTTCATCAAAAGCAAAATCCTCAGCTCTCGCCTTTTTAAAGGTCAGATGATCAAAGCTTTCACACAATGTGTTTGCTTTATCCAACATCGATTCTGAAGGATCAATTCCTATAACAACACCCTGAGGAACTCTCTTTGCAAGACTTGCTGTAATCTTCCCATCTCCACAGCCCACATCAAGAATGTGCTCATCACCTTTTAAGACAAGTCCTTTCAATAAACGCTCGGCATGAGATAATTGTACGGAAGAATTTTGAGCATACTCAACCCCATTCCAATCATCTGCTTGCAACCACAATGGCAGAAAACAAACAAACGCCAAAAGCCAAATCAAATTCCGTTTTGTCAATTGAAATAAGTGGCTCAATTGTCCTTCCTCAAGTATCAAAGGGCATACATTTTATTTTTTTCGCATTTTTTCCGCAAATGATCGGAAACCAAAGGCAGAACTGACGCATTAAAATTTTAATAGACATGAAGTAGACTCTTCTGGCTGCAAAACCTAAAGAGAGTTCATCATG
>DAIDHZ010000013.1 GCA_027451825.1 Chlamydiota bacterium
TGGCTTTTACGTCGTTCACAGACCTCTTGAATTGTTCCTTTCATTTCTATTGCCAGATGGGTTCTTTAGACGCTTACACAAATATGACGCTAAAGGCAATCTCATTGAAGAATCGGATCCCATCGGAAGAATTCAAACATTTTCCTACGATGAATGTGGCAATCAAATATATCACCATCATTTTTCAAAAAGAGTTCAATCCTATTTTACCTATAACGCAGCCAATTTACGCACTAAATCCTACCAAATCGGAGATGACAAGGTAGAACTTGAAGAAACCTATGAATATGACCATAAAAATCGATTGATTTTCGAACAAAAACCGCTTGGGCAATATGTTCGCTACGAATACGACTCTCAAGGATGTATCCAAAGTAAAAAATATCCGCCGCTCAAAGATCAAAAGGAAGTTTGCTTTTCCTATACCTATGATTCATTCGGCCGCATTGTCAGCGAAACCGACCCGGAAAATCATGTCACGAAAAGAAAATACAACGCCTATAACCAACCCATCCAGATCGAATACCCCGATCAATCGCACCGCTATCTCTACGATATCGATGGAAAAATCAAATGCTCTATCGATGCAGAAGGAATCAAAACAACTCTTTCCTATGATGCATTCGGCCGCGTGCTTTCAAAAACGCTATCATGCAATGATAAAGACCTTAGCGCAGAATTGACTGAATATAATTCTTTTCATGAAATTGCAAAAATTGATCCGGAAGGAGGCAAAACAAGCTTTCAATATGACGGAGCAGGAAGGCTCATTTTAAAAACTCTCGACAATGAATCGACAAGCTATGCGTACGACTCTTTAGGTAGACTCTACCTAGAAAGACACGGAGAATGCTCTAAAATCAAAGAATTCAATCTGCTCAATCAAGTTCTTGAAGAAAGAGAAGAAAATCTTCAAGGGAAACCGACGCATCGGGTTCGATACACCTACGATACCTCCGGCAATCTTTCTTCCACCATCCGCCATATCAATGGAAAAGAAGCCATCGAGACAACCCTCTATGATTCCATTGCGAGGCCGATCCAAACAATCGATGCGGGCGGTTTTTCAACATCGTTTTCTTATGAAACAAATCCAACTCTCAAAGAAACCATCATCGATCCTTCGGGCCTCATTACAATCAAGCAGTATAATGCGCATCAAAAATTAGAATTCGTTGAAATCAAAAACAAACAAGGATCTCTTTTAAAAGAAGAACGAAAATACGATAACAAAGGCAATGTCATTGAAGAAAGATCTTCCAATTTTGTTCCAACCCCAAGACTCATTGTCACTCAAAAAAGTTATGATTACAGAGGGTTATTGACAACACTCATCGAAGCGAAAGGAACAAAAGACGAGCGAATGACAAGCTATCAATATGATGTCAAAGGACGCCTCATACAAACGACAAAACCGGACGATCTGATTCTCTTTTATACCTATTCCCCATTTGGAATGACGTCTTTACACTCCTCTGACAGATCCGTTCAATATACTTTCACATACGATCGTTTAGGAAGACTCCTCTCTTCAACAGATCAAACCTTAAATCAAACAACCAACAAACAATACGATGCTCATGGACGTCTTCTGCAAGAAAAACTGCCTTCTTTTTCCATAGAATCTACCTATGATCCTACGGGAAGAAGAACGAAAACCATTCTCCCTGATGGATCTTGGATCCAATATCAATATGACGCATCAAACGTGACTCAAGTAAAACGCTATTCCAATTCAGGCTTAGAATCTTACAGCCATATCTATAGCGCTTACGATCTTAGTGGCAATGTATTGCAAGAGCAGCTCATTGGGAATTTAGGAACCATTCAACATCACTTCAGCCTCAAACAAGAGCATAATGCCTGCATTTCTCCTTACTTCACTCATGAGATTATCGAGCGAGACTGTCTTGGAAATGTTTTAAAATCAAAGTTTAATGAATCGATCTCCACCTATACTTACGATGATTTATCTCAAATCAGTTCAGAATCAGGAAACGCTACCCATCAGTATCTTCATGATGCTCACCACGCTCGCCTACAAAAAGATGATGAAGTCTATGAAAACAACACACTTTTAGAGATCCCATCCCATTTTGGGTATGATCAAAGAGGCAATCCCACCCGTCAAGAGGATACAACTTTTCAATATGACGCATTGGATCGACTCATCGCCATTGAATCGCCAAACTTAAGAGCCACCTATACCTATGACGCAGAAAATAGACGACTTTCCAAAACGATTTTCAAGTTACAAGAAGGATTTTGGAGGCAAACGGAAGTTCGCAGATTTCTCTATAACGGACAAAATGAAATTGGATCTCTCGACGAATCCAATCAAATCGTAGAGCTACGCATCTTAGGACCTACTTCTCATGCCGAGATCGGAGCTGCCATTGCAATCGAGCTTCAAGGGCAAATTTACGCACCTCTTTATGATCTTCAAAAAAATATAGTCGCTCTTGTTTCCTTAGAAACACGTACAACAGATGGTTTTTCCTACTTTAGCGCTTTTGGAGAGGAAAAAAGATTAAAGCCGACCTCCAATCCATGGCGATTTTCCTCAAAACGACTCGATGAAGAAAGCGGCTTTGTCTACTTTGGTAGACGCTACTATTGTCCAACCTTAGGCAGATGGCTTACTCGAGATCCTGCCGGCACGATTGACGGAGTGAATCTCTATGCATACGTTAAAAACAATCCATTAAGCCATATCGACTTATACGGACTTTACTCAGATGAAATTGCCTCTTCCATCCATTTTGCAGATTATATCCACGGACACAGCTCCAACTGGAATTTCAACTCCTCATCCCCTCTCGTGTGTTTAGGGGAACCGGGAGCTGGAACAATCCATTATCATTGCGGCATCAATAATACGTTCAACGATGTTCTTACGGCCGTTCAACACCAATTTGAAAAGCTTGGGAAAAAGCATACAGTTTGGGGCCACTGGATTCACGATGAAGGCATGACAAAAGGCCTAACCCATGTCGGCTTAGAAAAATTTACAGAAAAGAGAAGCGGCGCATTTGAATTCGTAAAAGGGATCTTTACTGGATCCTTCCAACATTGTGCAGCCTCTTATCTAGCAAATTCTGAGATCGGAAAAGTCATTCGAGAAGAAATCCAATTCTTAAGTAGACTAGCCAATGAAATTATTGATACAAAAAATCCACATTTAAAACAGGTGCATGTTGCATTTAGTAATGGAGGCTATATATTGAATGAAGCCTTAGGGCGTCTCAGTAGAGAACAGCGCGATACAATCATCCTCATCACTAGCGGCAGCACAAAATGGGTCGAACCTAAAATGGCACATACAGTATTTAATCTTTGCGGAGATAAAGATGATGCCTCCATTATGTCAAACGGAGGAGAATCTAAATTGGATGCTGCCATAAAAAGGAAACTCGTACAACTTGTACCACAAAAAGAAACGCTTCCTTGGATTGATGGACATTACTATCTTCAACCAAATTATCAAGACAAAATCCAACAAACCATCGAAAATAAAATTTATGGAATTTATGAAATACATTAAACCTCTATTACTTTTTCATTTAATTTTTCTTTTTGGATGCAGTCATAATCACTCTGAGGGGTATCCTCGCGGAAATCTGATCAAAAGATTTTCTCAGCGATTAGAAGAAAAAACAGGTGCAGTTTTATATTGCTATGCAAGCGGGCCACGTCAAACAGAAGACGAGATAAAAAGATACGGGAAAGAATCATATGTTCTCTCTTACTATTTCAAAAAAAAACAAGGCGACCATGTGAGTTTAGATGAAGCAAGATGTTTACTTGTTTCGATTGTTGAAAGCTTTCTTAAAGAAGTAAATGCCGATAAAACAGTTCATGAAGATTTAAATGTATACCCTCTTACTGCAGACTGGCTTGATGTATCTATTTATTTTAAAGATGAAAATATGATTAATCTTGGAGATGGAATTGCATGGTACAGTCTCTGGGATAATAAAATTAAATATAGAACATTTAAAATTCATGAATATTCACCAACCTACCCAGTCAATGGAGAACATACCGTCATTCATACAGAAACATACGATGAAGCTCTCAAAATCGTTAAAGAACAAAACTGCTTAAAAGATTACTAAAATGCTAGCGAACTACATTAAAACATTATTACTTTTTCAGCTAATTTTTCTGTACGGATGCAACCAAAATCACACTGAGGGATATCCTCGCGGAAATCTAATTAAAAGGTTTTCGCAGCGATTAAAAGAAGAAACAGGTGCAGTTTTATATTGCTATGCAAGCGGTCCTCGTCAAACAGAAGAGGAAATAAAAAGATACGGCAAAGACGCATATACCATCTCTTATTATTTCAAAAAAAACAAGGCGATCATGTTAGTTTAGATGAAGCAAGATGCTTATTTGTTTCCATTGTCGAAAGCTTTCTCAAAGAAGTGAATACCGATGAAACAGTACATGAAGATTTAAATGTATATCCTCTCACTGCAGACTGGCTTGATGTATCTATTTATTTTAAAAGATGAAAATAAAATTGATCTTGGAGATGGAATTGCAAACTGTAGCCTCTGGGATGGGAAAATTAAATATGAAACATTTAAAATTCATGAATATTCACCAACTTACCCAGTCAATGGAGAGCATGCCGTCATTCATAAAGAAACATATGACGACGCTCTAAAAATTGTTAAAAAACAAAATTGCTTAAAGGATTACTAATGAAACACATCCCACTATTTTTCTTTTGTTGCTTATCTTTCATTTACGATTGCAATGCATACTCCCCTAATGACTCTGTCCGCAAGATCTCAATTCAAAAATTCTCCGAACGATTAAATCAAGAGACCGGAGCCACCTTACAACATGTGACCACAAGCACTTATAGATCCCAAAAACGGCTCATGAACACCTCCAAAGAACCCATTTCTCTTTCTTATTCTTTGAACCTCCAAGGAAACGATGAGATGACGATTGACAAAGCGCGCCACTTATTGGTTTCAATTTGTGAAAGTCTCGTAAAAGAATTAAATTCAAACGAAAACGTCAAAAAAGATCGCAGTTTATACCCGCTGAATCCTGATTGGGTTGATTTACAAATAGAATTTAAGCACAACAAAGAACCTAAAAAAAATGAGGTTTCTCATTGCTCTCTCTTAGGAAGTAAAGTCCGTTTTCAAATGAACTCAAATACAACGATGGAATCATATGAAGAAGCTCACAAAACAGCTCTATCACAAGGTGCTTTAGAAAATTTTTAATCAAGTTTATATAAAGCATAAATAAATCCAGCAATCTATAATAAACGATCTATTTACAATACCTCCATTTAATTGACTTTTTAATAAAGCATTTATAATTCACACTATTCACTTCACTCTCTTCAAGTCCGCCTAACACCCCTAATTCGTCAAGAATCTCGAGCTTATTTTTATTGTTGACTCTACCCTTTTTTTTCATCTGTAGAATTTGCAGGGCACAAACCATTAAAAGAAATATTTTAACCACAGAGCACAGAGCTCACAGAGGCCGCGAAGCGCGGCAACTTTTGGAGAGCGCAAAGACTTCTCTCGCCTCTGTGGTGCCTATCTCTGTGGTTCATTTTCTCTACGAGGTTCAAAAAAGTCTTTTAATGGTCAGTGCCCTGGTAGAATTTGTCTTTTTCTTGTCTTTTGCATACTTCTCATGTCAGTATATCAACTATTTATTTTTTCAATTCGATATACCAAGACTTTTAGGGAAAAATTTGATAGTCTAGGCGTCATGGATTCTGAACTCTCTCAACAAATTGCCAAAAGGCGGACATTTGCCATTATCAGCCACCCGGATGCAGGGAAGACAACATTAACAGAAAAACTCCTGCTTTATTCTGGGAAAATACGAACCGCCGGCGTTGTTCGCGGACGTAAAGGAAGGAAATTTGCCACTTCCGATTGGATGGCTTTAGAGCAAGAAAGAGGAATTTCGATCACCGCATCCGCTATGCAATTTGTCTATAAAGACGTTGTGATTAACATTCTCGACACCCCCGGCCACGAAGACTTTTCAGAAGACACATACAGAACTCTGACAGCGGCAGATTGTGCAATCATGGTTCTAGATGCTGCAAAAGGGGTTGAAAAACAGACTCGTAAACTTTTCGAAGTCTGCCAGCTAAAGAAAATTCCGGTTTTAACATTCATCAATAAAATGGACATGCCCGGACGAGATCCTCTAGATCTGATGGACGAAGTGGAAAATGTCTTAAATATTCAAGCGTTTGCTTATAACTGGCCTATTGGATCGGGGAAACAGTTTGCCGGAGTGTATGATCGAACGAAGGACATCTGTCAATTTTTCACCCGAGCATCCATCGGAGGATCTGAATGCGCTCCAATGGAAGAAAAGAGCTTTCAAGAAGATGAAATCGCTCGGCTCATTGGCAATGATGATCTCAAAAAACTAAAAAATGAGCTTGATCTTCTGAAAGAAGCCGGAAATCTCTTTAACAAAGAAGACTTTCTTTCAGGGAAAGTCACTCCTGTCTTTTTTGCATCGGCTCTCTCAAACTATGGAATTGAGCCGTTTTTTGATGCTTTTATCCATCTCGCACCTCCTCCCGGTAAAAGACTTGCTGACGGCGATAACAAAGAAGAAATCGTCATCGACCCTCTAGAAACCCCGTTCAGCGCTTATGTATTTAAAATACAATCCAATATGGATCGAAACCATCGAGATAGCTTAGCTTTTTTACGCATTTGTTCCGGAGCGTTTGAAAAAGATATGACCGTCAAGCACCATCGACTCAAAAAGACCATTCGTCTTGCAAGACCGCAAAGTATGTTTGCCGGAGAAAGAGTCACTTTAAGTGAGGCCGTTGCAGGAGATATCATTGGGGTGATTAACCCAGGCGTGTTCTTCATAGGAGACACTGTCTCCATCACGGGTGGATTTAACTTTAAACCACTCCCCCAATTTCAGCCGGAAATTTTTGCCAGGATCATCTCCAAAGATGTCGGGAAAAGAAAATCTTTCGACAAAGGAATCAAGCAACTCGCCGAAGAAGGTGCTATACAAATTCTTCAAACTCAAAATGAGTTTGATCAATGGATCTATGGAGCTGTTGGAAAACTCCAATTCGAAGTGATTCAATACCGTCTTAAAGATGAATATCAAACGGATACAGAAATTACATTTTTACCCTATCAATGTAGCGCATGGATCATTGGTGACATATCCACATATCAAAAGCCGTTCAATTCAATCCTTGTCCAAGATAACACTGGTAAATACATGGGTCTTTTTAACTCACCATGGGAAAAAAATCATGCGATCCAACAAAATCCAAAACTAGAATTCAAAGATATTAAATACTGAACATTTTATAATGTACATCCAACATTGAAAGATATTAGATATTGATTTCGTTTTTGATTTCCAAATAAATGCTGCTGCACGACAGAACCAAAACCAAATTGCAAAATCCAGTTTTTCGAAGAAGCCCAAAAAGAAGGAGTGGCATAGATCACATTGCCTCCCGAATCAGGATCAGAAATCCCTTTTATTTTATTACGCTCTGAAAACGTCCCATCGAGTTCAATCATCCAAGCAAGGATCCAACCCTTCACATTCATGATATTTCGACCAAAACCAAATTGATAAAGATACTGATTGCCGAATCTTGTCCGATCATGAGAAGTAGGAAATTGAGCGCCATATGATGTGAACCAAAACCATTTTTCCCATGTGCGGTTATAGGTAGCCCCAAGGAAATACGCAAGCGATCCAAATCCTGTCGGAGGAATTTTATGACTGGATCCAGTTGGAAATGAAACATTCGCAACAATCGTCACTTGATCGCTAGAACATGAAAAAGCGGATGGTTTTCGTGTGTAAATTGCATATTCAAGTTGTAAAAAGAGATCTTCAAGTCCGGAAGAATGATTTTGATTGACTTGATAGCTCAGTGCAACAGGAACATTGAAAAAAACAGAAAAATCATCTGTGATCCCATACAAAATTCCTGGGACAAGATCTATAAAGTGCTTCTCTTTGCCAATAAAGTCATCTCCAAATAGAAAGAGCTGTAATTGATTGCGATCAATCATGTTTTCTCCAAAGCCAATGAGAGACCCTGGCTGTTGTGAAGCTGGCAAAGCAAAATTACCTCTGCAAGGATCCTTAGCTTCGCAAAATACAACACTCAAAATAAATATCCAGATAACAGCTCTCATAGACATGCCTTCTCCTTCATCACTTTAACAACTTCGATCCAAAACGTTGAACCAATCGCAACCGACAGCACGATGGCCCATACATTCCAAGAAAGAAAGTCCCTTATTTGTATCAGCTTTTAATATTCCAAGAAGACTCTCTAGAGGAACACTCCACCAAAAAAGAAGTTTATCCTGTATATTCATATCTATACCGAAATAAACTGGAAAATCAAAAATTTAGCAAGAAGGCTCTTTAAAATTTGCATGTGGAGCGAGCGTTGATGAAAGAGGCAAGGCTTGAGATGAACAATCAATTATACCGAAAAAAATTCAAGAATCGGTTTTGGGCGGTGTCGGCTTTATCTCAAAATTCGGATTCTCACTCGTGCCTTGCCCTTTTGGCAATGGTCACTCGCTCCGAATGCAAATTTTGAGAAGCCTCCTAGCCCAATGGCGAGAAACTCGCTATTTTAGGCGAAGCAATGCTTCGTCCTCCATTTCCCGATTCTTGAATCATTTTCGGTATATATGAAAAAAACTTGTTTTTTAGCGCTATTTAATTATAGTTAAAAACTATGGAATTTAACTTATTAAGACAGGAAATTAGCCAAGAATTGAAAGATTTTGGTGCTAAAAAAATTAAACAGCATAAAATCTATGTCCCTCGAGCGACTCAAAAAACTTTAAGAAGTCTTGCTAAAGTTTTAGAGGAAATTCGACAGCATGGCCTTCCCAAATATTTAGTCCTTAAAAAATTAAAAAAAGGGCTTGGATATGGGATTTTTTTACATCCGGAAGCAAAACCTATTTTAAAAGGTGACGTGATTGCTCCTTATTCCGGAGAGGTTTCTTTATCTCCTCAAAATCAGTCGAATTCTTCTGATTACATATTTTCTTTGCTGATAGACTTGCATCTTACACGAAAAGAACAGCATTTTTGGGATCCGAAGAGGTGTTACCATCCTCGTCGCCTTTATTCAATCGATTTAGATGCTTGTAAAAAAGGAAATTTCACTCGTTTTATTAATCATTCCGAAAAGCCAAATATCGAAGCAAAGTTTCTTCGAATTCCAAAAAACTCTTTCGGTCTTTTGCCGGCTCCTTTTGAAGTTTTTTATATTGCAAAGAAAACCATCCGACCCGGAGAACAGCTTCTTGTTTGTTATGAGGGAGCGGAAGACAAAAGCTATTGGGGAGCTTTAAACATTAAGCCGTTTCCAATGACGCCAAAAACATTTCAGATCAATTCTTCTCTTGAAATTGTGGAAGTCTTAATATGAGCATTAACCCCTCCGCATTCCAATCCAACACTTTTTTGATTTTCAACAACTTGCAACACACCTACCAAAATTCTCGAAAGCTCTTAAAACTATAAATCTAAACAAAGACTAGCATGAGTAGCAATACTATTTAAGTCTAGCCGAATCTCAGGCGACTGACCGACTGGTGAAGCTAACAAAGGAGAATTTGGATGCGTTGAGTGTAAATCCTTCGGAGTTTGTGGCGTAGGTTGTTTTCGCTCAGAAGTTTCTGATGGAATATCTTTTCTAGAAAACATTGCAAAGCAGTCTGTCAAGTCCGCAAAATGATTCTGTACGAATGCATCAAATGTGCTATTAAATACGAGATCTCCTCGAGGAACTATGATTTGAACAGGTCCTTTTATATGAGACACAAAACTTTCTAAATCGCGAAGACCTTCAAATATCCCTCGATGAGAGGAGAAATAAGGAGTCGCTTTACAAACCTGGGTCCCCTTCTCATCCGAAAAAACAAGTTCTGAACCTGAATACGAAAGATTACATCGTATAGCCTTGCATTCTACGGCCATAATTTTACTCCCTTAGGATGTTTTTCATCTTTTCAGCAAACCATTGTACCGGAAACAGATTATTGAGTCACCCGAGCTACAGCCGTAAATAAAAGAGCTTTGCATCTTTGATCCCAATCTAAGACAACATCCCCTTCTTTTACAGAGCCATCTTTAAATAACTCCCACTGCCGAGGAACGGAAGAAATATCCCCCTTTTTTTGCTGACTTTCGATAAAAAGATAGATCGGATCTGCATCAGATGTAAAATAACCGGAATGATTTCCCTCTAAAAAGAGAGTACAGTCAATGAATTGAACGTTCGCCGGCGCATCGGCAAGATCGATATTCGTATCTGATCCCAATGCTTCATGATCTTTGATCACCTCATAGCTGTTTAAAGCGATGTCTACATCAGAATGAAAAACATACATCGATTGACAAAGCTTCAACGCACCTGCATATTCTCCTCTTCGATCAATCGAATCATTATTCACAGCTGCTGCAAATGAATAAAAATAACGCAACAGAGGTTTCTTAACAGGAACATGGGATAAGGCTTCTAACATAACACGATTTCCCATGCTGTGAGCGACCACATCTACGCACGTTGCTTTCTCACTCAAATGCATTAAGGTAACAGCCAATCGGTTCGTCAATAAAAATGACTGAGCATTCTTTTCCGCCTCAAAATAGGCTTCGATATTATGATATCCAGGCCAAAAGTAATGGATCACCAAATCATAAAGAGGTTTTCCATCAGCGCTTTTTAAGGCTCCCATTTTTTGAGAAAGCATTTGATACGTCTTTTGAGCCTCTTCCAGTGTGTTATTATAACCATGAACCAAAAACAAAACTTTTTTATCTTCAAAATGAGAAAAATCAATGGGATCAATGGAAAACATATACGTTGCTTGAGCTATCTGCTCTGAGCTCCAAAAATCTTCTCGATCGGACATGCAAACAATTTTTTGAGAAGATGGTAAATCAAACATACTGCCCCTCATTCAAAAAACAGACATTCTATGATGAATAGAAAATTTTTGAAAAGAAAGAAATCAAGGAATCGCTTTTTCAGAAACTTGAATGTACTCAATTTCTGAAACACCTTCCATCATTTGCCCTCCTTCATAAAGAGCTTTGATTTTCTCTCGATCAATCGTCTCTTCCATTTTCGTGGCGCTTAATTCCCTAGCTCGGTCAAGGGGTAAGGAGATGGATAGTCTTCGATAGCGACGCACCAAATATTGAGCCACTTGCATTGTTTTATTTTGCATTTGTTGCAGAATAGAACTACCGAGAGCTTTTCTTTGCTCTTCCAAGGCAGCAATTTGCTTACTTATTTCTCGATAATGTTTGATCTTTTCTTCTAAATCCATCACACTGTTTGAACCTTTTAATGGAGTTCTCCTAAGCGTGAAAACTCTTAATGTTCGTGTTCATTATACCGATTGCAATATTATCTCAAAGCCAATAGCCACGCTCACATAGAAAACAATCTTGTCTATATACCGAAAATGATTCAAGAATCGAGAAATGGAGGACGAAGCATTGCTTCGCCTAAAATAGCGAGTTTCTCTCCATTGGGCAAGGAGGCTTCTCAAAATTTGCATTCGGAGCGAGTGACCATTGCCGAAAGGCAAGGCACGAGTGAGCATGCGAATTTTGAGGAAAAGCCGACGCTGCCAAAAACCGATTCTTCAGGTTGTTTCGGTATACTCTGTTGATTGAAAGCGATTTGAAGGAAAATGTATCCATCACTGCATGTAATGGAGCCTTCGCGCATTCAGAATATCGACCTATTTCGTGATCTCCTATTCAGATTAGGATTTGATGTCAGCCGAGTCGATGAGAAGTGGAAATTCACGTTTATCAAGGCTATCAAAACGGAAAGGGCGTTAAACCAAGAAGTGCTGGATTTTTTGATTCCTTCCGCGCTTTTAAAACTAATTTGCTTATGCTAGAGTTATTATGAGAATGATGAGGACTAAGGTTTTCTTTATATCTGCTCTAATATTTGATCTAGTACCTTAGGTTTCCACACTCTGCAAATATCGGAATCATCACATACTCTCCCTGAATAAATGCCCATAAATTTTGTTTCATATCCGCCGTTCATAATAAATTTTCCATCACTTGTTGCATATCCGCTTGAAAGTCTCAAAATAACTGGAGCACCAGACAGTCCTGATCGACCAGATGCATTAACATAAAACAAGGGAATATCGCCGATATCAACACATGGTTCGGATGCGATAAAACCAGTAACCCAAATAGGTAAGACCCCTCCTGCGGATTTTCCTAAGGGAAAGCCTATTATTGAAATAGGCATAGCGGGGGTAGGAATCATATCAACAGACGCTAACGTTAGGTCAAAATTATGAATTTGTAGATGATACTGATTTGTACCTATTTTGATTATTTCCGAAGTTGGGTTTAGAGGAAGCAAAACTACATCTATTTCTTTACCTTTAGCATGTTCAATCCAATTTTTTTCTTCAGGATTGATTTCATTTGTTTTGTAAAGAGGAACTTTAATCGAAAACCAATCAACCGTATTTGGATGAATAGATTTAAGATGATGCCAAATTATTATTGAGTTCGGTAATGCTCCTTGCTTATGCATTGCTTGACCTGTTAAAGGATTAATTCCAGTAACAACATGCCAGTTTGTGGCTAAGTAATATTTTCCATCTTTTTCGACTATAAAGCCTGTTGCAGTACCCAACTTTTGATTGTCAAAACACAGTTCTAGTAGGATACTTGTTAAGCTTAATCGATCAATCATTTGTATTACTTTTTTAAAATAGATTTAAGTTAATCGTAAATTCAGTCCAAGCGCGGTCACCAAAGAAACAAGAGTGTGCCATTTAGGATTGCCCTTTTCTGAAAGAGTCTTATAAAGACTTTCTCTTCCAATCCCAGCTTTTTTAGCAAGATTTCCGACTCCACCTTGAGCTTCGGCAACATTGCGAATAGCGACGAGGAAAAGATGTTGAGATTCTTCATCACCTTTAAGACTTTCTTCTAAGGCAGCATTGAGATAGGCAACAGCTTCATCATGATCCTTTAGCTTTTCTAAGAGCCATTCTTGATAATTTTTACTTTTTGCCATGTTTTTTCTCCCTCAATTGGTATTCTTTTAAATACTCCTTAGCTTTATTAATGTCATTGGTTTGCGAACTTTTATCTCCTCCGCAGAGCAAGAGCACAATCTTATTGCCTATTTTCGAGTAATAGACTCTAATTCCTGGTCCGTAGTGAATTCTCAGTTCTGCAATTCCATCGCCAAGGGCTTTACAATCACCAAAATTCCCAACCTTTAAACGGTCAAGACGTGTAAGGATTTTGGCGCGTGTATGTAGCTCTCTCAGGCCTTCAAACCAATCGTCAAAGGGGCAATGACCAGTAGCTGTTTCGTAAAGCTCAATCTCGATTTCCATAACCTTACTGTATCCTGCGGGATACATTATTTGCAAGAGGCTTGTAAATGGCTAAATTTGAGGGTAATAAAAACTTATCTTTAAAGTCTAGCCAGTCAAAAGTTCGAAGAGTTCCCAGTATCTGGAGTATAAAATGGATCTTCTTCCTCCAATCGTTCAATCGCATACATTTCTTCATTAGACATTCCTTCGAGTTCTCCCCAACCGCGTTCTGCTAATTCGGCAACAACATGAAATTGCGCACTCGGATGGATAGAATAAATTTCTTTTGCTGTTTGAAGAGCTCGGTTAAGAGGACTGGATACAATAGAGACTATATTTACATTCCTAGTTTCTAAAGCAAACGCTTGCGCTTTAAAGAAACCTTTCTCATCATGAGCTACAGAAGATATAAATTCCGCTTTCGAAAGAAATTCGACATAACGAGGATCGTCATCAGTCCGTGGAGATCTTGATGTTGTAATAGGAACAACAGCAAAGCGTTGAGGCTCAAAATCGGCGACTCCATGAGCAAGCGTCGTTTTCCCAACTCCGCTCAATCCAAACAATGCAATAGGGATCATATTCATCTTCCTTTTGGAGGACCTTTCTAAAAAATTCCGAATAAATTTAAAACAGAAACTATATTTTTAGCAAATCCGAAACAACCTTCTAAATAACTTCGGGCGTTGTTAGTCTTTTTTAAGTTTGTAAGATGGGTCAAGAAAAAAATTTCATGATGACCACAAGGTGACAAGATGCGTAGGCGAGGCAAATCCAAATTGGGTCTCTCGAGCCGCCCGTTCAATTTAAAAGATTCGATTGATTAGATCAAAGCGAGAAACTAAAATAAGGAAATCATGAACCCCATAAAACCTTCTTCATTAAAACCAAAAGACAAAGTCGCTATCCTCTCTCCTTCTTCCGGAATGCCCTTTTTATTTCCGTGGGTCTATGAACAAGGATTAAGCCGCATTCGAAGCATGTTTGATTTAGAGCCTATCGAATTTCCAACGGCACGTAAAAGATCAGAATTTTTAGCCCAAAATCCAAAAGCTCGAGCCGATGATATCAATCAAGCGTTTCAAGACCCCTCTATCAAAGCCATCATCTCCACTATTGGAGGCAATGATCAGATCCGAATTCTTCCTTACTTAGATCAAAAAGCGATCTCAGCAAATCCCAAAATTTTTATGGGCTATAGCGACGCAACAAATCTTCATTTATTTCTGTGGAATCTTGGGATTATCTCCTACTATGGCGGTGCTGTGATGACCCAATTTGCGATGGGAAAAGAAATGCATCCCTACACCGTTGATTCGATCAAAAAAGCTCTTTTTCAGCCTCAAATAGGACGCGTTTTTGCAGCTCCTCAATACACCGATGTCGATTTGGATTGGAAAAACAAAGAAAATCTACACAAAGATCGCCCAATGTACCAAAGCCAAGGTTGGCGTTGGACCAATGCTCAAGATGAAATCATCGAAGGAAGACTTTGGGGAGGCTGTCTTGAGGTCTTAGAATTTCATTTATCCATTCGACGCTTTTTACCTCCTCTAGAGCATTTAGAAAATACCATTTTATTTATCGAAACTTCTGAAGAAATGCCTTCCTTTGGCTTTGTTTATCGATTCATTGCTTTGCTCGGAGAATTTGAAATGTTAAAAAAATTCAAAGCCATCTTGGTAGGATATCCAAAGGCTGAGTTTTGCGGCATGCTTCCTCCAGAAGGAAAAGAAGCCTTTATTCTCAACCAGCAAAATGCCATTCAAGATGCACTTGAAAATTACAACGCTCGCCTACCCGTTATTTTCAATCTCAATTTTGGCCATACCGACCCTCAAATGATCATCCCCAGCGGGGGAAAAGTGAAAATTGATTGCAAAGCAAAAACCATAGAATTTTAGGAAATGATGACTCTTTCATATCTTGCGTGTCCTTTTCGACACATCGATCCAAATATTCAAAAAAAACGGTGCCTTATCGCTCATTATGTAGCTGCAAAGCTCTCTTTACAAGGACACCTTATTTTCTCTCCCCTGACTCATAATAGCCTCCTTATCGATATCATAGAGGACAAAGTCCCTCCTGAACATTGGATGCGTTTTGATCTCACCATTTTAGCTGCCTGCAATAAGCTCATTGTTTTGAAATTGGAAGGATGGGAATCATCAAAAGGCGTTCAAAGAGAAATTTTGTTTGCTCAAGAAAAGAAAATACTCATCGAAGAGATGGACCCTCCTAAAGAAAACCTCATTTCTTCTTTCAATGTATAAAATGGAGGATCTCTCTTTTCATCCTTATGAAATTCCTCTAACAACGGGCAAAATTCGTACAGGATGTCTCATTCATATCACCGATAGGCTGGGAAATTGCGGCATATCAGATGTAGCGCCTCTGCCACAATTCAGTCTTGAATCTCTTACAGAAGCCATTCAGCAATTCAAGAAGAAAAAAGAAGAAATTCTTCATACTCACTGGGGTTCTGACTTTTTAGAGAAAATAGACTCATGGAATCTTTTTCCATCCGTGCAATTTGCACTGGAATCGGCACTTTTATCGATTTTTTCTCCTCGAATAGAACTCACAATTCCAACAAGCGCTCTTTTAATGGGATCTTTTCAAGAAATTCTTCATCTAGCACGGTTAAGACAACAAGAGGGCTTTACATCTGCCAAGCTCAAAGTCAACAACTTAAGTTTTAAAGAAGCCTTCCAAATCATTCACACATTAAAAGATACCTTTCAACTTCGTATCGATGTAAACCGCGCTTGGAATACGACCGATTCTCTTGAGTTCTTTTCAAAATTTCCAGAAAATACGTTTGATTACGTAGAAGAGCCGTTTCAAAATCCTCACGATCTAGACCAATTCACATTGCATCCTTTGGCTGTTGATGAATCTTTTCCAGGAGATCTTTCTTTAAAAGAACTAGAATCTCTTCCCAATCTCAAAGCACTCATTTACAAACCAACCATTCAAGGCGGCATCTTTAAAAGCTTGCATTTACATGAATGGACCCAAAAAAGAAAAATCCAATTCATCTTAAGCAGTAGCTTTGAAAGTGATGTTGGACTTATGAACATCGTCTCTTTAGCGAACCTACTTTCTCTTAAAGATCCTATAGGCATCGGAACATATCATTATTTAAACCAATATTTAGGAGATCCTTTATTTTTTACTCATTCCCATGTCACAATCTCTTCAAAACCATGGAAAACAATCCTGAACAAATCCAATTTTCAGACTTTCTGAAAGTCGACATCCGAGCAGGGACAATCATCAAAGTGGATGATTTCCCGGAAGCTAGAAAGCCTGCATACAAATTGGAAATCGATTTTGGACCATTCGGAATAAAACGATCTTCAGCACAAATCACCCGTCATTACACTAAAGAGGATCTTCTTGGGAAACAGATCATTGCCGTGGTCAATTTTCCCTCTAAGCAGGTAGGGAAATTCATGTCTCAAGTGCTCACTTTAGGCCTCCCTGATGAAAATGAAAGCGTCATTCTACTTGAACCGACAAAAAAAGTACCTAATGGAAACCGATTGTTTTAGTCCGCAGAGGTTTTAGCCATTAAAGATTAATTTTAAGTAGCTTAAAAATAAATCCTCTCTTAAAATTCACTTCATCTAAATTGAAAAACACCAATGAATCAAATCAAAAAAGACCTCACTAAAGCATCTCAATTAATCGGCTTAACCGAATCCCAGTCAGAAAACTTATGGAAAACGTTGCAAGAAGTTCAAGCCAATAACCCCAGAAAAAACTTTTTCTCCACCTTACTCTATTTCGGAGCCATCATTGTTCTTTTACCAATGACTTGGTTGTTTATTTCTCATCTCACGCATGGGCAATCTCTTTTCATGTCAATCACCTATGCCTTGATCTTCTTTGGTACAGGTTCTTATTTCTGGTACACAAAGAAATTAAAAGTTCCGGGAGGCATGCTTGTTTCTTTAGGAATTGCCATCGTTCCTCTCATCATCTATTCTTTTCAAAATCTCATCCACTGGTGGGGAGCCTCTTCACCTTCCGATTATAAAAATTTCTATTCTTGGATTCAGGGCGACTGGGTACCCATGGAAATTGGAACTCTCCTCATCGCTTGTCTGACACTCTATTTTATTCGATTCCCCTTCATAACAGTCCTTATCTATTTCATGATTTTGTTCATCTCCATGGATGCCACACACGCATTGACCGGCTCTGAAAGCTATTTTACACATTATAGCGTTGTGTCAATCATCATTGGATCTCTTTTGAATCTCTTAGGATTTGGACTCAATCGAAAGAACCTTCCCGATTTTGGATTTTGGAGTTACCTATTTGGGATGCTGCTACTCTGCTCCGGACTTGGTGTCAAGAGTGTCCGCACAGAATGGGGATACTTCATCTATTTCCTAATCCATTTCGGATTCTTACTTGTATCTCACTTTTTCCATCGCACCATATTCGTGCTCTTTGGATCTTTAGGCGTTATTAGTTACATAGGTCATCTTTCCTACATTTTCTCAGATTCACTTCTATTTTCATACATCCTGAGCGCGATTGGATTTTTGATTATTTTACTTGCAACCTTCCTCAATTTGAAAAAAAATCGCTCCAGGAAAACCATAGAATGAAACTACATAATAAAACCATGAATATTTTATCCCGCATATGGGATCCTCGCCCGAATCTTGCTCAAAATTGGCTTGACGCTGCTGAGAAGTATGAAGATCGACTGAAAACAAATCCCTCCTCAAGTCCTCAAATCGTTGAAGCAATTTTACAAGAAAGACATCGAATTCAATCGCTCTTTAACGAGCTTTTACCGGAATTTTCTAATAAAATTTCAGTGGTTATCACCCCAAATGCTTTGGTTGAACATCTAGCTATCTTTTCATGGGATCATCGTCTCTATGTTTTAGTTTCCGGAGCTCTCATAGGCCGTCCTTATGACCATCCTGAAGACACTGGAATCAAAGCATGGCAGTGGCTTGCTCGTCATGAAGCAGCTCACATTCGAGGGAATCATTTACCTTGGTTGTTTCATGCGCGCCGCCTTTTTCGTTTTACGTCTATTTTTTGCTGTGCAGGGAGTCTTTTTTTAGGCTTATTTGCGTCTAAAGAAATCTTAAACACCTGGCTCATTCTCTTTTTAAGTCTCTACGGAAGTACATGGATCATTCAAACAATCACAACTCTTTTCTTGGAATGGAGAGCAGATTGTAAAGCAACAGAAGAGATTCAAGATCCATCCATTTTAAAAGAGACAGAAGAAAGCCTTCATCGCATGAATATGCAAGTCAGAAACCTTCCTCTAGGTTGGATACGATATGCATTGAGCATGATCTTTATTGATCCTCATCCTCCTTTTATCCTTCGTCGTTGGTTACTACGCCGCAAACTGAATGCGTTAAATCACCAAACGCGATCCCCCATGACATAAGTCTCTTTAACAGAGCGATCATCTCCTAACATCATGAGTAAAAACAGGCGATCGCAAAGGTTTTTTGCTTCTTGCAATCGTCTCTCCATCAAACCTGTTGCTGCAAGATCCAAAATGATAAAATCCGCTTCTTTTCCCGTTTCAAAATTACCGATATAGGAATCCAAATAAAGAGCTTTTGCGCCTCCCAAAGTTGCATGATAAAATGCATTCAAAGGATGTAGAGAACTTTTTTGCAATTGCGCAACTTTATATCCTTCATTCATCGTCGCCAGCAAAGAAAAGCTGGTCCCTGCACCAACATCTGTTCCAAAAGCCATCAAAAGAGAGGCTTCTTTACAATTCTTCCAACGAAATAGCCCGCTCCCTAAAAATAAGTTCGAGGTAGGGCAATGACAAACCGCCGCCTTACTTCGGGAAAGCAAATTGATTTCTTCTTGAGAAATATGAATCGCATGCGCAAATACAGAACGAGGACGAACCAGCCCAAATCGATGATACACATCCAAATAGTGAGAGCTCCATGGGAATAATTCTTTCACCCAAGCAACTTCATCCAAATTTTCAGAAAGATGCGTGTGCAAATACACATCCGGATGCTGAGTTAAAAGATCTCCCACCATTTTTAAAAGAGTCTCTGTAGATGTAGGGGCAAACCGAGGCGTAAGAGCGTACAAAAGACGTTTTTTTTTATGCCATCGATTGAGTAGCGCTTCTTCCTCTTCCATAAAGGATTGAACAGGAGTCAAAAGAGAAGTCGGCATATTTCTATCTCCCAAAGTCCTCCCAGCAATCACTCTCATGTGACGCTTCAAAGCAGCTTCAAAGAGAGCTTCTACAGATTCTTTGGCTGCTGTACAAAAGACAAGAGCCGTCGTTGTTCCATTTTTTAAAAGCTCTTGAATGAATAAATCGGCCATTTTCTCTGCATATTCTTTATCTGAAAATCTTTCTTCAAAAGGAAATGTATATTGATTGAGCCATTCAATGAGCTGCTTTCCATAGGATGCAATCATTCCCATTTGAGGGAAATGAATATGAGCATCAATAAAGCCCGGAAGAATCAAACAATTTTTTCCATACGTTTGAATCTTAATTCCTTGAGTTTTTGGAAGTAATTCTCTGGCATCTCCCACTGAAAGAATCCGACCATTCTCAACAATCAAAATCCCATCTTCAAAATATTCATAAGAATCCGATGGACAAGCGCCTTCAGGACTTTTCAAAAAATGAAAAATAGGCCCTCGATAAGCTTTTAAAGATGAAAGTTTTTCACTCAAAAAACACCCCACTTAAGGGGTCATCCAAAAATAACTGATCGAAACATAAAGGCATTATAGTGAATTTCACCTGTAAAAAATCTCTCGTCGGCCATATTGCTGCAATATGGCCCTCCTCGAGATTTTTCACATTTGAAACACTCTAAACCTCTCTTTTTCGATCGTTTATTTTTGGACGACCCCTAAACAAAAAAAATAGCATGAACCAACATTTTTATCTCCTGCCAAGAAAGATTTTTAGATTAATTAAGTGGAAACAAAATAATTAAGATTAAACAAAAACAAACAAAACATCTATAATAATGGCAAATGATTTCAAATTTAAGCACAAACCACTCCTTTATTCAAACAAATCCTGCGCATGATCAAAAAACTCTAATTCCGATTTGCATTGGGGATGTAAGGCACATAAAAACTCTTCAAAAAAATGTTTTCCCAAAACTTTTTCACATCATTAATGAAAATACTTTAACAACAAGCTACCCTAACGGAACCTGTAGATCCAATCACAATGGAACCCACTCAGCAAGACAAGCCCGTATGCTAGAAATCTGGCTGGAACTCATCCAAAAAGAACAACAAAACATTTTAAAAACCTTTACAGAAGAAGAACTGCTCTATCTACAATTAGGAGCCTATTTTTTACGCGCTGGAAGAATTGACGAATCCTCTCATCTCGATTCAAATCCTGATGATTACTACACCAGATCCGCCCTCATTTTTGAAGCCTACGCAAGCCAGCTTCAAGCGTCCAAGGAGACTGTAGCTTGGATCAAATGGCTCCTGATCAACTCCTGCAAACCCAAAGGGATTCGAGATCCTCTCATCGATTTAGATCCCAAAGCCAAATTTGCATGGGATAGCTTGACTCTGGTTCATGAACTCGATCTCATTCGATGCTATTCTCAATCCCGAATCGATACCATCAACAAACCGTATCTCAAAGAAATCGTGTCTTCCTATTTCAAAGAAAAAGCAGATCTCATCGTTGAAGATTTTTTCCATTTCTCTAAAAAACTATGCGAAGCTACAGGATGTTATCGCTCCTATGATCAACACCCGGGAAACCATCTTCTTTTTTTCGAATGCAGCATGAATGGAAAAAAATGTTGGGAAATCGTGACGCACACAACTTTGAAGGAGAGCTCATGAGTTTAGAAATACGCAATCGTTATGATGAACTACATCTCAAATCAATCCAACAAACGATTGATGATTTGAAATTCCAACAAAAAGAAGGTTGGCAAGAAAAGGCTGTTAAAATCATTAAAAGTTCAAGACTCGACGTCTCCGAATTAGAATTAAAAAGACTTCGATTTTTCAACATCCTAACAAAAGAGACCGAAGCAAAGCTTGATCATGCAATCTCCACCATGGACAATCCTCATAAAACAGAGCTTAAAATCATGATCGCTCAGGCTCTCGAAATTCAAAAGATCTATCAAGAAACCCATCATGTCTTTATCCATGCTCAAGATTCAGGATGGCTCCTATTTCCAGATCTCGTCAAAGAACTCACAAAAATTCACCACCCAGAACAAGATCTCCATCAATTCAAATTCTTAAGAATGCCGGACCTTCATCGTTCATGGGATATTACTCACTATTGTAAAAACCATTTTGTACACGATCACGACACAGCCACTCGAACCGATTTAATTTCTGCCGACGGGCATTTCTTTCATAATACATATGGGGAATCTTCTCTTTATTTTCTCTCCTGCAATCGAAGCATGGAAACATCCTCTCTTCTCACTTTCCAAAACGTCATTCAACATTTTTATCCAAAAATACCTTTAGAAGACACTGAGAATTACGCAAGAAAAATGATGCAAGAAACAACAACCACTGCCGCAAAAACAGGCAATCTATTCGTCATTTGCATCCCTAAAGAAAAAAGCGCATCCATTCAATATCGAGCTCATTCTTATGGAGTTCCTTGCACGTGCCATCCAGATTCTGAAAGTTTGCATATCCTAGAATCTTTACAAAAACAAGAGGCTTTGCCACTCGATACACAATGCGAAAACCTACGTTTAGATCCTTGTCCTCAGTTCAGACTTTTTGCACCGGAGCTCAAAAAAGAAAATGGCGTCAAAATCTACATGATTCCACCGGATCGTCTTCAAAGAAAAGCGTTCAAACAAAACATTAAAAAGATCATCTCTGAAATTTCTCAATCTTCCTCAAAAAAATAAAATACACTATTATTATTACTTATGATCTTAAAAAAAGAATTCTATTTCGTTCGTCACGGCCAGACTGACTACAATCTTCGCATCATCAAAGTAAACCATGAAGACGTCCCTCTCAATGAAACCGGCAGAAAACAAGCTCTTGATGCGTCTTCCTTAGCGCTTCAATTGCCCATTCAAACCATCTGCTGCAGTCCATTTAAAAGAGCCAAAGAAACCAAAGAACTATTGCTGCCAAATAGAGAGCATTTAGAGTTCTCTGAACTTGGCGAATGCACCCCTCAAATTTGGAAAGAAATGACCTCCTTAGGCCTTGATGCTTTTAAAAAAGGCTCTTCTGAAGTAAAAAACTTTCTTGAAAGAGTGAAAAATGGAGTCAATCTCTCTTTAGAACAAAAAGGGCCAATACTCATCGTTGCACATGGGGGAGTTCACTTCGGCATTTGCTTTTGGATGAATATTGAAGGGTATTCTTGGGTGATTGATAACTGTAAACTAGCGCATTTCTCTCTCAATAAAAAGCATGATTGGCAAGCGGCGCTGCTTTGAATCATTGACTTATACGATCAAAATCAATACATTTCTCCATCGTGAAATCCAAGCCATCTCTTTTAACTCTTCTTTTATTAATGCCGTTTGCATCCATTGCTGCCGTTTTATTCACCCCGGCTTTGCCCTCAATTGCCCAATGGTTTCAGATCAGCGAATCTCAAGCTGCGATTGCAATGAGCATTTTTTTATTAGGGTATGCTCTTGGAAATCTTCCTTACGGCCCCATTGCAAAACGATATGGAAGAAAACCCACCATCTATTTAGGAACAAGTCTTCTAATAGGAAGCTCCATCATCATTTTATTCGCTGGGAAATATCAACTTTGGTCGCTTTTTTTAGGGGGACGTTTTTTATCAGCATTAGGCAGTAGTGTTGGGATGAAAATCGCATTCACCATCATTGGAGATGCTTTTGAAAAACAAGAGGCGACCCAAAAAATTTCCATTGCAACCGTTGCTTTTGCGATCGCCCCCGGTCTTGCGATTGCTCTTGGGGGATATTTAACCACTCTTTTCGGATGGGAAAGTTGCTTTTACGCCCTCATTCTCTATGGCTTACTCATTCTTCTTTTAACGTATTTTCTTCCGGAAACAGCTCCTTATCTCGATTCTCAGGCGCTCAATTTAAAAACCATTGTTTCCACCTATCAAAGAAAATTCAAAAATAAAACTCTGATTTACTCAGCGCTCATTCTCGGAAGCGTCACATCAATGATCTATTTATTTTCGACACTCACTCCTTTTTTGGTCATTAATCGGCTACATTTAAGCCCTGAACAATATGGCCTTATGAACTTTATTCCTCCATTAGGCCTCATTGGAGGATCTTTTCTTTCTCACCGGTTATCTGTAAAGAAATCGAAACTCTTATGTATTGGCTTAGGCGTCAAAATAAGCATGATCACAGCTGGCATTATGCTCATTTTGTTTTTAGCTAAACAAGTCTCTATCTGGACACTCTTTATCCCAATCACATGTCTTTATTTTGGGACATCTCTTATTTTCAATAATGCATCCAGTTTTGCAATGGAACATACTCAAGATAAATCCAATGGCTCTGCGATTATGGGATTCATCAATATGACGCTTGCCACAATCACAGTTTTCATTGGGGAATCAATCTCAACTCCAAGTCCTATTATCTTACCGCTCTTCTTCTTAGCTCTCGGAGCTTTGATTGGATTCTTAACGCTTCGACTTCGAAGAGCTTAACGACGATTTCTTGGAAATTTTCGAACGCCATCTTTAGAGATTCTTTCAGGCTCTCTACAAGGCATCAGTTTTTGATCACAAGCGCACCCTTCTTCGTAATCGGTATCCCAATGCGCTCTTTCTCCGCCTCGACCGGCTTTTGGAGCCATACGGTCTACAGAAGCTTCTGCTCTTAAATGACGCATTTGCTTTTCCGTTAATGGTTTTGATTTTGCTTGAACTTCTCTTGCTTTACGGCCATTGGCAGCTGGTTTTCCTGGTTTACGTCTTGGTTTCATAGGTTCCTCCCTTTTCTTTCATCTACCAATTCTTTTAAAAACTGTCTATCTTTCGAATATTGTCTGATTTTGTTATTGGATAATTATGACCAGAAAAAAACGATTTATTTGCGATGCAATGTGCTCCCAATTAGGAAGATGGTTGAGAATTGCAGGCTATGACACAATCATTATCGACACTCCAATTGCCGACAAAGACATCTTCCAAAGAGCCGTTCAAGAAGATCGACTTCTTCTCACAAGAGATCAATATTTTCAAAAACTAGACCCTTCGAAAAAAACAGTCATTTATCTCAAAGAAGATGCTTTAGATTCTCAGGCTCAACAATTAAAAGAAGAGATTCATCTGAATTGGCTCTACCAACCGTTTTCTAGATGTCTTGAATGTAATCATCTTCTTAAAAAAATAAAGATGCCACCGGATGTCCCTGATCGAGTGAAAGAAAAAACAGATCAATTTTGGGCTTGCACTCATTGCCATCACACATTTTGGAGAGCCACTCATACAGAAAAAATGGAAGAAAAACTAAAAGGCTGGCAAAAAAATCAATTCATCATCGGCTTTGGCGGAGATCTAATGATCGGCCGCATGGTGAATGAATATCTTTTACAAGGACGCATCCATGCTGTTAATTTAGCCAACAACCATATTCTTGATTTTTCAGAAGAAGGGCTCATCGAAACTATTCAAACTCTAGATCATGCAGGCATTTCCCATGTAGGGGCCGGCATCGATTTAAAAAGCGCTAGAGCGCCGATTATCATCGAGAAAAAGGATTTAAAATGGGTCTTTTAGGATACACAGACAATGAACCTTCTTGGGAAGCCTCAAATCAACAAGCAGGAACCGCCTTCCTTCATCAAAAAGCCGTTCTAGAATCAATCCAACGTTTAAGAAAACAAGTCGATTTTCTCATCCTCTCTCTTCATTTAGGTCCCAACATGCGAAAAAGGCCGACCTCTGAATACAGAGATTTAGCACATCAATTCATCGACCTTGGAGTCGATATCATCCATGGCCATAGCTCCCATGTTTTTCAAGGCGTTGAAATCTATCAAAACAAAGTCATTTTTTATGACACGGGCGATCTTGTAGACGACTATGCCATCGATCCTACGCTTCATAATGACCGATCCTTTTTTTTCATTGTCGAAATCAATCCCAAAGGAATCCAAAAAATACGTCTCATTCCAACCATCATTTCCAACTTTCAAGTCAATATCGCAAAAGATCCGATAAAAAAAGCGATGTTTGATGAAATGCAAACTCTTTCCAAAGAATTCCATACAGGTCCATGGACTCAAAATGAGGAACTTTTCATCCATTTATGAAAAAAGGGGAAATTCATATCGGAACTTCAGGATGGCATTATGAACATTGGAAGGGTCCTTTTTATCCAAAAAATCTCTCTTCCAAAGATTTCTTAAAGTATTATCTAAAACATTTTACAACCGTTGAAATCAATCGCACTTTTTATAGTTTACCCTCCAAAAAAATATTTTCAACATACGCAAAAAATGTCTCCAAATCATTTATCTTCTCCATTAAGGCAAGCAGATTCATCACACACATCAAACGACTGAAAGCCCCGAAAACCACTTTAAAACGTCTTTTTTCTCGCATTCAAGGCTTAAATGGTCACTTAGGTCCCATTTTGTTTCAACTGCCGTCTCGATGGAAATGCAATCCAAAGCGTCTTCTTACTTTTTTAAAAGCGCTCCCCACAAATTACAAATACGCCTTTGAATTTCGAGATCCCAGCTGGCATAACGAAGAAATCTATCAGCTTCTCAAACAATACAATGCAGCCTTTTGCATCTACGAATTCGAATACCTGCTCACTCCTCTCATCATCACTGCCGACTTTCTCTATGTCCGATTCCATGGACCGCATGGAGCTTACCAAGGAAAATACTCTTTGAAAACTCTTAAAAAATGGGCTCTTTTTTTCAAAAAAGCAGCCAAACAAGGCAAAGAGATCTATTGCTACTTTGATAATGATGAGCAAGGCTTTGCAGCCATCAATGCCAAAACCCTCAAAAAGCTTATAAAAAAACAAAATAAACAGGATATGCAGGATAAAAATTAAATGTTTTTTATTTCATCCTGCACATCATGCATATCCTGTTCATCTTGTTCTTGGAGCCAATTGCAAAACTCATTTCCCCGTTAAAATCGCCCTTTTGTGGCCATTTAAGTTCACTCTCCTTACCCAACCCACCAGGGGTTGGGTTCGTCGAAGTGAATCGGGCAAGCTTGCTTGCCCTCTTAACTGGCCCCAAAATCATCGATTTTCCCGGGCAAAGCAGTTTTGCAATTGGCTCCTTGGATATCACTGTTTTGGCTCTGGTGACTTAATATCCATATGATTTAGCATAAAAGTAGCGAAACATGAACCAAGACCCTAAAAAAATTTTCTTATCTCTCATTCAAAGCGCTCAAATGCTTTTGGAAGAAGAAACCTCTCTTCTTGCAAGCGAAGATGATGCAAACTATTTCCGTTCTCTCAATGTAAAAACGCCCCCTCCCATTCCCAATTTACCCAACATTCCAAACGAAAAGGAAATTCTAAGAACTACGAAAGAAACTGCACTCTCTGCACCTATCCCATCCATTGAAAAGCCTGCAGAAAAAATCTTCAATCCAATAAAGATCGAGCTCCCCTCTCAAAAAAATGAACCCGTCCCCACACTTCCCTCCCCAAACATTAAATCCGTTGTCGCGCCTTCCTTTTCCCCTGTCCAAGAAACATCCGCTCCAAATCTTCCGAACTTTTCTACTATCAAATCTCTTTTGATGCGCACGTTCCCTCAAATACCGATCATTTCGGAAATTCCAAATGACGAACAAGCGAAAAAAATTGCCAATCGATGGAAAACAAAAAATCAGGTAGCGCCCATTTCTATTTTATACTTTGGAGAACCAGAGCCTCAAAGAGAGCTTTTAAATTCTCTTTATAAAGCAATCGACATCTATTTTGGACCGGCAAAACTCATTCAAGCAGAAGCCATTGAAAAAGAAAAACAGTGGGACGCCTTTTTATCCAGCGCTGAACTAAAGTGGGTGATTAGCTGCGATTATACTTTATGGCAGCTTTCCGATCTGATGCGTCATTATAAAGAAAACCCCACACAAAAAAAACGAATGCTAGGAAATGTCTCTTTATTTTTACTTCCGGATCTCTCTTTATATCTTAAAGATCCTCTCTTAAAACGATCTCTTTGGAAAGCGCTATGTCAAACTCTCTCTTCGTAAGCGTCTATCTCGATCACAATCTTAAAAAAGCTCTTGATTACTCAGTTCCTGAAGAACTAAAGTCTCAAGTTGCGATCGGAAAAAGAGTCGAAATCCCCTTAAAAAACAGCTTCGTTAAAGGGACTATTGCAGCTTTAAAATCGGAGACAAAAACACCCAACGTCCGCCCTATTTTAAAAATTCTTTCTCCCTATAACTCCTTAAGTCGGATGCAATGGATGCTGGCTGAATGGATGTCCAAATATTACCTCACACCTTTTCAAAAAGTTTTAAAATGCTTTGTGCCTCCTCATGTTCGAAAAGAGATCAACCAAAAAAAAGAGCTTTTTGCCACTCTCAAAAAAACACATGAAGAGACCATTGCTGCATGCCAGCAAATGAGACTCAAATCTCCCAAAAAAGCAGAAGCGCTCGAAATCCTTTTACAAAACACAAAAGGAATGTTTGTCAAAGAACTCATTGAAGCGTCCATTTCTCGCCATATCATCGACTCTTTGAAAAAAAACCATTTCATTGAAATTCAAGAGATAGAAACGGATGAAGACCTTTTAATCAATGAAGAGTTTTTCCCTTCAAAACCAAAAAAACTCAATGATGAACAACAAAAAGCGGTCAGCGCTATCCAGTATGCCATAGAGAGCCATCAATTCTCTTCGCATCTGATTTATGGAGTGACCGGAAGTGGAAAAACAGAAGTCTATCTTCAAGCAATCAATAAAGCGCTCGACATGAATAAGGGAGTCATTTTGCTCGTCCCTGAAGTTGCTCTCACCTCTCAAACGATCGAACGATTCCGTGCCAGATTTTCTCATAAAATCGCAATTTTACATCATAAAAGAAGCCAAGGAGAGAGAACATCTGCCTGGAAAGATTTAGAAAGCGGCAAAATTCAGCTTGTCATTGGAGCTAGATCTGCCATTTTCGCACCGATGCAAAATTTAGGGCTCATCATCGTCGATGAAGAACACGACGGCTCTTATAAACAAACCGATGAAATGCCTTGCTACCAAGCAAGAGACGTTGCTGTCATGAGAGCCCACTTAGAAAAAGCAGTGGTTGTTTTAGGAAGCGCAACTCCATCCATTGAATCTCGTTACAATGCCGAAATTGGGAAATACCAGATCCATACCCTTAAAAAACGAGCAACAGCAGCTCTACTTCCTAAAATTTCCATCATCGATATGCAATCTGTGTTGGAAAGAAATAAAGGATTTACCCACTTTTCAGATCCTTTACTCTATGCCATCAAAGAGCGCATTCAAAAAGGCGAGCAATCCCTTCTTCTTCTCAATCGAAGAGGCTATCATCGAATGCAAATCTGTAACGCCTGTAGGAGCATCGCCAAATGTCCGCATTGCGATCTCTCTTTAACGTATCATCGAGTCACGAACCTGCTCAAATGCCATCTTTGCAATTACACAAAAATGACACCTCGTCTTTGTTCAGAATGTCATGCCGAAAATAGTCTTGAATTCAAAGGTTTTGGAACAGAACACGTAGAAAGATCTTTGCATGCCATCCTTCCAGGCGTTCGAACTCTTCGTATGGATCGAGATACCACGCAAAAAAAGCACAGCCATGAAGAACTTTTTAAGCAATTTCGATCCCATAAAGCAGATGTACTCATCGGCACGCAAATGATCGCGAAAGGCTTTCATTTTCCGGCGGTCACTTTGGTTGGGATTTTAAATATCGATGCATCTCTTACAATTCCGGACTTTCGATCTCCGGAACATGTATTTCAACTTCTCATTCAAGTGGCAGGAAGAGCAGGAAGATCAGAGCTTCCCGGAGAAGTCATTTTACAAACCTTTCTTCCCAACCATCCTCTCATTCACCTAGCCAAAGATCAAGATACAGACACCTTTTATACAACGACCCTGGAAGAAAGGAAAATGTTCGGCTATCCTCCATTTTGCCATCTTGTCAAACTTGTTTTCAGTAATGAAAATGAACAAGAAGCCAAGGAATGCGCAGAAAAAGTACATAGAGAACTTACAAAAGAACTTCCATCCGATGTTCAAATATTTCCCGTAACCACAGCAGGACACCCTAAAGTAAAAGACATCTTCCGCTTTCAGTGTATCATCAAGGCGCCCAAACTGAGCCTCATCCAACCCATCCTTCAAAAAATCAACTTAAGCGGGGTGAAAATCGATGTAGATCCTTTATCTACATTTTTTTAACCCGAACCTCAGTTTTTCATCTTTGACAACAATTCTGATTTCAAAGAAAATGTTCTTCCTAGTAAAGGAATTTATGTCTATTTCCATAAAACCAGCAATAGAAACTCAAAGTTGCTGCTCACATACACAAGAAACATCTTTCGACGGAATTCGCGTCTTGGAAAAAGTGAGCGCGGTGGCTCTTGGCTTTTTCGCTGCAACAGCAAGTCCCCTCTTATTTGGAGCGTCTTTTGTTGCCGGGGTTTTTATAGGATTGACTCAAGAAAACACAACTCCGTCCCACTCTCATGGTTCTTCATGTTCTTCCGGATTTATTGAACAAATTACAGGAATTCAAGCGCCTCCGGTCATCGGTTTATTGAGCAATCTTCTCATGACCTATTGTCATATTGACCATCACACGCAATTTGTCGTCCCTATCATCGGAGTGCATTTAGGAATGTGGGTAGGCAACTTGGCCAAATATCAATTTCATCACTACAAGACCATTGCGTGACCGCTCCCTTACGCCTTGCCCATCTGACATGCTGCGCAGCTTTAAAACCGCATAAAAGACGGCGCATGAAATGGTTAAAGCAGAAAAAACGTGATCCATATTTGCGTGTAAGAGTAAAGAATATTTTGCAGAATATGGGCCGAAGGTTATTATCTGTGGTTTAGAACATACAAATGACGAGGATCTAGAATTTTTTCAAGAATCATTATAACTCAAGTTGCTTTGACGCCTCTATTTATCAAGAAAATAAATCCAACCTGGACGCCAAACCCAAGGAGTATTGAGAATAGATGTTAAAGACAATTTTTTAAACCGATGTTCAAGAGCATAATAAGCGGATCGATGTGCAATAATCATCACTTTTTCATAAGGAAGTTCTTGGTCTAAAAAAGTAAGAATTCTCCTCACTGTCTCTTCTAAGCTCTCTCCTTCTGGAAATGGCCGTTGAATATGCAACAATTTTAAACGCTCTATCTCTTCAACGGGATGACCATTGTAAACTCCATAATCCCATTCCCTCAATTGAGGGCATATTATTCGTGGAATAGCAGGAAATGCAATCTGAGCTGTTAGGCAAGAGCGACTTAAATCAGAGCACAAAATAACATCAGGCCAATTGTCCTCATAGCGCTTTCCGAGAGCAAGTGCCTGTTCTTTTCCTTTTTTAGATAGAGGAGAATCAAAATGACCAGATGCAATTCCTTTTTCGTTATCTTCGGAAGTCGAATGGCTTTCAAAGATGATCACTTTAGAATTTCTTATTATATTCGACATAAAAAATAACAAAACGAGTATCAAAGTTTTAAGGATTACTCCACCAGAGTCTTTTCCATCAAATCTTTTTCATATTAAATGTCAACAAACAGCGATGCAGCCCTTATGCCTAAAAATCCCGATACGAGAACGAGGTTTCTTAATCCGAATCTCAACTTCACATCCAAGAATAGAAAGATAATGAAGCAATGAATCGGTACTAAATTCGGAAAGACATCCAGTAACAAGCATAGATACTTTGGGTTGAGTAATTCCCAATTTTTTAGCCACTTCCTGCTGAGAAAGCCCGCTATTTTTAATAAGGGAACCGACCTGATCCAATAGTTTAGCCCTGGCTAATAGCTCATCCGACTTCTCTCGCCCGAGAGCAGCAAAAACATTGCCTGTCGTGACTTCATAGTCAGTTTCTTTTTCTTTAGCCATTTTTTTCTTTCCACTGTTTATACATATCCACCGCAAACTTCAATCTGGAATAAATTAACTCCATATCTTGTTTTGATGTCTCTTTACCCTTTTTGCTCTTTTTTGAAAAGCATGCAACACAACGATAACCTCTGAAAATCTCACCGTATAAACTGCCCGAAAAGTATCTCCTTGATGATCTTTGACCAACTCTACTACATTGGAACTCCCAAAACCGCTTAATGTTTTGCCTATATCTGGGTGTTTACCTATCTGGGCCTGGTAAAGTCCAAAGCCAAAATCATCAATCACCTCGGAAGGCATATCCATCAAATCACGCTTCGACGAAGCCACCCAAAGTATGGGTCGTTCCACAGGAATATCGTTCATACAATGAATTATACCGATATCAACATAGAAATGTCTACTAAAATATTAACTGACAACGCTGCCTGCGGACAAGGTCTGTAACATGGGGAGCTCTAAAGAAGATTCTTGATGAGCTGCCAATACCATCCCTCGACTTTCAATTCCCATAATCGTTGCCGGTTGAAGATTGGCGACGATGAGCACTTTTTTACCGATGAGCTTTTCCGGTTCGTAGGAAAGGGCGATACCGGAAACAATCGTTCTTTTTTCACTCCCAAGATCCACAAGAAGTTTGAGGAGTTTTTTTGATTTAGGCACTCTTTCTGCCTGAAGAACTTCAACAACACGCAAATCGAGCTTTTCGAAATCTTCAAAGGAAATCAAATTTTTCAACGGCTCATATTGAATGGCTGTAGCAACAGGCGCTGAAATCTCTTTTTCTGTCATTGTCTTTTCCAATTTTTTGATCTGATTTTGAATTTCTTCATCTTCAATTTTACGAAACACAATTTCAGGCTCCGGTAGCTTTTGATTTTCCGGCAACTCTTGAGCTCGAACTTCTCGCCAAGAAAGCTTTGCCAAATCACTTGAGAAACCAAGCTTTTGCCAAATTTTTTGAGAAGTCCCCGGAATGACCGGCATCGAACCTAAAGCCAAATACTGAATGCATTTCATGCAAAGATGAATCACTGTATCGAGTTTTTGTCGCTGATCTGCTATTTTTGCCAATTGCCACGGCTTTTTCGAATCAAAATAAACATTTCCAAGCTGCGCGAGTTCCATGATCAGTTGGGTGGCTTTTCGCAAGTGGAAAGAGCTATAAGCAATTTCCAATTGGTCCACCAAAAGAGCCATCGACTCTAAAAATCGGGTATCGTCAACATCCAAAGGCCCAAGTTTTGGAATGACGCCGCCGCAAGTTTGCTTTGCAAATACATGAACGCGATGAACAAAATTCCCAAATTTACCTAAAAGCTCCGTATTGCAGCGCATCTGAAAGTCTTTCCAGCTAAATTCTGAATCGGCGGTTTCCGGAGCATTCGCTGCAATGGCATAGCGTGCCTGATCAGGTGTATATTTTGAGAAGAAATCCTCTAAGTCTATGTACCAGCCATCGGATTTAGAAAACTGACGACCTTCTAGCAAGAAAAACTCATTCGCAGGAATTTGATCGGGAAGCTTGTATGGCAAATCTTGCCCCATGAGCATCGCAGGGAAAAAGACGGCATGAAAAGGAATATTATCTTTCCCAATAAAATGAACCAGTTCCGTTTTAGGATCGAGCCAATATTCTTTCCAAAAATCAGGCTTTCCTTGTCTTTCTGCCAACTCTTGAGTGATGGAAACATAGCCAATGGGGGCATCGAACCATACGTAAAAAACCTTACCAGGATAACCGGGAACAGGAATTCCCCAATCAGAATCTCGAGTGATGGCGCGCATTTTCAAATCTTGAATGTAGCTCATCGCAAAATGAACCACATTTTCTTTCCATTTTTTCGCTTTGATCCACTCGAAAAGAGCCTCTTTAAAATGATCAAATCGAAGATATAAATGCTCACTTGGACGAAGCACCAAAGAAGATCCGGTCAGTCGAGATCTTGGATTTTTCAAATCAACGGCTTCATAAGAGGCCGCACATTTTTGACACTCATCGCCTCTCGCCCCTTCAAATCCACACTTAGGACAAGTCCCAACCACATATCGATCTGCTAAAAACTTCTTTTCCTGCTCAGAATAAAGATGGTTTTCAACTTTTGCTTCAATGTGCCCTTTTGCTTTTAAAGCCTCATAAAAACTTTGAGTTGTCTTGACATGACCTTCCCAAGTTGTTCGACCATAATGATCGAAAGAAAACCCCATCTTTTGAAAAAAAGCAAGATTGATTCCATGAAACAAATCGACATGCTCTTTCGGAGATCTTCCGGCAAGCTCTGCACTCAAAGTGATCGCAACGCCATGCTCATCAGAGCCGCAAATATAAAGGACATCATGACCCATCATCCTCATAAACCTGGCATAACAATCTCCGGGGAGGTAAGCTCCCGCAAGATGACCGAAATGCAAAGGTCCATTGGCATAAGGAAGGGCGGATGTGATCAAAATTTTCTTACGCAGCAACTGAAAAACCCTTATTTTTCTGAAGCACGAGAATCAACAGAATCCAAAATCATGGAAAGCGTTGTTTGAGAATTGCTCATAATCTCATTGCGACCAATCACAATCGCAAAATTGCAAAGATCGAAATTATTCTTAAATTTTTTTCTTAATTTTTCTGTAGTCACCATGTTCTCTATACGCATAAAACACCTTTAAAAATAAAGGCTAAGAATAAAGTAAAAAAGCTTATATATCAAGAGCGTACTCGATGCTCTTCTGCGATCACAATGGATCTTAAAATCTGATATGCAGTATCCAATTGATCATTCACAATGTGATAATCATAAAAAGGAATCTGTTTCATCTCTCTTTTGGCCGCTAAAAGACGCTCTTGAATCACATGTTCATCTTCTGTTTTCCGAGCATATAAACGTTCTTTTAAAATATCCATACTCGGAGGACTTAAAAAAATAAAAATAGCATCTAACTTCTCTTGAAGCTGCAAAGCACCCTGAGTATCAATGACCAAGAAAACATGCTTGCCGCTTTTTCTTTGTGATTCTAAAAACTTTCTAGAAGTTCCATAATAAGACCCGAAAACGATTGCATGTTCGATAAAATCATCTTGAGCAATCATTTTTTTAAATTCATCGACGCTCACAAAATGATAATCACGTCCGGCAATCTCTTGAGGTCGAATCTTTCGAGTCGTATAAGAGATGCTCTCTGTAATAACGCAAGAAAACTCCTTTTGAAGCATCCGCACCAGAGTTGTTTTACCGGTACCCGCCGGAGCACTTAAGACAAACACAAGCCCCTCTGGCAACCCTCTTAATAATTGACTCATCCTCTTACTCAATATTTTGAATCTGTTCCCGAACTTTCTCAAGCTCACTTTTCATTGCAACCACCCATCGAGAAATCTCCACATCCATCGATTTCGAACCTATTGTATTGATCTCTCTTCCCATTTCCTGCACTAAAAAATCCATTTTACGCCCCACAGCTTTCTGAGATCCCTGAAGAGTCTCTCTAAACTGAGAAAAATGAGACCCTAAACGGGTAATTTCTTCCGTAATATCCATTTTCTCAACCAAAAGAGCAATTTCTCTCATCCATCGTTCATCGGTGTCAGAGATCAATGCCTTTATTTTCTCCTGAAGCTTTTGCCGCGCGCGCTCCATAGACGATACAGACAAATCCTCTATCGATTTGACTTGGCTCTCCATCGTCTTTAGACGACCTTCCAAATCTTTCTGCAAGACTTTGCCTTCATTTTGTCGCATCTGAATCAAACGATCCATTGCCGCATCCACGCAAAGACGCAGCTCTTTTTCATCCTGCTCTTGCAGAGCATCCACCGAAGACATCGATGGCATATACTGCAGCAAAAAAGAAAGATCAATCGTTTTTTTTTCAAACCCTAAACTACCTGCTAAAGATTCCCATTTCTCTTTCAAATTTTGAAGAAGCTCCGGATCGGGCAAAAATTGACTCATCTTTTCTTGAGAAGGCACCCATTGGACTCGAACCGTAATGAATCCCCTGACAACTCGATCTGAAATCCACTTTCTCATCTCATATTCAAAACGAGAGAGTTCTTTGGGTAAATAAATTTGAAGCTCAAAATGCTTTCGATTTAAAGATTGAATTTCAATCATCACTCTTCCCAAAGAAGAATCTTTAGAGGCTCTGCCAAAGCCTGTCATGCTCATGAACATAAATTTGCTTTTTTCTTTTCTTAAGTTTTATACTCAAAAGTGCAAAGGATTTGCAAATGTCATCTTCAAAATTCTCCGAATTCATCCCAAAATCAGTTCATTTACTCACTAAAGGCTACACAAAAAGCCACTTCAAACAAGATCTCTTGGCCGGTATAACGGTCGGACTCATTGCCTTGCCCCTTGCTATGGCTTTTGCCATTGCCTCCGGTGTTGAACCGGCGCGGGGTCTCTATACAGCCATCATTGCCGGTTTTTTAATTTCCTTTCTCGGCGGAAGTAGAATCCAAATCGGAGGTCCGACGGGCGCTTTCGTCGTGATCCTTTACGACATCATCCAACGAACAGGGTACCAAGGACTTGCAGCTTCTTCTCTCATTGCTGCCGTTATTTTGGTGTTGCTCGGTATTTTTCGTTTAGGCTCTTGGATTCGATACATTCCTCATCCTCTTATTACCGGCTTTACAACAGGGATTGCCGTCATCATCTTTTCGACACAAATCAAAGATTTTTTAGGCCTTCAAATGGAAACGCCTCCCGCCGATTTCATCCCAAAATGGATCTCCTATTTTCACGCTCTTCCCTCTCTTCATCTAACCACTGTAGCCGTTTCTTTGGGAACTCTTTGCACCATCATCCTCATACGCCGCTTTAAACCACAGATTCCATGGGGCATTGGAGCCATTGTTATAACGACTCTTACCTGCTATCTTTTTCAGATCCCCGTTGAAACCATCCAATCTCGCTTTGGAACAATCCCAAGCACGCTGCCGATCCCATCCATCCCCTATTTTTCAATCCCCTTAAGCCAACTCAAAGAAGTGATTGTCGATGCGATCAGCATCGCATTTTTAGGCGGAATCGAATCTCTTTTATCAGCAGTCATTGGAGATCGTATCGTTGGAGGAAAACATAAATCCAACTGCGAACTGATCGCTCAAGGAATCGCCAATTTCAGCTCCATTCTCTTCGGAGGAATCCCGGCAACAGGTGCCATTGCAAGAACCTCCACCAATGCAAAAACAGGCGCCAAAACACCTCTTGCCGGCATGATTCACGCAGCTACTTTACTTTTCATCATGTATTGCATGGCGCCCATCGTCAGTCAAATCCCCCTTGCAGCGCTCGCAACCATTCTAATCGTCATTTCTTGGAATATGAGCGAAATCCATCACATTGCAGAAATTTTAAAAGCACCCTTAGGAGATAAGCTCATTCTAGCAACCGCCTTGTTTTCGACCGTATTTATCGATATTACAGCAGCTATCTTCTTTGGCATGATTGTTGCTTGTATCAATTTTATAAAACAAATGCATGAGCATCAAAAAATCACCTCTCTTGCCCACTTCCTCTCCTCACACAACCCCTTCTCCTCTCACAACGCAAAACCAAAAATCGTCGAAACAGAATCTCAAAACGGGACTAAAATTTATGAAATTCAAGGTCCTTTCTTTTTTGGAACTGCCAATATCCTACAAAACCTTTTCCATGCTCAAGCAAAACATCTTCCTAAAACATGCATCCTAAGACTTGGCTCTATTCCTCTCATCGACGCCTCAGGAATGCATGCATTAAAAGAGTTCTTCCTCGAATGCAAAAAACATCATGTCCACTTAAAACTTTCCGAACTGAAACCTCCTATCAAACAAAAACTCCAAGATTACGGACTCATCAAGCTCATCGGAAAAGAAGAATGTTTTGACACATTAAAAGAGGCACTCTCCGACACTCAACCTGCCGCTTAAAAGAGCTTGTAAATAAATATTTTATAAAGATATAGTTATCCTTTCTTAAAAGAAAAATTCTCTAAAAAGAGGAGGCATTCATGTCATCACTACCAACACCAACAACTCCACGAGGACTCGCACAGCCTCCACCACCTCCCTTTTCACAACCATGCGGCTATCAGCCTCAAGGATTTTCCCTTGCAACAGGAAGTCCAATAGGACCCAACTATTACGAGCATTCTGCAGCCGGAAGAATGGTTGAAAGCATCCTCTGCAATCTCATTGCCAATTTATCAAGAGATGTCATAAGCTTTCTTGCCAGAGAAATTTATCATAAACTTTATGGGGATCCGGCTTTACAAAAACGAGTCCAAAAACAACACCTATTAATTCAACTCAGGGACTGCAGCATGACAAGGACTGAAGACACAAAAAATCTTGTATTAGAAGCTCTTGATGATCTACAAAAACTCCCAAATCAAGAGCCTTATAATGAACATGTTCAACGTTTCCAGAAATGCTTCAAATAATCTCCTTTAGATCTAATGATCTGTGATCTTTTAGGCTTTGTATGGATGTCGCACGGATTTCAATCTGCCCGCAAGGGGAGCCTTTACCTCAAGTCCAAAAGTCCAAAACCTTCTTCCTCTTCCAAGCATGGGAAAATCTTAAAAGCTTTTCACAAAGACTCTCTCAAAAGTTTACAAAGAAACCAACGCATGAATACACCTTACTCGATCAAAATACAGATCCATCTCTCAAAAAAATAGAAACCCTTTTACAAATTTTTCAAAAAAATCTCAAACAAAGCGAATCTCCATCGAAAATGGAACCTAAAAATCAAAGTGAAATCCCCCCAACAACCAATATTTCTCCACTCCCAAACATTGAAAAAACATCCTCTACAACACCCGCTATTATTTCACCAAATCCATCTGATCTTCCACTCCAAATGAAAGAAACGGAAAGACTATTTGATCAACTGATTTTCAAGGGATACTCTCTTTTTCTTTTCAATCACTTGCTCCACCTTGCTGATATTCAAGATACACCTCAAAGCTCTTGGATCTTGGAACAAATCACTTCAGAGCCAATTCAGTCTGTAAAAACAGCTTTTTATCAAAAATATAACCAACAAGTCTCTTTTATCAGCCGAATCAAAATATGGTTCTTCCTTCATACGCAACAATTTTTATCTTCTCATCTCGATACGCATAAACAACACTTACTCAATCAATTCAGAGAAAAAAAAAGCATTTCCGAACAGTTTTTAATCAAAATTCAGCATCTTCTCGAGCTCTATAAATCAGCCACTTTAGAATATGCTGAAACAAAAAATCCAATAGGAATCGTTGATCAATATAGAGAAACAAAAATCAACCAAATGTTTCCTAAATCTTTTGAGATGACATGCAAAGAATGCGCTCAATTATGGATCGAGTTAGCACCTGATATCGAATTTTTAAAACCACGATCACACATACATATCTTACTCAGTAAAGCAATCAACAAAATCTTCAAATCAATACTCAATCAATGCATCAGCAGCGCTCTTCAAATCACAGCCAATAAAATTTTAGAAAATATCGCTCCATATTGCTTAAGCGCACTCTCTAAAACCCTTCAAAAAACGAACATCTACACGGACGATCCCTTCTTATTTGCAAAAGATCCTCTTGTTCAAAATGATACTATCAAAACAATCATTCAAAACGTTTTCGATGTGATTCAATTTGCATCCTCTCATACTCAAGAATCTATCCTTCGTAAAAAAGAAGAAATCAACTCTACAGATAAAGATATAGAAAAACACTTAGCGATCCTTTTTACTAAAATCATAACGTCATTCATCTCTTCTTTATCCGATCCTTTCATCTTAGAAAAAACTCTCTCTGAACTCTTACGAGCTCTCAACATCTGCCTTTCTCAAGAAAAGCAAAATGATCTAACCTCAACAAAAGAACAACTAAATCTTACAATACAAATCATAGGGAAATATTTAGAAAGACACATTGCCAAACAAAGGATCCATAACCTCGAATACCAACCCGAACCAAACTCCTTAGAATATTTTCTAGCAACGCACCAATCTCAATCCTTCGATCTTTGTTTATCCATCCATGAAATCACATCAGATATTCTCAAAAAAATAGAAAAAGAACCTCTCGATCCTATCTTTGAAAATATGTTTCATGATCTTGAAAAGATCGAACAAAAAATAAAAACATACATCGATCAAGAAAAAACACTAAAAAGCACACTGACTATAGAGCCAAATAAAATCGCTTACATATACCGAAACAACTTGAAGAATCGGGAATTTGGCAAGGAGAATCCTCGAAATTTTTATTCGGAGCGCGCGACCATTGCCGAGAGGCAAGACGCGAGTGAGAATAAGAATTTCGAGGTAAATTCGACGCAGCCAAAAACCGATTCTTCAAGTTGTTTCGGTATAACATTCATGAATCAAGAAGTTGAAAAAACTCTCCAAAAAATCATTCTATTACAAGGAGATCTTCTTTCATTAAGGAAACTCTACCAAGAGACAAAACTACCAAAGAAAAATCAAAGCTTTTTGTCGACTCTCTTTCAAAAGAATAAAAAACAAGAATTCTTGAATGTTCTACATAAATGTAAGAAAAATGGGGAAGCTCTTCTACAACATCTCAAATTCATTCAAACAAAATTGAGCACTTCGGCCAAAAAACCACCTCAAACAACTCCAGAAAAAGGATTTACTTTCTTTAAGATCGGGAAAAACGTCGTGAACCAGGTCGTGAAAAATTCAGAAGAAGAGAACATTCATAAAATCACTCTTCTCTTAAATAATGGATACGAATTTCTATTTTTTGGGAAAATCCAAAAACCTTTCCTTCAGATTATCTTAGAAGAAATGGAATCGGCGCTAAAAACACCCAGGCCGTAAAGACCCGGGTCCTTTTCTTAAAAAAGCTTAACGAGTAAATATTGAACTCGCCAAATTGGCAATTTGATTTGTCACTGCTTTTACTGAACGATTCATCACTTGCTGCATCGATCTAGCAATTGACTTCTTCATTGTCACAATCACTTGATTGACTAAGTCATCGGTGATATTTCCTTTCTGGGTATTGACGCATGCATAAATATTTTCAAGCATCAATACAAGATCCCGTCCTGAAAAACCTTCTGTTTTTCTTGCCATATCAGTCAAGACTCTCTTATCAAAGAAACTCAAGAAATTCACATCCCCTTTAAAAATTTTTGGAAGATGCTCAACAATAATAAACTTTCTTGATTCTTCATCAGGATTTGGAATATCGATCACATGAGCCCGTGTTTTGAAAGCAGAATCAATCACCTCAGGACGATTTGTGGTAATCACAAAACTTACCTGTCTTTTTTCTGCACCCGCAATTTCTAAAATTGCATTGACCAAAGCAACTCTTCTTTGCGATAAAGTCTCATCCGCTTTTTTTAAATCATGCCAATAAGCAATCGAAGGATCTTTCGATGCTTCTTTCCCTTCCGGACGAGAAGAAACCAATTCCTCACCATCATTCATGATGATATAAACAGGGCCGGAACTTTTAGCAGCCATGTGCAATACATCTTGCAAAGCAGAAACATGCGTTCCTTTTGCCAAATGATTTTCCATAGCACCGGAAGGGATTAGAATATATCCAACACCACATTCGTTACAAAGATCCTCGATCAACATTGTTTTACCAACGCCAGGCTCTCCTTGAATCACTAAATTAGGAAGAACTGATCCAGGGACTTTTGTTGCTTTTTCAATCATCTCCTTGATGGTCTGAATTCTACTTTGTGTGTTCTGATCATAAATTGGCTTAGGAGCTCTGAGATCTCGAGAAGGAGTCTTATAATAAGAAATCCCGGGTAAAGACCACTCCTTAATATAAAGTTTGCTCAAAACAGATCCTACAGAATAACTCTTGACCATAGGCACAACAAAACGTTGAAGCGCCAAAGCTCCGACAGCAGTGCTCAATAAACCAAGTCCAATTTTTGAACCGAGTCCAATTTTTGATACATCTGCCTGACGCAGTGCAGGTAAATAGCTTTGAATTTTGCTAATTGTCATGATTGTATACTCCTAACTTAACTTATCCTTAAAAAGGAGCTCAAATCTTGCGCGTGTCAAATATTTTTTTTCAACAAAAATCTTGATACGTTCTTAATCAAGAGCAAAGGCCCGATTCCTGATGATTCTCTCCGTCTAGTGACTTTTTTTTTGACAAAATTTAAAAAAAATCTTTAAAATTGCAAACCTCTAAAACAACCTAAGGGACTTATGAAACTCAATTTTAACACTAACTTAGTAGTACCTACATTATTTGCAGCTGCAGGATTGGCAATCGCCCTCTGCACACAAAAAACAACATGTGCAGCGCACAAACAATTTCAAAACAACCATCCTCAAATAGAACAAGCCGCGAGAGCTCTCTTTGGGGCTGCTACAGGCGCCTTCAGCGCAATCGCAGGAACAGCAATCGTTCAAAACGTACAAAATGGAAATGTTTCAGCAACCGTCAAAACGATTTCTTCAACCATTCTCACAAAAGTAGACCAAGTAAGTAACTACTTTTTTAAGAAAGCTGCCTAAAAATGGCAAAGATTCCCGGATTTTCTACAAAAAAACCCGGGAACATACTTTTTTATTTTTGTAAAGTTCGAGAACGAGTCGCTGCTGCCTGTAGCGCTTCAGCAAACAGCTCTACCATCTTCGAATCCCGCATCGCATTCAATCCTGCCTCTGTAGTTCCTTGAGGAACTGCAATTTGATGAATTAAATCCTTTGGCAAATGACCTTTCATGACTAAACGGGCAGCCCCAGAAAAGACTTGAGCTGTCATCTGCAAAGATTCCGAATAAGACAATCCTTCCTTCTCTCCAAACCGAGCCATTCCATCCATCAAACGAAGTACAAAACCAGGGCCACTGCCCACCATTGCACACAAAACATCCATCCACTCTTCACGAACCTCTTGAACCAATCCCATGCAGCTAAAAATTCTTTGAACCACACTTCGAAACTCTGAAGAGGAACTTTGAGAAAAAGCAGAAACGCTCATCCCTTCTCCCACAGAAACGGCAACATTCGGCATGACCCTTGCAACCTCGACCTCTTTTCCTAAGATTTTTTCGTAAAAAGAAAGAGGAATCCCCGCAGCAATCGTAATGATCATTTTTCCTTGAATATCGAAAGATTTAAGCTCTTTCAATAGTCCTTCCATTTGATCGGGTCTAACTCCTAAAAAAAGAATACGACTTTCTTTCACCAAATGAGACAAGGAACTTGAACTTATTTTGTATTCCTTCTCATTTTCGAACATTTTTTTGGGATCGCGTCGAATGAAAAGACACCGCGAATGAGGAATCAGCCTTGCAAGATCCATCGCTTTAAAAATTAAAGACATCATATGTCCAAAACCAACAAATCCTATACGATATTCATCCATTTTCATAACCCACCTCCTCTGTCCCTAACATTAAGGATGAAAAATTTTTTTATCCAGAAAAATGATGGGACTTTTTTCCTCAAATGCCCGATACTTTATCTACTTAAAGATGATACAAGAAATCTTTCGAAAAGTTTTTGGAATTTATTCCGGAGAAGGAATTAATGCTCTCAGATTTGCAAGACTTGCAATGTTCTGGGCCTTCGGAAGTTCTTGCCTGGACACTCTTTCCGACGGTCTTTTTATTGAAAGGATCGGAGCTGAATTTTTACCAAGAGTCTATCTTGCAATTGCTATCGGCTTAATCGGCGTCTCCTCTCTCATTCTAGGAGCTCTTAAGATCACGAACCCTTATCGCATCCTCACGATTGCTCTCAGCACCGGCATCGCCGTCTGCCTAGGGACCGCTCTCATTATCAGCAATTCTCCCCCCTTTTGGTTTTGGTACGCCTTAAAAATCATTGCCAAAATGTTTTTTTCAGTCATGCTAGCCATCTCCTGGACATTTACCGACCAATACCACGATCTTCAAGATGCAAAAAGAGTTTATGCTTTATATGGGGGTGCTTACTTTTTCGGCACCATCCTCTCCGGCCTTGCCATCAGTCAATTTTTAGATGTTCTTGGCTTTTCCGCCCTTCTCTATGGCGCTGCAATCTCGCTCATGCTCGGACTTGCAGAAGCAAAACGAATCGCAACCAAAAGCAAAGCTATCCATGACGACAGTACTGAAGGAATTTTTTCCACAAGCAAAGAATCCTTCATCACGATTTGCAAACAAATTCTTCAATCGCGCTTTCTCATCGCTCTTCTCTTATTCAGTCTCTTTATTCAAGTTCTCATCACTGTGACAGAATTTAATTACATGGAGGTTTTTGGAAAAGCCTTTGCGAGCAATACACCTTCAGACGAAAGCAAACTTTCCGAATTTTTAGGAAAATGCAGAGCCATTGTCTCTTGTTTTAATATCTTCATCGGAGTCTTTTTTTATAACCGCTTTGTAAGACGTATTGGCATCAACAAAATCGTCTTGATCACTCCTCTTGCTTTCTTTGCGGTCTACTCCTTTTGGATTTTCCAAAACAACACGGCGCTTGCGATCCTAGGACTCATTGCCATTGAAGGAATTTTATTTACATTTCATGACAATAGCTCTCACCTTCTTGTGAATGCGGTCCCCTCAAAAATCAAATCCAAGGTGCGGATTGTCAATGATTCTTTTTTTGAACCTATCGGGATGGCCTTCAGCTCTCTTCTTCTTTTTTCTTTTCATTCAGAAAGCAGGATCTTAGGATTCATATTAACTCTATTCGCCCTGACACTTGCTCTCACTATCTATTCATCTTATTCAGAAGCGATCTTAAGCAATTTAAAAGAAAATGCTCTCCATTTTGAAAAAAAACTCAAAAGCTGGATCGCTTCGATGAGCAAACGCGATCAAAAAGAGGCTAGAGAAACAATCTTCCAAGCCCTCCAATCGCCTCGAGAAGAAATGCAAATTCTTGCCGCAAAAACTCTTTTAGAACTTGGCAGTATAGAAACTCTCAGCAGCATCCTCAAAATCGCACAAAAATTCGGAACTCTCGCCAAAATTCAACTCATGAAACTTTTGGAAAATACTCCGTTCAGTAGCCATCCAATCGTGATTGAAACAATCGATCTATGGGGCCAAGAAAACACATCTACGGAGCTCTCGAAACATGCCAATTTTTATCTCGCGAAGAAAGGGCTTTTACATCCGGAAAAAATAGAAAATGATCTCGATCATCCCGATTTATTACTGAGAGGAGCCGCGATCTTAACTCTCAAAAAAACCCTCGCCCATCAATCTTTAGAAACTGCAGCCCTCAACAGAACAATCGCTGCTAAAAAACTGGATTTGATGCTCAAATCCAACCGAATCGATGAGATCAGCATGGCTCTTGATATTCTCGCTGAAGAAATGAGTCATGATACGATCGAAAAAGCGATCCCCTTCTTAAGCCATGACGCTATCTTAGTCAAAAGATCTGCAGCAAAAGCAATTGCAAAACTTGCATCCAAAGATTTAAGCCGCTACGCACCTCGTTTCATCGAAGAAATGGAAAACACCCGAGATAACTTCTTTCGAATCTCTCTCATTGATGCCATTGGAAAAATCTCCGATTCTACAACAATCAAAGACCTTCTTTTAGCAAGCGTTCATTTCCGCCCGACAGAGAGAAGAAAAACAGAAGAAATCATCATTTCCATGGGACTGAAAATCGTCCCTTTACTTCTTTCTCTTTCCAAAGACATCTCTTTGCCGGAAAGAGCTCGCATTTTAGCTGGAAAAATTTTAGGAAGACTTGCCCCTGCACAGCTCACAACCAATCTTTTCGATATTCTCGATATCGAAATCGATCGAGCCTATTTCTACTTTTATTTTGCCCACACAATCCAAAAACAATACCCTCTTTACGATCTGTCAATGCTTCAAAGCGCTCTTCTCTCAGGCTATCAATCTGTGATTGATTTTATTATCCACTTACTCGGAGCTGCCGGATCTTTGGAAGACCCGGATCTTCTTGTTCGCGCGCTTCGAAGCCGCAATGCCAAAATCCACTCTCACGCCGTTGAAAGCTTGGAAAAAACTTGCAACACCAAACTCTTTAAACTCATTGCTCCTCTCATCGATGATTTACCCATCGAGGAAAAAATGAAAGCCTGCCTCGATTGGCAGGGGAATTCTCCCAAACTCACACTTTCAGAATTACTCAACAAACTTGATGATTCCCCCCTTCTTTTTGATAAAATTGTAGCTGTCCGATTAAAAACAAAATTGCAAATGCCAAATTGGAGACAAGACCTAAGAGAACTGATGAAAAACTCCGATGAAACATTGCATAAGTATGCATATGAGTTGTTAGAAACATGAAAAGCCTCATTGAAAAAGCCTTTTTTTTAAAAAAAATCACGCTCTTTAGTGAGCTTGAACTCGAACTGCTTCTTGCGATTGCAGAAAAGCTCCATGATGATGATTACGATGCCAATGAAAAAGTCTTCTCAGCTAAACAAGTTGCAAACAGAATCTACTTTATCTTCGAAGGAGCTGTTCAAATTTTTGATGAAAAAAATAAACTTCTTTCCGAGCTCCATAGCGGAGAGTATTTTGGAGACGAATCTCTCTTCAATGAAGAGCCAAGAGCCTATTCAGCTACTTGCAAAACGGATGCCCTTCTTTTTACTCTCTCAAGAAGCCACCTCCTCTCGATTATTTCTGAATGCCCGTCCATCGCGATTTCTCTTTTACATACATATTCTCAAAAACTGGTCTGCAGGTTTTATCCAAAGGAACATCCTCGGCCATGAAAATCAGAACAAGGCTTCTTCTCTTCCTCCTTCCAACCCTCACTTTAGGCATTACGCTCATTGCCACTCTCATGGCCTATAACTGGTATCATTTCATCGAAAACATGCCGTCTGATCCTTCACTCTTACAAATGCAAGAAAAACTCAATCACAATCTGCTTGTTGTATTTTTAGGAGCATCTCTTACGATCTTCATCATGCTGGCAACTCTTTTTATCATCGCCAATAAAATTTCTCATCCCATCCAAAAATTGAATAATTCTGCTCTAGGGATTGCCGCAGGAGATTATCAAGAACCGATCACGATAGAGGGTCCCAAGGAAATTACTGAACTTGCGAACACTCTTAACATTATGAGAGAGTGTCTTTTAGAAAACATCAACCGTCTCAAAGAAAATTCTCGCCTTAGAGAAAAAATGTATGGAGAATATGAGTGCTCCATCTTGCTACAGCACCTTATGCTGCAAAAAAATATCGATGATTGCAGATCAGATGCCGTTGCCATTAAATCGATTTCTTTTTTCTCCGAAAATCCAAGAGGAATCCTTCTTTCCTTACCTAAAAAAAACCATCCTGATCGCTTCGATTTATATCTCACGGAAGCATCCAGTCAAGGATTTGAAGGAATGTATCAGCTTCTTTCACAAAATAAAAACATCGATGCCACGCACCTCTTTTTCGATCGTTCCGAGAGCATCCTTCATGTGAAGGAAAAATCATGCCTTCCTTTTGTGTGGTCGCTCAATAAAAAACAACTTCTTCCTCTCACAGGCTCCCAAATAGAAGTAGAGCCGGGAGATCTCTTTTTCATTTACAATCAAGGATTTTTCAATACTTACAAAAATCCTCAGCAAATGAGTCAGTTTTTATCCAGGTCTCTCAAAATCTTTGCTCAAGATGGTCTTGAAACAATGACGCGCATGCTTCAAAAAGAAATTGCCTTTTCTCTAAAACGAAAAGAACTCAGCGAAGATATCCATCTCATCTGCTTCCAAATCCTTTCCTGACTTTCTTTATCGCCAAAAAATAATTTTAAAATATAATAGCATACAAGCGGGAGATCTATTCATGCACTTGACATTGGCATTTATGAGAACCTTATTCATGGTTCTTAGCATTCTTTTCATGATTACATACATGATTTCTGGACCTGAAGGCTATACCTTGGCCAAATTAGGATTAGGGATTCTATTAGGAGTTATACTAGGCAGCCTTCTCATTGGCTTTGACATCTTATTTCGCAGGTTCAATCTTCGAGCCTTCAACATTGCTCTTTTAGGACTTTTTTTTGGCTATCTCATGGGACAAGCACTGGTACTTGTTCTCAACGCCGTTCTCGATATTAGCGCAGCCTCCATCCACATCAACAAGCAACTTCTTGAAGTCATCAAAATCTCTCTTTTCCTTTTCGGTCTTTATCTTGGAACCTTAATGACCTTAAAAGCTTCCGATGAAATCTATGTGAATATTCCTTTTATCAAATTCTCTCCGACCGCCAATAAAAAGAAAGATCTTCTTCTCGACAGCTCTGTTTTAGCCGATGCTCGCATTATCGATATGGCAGGTTCCGGAATCTTAGATAATCACATCATTATCCCTCGATTTTTAATCAAAGAACTCTATGCGCAAATCGAACTTCCTGATGAAATGTCCCGTACAAAAGCAAAACGAGCTTTGGATGTCATTAAAAAATTAGAAGCCCTTCCAAACTTAGAACTAAAATACAACGATACCGATTTCCCTGAAATCAAAGATCCCATGAGTAAAATGATCCGTTTAGCCAGACTTCTCGACGCAAATATCATGACAGCAGATATTAGCCGCGTTCAAATTGCAAGCATTGAGGGAATCAAGATTATCAATATTCATGTTCTTTCCAATGCATTAAAACCCTTGATGCAAGCAGGGGAACAGATTAAAATCAAAATCCAGCGCTACGGAAAAGAGCCGAGACAAGGAATCGGCTATTTAGATGACGGAACCATGGTCGTCGTCAACGGCGGCGGACAGTTCATTGGAGAAGTGATCGATGCGCAAGTGCTTTCAGTCAAGCATACAACATCAGGCCGCATGATCTTTTGCAATGCAATGAATGCCGATGAAAAATATCCGACCCATTATGAACATGATGATGATGAAAACGAACAATGATTTTAGGACTCGGCAGCGACATTCTTGAAATAGAAAGAATCCGTGGAAGCATCGAAAGACACGGCCTTCACTTTTTAAACCGACTCTTTTCACAAAGAGAGCAAGATTATTGTTACCGATTTCAAGACCCATCACCCCATTTTGCAGGTCGTTTTTGTGCAAAGGAAGCGATTGCCAAAGCATTAGGAACGGGATTTGGAGCTCATCTATCTTGGCTAGATATTGAAATTCTCAATGACGAACATGGAAAGCCCCTTGTCTTTTTTTCAACACCCATTCAAGAAAAGTACAAATCTCCAACTTTTTTAATCACAATCAGCCACTGCACCACCTATGCAACGGCAACTGCCATTTGGATTAATAGGGATTAAGAAATGTTCGGAATTTGACTCGCCTTTTGTCTATAATCCACTTTTCGAAGTATACCAAGAGGAGGGTCTACTTCTACATAAAAGCGGAGAAGTATGTTCTCAACCACTGCGCTTACTGCCATAAGAAATACCCCTCCGGCACAGACAGAAGCTCCAATTTTATAATACCCTTCCCTAATTGGAAATAATGCGCCGAATGCTAATAGACCAAGTCCTGATCCCCCACAAGCACCACAAAATGTACTATCTATAGAAAAACATGGAAAAGCCCTCTGTAACCAATCCATTCTTTTATAATGTCGTTTGTACTCAGCTAATTTAGATTTTATATCAGACCTCAAATTACATTCTCTTTCCCCATTTTTAGAAGGAGGAGTCATCACACAAAGAGAATGGCTCGGATAAATTACCATTGAAGACGACCGGACTTCATTACTTATCATGCGACCTAATTCCAATAATTCTGGATCCGTTAGGTTTCGACTCTGTGGATTGTATGATCTTAAGAGCGGCCGGACCATAGGTACTGCATTCTCAGCAGAGCCATGCCATAAGAGCTTCACCTTCGAAGTTGAAGGTATGGAAGGACAAATTCTTTGTGCTTCCTTTTTGAAGTGACGTTCCATATATATTGCAAAAGGATCGTTTCCTTGAGGCTGAAGAGCATAGAATGCAATAGTCCCTTGATCGCCTGGCGGAAGAAAATCCACAACTGTTTTAAAAACAGAATAGCTACTAAAACAAGGAGGCACAGAACTCATTTGAGAAACTGTTACTGACATACACATTCCTTTCTTTTATAAAGAAATTATAAGGCAAAATCCAATAACTCTCATTAGAATAATATAAAAATGTCTTGTACAGAGAACTCTCAAAGAGAAAAAGGAAGTAAGTAGCTGACCATGAATGTATTAACATTTTCAGGGGCAGATTTAGCAAGGACTCTACGAATGTATTCAAACCGAAGAGTTCCCCAGACATCTAAGCTACGCCCATAACGGATTCCGAGATCGATCGCTTTTTCTCGGATCTTCGCATATCCAAAGAAATGATCAATATCGACATGAATCCTACGACCATATCCATTGATTCCTTCTGCGTATAAAGCCCATTTATGCCGATCTTCAATATTGGTCTCTATTGATACAATCCCACGAACCCAAGGAGAGCCCCGATTCGCATGACCAATGGCCCCAAACCCCCAAAAACGAAAAAGCCAACTATTAGAAGCTTCCAACTCTTTCCCTAAAGCAAAATTGAGCTCAAAATCCAAAACAGCATGGGATGGGCAGCTAATATCCTTTAAACTTCTTGTCGAAGTAATTCGAGTGCTAAAACCAGAAACTAGGCTGACTGGATCTCCCACAATATCATCCAACCATAGATAACGAGCTTGAAGTGCAAAGGTGCGGAAATTAAAAGACATTTTAGTCGTATCTGCAAACTGCATATCCGCATCAAGGCTCCAAACGGGCGATGGAGAAAAATCAAGTCCTAAATAAATGAGATGCGCCTGAAAAATTTCATCCAATGGTGGAATTGCATTTTGAAAGGAGTGAAATTGGCTGTAAGAATAGCGTCCTAAAAAATGAAACTCAAAAACATCTCCAAACCATGGCTGATGTTCAAGAGCGCATCCCAAAAAAGGAATTAAGGAAGCTAAAAAAATCCTCATTCTACACCTTGCATTGAGAGCCACTTTTCAGCATCCAAAGCAGCCATACACCCTGTCCCCGCCGCAGTGATTGCTTGACGATAGATCCAATCTTGCACATCTCCGGCAGCAAAAACGCCCTCCACGGAAGTATACGTTCCTTTAGAAACAAGCAAATAGCCTGCCTCATTGGTCTTTAATTGCCCTTTTAAAAAAGCTGTATTCGGCTGATGACCAATTGCAAAGAAAACACCTCCGGCATCTTTTTCTTCGATTTGATTTGTTTCTAAATTCCGTAAAACGACTTTCCGAACCACCTGATCGCCGGAAATCTTGTCAATGACAGAATTCCAAAGAATTTCAATTTTGGGATGATTCATCGCTCTTTCTGCCATAATTTTAGAAGCTCTTAATTCGCCTCTGCGATGAACAATGAATACCTTTGAGCCATATTTTGTTAAAAAAACAGACTCTTCAACAGCACTATCGCCTCCTCCAATCACATAAAGAGGTCTATTTTTAAAAATAGGAGCTGCTCCATCGCAAACAGCACAAGCCGTCACCCCTTTTTGCCAAAATTCCCCATCGCGAGATCCCTCAATATCGAGTCTTTTTGCAGTGGCCCCTGTTGCAATAATGACCGCTTCAGCCTCTACGTGCGTACTCGATCCATAAATCTTAAAAGGCCTTGTTGATAAATCAACAGATTCCACATCTTCTGTCAAAATACGAGTTCCAAAACGAAGAGCCTGCTCTCGAAAAGAAGACATCAAATCAGGACCTAAAATCCCCTCTGGAAATCCCGGATAATTTTCTACATCCGTCGTCGTCATGAGCTGCCCTCCGGAAGGCCCAGTCATAAACCCTTCAAAAATAAGAGGATTTAAATTTGCCCGCGCTGCATAGATAGCTGCAGTATAACCTGCAGGCCCAGACCCAATAATTACCAATTTTTCCCGCTTCATAAACCCTCAACATAAAAAAGATTCAATCTTTTCTAGTGTATCAAATGTTTTTTCTCAACAAGAAAAAAACAACTACCCATAAAGTTGAAGAATACCTCTCGTAATATACATTTTCGGTATATCCAAGAATCCGCAATGAAGATGCATAAATACTGAGATGTTTTTAAAAAAATGAGGGAATTGCAAAACTAACAAAAAGAGCATTTTTTCGGGGCGTTTTCCTGATTAGCGTTAGTCAGTGCCCCGAAAA
>DAIDHZ010000014.1 GCA_027451825.1 Chlamydiota bacterium
CTTATTTCTGAGACAATGGGTTTTTAAATTTCTCTTTTTTCCACCTGCCGACGAAGGAGGTAGGTGAACATCTACGCCATGCGCAATTTGAACGAGCTTTCGCCCTCAAAATTCCTTGAAAAATTTTTGACAAACCAACAGAACCCAGCACAGAAAAAGGTTCATGAAAGATCTCATAAACTGCAGTAATATCGAAAACTATCTCAGTCAGGAGCATGAGAGCACCTCCTCAGCATTCATCAGACACACATCGACAATCGACCTATCAAAAAATCATCTTCAGCATGATTTCAAACTTCAAAAAAGAAACTTCAAAAAAAACATTTACTCTAAACATCAAATCATGTAAATTATTTATTCAATAAATCGCACCCAAAAAATCATGCCATTCATAGATTAAAATGAACTCTAAAATACAAACGAAGAATGGATATAAATCGGATTGGCAAAACATTCGTCATTTTGGAAGACAAATCGTTCTTTTACAGAAAACATTTTAAATTCATTTAACGGAGGAACAATGCACCTGTTATTTTTTTTCTTTAGTATCTTCGTAACATCTATTTATGCTACGACTGAAAATCTTTCAATCGAAAAAAAGATCGAGTTCTATTTTGAACATCAAAAATATAAAACGCCTACCACACTATGCAGAATTATGCATACTCTTGGTAGCGATAAAGGAGGAGGAGGCACACACAACTATACAACATTATACTCTTTACTCTTTGAAAAAATAAGAAATGAACCAATTTACATTTTTGAAATGGGAATAGGAACAAATTATCTAGATGTACCTTCCAGCATGGGTATTCATGGAAAGCCAGGAGCCTCTTTACGTGGATGGACTCAATATTTCCCAAACGCATATGTATACGGAGCAGATGTCGATAGCAGAATCTTATTTCAAGAAGAAAATATTTCTACATTTTATTGCGACCAAACAAAAGAAAGTTCCATTCATGAATTATTCGCAAATCAACTTCAAGGAATGGAATTCGACATTATGATCGATGATGGACTTCATGCATTTGAAGCCAATTACACATTACTAAGAAACAGCATAAAATATTTAAGAAAAAACGGATTTTATATTATTGAAGATTTACCACCATATGCTGCACAAAAATTTCAAGACATCTTAGAATATCTAAAACACGATCTTAAGCTCAGTTTTATTCAAGTTCTTGACATCCCTCCGAATGCGAGTCACTCTATGGACAATAAATTAGTAGTAATTCAAAAATAAAAACCAAAACATTTACAAACAACACAAAAAAAGACCATTATGAAAATAAGAATATTAACAATATTAGTCTTATTGCTAAACACTGTCTTTGCCAGCCCTTTTTTTATTGATTTTCCTGATAAAATCGAATTAACAAACCAAGACTACGTGGAAATACAAAATAAAATAAGAGCCATTGATTTTCCTGCCATGATTGAAACGTTCTACCCTAAATCTGGTGACTTCTCTGAAAGAAAATTTTTTGAACGAAGAATGAGAACCGGCATCGGCGCAGTTCTAATTGATGAAGAAAAAGGCCTCTTCCCTCAAATCATTTTCGAAAAAATCGGAAACGGAGGAAATTGTTGTGTCGTAAGCTATGCTTCCTATAACAGACGATACCCAGAACTATTGAAAGATATCTTACCAGCTCTCGCTTCCAGTGGATTTAATGGATATTTTTACTCAAGAATAGGAGGATATCCAACGCCCACCGGACAAGAAGCTAAATACGCAGGAACCCCCTTTGGATTTAAAATACCTCTCATTATTGAAGCCTTTCAGTTAGGATTTGAAAACGTTTTATATCTCGACTCTGCTTGCCTTCCTATGGAAGATCCAACACCCGTCTTCAAACTAATTCATCAAAATGGATGTTTTTTTGTTGGCGGAAGAAATTGTTATGACAATGGATGGCTACGTTATTTTTTCCCAAAAGCAAGACAAGCTTTAATGGACATTTATAGAAGAGATCCTCTCCTTGAAAAACAAATATCCGGATCAATTATAGGATTTAAAAAAGACAACATATGGACTCGAAAATTCATTGAAGAATACTATCATGTGCTGACGTTAGGAGATCCTTTCATGTCTGAATTATCAGAAATGTTTGTGTTCGCATCGATTGCTGGATATCTTCACTTTCCCGCACACTTATACATAGACCCATATTCACAACAATTACCTAACCCTGTTTATGCATACACTGCAGAAGATCATCCTGAATTAACTGCACAACAACGCATAGGAATGTTTTTATACCGACAGCAAAATGACAAACATTAAAGGTCATCATAAAAAAATAACTTTAGAGTTCTCAAAAGAACAGTCAGTTTATCTGATTGAAGATTCTCCATCGCAGGTATTGACCAATACCTGCCTCTAAAAATTTGCAAAATTTCAGCCATTTTTCTCCTCTTTCTATAGAAAACATCAGACTAAATCAAAGGTCCAACTAGCGATCCTTAACAAAAATTCTTGAGATAATTTCTAGTTCTTAAATTTTTTTCGGTATAATTTAAGACAAACATCATTGGCAATTTATTAAGTAACATTAAAAACTATGAAGCATTCAAAGTGCATATTCGTTCCAGTTGAAAGGCCCCGAGAAGAAAACCGAATTAAAAGCTCTCAAATTTCGAATAAAAGGTAGGAGTTAATATTGACCCCGACCTTTTATTCGAAATTTGAGGCTTTTAATCGATTTTCATGGGTGGCTTTCAATTGGAACGAGTATAGATAGACAAGATCCCTATCATTGCTGCAAAAATCATCCAAATGGCCACAAAACTGCGTATTCCACACTAATGACCATTCTACTCCTCAAACCACCAAAAATTCTGATCTACATGAAGCTTCAAATTGTAATCCTCGGCAAAGCGCTCAACAGCCGCTCTAACGGATGGCCACATCCAATCATCGCCGCAAAAGACTCCCTTCTTGTCGGAAACGTAGGGGAACCAAGCCTCAAGATCTCGATAAACGTTATCCACCTCGTGACCGGCATCAAGATAAATCAGATCCGGCTTAATGTGGGTTAATGTTTTTGCAGCATCCAAACTATCCATGCGAACAGGGACGATTTTATTCACAAGACGAGTATGAATCACATTGGATAGAAATTGCTCATAGAGAGTCGGAATATAACGAGCAAATTCAGGAATCCCTCGATGCTCGGACGAACCCAGCCAATGATCGACTGCATAGACCTTGCCATCAATGGGAAGAAGACGGGCCATATGACGGGTTGAGAGCCCCATCCATGAGCCAATTTCAATCACAGTACGAATCGATCGTGAACGAATCATACGCTCCATTTGAGGCGCATTCACATACCAACCGTGATCATTGAATGGAAGCAATTTGGATACGGTATTGTATGGAGGAGGAAGCTGACTCAAATCAACAGCCGCAAATGCATGAAAAGAAAAGAAAATAGCAACAAAAACCTTCTTTAAAAAATCAAAAATCATAACTCTTCCACCCACCAAAAATTGTTTGCCGCATGAATGACCAAATGATGCTCTCTTGCAAATTGATCAACTGCGATTCGAACAGACTCCAAACTCCAACCATTCCCAGAAACAATGCCTTTTTTATTCTCAACATAAGGAAACCAAGTGACAAGATCTTGATACACCTCTTCTGTTTCATGGCTTTTTTCTAGATAAATCAAATCCGGCTGAACATCGATCAACACTTGAGCAGCATCTAGATTTGCCATTCTCATGGGAATGATTTTATGCTCAAGATGAGCATGCACTACATTTGAAAGAAACTGTTTATATAGACCAGGGCCCTGCCAACGATCTACAGCATACACTTTGCCATCATCCGGAATCAAACATGCGATATACTTCGTAGACACACCAAGTGAAGAACCAATCTCAATCACCGTATGAATCGATCTACCTTTCATCAATCGCTGCATCTCTCTTGCATTCGAATACGATCCATCATCCGTTTCTAAAAGCAACGTAGTGAGTGTATTATAAGGCGATGGACACTGACTCAAATCAACGGTTGCAAATGCATGAGAAGAAAAGAGGATAGCAACAAAAAACTTCTTCAAAAAAATCATCGCTCCTCCAACCACCAAAAATTGTTTGCCGCATGAATGATCAAGTTACGCTCGCTTGCAAATTGATTCACGGCGATACGAACGGATTCCCAATTCCAATCATCCCCCGAAAAAATGCCTTTTTTATTCTCAACATAAGGAAACCAAGCAACCAAATCTTGATACACATCTTCCGTTTCATGACTTCCATCTAGATAGATCAAATCCGGCCGAACATCTGTAAGCACTTTAGCGGCATCCAAACTTGCCATTCTGATAGGAATGATTTTATGCTCAAGATGGGCATGGACCACATTTGAAAGGAATTGTTCATACAGGCTCGGTAAATATCGAGAAAAGACAGACGTATTATGATGTTCAACCGATCCAAGCCAATGATCGACGGCATACACCTTTCCATCACCGGGAATTAAACGCGCAATATGTCTTGTCGACATGCCAAGCCAAGAACCAATCTCAATCACCGTATGAATCGACTGGCCCTTCAATAATCCCTGCATCTCTCTTGCATTCGAATACCAGCCATGATTCTTTTCAGGGAGCAAAACTGTAAGCGTGTTATAAGGAGATGGAAGCTGACTCAAATCCATCGCAGCAAAAAGCGACGAAAAAAAGAGCAAAAACCCAAGACATCTCTTCATGATTTTTTCCAAAATTTTGTTGATACTCTAAAGGATCTCTTCTTTTTTTTAAAAATATTTTATTCAAGAGAGCTCTCGGCTCTTTTATTTAAGAAAATCATCAAATGATTGCGCAAAAAATCTGACTAAACTATTAGACAGTAATAATGCGCAAAAAAATAAAACAAACATCATTCGCTTTAATATCATTATTGATTTCAGGATGTGTTCATGATGCAGCAGATCCTTTATCGCTCGCTCCGGAGACTCCTTATTCCTCTTGGACTCCGATGCAAGGCAATCGGATGATTTCATCTCGTTATTGTCAGACGATGCTGCCGATGACATTCGGAGAAGGAGAGCTCAATTTAGCAGAACTCATTGACATTGCTTTAAGAAACAATCCGATGACAAAGCAAACATGGGCGCAGGCTTGTGCGGCTGCAGCATCCTATGGTCAAGCCATGAGCAAATTTTATCCGGAAGTGCTCAGCAGCACCGGGTACACGCGTCAAAAAGGAAGCTTTCCATCCAACGGAGGCGCTACAGGTTCTCCATCATCAAGTCAAATCTCATCAGCTGCTAGCACAGCTTTAAATAATGCGCTCAATTCCGTGTTCACATTTTATTCCACGCAAGCAGGTCCTGACGTTCTGTTAACCTACACCCTTTTTGACTTTGGACAAAGAAGTTCAGCAGCTCTTGCTGCCAGAGAAGCTCTTTATTATGCCGATCTGACTCACAACCAAGAAATTCAAACCATCATCCAAACAGTCATGGATGATTATTATGGATATCTCTATCAGATTGCAGCCATGGAGGCAAATGAGGCTAATTTAAGCAATGCCCAAATGTCTTTGGATGCGGCCAACGAGAAATTTTCTTTAGGTCTTGCAGCTCTTGGAGATGTTGCGACGGCAAGAACCCAATTTTTACAAGCAAGAATCAATCTCACAACGCAAAGACAAAATGTAGAAAATGCATTTGCTCAGCTTGCTGTTGATTTAGGCCTTCCTGCCAACAGCAAATTCAAAGTCCAATCCCTTCCGGATAAGATCGATGCCAATCCAATCTTAGAAAGCGTCGATCGTTTAGTTGAAATGGCGCAGCATCAAAGACAAGATGTACTCGCAGCAGCTGCCAATGTACGATCAAAAGAGGCTTCCGTACTCAATGCGAAAAGAGCTGTCTTACCTGTTCTCAGAAGCACTTTAGATACAGGTCATTATTGGTTTCAAAGAGGTTTAAAAGAAAAGCACATGCACTGGATTGCTGCATTTTCTTTAGACTTCCCCATCTTTGACGGCTTTTATTTCAAAAACGGAGTGCGTCAGGCAGAAGCCAATTTAGAATACGCAAAAGCGCAGCTTTTACAAACAGAGCTCTCTATGATTCAAAATGTCACAACATCGCACATGGGAGTCAAAACTGCGGCCTCCAATTTGACGGATTCCGAGGAATATTTAAAAGCGGCAGAGCTTGAATTCAACATTGCGCTTGCCAATTACAAAGCAGGGACAAAAACGATTTTGGATGTGATGTCTGCACAAAGCTCTCTTGCCGATGCTCGATCGAAAAAAGCAGAAGCAGAGCAAAACTGGTTTACAGCGCTTGCAAGCATTGCCTATGCAACAGGCTCTTTATGCAGACCTTTGGAGGAAATATGTCAAAATTAAAGATTTTATTGTTTTGTTTCCTTCTTCTCTCTAGCTGTCATCGAAAAAAACTCACTCTGCAAACACCCTCTTATCCTGTTCAAGTAGGAGAGGCCACTCAAAAAGATGTTCCCATTTTCATCGAGGCGCTTGGCCATGTTCAATCCATCACAAGCATTGATATCTATTCACGCATTGAAGGAGAAATCACCGGGATCTATTTCAAACAAGGACAAGAAGTCAAACAAGGAGATCTTCTCTTTACCATCGATCCGCGTCCTTATCAAGCAGCCGTAAAACAAGCGCAAGGCGCTTTAGAACAAAGCCTTGCCAATCTGGCTCTTTCTGAAGAAAAAGTAAAAAGATATCGCCTTCTTACCAAAGATGAATTTTACTCTCAAATCGACTATGAAACCCTTCAAGCGAATATGGCAGCAAATGCAGCGCTTGTCTTAGAAAATCAAGGGAATTTAGATGCAGCGAACATCAATTTAAACTATTGCTGGATTTATGCACCCATTGACGGGATGATGGGGATTTTGAATATCGATTATGGAAATTTAGTTTGCGTCAATTGTCAAAATTCGTTGACCACCCTCAATCAAATGGCTCCTATTTTCGTCACTTTTTCGATCCCCGAATTTCAACTGCCCCACATTCAAAAAGCATTGAAAAAAGGGACTTTAAAAGTTTTATCTGCTTATGAAAATTTTAAAAGCGATGAAATTTTTGAAGGCTCTCTTTACATGTTAGACAACACGGTTGACAATCAAACCGGAATGATCAAATTAAGAGCCATTTTTGAAAACAAAGCAAGAGAGCTTTGGCCGGGACAGTTCATCCGAAATCGGCTGGTTTTATATACCATGAAAGATGCCGTTGTCATCCCTTATGCCGCTGTCCAAGTCACGCAGACAAATCCGATTGTTTTTGTTTTAAAAGACGACATGACGGTAGAACAAAGAACCGTAAAACTAGGTCAGCGTCAAGACGATGATGTTGTTATTCTCAGCGGCATTCAAGGGGGCGAAAAAATCATTATCGATGGACAAATCAATCTCTTTTCAGGCGCCAAAGTCCGCATGATTCAAGGGGTACAATGAACCTCTCAGAACCTTTTATCAGGCGCCCTGTCATGACAACTCTTGTCATGGTGGCCATTTTATTTTTTGGCATTGCTGCATACAAATCTTTACCTGTCAGCGATTTACCAAGCGTTGACATGCCCACCATTGAAGTCAGCTGCAGCTATCCGGGAGCAAGCCCTGAAACCATGGCCAATTCCGTGGCAACTCCTCTTGAACAGCAATTCATGACCATTGAAGGGATTCAATCGGTTATTTCATCGAGCAACACCGGAGCCACCACCATTGTTCTTACCTTCAACTTGGATCGAAATATTGATGCCGCAGCAACGGATGTGCAATCGGCCATTTCGACAGCACAGCCGCAACTTCCATCAAACCTGCCGAACTACCCTACCTATCGAAAAGTCAATCCGGCATCAACGCCGATTCTCTATTTTGCCCTTGTCAATCCCAACATGACTCTCAGCGATCTTTACGATTACGGGAATACATTCATTGGAGAAAGACTCTCCATGATTGAAGGAGTCTCTCAAGTCATTACCTATGGCTCTCCCTATGCGGCGCGCATTCAAGTCGATCCGGAAAAACTCGCCGCCAAAAATATCGGTCTTGATGAAGTTGCAACCCTTATCGAACAATCCAACGTCGATCTTCCTTTGGGAACATTATGGGGAAATCGAAGCGATTTTACCATCGATGCCGATGGACAGCTCATGCACGCCGATGGCTACAACGAACTCGTCATTAAAAACAAAGACGGGGATCTCGTTAAAATTAAAAACGTAGGAAGAGCTCTCGATAGCGTTCAAGATGATAAATACTTCATGCACTACGTCGATCGAACGGGCGATCATATTTGTTTAATCTTAGCCGTGCAAAAAATTGCAGGAGCCAACACCGTTAAAATCGTAGACAAAGTCAATCAAGTTTTAAGCGACATGAAATCGCAACTCCCAGACACTCTAAAGATCTATCGCGTCTATGATCAATCGGTCACCATCATCGAAGGTGTCAATGATGTAAAAATGACTCTCATCATCGCCTTTTTTCTTGTCATCTTCATCATTTATCTTTCTTTAGGAAAAGCGCTCAATACAATCATCCCATCTCTTGCTCTTCCCATCTCCGTTATCGGTACATTCGCTGTCATGCTGATCATCGGCTTTAGCCTTGATCTTCTCTCTCTTTTAGCCCTCACTCTTTGTATCGGATTTCTTGTCGATGATGCGATCGTTGTTTTAGAAAACAATGTGCGTCACGTACAACATGGAGAAGATCCTTTTGAAGCAACCATTCGAGGATCTAAAGAAATCAGCACCACGATTCTAAGCATGACTCTTTGTTTAACAGCTGCCTTTATCCCCATGCTTTTTATGGGAGGCGTTGTTGGAAGATTGTTTAGAGAATTTTCAATTACAATCGTGATTGCTGTTTTGATTTCCGGCTTTGTTTCCCTTTCACTCACTCCCATGCTTTCAAGCAGGTTTATACGGCCTTATGACAAAACTCGAAAAACGCGCATGGAAAAATTTTCAGATACAGTCAACGAATGGCTCAAAAAAGTTTATGAACCCTGTCTTCATTTCTCGCTGAAACATAAACGATTCACATTAAGCATTGGTCTTTTAAGCATTGTCTCTTCTTTAGCTCTAACCTATGTGCTTCCCAAAGACTTCCTCCCCCCGGACGATGTTGGATTTCTTGATGGATATACTTTATCAAGAGACGGCACGTCTCCCTATCTGATGGAAAAATATCATGAAAAGATCACAAGCATTACCATGCAAGATCCCAATATTGAATCTCTCATCTCCATTAGCTCATTTAGCAACCCCAACGAAGGAATTTTGTTTTTTCAATTAAAGCCCTACCGCGAACGCCTTCCAATGTATTCAATCATCACGGAACTTTCTAAAAAGCTCCAAGATATCCCCGGGATCCTTACATTTATTTCCCCCGTTCCTCTCATCAACTTAAGCGTGGGAAGCACGGCGAATGCACTCTATCAATATTCCATGACAAGCATCAACCGCAACATTCTCTACAACTATGCCCCTGAAATCACTCAGCAAATGAAACTCGATCCTCACTTTTCTCAAGTCTCTTCTGACTTAAGAATTCATCAACCCACATGGTCTTTTCACATCAATCGAGATAAAGCATCCAATTACAATGTCACTGCATCACAAATTGAAAACTTTTTTCAATTTGCCTACTCCGACAACAAAATTTCTCAGATCAATGCTGACATCAATACGTATAATGTAATCATAGAAACGCTTCCCGAATTTTATCGAGATCCAACAGTTCTTTCCAAACTCTATGTCCGCTCAACGACAAACAACCTCGTTCCTTTATCTGAAATCGTAGATAGCAAAGAAACCACAGGACCTCTCACCATTAACCATTATAACGGTCTTCCTGCGGTGACCGTTTCATTCAATCCAAGTCCCGACATACCCCTTGGAGAATCTTTGAATCGATTAAACACCATCGCCAAGAAAACAATGCCCCCGCAAATTCATGGACAAGTCATTGGGACTGCACAAGTATTTAATGAATCCTTTGCGAGCTTTCCATTTCTTCTTCTCATTGCTTTTTTCACGATCTACGTTGTTTTAGGAATTCTCTATGAAAGCTTCATCCACCCCATCACCGTGATGAGCACCCTTCCCCCCGCTCTTGTCGGAGGCCTTTTAACTCTTTATATCTTCAATCAAACGCTTTCTATCTATTCGTTTGTAGGCCTCATTCTTCTCATCGGAATCGTCTTAAAAAATGGGATCATTATGGTCGATTTTGCCAACCATGCGGTGGAAGTCGAAAAGAAATCGGCCAAGGATGCGATCATTGAAGCCGCCCTCACCCGTTTCCGCCCAATTCTTATGACCACCGTCGCAGCTCTTATGGGCGCCGTCCCCATTGCCCTCGGAATCGGCGGCGGCGTTGCCCAAACGCGTATCTCTTTGGGCCTCTGCATCATAGGAGGCCTTGTTATCTCCCAGTTCCTGACCCTCTTTCTCACCCCTGTCACTTTCTACTATTTTGAACGGCTTCAAGAGATCATAAAGTCACAAGTCGCTAAAAATAAGTAGCTTAAAAAACTTGACATTCATTAAAAAAAAGATTATAATTAAAACATATGGAAATAACAAACATAAATAGTAAATATAATTACATACAAGCAAACCAGAGTTCTTTAAAAGCAGAACTAAGCTATCTTGAAAAGAATTTTAAATTGTTAATGGGTGAGTACCACCAAGACCCTTCCAAAGAAAATCTCACGAGACTGACAGCGTTTATGTATCAAATGAGAACATTTCTCGAAGATCACAAAAAAGAAATTTTTGCCGAAGCGAAACAAAACGGGTGGCCTAAAGAATTCCCACACAAAGAAGCAAGCTACGAATATACCTATGAAACTCTCATGATCAATATCAACGCATTTTTAAACCCTTCAGACGGTCATTCTGAAGGTGGTCTTGACTTCATCAACGAACAGTTAACACAGCTCTCTTGGTTTCTCTCAAACGGAGAACTCCAGTAAGCTGGCTTGAACGCCTGCTTGGGCGCAATCTCATCCCTTCAGGTTGTTTCGGTATAGCTGTTTATACAATTGGGCGCTAAATAGCGCCTTTCTTTCAAGGAGAGGTTCTTCAATCGCCTTCAGAACTCATTTTAGTCAACCTTTTGTAGTTCTCTTTCTTTTCATAGTCGTCTTTCTCCCTGTTGTTGAGGAACGCTTTTTAACTGTCACAAACCCTCTTTTAACCGATCGGAAAAGTCGACGAGAAGCTTCTACACTAATCTTCACTTTACATCCAACCTTTGTCAGATATTGCATAAGTGTATCAGTGCTAAAATCATTGATCTTTCCTTTCATAAGAGAAGAGACTTTAGGCTCGCTAATTCCAAGAATCAAAGCGATCTCTTTCTGAGGAAGTCCACTTGTGCGGATAATATGGACAACCTCGGACGTTAAATCGGAACGCGCTCTCATTTCATCAGAATCGTCCAATCCAAGATCTGCAAAGATGTTATCTGTACTAACTAAAAATTCACCCTTCATTGTTCTCCTTCCACCTCAACGACTATCTGTAAAAGACCAGAGGCGCCGAGATGATTGAGCGGCTTAATAACTCAAGTTACTAATCTTCTTTTTATTTTTTGAATTGGATCGCCCGCTCAGAACCTCCTGTTGTATCTCCGGCGACGTAAGAGTGGACGCCTATTCCTGCCAATTTCCCTTGATCCACAATCAAATACTCAGTGCGAATCGGTTTTTTTTCAAAGAAACATTCTAAAATCTCACGAACACCTGCAGCATAACGAGCTTGCGCAGAAAGACTCGTTCCCGAAACATGAGGCGTCATCCCATCATGAGGCATCTCTCTCCAAGGGTGATCTTTGGGAGCCGGCTGAGGGAACCAAACATCTCCTGCGTAACCTGCAAGCTGTCCGCTTTTTAACGCTCTCGCAATTGCTTCCGCATCGCAAATTTTACCTCTTGCCGTATTCACAATGTAAGAGCCTCTTTTCATTTGAGAGATCAACCGATCATTAAATAGATGCTCCGTTTCTGCGTGCAATGGACAATTGATTGTAATCACATCACATACACGCACCATCGATTCTAAATTCTCGTGATATGTAAGACCCAGCTCTTTTTCTACTTTTTCAGACAAACGATGGCGCTCTGTGTAATGAAGTTTTACGCCAAAAGGCTTTAATCGTCGCAACACAGCAAGTCCGATATGACCTGCGGCAACAGATCCCACATCCATGCCTTCCAAGTCATACGATCTTTGAACGCAATCGGCAATATTCCAGCCTTTCTTCACCACCCAATTGTAGGATGGAATATAATCTTTCACTAAAGACAAAATCATCAAGACAATGTACTCGGCAACGCTGATGCTATTGCAAAATGTCACCTCAGCCACTGTAATTCCTTTTGCAATTGCAGCCTGAAGATCGACATGATCAGAGCCAATTCCTGCAGTGATGGCAAGCTTTAAGTTTTTTGCTTTTGCAAGTCTTTCTTTTGTTAAATAAGCGGGCCAAAACGGCTGAGAAATCACAACATCAGCATCAACTAACTCTTTTTCAAAAACAGAATCCGGACCATCTTTATCCGATGTCACAATCAAAGTATGTTCCAGCTCTTTTAAGAACTTCTTCAACCCCAAAGCTCCCGAAACGGATCCTAAAAGCTCACCCGGCTTAAAATCGATTCTTTTGGGATTCGGCAGTTTTTGTCCGTCCGGATAAACCTCAAGTTTTGGAATCGTATCTCGAGCATACGTTTTCGGATATCCTGTCACCGGATCGTCATAAAGAACCAATACAATTTTCATGAAACCTCTCAAAAATTCTCTTCCTCATAACAAAATCTAATAATTTTTTACATAGCTTTAAATCCATCATCAGTTCATAATATGCGGCCATATGTTAATCCAATTTTTCGGATCATCTTCTTGTAGTTTTTACACGTATACGTGCATTAAGCACGCTTAATTTTTTCGAACAATAATTTCTAAATAACCAGATTTTAAAGATTAGATAGAGATAAATGAATGAACTCTTTTAGACAAAAACTAGACCTTTTGGCAGCAAGCTTGGCGATCTTTGCGATGTTTTTTGGCGCAGGCAACGTCGTTTTCCCCTTAGCTATCGGAGCCAACTTTCTCAACAAAACACCCCTTGCACTCACAGGATTTATTCTAACTGCTGTGATCGTCCCTTTCGCCGGCTTTTTAGCGATGATCCTTTATCGAGGACAAATTCAACAATTTTTTCAACGAATCGGAAAAATTCCGGGACTATTGCTCGCCTTTTTAACAATCACCTTGATCGGGCCTCTTGGCTGCGCCCCTCGTTGTTTAAGCCTTGCTTATTCCACTTTAAGCATCTCTTTTCCCGGTATTACACTCTCTTTATTTGCTGTTATTTCTTGCGTCGTGATCTTTCTTTCAGTCTTGCGTCCCGGCAATCTTTTATCCATCATGGGATATGTGTTATCCCCACTCAAAATTTCTCTTTTAGCATGGATCATCATCCAAGGATGGATTTATGGACCCACTCCCAACTCAACCGTCGACAGCTCTTCTTTTGAGTCGATGATGTTCGGACTCAAAGAAGGCTATAATACAATGGATCTTCTTGCGAGCTTCTTTTTCGCCCCTCTTGTCATTTTCTCTTTAAAGAAAAAGCAAGAAAACACGAATTCTTCCTTTTTAATTAAAGCAAGCATTTTAGCAGCCATTCTTCTAGCTGCCATCTACTTTGGTTTTGCAGAAATTGCCTATTTCCATGGAAGTTTGTTAAAAGGAATCTCTACAGAGAAACTTCTTGGAAGTATTGCGATGCATGTCTTGGGACCCAAAGGCGGTCTCATTGTTGGAATGACCGTCACAATTGCATGCCTTACAACTGCGATTGCCCTCGTTGCCGCATTTGTCAATTTCATCCACAAAGAAATTTTCAAAGAAAAGGTCTCCCACCTACCTATCCTGATGGGTTCTTTGATCCTGACATTTTTCATTACAACACTAGAATTTCAAGGAATTGCGAAATTTTTAAATCCTATCTTAGAAGTTTGCTATCCCCTTTTCATTGGACTTACTATCTATAATCTTATCGTGAGAAACGAACGTTCAATTCCTCTCGAATCGCCTCGTCCATTAAAGGTTCGTCAATTTCCGCAGAAACACCTAAACGAGAGCTCTCCGAAAAGAGCTTTTGCTCAAGATGAGGAGCCCAGTAAAGTCCCATCAAAATAAAGAGCACCTTTTGTTTGGCATTGATAAACTCTTGCGATGCGATTTGGAAAAGAGCTTTTTTAATCTCATGTAAAGTAGAACGAACTCTTTGCAAATCGCTGAACTTTTGCTCAATTTCCAAAAATTGACTCTCCAAACTTTTCAGATCTTTTTGCAAGGCATTCGTTTCTTTATCCAAAGAACCTTGGATGACTTGATCCGGCAATTTCATCCTCTTTTCTTGATAAAGACGCTCTACGACTTTCTGTTGGTTGTACAATCGATCCCTCAAACCTAAATGAAAATTTTCCAATCTCCAGATGCAGCGACTCAAAACAGAAAGGCTTAAAGATGGCGTAACGCCTTGATTTCCAAAGACCCTTTTTATTTTTTGAACAAGCAGACTCAATCCCGGATTTGCAACCGTCACATGAGGCGCTGTTTTCATAAGGGAATGACTCAAAAGATCGACCATCTCAATGTCTTTCAAATCATCCACATGAAGTTGTAAAGAACGAGATACAAGGCTTTGATAGCGCGAAGATGTTTTAAAAAGCTGCCGATGGTTTGAAGAAATACCAATTACATACGGAAATTTTTCTTCTGGAAAGTTCATCATCTCTTTCAACTGATCTCCCAAAAGAGATTCAATGTCAGACAGAAAACCAAGCTCAATTCCATCAATCACTAAAATCATTTGATCTCGATGCCGTCCCATTAAATCGCTTAAATAAGACAAAATCCGATTTCCAGAGATATTTGCTTCTGTATTATTGAGTAGATGAGCCATGTTCAAATAAAAAACGGTTTTCCCTTTCAATTCAGGATACTCTCCCATCTCAATTGCATGGACCAAACCTTTGATCATTTCTGTTTTTCCAACGCCAGGCTTTCCGCAAAGCAAAACAAACTGGCGCAATTTTTTGCCAACGCTTAAGGCTCGAGCCATCTCATCAATCGATTTTTTACGAATGAAAGCAGTATCTAGATCTCCTCGATGATATTTTCCAGTCCAATTTTCTGCTTTAGGAAGCGATGTTGGAAAACCTCGAAACCGAGAGTAAAGAAAACTCATCAGGGTCAATGCAGCACACCCTCCCAAAGAGACTAAAACACTCCCCAGCACGCCCACTCCGGAGACAAGACTGACAGCTCCCATGGAGATTAAAGGGAACACAGACAAAAGTTTCGTCCGTTTTTGCTCAATTTGATCCGGGTGATCGGAAATCTGAAAAAAATCGACAAGTGCAAATGCATTCAAAAAATTCTCCAAAGCAAGCGGCCAGCTACTCACCCAATCAACAACACGTCCCTTCAAAGATCCTCTTTTCGAACAAAGCTCTCGATCCAAAACAGCCATCTGCTGTTGCAATCCCGAGATAACCTCTTCAAATAAAGTCTCATTGATGCCGGAAGCTTCTTGGATCGTTTCCAAAGGAAGCTTTTCTGACAATTTCTCTAAAATATCGAACGATTCTGAACGAGGCGGTAGAAGAGTGACTAAATCTTGAATCCACACACTGATTTGTTCAGGCGTTAATCCTTTTACGCTCTTTTCTAAAGATCGGACATTTTTTAAAACCGGCACATTCTGAACATCTACAATGCGCTGATTCGTGACTGCTTGAATCGACATAAACGACCTATTCTAAAGCCAAAAAATCGTATCGCAAAACATCATTGAAATAAATAAAAACCATCTGTATCAAAGAAAAATATGAAAGAACAAAACTTCATTCAGACTTTATTCGTTTTAGGAATCTCTCTCGTCGTCCTCAATCTCTTTTTTTATTTCTCTAAAAATCCTGAAAACATCGAACCCAATACTCTTCTTGCTCAAAATACATACATGGGACCGACCGAACCCATTCCCGGAAATCCTTTTTTAGTTCGCGTGGAAGTGCTCGTTCGAGATAGTCCGGCACTCGCAGGAGTTCAAATTCGAAATGTCATCTTTGATCAACAAGAAATCCCTCTAAAACCAAGAGATATTTTAGGAAAACGGGCGTCCGCAAGTTTTCAACTTCCTCCCGGCAATTACACCCTTCGATGGACCGTTGAGAAAGATAAAGTCATTTGGCCGAGAACCACCACTCATGAAGAAATCATTACCATCGATCCAAAAGATCTATGGATCCAAATTCTCATTGAAGGCGATCAAGTCTCAATCTCTTAACCAATGAGAGATTTGGCGAAACACTCTCGAAGAATAGAGTAAAGCAACATGTCCAACCCCATCCAAGAGAGCTGTTTTGGCATCCGCTGCTGAAGAAATCGCAGAATCTTGAGGAAGAATCAAGGCATCTGTTGAGCTTGCAATATGACAAAACCGAATCGTTTGATTTTCAGTCATGGCTTTTTGCAATTTTTTTACAAATAAAGATCCTCTTCGCATCTCTTTTGCATTCGCTCCAATGCCAATAGACGCCATATAAGTCCCTTGTAAAGGAGATCCGATCGTAATGACATCGGTGACTTTCCCAGAAGGCGCTAATTGCGTCGCATAAAAAGCACTCACCAAACCTCCCATAGAATGACCAATTAAAATCAAATCAGACCTGCCTTCATTCTTTTGAATCTCCAATGCTTTTTTTCTCACCTTTTCAGCGAGTAAAGCAATGGAAGAAAAAGGGCTTCCTAAGTTGATCGTATAGACAGGACCAAACCCTTCTTTTTGTAACTTCTTCTTATGATACGCCCAAGCACTTGCATCGTGAAGATATCCATGAACCAACAAAATAGGACGTCCCGCTTTCTCAGGATACAGAACCCGTTTTTCCGAAAATTTAGAAAAAGGCTTCAATACAGCAGCGCTCAAAATAGCCGCCATCTCAAATGCTGCCGCATAAATCCAAGGGATCACTCTTTTTAATTGCATATCTCATCTATGGGTTAATACATAACCTGAATCATTTTCAGTATAACAAAATTGTCAATAATTGGGCAAAATAAGATACTCCAAAACAACAAGGAAAAATGCTTATGAAACAAGTCCTTATCCTCGTCCATGATCTCTATGAAGATCTAGAGCTTTGGTATCCTAAAATACGTCTCAATGAAGCAGGATTTCATACCACAATCGCAGGACCCGCAGCAAAACAAACCCATCTTGGGAAACATGGATACCCTTGCCAATGCGACATTGCATTCGATGACATTCTTCCTGATGCATTTTCAGGTCTTGTTATCCCGGGAGGTTTTGCTCCGGATAAACTCCGCCGCTCTCCAAAAGTCTTGCATACCGTGCAACAAATGCACCAAGCCAAAAAGCCAATTGCTTTTATCTGCCACGGCGGCTGGGTTCCTATCTCCGCTAAAATTCTAAAAAACCGTCATGTGACCGGCTTTATCTCTATTAAAGACGATCTTGAAAATGCAGGAGCTCTCTACTCAGATGCACCTGTTGTCGTCGATGAAAATCTAATTTCCTCGCGCACTCCGTCCGATCTTCCTGAATTCTGTAAAGCGCTTCTAAAACTGCTTTAATTTAAGGTTCCATTCGCAAAATAAGCGTAACCGCCATCCCCACAATACAACAGAAAGACAGTATTCTGCTGACATTACTCAAAGTCACAACAAAAGCTGCCGCAAAATAAGGATTCTCCACAATCTCTTGAATAACGAAAACCATCATGCATACAGTATCATTAAATAGCTGCGTCATCGTCTTTGCCATTTTATTTAAATAAGCAGAGTTCATGACTTTATCCAGCATCGGCTGCAACGATTGAACCTTTTGAATCTCCATACATCCCTCTTACAAAAAGAACATCATTGATACCAAAAATGGATATGTTTTTCATATGAAAAAGTTTCAACACACAAATCCGGAGAAACCTTAAAACAAAAAATATACCGAGAATTTTGTTGTACTATCCGATGAAAAACACTAAAATGATCATCATCACCTAATTATACCGAGACTCATCATGAACGAAGTAATGATCACAAACAATAAAACCTTAAAAGCATCTCCTGTTCAAATCACATTCAATCGCCTTAAGAAAAAGATCGAATCTTTAAATAATCTTCATACCAAAAGAGAAAAGGAATTAGAAGAAGCTTTACAATTCTACCATGTAAATATATTTCCGCTCGAACAAGAATTAAAACAAACACTCATCAAACGCTGCCATATTGTCTACGAATTTAGAAAAGCAAAAAATAAGTTTTCAAACTCTGAAAAGGAAAACTTAAGATCTCTTATCTTAGATGATCTTCAACTGATTTTTGAATCCAGCAATCCTAATGAAGTCCCCCCAGATCTTCAACAAATGTTTCAAGAACTATCCGGAACTTCTTATCAAGAAATGATTTCAGAAAGTTTTGAACAAATCAAAGACGATATAGAAAAAATGTTTGATCACATAGGGATCGATATCAACCTCAAAGATGCCAATGCCACGGATAATGAAGAAGAGCTCATCACCAAACTCTTTCAATCTGCTCAAAAAAGAGAATCCCGATCCTTTAAAAAAACCAAAAAACAACTCGAAAAAGAACAAAAACAACAAAAAATAGAAGAATTGCAGAAAAAAAGCGCTAATGTCATTTATCGACAACTAGCCAAAATATTCCATCCTGATCTCGAATCAAATTTAGATAAAAAAAAAGAAAAGGAAGAGCTCATGCAAAAGCTAACTACCGCTTATGCAAATAGTGACCTTTATACTCTTCTTTTGTTAGAAATGGAATGGCTCGAATCTTCGAATCAAGAAAAAAGCCGAGAACAATTACAACTCTACAATGCTATGCTCAAAGAACAAACCGAGAACCTTCAAGATAAAATCGACATACTCTTCATGCACCCAAAATATGCAAAGCTACAAACATTTTATCCTGATGAATTTACAAACATCACCCTTTTAAAAAAAGCTCAACAAGAGATAAAAACAGACCTCAAAGAGGTTAAAGAAATTATTCAAGATTTGCAACGTCCCAATGGACACCAAATCATGAAAAATTGGTTAATTCAGAAGACAATCATTCAAAGCTTCGAACTTTGATACGATCCTACAAGCAAGGTAGAAGAAATCAAAGCCCTCACGCGCCAGAAATAAATGAGTAACGTTGAACCGTGCATAAGACTTAAAGTGAGCCAAAATAGACTTGCTGGGATTTGGATCAACTCGAGAGCTACATACATTAAACAATAACCATTGACCCAGTTCATCAATCCCATGAAACATGAAAACTTCATATCTTTTAAGGCAAGAACACAACTGATCGGAATGGCTGTCGATGTAAAAAAGACAAAAGAGAGCCAAACGCCTAAGAACACTTTTTGAATGACCACCGGATCAAGAACCACTTCGGGAAATAGCCAGTCAAAAGTCAAAGAAGGAAATAGGACAAGAGGCACGGACATCAGAAGAGCCAAAATAAAAACAAGAATGAAGCCGGATTGAATCGCTTTCAAAAGATAATTATAGCTTTTCGAACCTAAAATGTATGAGATAACCGTTGTTTGCGCTTGGCAAACAGCTTCAAAAAGGAAGGGAAGAAAAAGACTCAAAACCCCGCCAAGAGATAAAATAAGAAGATAATCTCCTCCTTTAGAAAGCATCAGATGAGCAATGGATGCCCAGCTTGTAAAATTGAGGATGCGATTGAAAGCGCGAAGAAGACCGGGATAAATACATTCCCAAAATAGAGCAGGGCGAAAGTACCAAGATGCAGAATTGAAAAGAGCTCTTGAAGATCGATTCAGGAAAATCGCTCCAAGAAGAAAACAAAATAAAGCTTGCGCACTCACCGTGCTGATTGCGCCGCCAATAAGGCCTAAGGCCGGGATATTGAAAGACTCTATTCCAAAAATAAGAACATAAGCAAGGCCTATCTTCATGAGCTGCGAAGCTCCATTAGCAATCAGAACAAGCCGTGTTTTCCCTTGACCCAAATAGAAGCAAGAAAGGACAGCGCTTAAAGGGTATAAAAAATTGGTGCCGATGAGAAGATAAAAATAAGGCATCCCAATCGATTCTATGGAAGTGCCTTCAAAATACCAACTTCCATAAATAAGACTTGCAGGCACTGTAACCAACATCGAAAGAAAAGAAAACCAGATGAATTGCCAAGTTCCAGGTCCGATTGAAGAAAAAGAACGTGCCCCATACCATCGCCCGATGAACACTTGAGCCATCATCGCTAACGCAACGGATGCTCCCTGAAAAATCTGACAAGCATAAGACACGTTAATCGCTGCTTCCATTGCCACCGGGGACACTCTTGCTAAAAAAAGTTTCTCCACAAGAAGGTAGAAATAATTGCAAAAAGTCGTCCCCAAGAGAGGAAGAAAGAGGAGGATCAACTCCTTCAACCTACCTCTCGTAGAAAATGGCAAGCTAGCAATCGTTGTCATGGGATGAAAGGTTTACATTGATCTTTGTCACCATGGATAATCATATGCACAACATCACTTATGGGAACGCCAATAAATGGACCTCCAGAACCACCTTGTTCATAGTACCATCCTTCTTGAGCTAAAGTAATGGTAAACGGTTGATGTCTTACAGCCCCTTGAGCATCTACAAATGTGACGTAGAAGTGACTTACATCCTTTGCAAGAGATTTTTCTCCCTGACGTAGAACGTAAGAAAAAGGCGCTTTACCTCTAAGCATTTTTTCTGCTGAGATTCCTGCGATCTCTCCCAACCAAGAAGGATGAAATAAAATATCTTGGAAGATTGACTGATCTAATGCATTTAAAATTGCTGACATAACATTTCTCCTTTTAAATGTTTATATCCTAAAAAAATTTGAATAAACGTTTTTGCGAACCATCGCTTGAGATGGCTGGTAAACCAAAGGAATCACTGGAGCTTCTGCTGCTAAAATTTCTTCTGCCCTATAAAGGTAAGAAGACTTTTGAAAAGGATTCATCTCCTGTTCACTTAAGTCTAGCAATTTTTGAAACTCTTTATGCTCCCAATGAGCAAAATTGGTTCCCTCGTTTGCGAATTTAAAAGCATTCAACGTATAAATGGGATCATCCACTAAAGAAGACCATTGCATGAGTCCAACTTGAAACTTACCTTCAATCATTCTACGAAAACATGAACTCCAAGGAAAAGACTGTAAATGACAATCAATGCCTAAACTTTCTTGCAACTGCTGATGGAGTTCTTTGGAAATCCATTCTGAAATCCCTTTTTGAGGGAAAATCAACTGAAGAGTAAAACTCTCTCTCGATAAACCAAGCTCTTGCAAAGCCTCATCAAATAAACGACGCGCTTTTTCAGGATCAGTTTTAGGGAACATACTCTCTTGCTTAGCACAATAAGACGGCAATAAAATAGAATAGGCCGAGTTCATCGGAAGACTCGCATTTTTGATCAACTCTTCTCTATTGATTGCTAAAGAAAAAGCATAGCGGAGCTTCGGATGATTGAACGGCGGACAATGAGTATTAAAAACCATCCAACGAACCAAATGATCCGGAGTCGAAAGAATATTCTCATTTTCTTCCGGAGCGTAAAAAGAAGGCCAAGGCCCAAAAGGATTTCCTACCCAATCAATCTCATTTTTACTAAAAGCTTGAATCGCTTGCATAGGATCCATCGGTGTTAAAATGATCTGATCCAAACGAATCTTTGGCGAATTCCAATAAAGAGGATTTTTCACCAATTGATAGCCTTGATTCGATTGATTGCTTTTTAATTGAAAAGGTCCGTTACATGGGTAATTTCTACCGGATTGATATGGCCATTGAGGACATTGCTGATCCCAAACACGATGAATCGGAGCAAACACAGGATGCGCCAAAAGCTGCTCAAAATACGGTGTTGGACGCTCTAATTCCACACGAAGAGTTCGATCATTCAAAACAAAAATCCCAACATCATCCAAAGAGACTTTTCCTTGTTTTGCCTCTCTTGCATTCTTAATAAAATAAAAGAACGTTGCAAAACTTGTCGTAAAATCAGGAGACAAAATTCTCTTCCAGGAATAGGCAAAATCATGAGCCGAAATGAAAGAACCATCATTCCAAAAACAAGGACGCAAATGAAACGTATATTGCTTTAAATCAGAAGAGACTTCGATCGATTCTGCAACAGCATTTTCTACATCACCATCCTGATTCAAACGGGTCAATCCCTCAAAGAGAAGACGAAGAATCTCGCTAGACGCATTCTCACCTCCAACCCGAGGATCCAAAGAAACCACGGAATGTCCCAAAGCAATACGCAGCACTTGCTCGCTTCTTCTTTTTGAGCTCCAATCATTCAAAGATTCTCTAAGAAGTGTCACAAGACGATCTATTTCCACATTCGAGGCATTCAGAATAACACCATTTAAAAATGCCCCGTCGGCAAGCTCCAGGATGTTATAGGCAAAATCTTTCATATGCGAAAATTGCGTCCGAACAAATAAATGGAAAACTTCTAAAATCGATGCATCCGACGCTCTCACTAAAAGAAAAGTCTTTTCATGTTCTTGATGAATTTTCAGAGAAAATGGATCTGAACATTTCTCTTTTCGATGCTCCAAAAAATAAAAAAACAAATGAGAAAGAACCTTGGGATCCAAAAGAGCCTGTTTATCCAAAGGGACTAAAGCATGGAAAAAATTCTCCAACAACTCTGCATCTTGCGTCATCTCTTCAGGAAGCATTTGCTTGAATGAAAAAAGAAGCTCCTGCTGCTTGATTAAAAGTCCCCCGTTATAATCACGAAATTCTCCGATCGCACGGGTGAGCAGCCCCACGACTTTTTGCCTTGCCGCATAAAAATCAAGCGATCCATCAGAACGAAGAAGCGAAGCTTCACAAGGCAAAAGGATCCGAAATAAATAGGCCTCCACCGGATGTCCGTTCAAATAGCGAACAGGAAGCACTCTCTCTAAAAGAAATGAACCGCCAAAAGTCCTTTCCTTGAAGGAAAAGCGATGAAATGGCGCAATTTGAACCAAACTGATGTGAAAAATGATTTCTTTTCCCGTGTGCTGCTCAAGCGTAATGTAGACTTGAGGAAGGTCATGAATTGAAGAAATTTCTTGGCTTAAAATGAGAACATTCTTGTAGACTTCTTCCTGATTAATGTTCATAAATACAGAAGGAACAAGCTTTTGAATCCCATTTTTGATCTTCTCTTCAAAGGTGTCTTTCAAAATTTTACGCTCGGAAAGAGAGAAGTCGCCTCCTCCCTTTTTTTCAACTTCAAAATAAAAAACCTTCAAACTTTCATGTTGCGAGGAATGGAAATAATAACTTTCTTTCACTATCTGCAAATCAGGAAAGTGTTTTTCCAACACCACCTCGATATTCTTCTCATCAAAGAGCTCGCAGCGGTCCATAATATTAAAGCCCATCAAACAACCTAAGACCGGCCTCGATAAAAAAGGGAACACTAAATTTGTCGGCATCCATCGAACAACCAAATGACGAACTCGAGACGACAAAACTGCAGAACTCAAAAGGATTCTCTGCATATGATAAATCGACAGCACCAAACGAAATAGATGAGGAGCTGTTCGATGATCCAAGAACTTTTGCTTTGCAAGAGAATAAAAAAGAACTAAATCATTAATGACAGCATCATCAAAAGAAACAACAAAGCGATCCAGCCATCGCCTTAACTTCTGATATGTCATATTAAAAGAAGGATGAAAATGGACAGAAACCGCCCCTTGAGCTAACTCTTCAAGAGTATTTGTTTCAACTTTTAACCCGATCATAGGTCACATCCTCCGGCCGCACTTTTATAGTGCGAGCTTATGAGAAGGTCAGATTCTACATAAAGTCAAAATAAATGCAAAACAATTTTCTAAAAAAATTTTTCACCAACACAAACTAAAGAGTTATGAAATTTTAACAAAACCTTAAAAAAGATGCGTCACAATTATCTGACATTTTCCTTGAATAGAAACTGTCAAAGAATCTGCAGGAATAAACAGAGTATCTCCAGGACGCAATCTCTCATGACCAATCACGGCTTCACCGGACACACAAAAAAGAATCTGACACACCTTATCATGTTGCAAAAGCCAAGAATCAAAAACATCCAATCGCTCCACCACAAAATAGCGATTTTCAATCACCAATTGCAGTTGATGGTGATCATCTGACTGAATGACTTTTGGCAAAGTAAGAAAAGGCTTTTGCAAATTCCAATCAATGGCCTGCATCCCATGATCCAAATGCAACTCTCGGCCTCTTCCCCAATCATGCAATCGATACGTCGTGTTGGAATTTTGCTGAATTTCCAATAAAAACGCTCCCGCACAAATCGCATGAATTTGACCCGCAGGAACGAAAATTGCATCCCCTTCCTTGAGATCAACGGATTGAAGAAGCGATTCAAAGCCGCCTTCATGAAGAGCCTTGGTAACATGCTCTTTTGTCACAAAGGGCTTCAGCCCTGCGTAAACACGACTCGAAGAAAGAGCAATCCACATCTCCGATTTCGGCTGATGTTGAACCCGAAGAGCAACCTCTTCATTAGGATGAACCTGAACACTGAGATTTTCTTTGGCATCAATGATTTTCATCAAGAGAGGGAAAGGACTCCAACATCTTCCTTTGCCTACAAGTTTTTCTTGATAAAGAGTCAATATCTCTTTGAATGATTTCCCTTGCCACTCTCCATTTTCAACAATCGACATCCCCTCTTCTCGATCGGAAACTTCCCACGATTCAGCATAACGCCCCGGCGGTAAAGATTTGCGAAAATTCAAAATCCGATCGCCTCCCCAAATGTAATGTTGATATGCAGGTTTTAAACGAATCGGAATCATACCTTCTCTTTCTTCTTTTTGACACATGCATCAAAGTCTAAAGCAACCTCCGGATGATTTTTCAAAAGCCATTTACGCAAGCTATATGTTGCTCTCCACCATTCTTTTTTTCGCAGCTCTGGATTTGATAAGTCTTTTAAAGTCAACCTTCCCGGATCCAAATGGACAATATGTCCCTCTAAACATCCAAAATTATGCCGCACGTCATGATCTGCATCGGATAAGTTCAAAGAAATACGACGCTCAATCAAACTCAAAAACTCTTGCAAAGCATCCAGCAAAGCTTCTTTTCCTCTACTTTCAGATACTTGGTCCAGAAAATCATAAAATGACCCCCCTTTTTTTTGCAGAACAAAAGGAACTTGATTCAAATCAATGCACAAAACACGGCTTGCTTTATCCATTACAGAAATCTTAGGCAATCCTTGAGATTTCCCTTGATGCACCCAAAGAAGGGCTGTTTCTTGAGGAAGAAACGTGTTCGCCAAACGGTAACTATTCCAATAAAAAAAACGACGCTGATCTCGCTTTAAAGTCTCCACTTCCAAATCGACAAACCAGCCTGCATACCAAGGGATCTGAATGTAAGTTCGATCAAAAAATTTAATGACAAACTGACGATCTTCACTCTCAAAAACAAAGGCTTGCCTTCCTCGATCTAAAAAATGATAAGGCTGATCCAAGGCTTTGAACACTTCTAAAGAAGGAGCCTTCTCTTCTCCTTCATCCAAAGGAGCAGAAACCCGAGACACTGAAAATTCCGTCCGCATCCATGCAATGGATGCCAAGCCGACCACAACTAAAAACAACAACCCTTTACGCATAAATATCTCACTTGCTCTCGTACAGCGATCACAATTCCTACCGAATGAATCATTCTATGATTTATCTTTGAATTTGGTCAAAATCCTTTCCCCCCTCTGCATCATTCATATAAAAGATTATCATTAGGTGTATATGAATAGAAAACCGACTTCTCCTGGAGAAATCCTGATTGAGGAATATTTAAAACCGCTCAATATGACACAAAAAGAATTGGCTGATTACATTGATTGTGATTACAAAGTGATCAATCGTATTGTCAATGAAAGAGCGGCTATAACTCCTGAAATGGCATTAAAATTTGCCGCTGCTTTTGATACAACTCCAGATTTCTGGCTCAATGCGCAAATGGCCATTGATCTCTGGGCATTAAGGAAGGAAAAGCCCAAAATCCGATCTCTTATTCGATTTCGAAAAAAAAGACATATCCATTCTCGAACATAATTGAAGAACTCCTCCTGAAAAGGAGGAGATTCTCTTCGCTTAAATCAAAGGCGCTCTACGGCGCCCATTGCAGAAGCTTAAGCTACCCCCTGAAGGGATGGAATTGCGCCCGAGCAGGCGTTCAATCATTCCAAAATCTCCTCGAAGAATTCACATTGGAATGGCCCTTTAAAAAAAAATCCAAGTCTCTTATGATGAATCCTTAATTTTGGGAAAAATTCATGAATCCTCAATTCACAGATGAAGTCATGGAGGCCATTCAAAGCGCCCTCCAAATCGCACAAGAAAGACAGCACACGGAAGTAACAGAAAGTCACCTACTTTATGCATTTTTCTCCAAAAAAGAGGGATTCTTTCCTCAATTCGCCTCGCAATTTCAACTCAACGTCTCTTCCCTTTTAAAAGAGCTAGAAACTGCGATCCAACATACTCCCCGATTTACAGGAGGAGCGCAGTCCCCCGCCATTTCTCAAGAACTTCAAAAGCAAATCCAGGCCGCGGACAACCTCGCAAAATCTTGGAAAGATACATACATTGCAAGCGATCATTTGCTCCTTGCATTCTGGCAAAATGCCAAAGAGCCATTCCATTCATGGAAAAAACAAATCTCAGCAAAAACAGTCGAGCAAAAAATTCACGAATTAAGAAAAGGTAACATCATGGACTCCCCTACCGCAGAAAATAAACTCAATGCTCTTGCCAAATACTGCAAAAACCTCACAGACCTTGCCAAAAAAGGGAAACTCGATCCGGTCATTGGAAGAGATGAAGAAATCAGACGCACCATGCAAGTCTTAAGTAGACGCACAAAAAACAACCCTCTTCTCATCGGAGACCCCGGCGTTGGTAAAACGGCGATTGCAGAAGGTCTTGCCCTACGCATTGTCCAAGGAGACGTTCCCGATTCTTTAAAAAACAAAGAATTATTCGCTCTCGATATGGGCAGTTTAATTGCAGGAACTAAATACCGCGGAGAATTTGAAGAAAGGCTCAAAAGCATTTTAAAAGAAATCGAAGCTGCGGAAGGGCAGATGATCCTTTTCATCGATGAAGTGCATACCTTAGTCGGGGCGGGAGCAACAGAAGGCGCCATGGATGCGGCCAACTTACTCAAACCTGCCCTTGCCAGAGGCACTCTCCATTGCGTTGGAGCCACAACCCTCAATGAATATAAAAAATATATCGAAAAAGATCCTGCCCTTGAAAGAAGATTTCAAACGGTTCTTGTACAAGAACCAAGCGTTGAAGATGCCATCGCCATCTTGAGAGGTTTAAGAGAGCGTTATGAAATTTTCCACGGTGTTCGAATTACAGAAGATGCGATTCATGCAGCAGTTCTTCTCTCAAGCCGTTATATCCCGGATCGTAGACTTCCGGATAAGGCGATCGATATCATCGATGAAGCAGCCAGTTTAATCCGCATGCAAATTGGGAGCCTTCCTCTACCGATTGACATCAAAGAAAGAGAGCTTTCTTCGCTCATCATCAAACAAGAAGGTTTGAAAAGAGATGGAGTCGAAAATCAAGAAGAGCTCAATAAAATCATGAAAGATATCAGCAGTTTGAAAGAGCAACTTGGCACTCTCAAAGCAAGATGGAATTTAGAGAAAAAACTCATCGAAGGCGTGAAAGAGAAGAAAAACAAACTAGAGACACTCCGATTTCAAGAAGAAGAAGCCGAACGCTCCGGCGATTATAACCGTGTTGCAGAGATCCGTTACGGAACGTTGCCTAAACTCAAAAAAGAGATCGACGATGCTGAAAAAAGCCTCGAAAGCCAAGGCGATCGTCTTATCAAAGAAGAAGTCGATGAACAGCTCGTTGCCCATATCATTGCAAAATGGACAGGAATTCCAATTCAAAAAATGCTCGTTAGCGAAAAAGAAAAATTCCTCCATTTAGAAGAGACTTTAAGTAAAAGAGTGATCAGCCAACAATTTGCGATCACAGCCATCAGCGAAGCCATCCGAAGATCTCGCGCGGGTCTCAATGATCCGATGAGGCCTCTTGGAGTCTTTCTCTTTGTTGGACCCACCGGCGTTGGAAAAACAGAACTTGCAAAAGCCCTCGCAGAACAGCTCTTTAATCAAGAAGAGGCCCTTCTTCGATTAGACATGTCCGAATACATGGAAAAGCATAGCGTATCTCGCATGGTAGGATCTCCTCCCGGATACGTCGGATACGAAGAGGGAGGACAACTCACGGAAGCTCTCCGTAGACGTCCTTATTCTGTCGTTCTTTTCGATGAAATCGAAAAAGCACACCCAGATGTCTTCAATATTCTCTTACAAATCTTTGATGACGGAAGAATCACGGACAGCCAAGGACGTACCGTCAATTGTAAAAACGCCATTTTTATCATGACATCCAATTTAGGCTCCGATGTTCTTATGGAAACCATGAAATCGAACAAAACAAAGCTCTCCAAAGAATCGATCTTAAAAGCGCTAGACCCCATCCTTGCAGCTCATTTCAAGCCCGAGTTTCTCAATCGACTCGACGATATTCTTCCTTTCCTACCGCTCCAAGCCAAAGACATGAAGCAAATCGTCCAAATCCAACTCAATAAAGTCTCGATAAGACTCAAAGAGAAAAAAATCCACTTACATGCTTCTGAAGACACCTTAAACTACTTAGCAGAAGAAGGGTATGATCCTCTTTTCGGAGCAAGACCTTTAAAACGATTCATCCAACATGCAGTCGTAAATCCTCTAGCTACAGGTTTACTAGAAGGAACAATTCATCCGAACAAAACGGTTGAAATTTCTCTCAAAGAAACCGCTAAAGAAAAATCGGTTATTCTTAGCGAAAAAGACTAAAATCTGCTTAAAACAGGAGTTTTTCTGCATTGCCAGCTTTTAAACAAGATTACTTAGGAGATCTTGAGAGCTCTTGAGAAAAAGAAAATGTTTTTGGGAGAAGAGATTTTTGCAAAAGGTCTTTAATTGAGGAGAGACTTAAATCCAATCTCTGTGTGCTCTGTGAAGCTCTGTGGTTAAAAAAACTAATCAATAGAGTTATAAAGAAAAAGAATTTTTCTGTGGAAAAAAAACGATCAAACTTTAACGGTAAAGAAATTTTTGATTTTATTTTTTAACCACAGAACCACAGAGCACACAGAGGTTGGATTTAAGTCTCTTCTCGTTAAAAACACTTTACAAAGCTATTCTTACCAACAACTCTCTCGTTTCCCTCAAGTCACAAAATCAATTTAATCCATCACCCGTTTAGGATGTAAAAAGGCAAAGCCTTCTGATTTAATCTTGTGATTGGAAACTCTTTTGCTTCCCTCATGATTGCCTGTCATCGCAGAATCAAAATTCACATGAGGCAAGTGAAACTTATCAGCGATGGCATCGTACATTTCTTTTCTTGTCGGATGATCGTCATCTGCCAAGTTAAAAATCCCTTTTAAATGACAACGAAGGGCGTAGTGAATAGCTGACGCGCAATCTGCTTTATGGATCATATTCGTATATTGAGAGCCTGTTCCAGGCAAAGAATGTCCTTGCAAAGAACGAACTCTTTTTGAAATCTCACGACCGGGTCCATAGATTTCAGCCAAGCGGAAAATACAAACATTCCATCCAATTTCTTCCAAGCTTAAGTAATTTCTCTCCGCTTCAATAAGGATCTTCGTTAAATCATTCTTTGCTAAAAGCTCTGAAGTTTCATCCACAAAGCGGCCGTGATGATCTCCATAAACAGAGGTGCTGCTTGTATAAATCAAATCTCGAGGCAAATCCATTTCCAAAGCCAGACGCCTGAAAATCTGCGCCGTATGCAAATAAGCGCTTTCATAATGCTCTGGACTATCTGCAGCCGTTGTCACTAAAATAACTTCATTATTTGCAATCAAAGGAATGAATTCATCTTCATCATTGCCTTTCAAAATGACTGCTTTTTGAGCCACTTTTAATAACTCAGGCAACTTTTCCGGCGTGCGAGTTGTGGCAGTCACATGATATCCCTTTTTCGCCCAAAGCGATGCAACTTCAAGCCCCAAATATCCACATCCAATAATGGCAATATTCATACACACCTCAAGCTTTTAAAAATTCTTTAGTATAATTTCTCTAACGATTCTCTCAAAGAAGCATTTTCCTGTTTATCCAAAGCTCCGCTCTGAGAAAGCCATTCAATGTAATCCTTAGGAACTTCCGATAATTTTTTGCCTGCATATTTTCCAAACGGCATTTTATGAATCACAACCGTTTGGGATAAAAGCTCCAATACAGTTTCGCATGACAAATCATCGATCATTCGACGAAAAACTTCATGCAAAACAATCACATCATCGAGAGCTCTATGAGCCTGATTGGCTTGAATTCCATACGATTCTCTTAAAATCTGTAAGCTATGACGAGGAAGATCGTTGCGATATTTACGAGCCCACTTCAAAGAATCGACAAAAATCCAACTCGGCATCGGCAAATTCGCTCTACGAAACTCAGCTTCTAAAAAAGGCTTATCAAATCCATCATTATTATGAGCGACCAAAACCACATCGCCTTCGCAAAAAGAGACAAACTGCGTCAAAGCTTCCTGAATTAAAGGAGCCTCTTTGACCATGTCATCCGTAATATGTGTAATCTGAGTGGATTCAGGAGGAATGGGACATTCCGGATTGGTGAATGTACAAAATTTTCGATCAAGCGTTGGATCAAATGCTGCGATTTCTATGATCCGATCTTTTCCGATTTTAATTCCTGTAGTCTCCGTGTCGTAATAGATAAATCTTTTTTTCATGAAACACCAAATTGAGTTCTCGCATCATGAAAGGTATCCACAAAAAAATTCAATCAATTTTTCTTCTTCAATTTTTTTAATTGACTCCGATATACTAGGTGGATAGGAATGATCATGCGAAAAATTTTTTTCCTTCTTCTTTTAGGACTTTCCGGATGTATGCAAACAGAAAATGAAGATGACATTCTTCGTACTGTACCTATTACCAATAATCCCTACATTGTGCCCAATCACGGATCGGGCCTTCCAATGACAGGAATTTAACAATCCAAGGCTTTCTTGTGAAAAAAGATACCCCTTATCACTTTTTCTCTTACAACCAAGAAAACATCATTCAGCGTCTTGGTAAAGAAAAACTCCTTCACGCTCTCAAAGAGATGCTCGCCATCCGCAATTTGGAAATCCGAGGAGAATCAGCTTACCAACATGGGAAGGTGGGAGGATTTTATCACTCCTATAGCGGCCAAGAAGCCATCCAAGTAGGCTGCATTGCAGCTTGCGGAGCGAATCACTGGTTTACCACCACCTACCGATGCCATGCTCTCGCTTATCTGCTTGGAGCAACTCCCAATGAAATCATGGCCGAATTCTACGGGAAAACGACCGGAAATGCCATGGGAAGGGGCGGATCCATGCACCTTTATGCAGATCGACTCTTAGGCGGACTTGCCATTGTTGGAGGCCATGTTCCAATTGCCACCGGCGCTGCATTCACCTTAAAATACCAAGACATAAAAGACCAAGCCTCCTTTTGCTTCATGGGAGATGGTTCCACAGTCCAAGGCGCTTTTCATGAGTCTTTAAACTTAGCCGCACTCTGGGATCTTCCTTGCCTCTATGTGATCGAAAATAATCATTGGGGAATGGGCACCGCCGTCAATCGTGCCGTCTGTGTAAAGCCGATTGCCGAATATTTTGCAAAAGCCTACGACATTTCTTCCTATACTTTTGACGGCTCTGATTTTTTCAGTAGCTTTGCCGCCTTTGAAGCCGCGTCCAAAGAAGTCATTCAAACTTCAAGACCTGTCCTTATGGAAGCCATCACAGAGCGCTTTCGTGGGCACTCCATCTCTGATCCAGGTTTATATCGCTCCAAAGAAGAACTGCAAAACGTTCTTAAAAAAGATCCTATCACCCATCTCAAAGAGACTCTCATCGAAAAGAAATTTCTCACGGAAGAGATCTTTAAAGAGATGGATAAAGAAACAAGAGATATCGCAATCAACGCCATGGAATTTGCGGAAGCAAGTCCCTGGCCTGATCCCATCGTATTAGAAGAAGGAGTTTTTTCATGACAAAGCAACTTGTTGAAATCAGAGAAGCTTTGCGTCAAGCCATTGATGAAGAAATGACTCGCGATGAAAAAATCTTTATTCTAGGCGAAGAAGTTGCCGAATACAACGGAGCCTACAAAGTCACTAAAGGACTTTTAGATAAGTGGGGTCCCAAAAGAGTGATCGACACCCCCATCTCAGAAAATGGTTTTGCAGGACTTGCTATTGGAGCTGCCCAAACAGGGCTTCGTCCCATTGTAGAATTTATGAGCTGGAACTTTTCTTTTGTTGCCTTCGATCAGCTCGTCTCCAACGCTGCCAAAGCTCATTACATGTCGGGCGGCAGATTCCATGTTCCTATTGTTTTCCGAGGGCCCAACGGCGCTGCCGCTCAAGTTTCTTGCCAACACTCTCACAACGTAGAAGCCATTTACGGTAATCTTCCTGGGTTCATCATCATTTCTTGTAGCAATGCCTATGATGCAAAGGGCCTTCTTAAATCAGCGCTCAGAGCGAATAATCCGGTCATCTTTCTTGAAAACGAACTCCTCTATGGAGATAAAATGGAAATTCCAACGGAAGAATATTTAGTCCCGATTGGAAAAGCCAACGTGGTACAAGAAGGAAAACATATCACTTTGATCTCCTACGCCCGCATGCTCAAAATCTGTAAAGAAGTGGCAGATCAGTTAAAAAAAGAAGGCATTTCCGTCGAACTCATCGATCTTCGAACCATTAAACCTCTAGACATTGCAACCATCGCAGAATCGATCCGCAAAACACATCGAGCCGTCCTCGTTGAAGAAGGTCATATTTTTAGCGGAATCTCAGCAGAAGTTGGATTTCAAATCCAAGAACATTGTTTTGATGATCTCGATGCACCGCTCTCCCGCGTTTGCTCCAGAGAAACACCCCTTCCCTATTCCAAAATCCTAGAAAAAGAGACCCTTCCAAATCCAGAGCGTATCTTGAAAGCCATCCGAGAAACTCTTCGCTAATCTCGATCGTCTTGAAAAAAACAAACCACAGAGCACCACAGAGAAGTTGGTTATTTTCTCTGTGGTGCCTATCTCTGTGGTTTATTTTCCAAAACCATTTGTCATCGCCTAGGATGAAACTTGTGAAATGCATCTCTTAATCTTCGTCCCGATACATGGGTATATCGATCGGTCGTTCCAATGTCTTCATGTCCGAGCATTTCCTGGATCAAGCGAAGATCCGCTCCATTTTCCAAAAGATGCGTCGCAAAAGAATGCCTGAGTGTATGAGGAGAAATCGGCTTTACAATCTTTGCAAGACGAGCGTATCGCCTAATTTGTCGCCAAACCGTCACTCGATCGATCGGCTTCCCTTTGAGCGATACAAAAAGAGGAGCATCCGTCTCTTCTTTTTCTTTTCGAAAATGAAGTAAGTAGTGATCGACCGCGCAAATTGCCTTTTTGCCAACCGGAATCAACCTCTCTTTCTTTCCCTTTCCTCTGACTTTCACAAAAGAGTCGCTTAAATCTTGCAGTCTTAAAGAACAAAGCTCAGAAACCCTCATTCCCGTTGCATAAAGAAGCTCTAAAATCGCAGCATCTCGAGCTCCCATTGGATCTTCTGGATTCGGCTGTTTTAAAAGAGCATCCACCTCTTCCATCTCCAATACTTCAGGAATCAACTGCCACATCTTGGGCGTTTCCAAAAAACGTCCTATATCCATTGAAAGATGCCCTTCTTTTTTTAAAAAGCGAAGAAACACTTTCACAGAAACAAGCATCCTGCAAATTGAAGACGTTGCATATCCTTTTTTTTGAAGCATTTCTAGAAAATGGACAATATCATCACTTAAAAGATCTGAGATTTGTTTTTGCGTCGATTGAATAAAATTTAAAGCGTCTCTTCGATAGGCATCGACTGTGTGGTCTGACTGCCCTCGCTCGGAGAGGAGATAGTCTGAGAAATCGTTGAGAATCGATTCATAGTGCATGACTCCACTCTATCAATTAGATTCGAATTAGAAAATATCTTGTTTCTAAGCTCCCACAACTTATTTCCAAAAAACGAATGATCTCCTTGATACAAATCTGTCTTTTTTAAAGCTTCCACCCAATATTTCTGCGTTGCGACAAGAAAAGAAAGAACACCGGAAATAATTCCTAAAACAGGAGAAGCTAACGCATCCGCGCCCGTCACATGAGAACAAACAAATGCAGCGATTGCCAAAATCAATAAAAAAGCACTAAATGCATACGATCCCAATTCCGTTAAATTCGCTTTAGAAACTTCTGATAAAATCTCTTGAGCGACTCTCTTACTTTCAGGATCATCTTTTTCTACTTTTTCCAAAAACTCATCAGAGATTGTCTCCGCAAGAAGAGCCCCATTTTTCAAAGATGTACAAAGCTCAAACCGATCCCATTTCTTTTGCAAAGCAATCTTCATTTCTCCTTCAGGATCTTTATTTTCTTTTCTTGCTTTTGCAAAAATGATTTCAGATTCAGCATCTGTTAGTGTCACTTGCTGACGAAGCCAAACAAGAGCTTCTCGGTATCTTTGTTTCTCACCGATTCCCGGCTGATTTAAAATCGCATTCAATTCCGATCGAAATTTCCCAATCACGCCAATATGATAAGCCGTATAAGCGGACTGAATCCCAATCAAAGCGCCACCAAACATTGATAAGGGAAATGCAAGAGCCTTCACAACATTTAAATTCGACACTAACTTTGCAGATGCTTCTGTCAATTCCATCGCTCCTGAAGCGGTGATTCCAAGACCTAAAACACCAGCAACAAAAGAAAGACATTGTTTTTCTAGATTTTGGTGATCCGTTGCTAATTTCCAAGAACGCAGTATCTCTGGGAAAGCGCACACACCTAAAAGATTCAAACACGAATCAAAAACTCCAAGGCTAGCCAAAACTTTCCCTCGATTCAAAAATGAAAAACCGGCCACAGTTTGCTGATCCAAATTCAAAGCAAACTGGTTACGCATAATCGCTCCACCTGCACCCACAGATTTCAACATCGTTTCCGTATCTGAAGAGATCAGCTTGTTAGATCCCGCACTTTCTTTCACTAAAGCTTTTTTTGCTTTTGCAAATGCTAAAGACACCTTTTCAGCACACTCTTTTTGCTCTTCTGTCAAATCAGAAATGCGAGTCCCCAATCCCTTTCTTTCAACTTCATTCCCTATCTCTTTTCCAATCTCTAAAAGTTCTGAAATAATTTTTTCATCCTGAATCGCAACCCTAACAGATCCCACCTGAAGAGAAACCCCTTCTTTTGGACTGACCGAGATTTGGCCCAAACCACTTCCCTGCTTCAACGCTTCTTGAACTTGAGGATTTTTTAAAATTTTTTGCAGTACGCCTTTCATTTTGTCCGTGTTCGAAATCTCTAAAAAAGAATTTTCAGAAGCTTTTCTCAACCCTGAAGAAACTAAAGAAACACTTTCAATAAACATAATTCACCTTAATGAATAAATTATACCAATAAACAAATAAACAATAAATACGACTAATAATTACAAACTAAAAACTAAAACATTTAATTAATAAACAAATCCTCTTGAGTCTTTTTCAAGATATTGTTATGAAAATAAGACATGGCTGAAGAACCCATCATTTCGAAATACCAAGAACCTTTCCGATGCATTCTTCTATTTGGACCTCCGGGCTCAGGCAAAGGAACGATCGGAAAATTTTTAAGTAGCGCCGGAAACCATTTTCATCTTTCTTCAGGAGACATTTTTCGAGGCCTATCTCCGGAATCTCCGGCGGGCCAGCTCTATCATACTTACGCCAGTAAAGGACTTTTAATTCCCGATGAGATCACGTTAGAAATCTGGCATCAGTTCGTCCTAGGTCTGATTGCAACGAATCGCTATTTTCCAAAACAGCAACTTCTTCTTTTAGATGGCATTCCAAGAACCCTTCATCAGGCAAATCTCCTTGAAAAACACATCCACATTGAAAAAATTATTGTCCTCGACATCCAAAATACAGAAAAATTGATCCAACGGCTTCAAAGAAGAGCTCTTCTTGAAAAAAGAATGGATGATAAAGACGTCCAAGTCCTAAGAACCCGAATGGATATCTACCATAAAGACACAGCAAAAATCCTCAATCACTATCCCAAACGACAGCTAGCGATCTTTAATGCAGACCAAAAACCGCTCGAAGTTTTAAGAGATATCCTCACCGAACTCTCTTCCATTCTTTAAAAACCTAAGTTCCTGGTTTATACTCGTTCCAGTTAAAAAGAAAAAGACCACGCTTTTAAGGCGTGGTCTTCTTGCTAAACCTTAGAGAAATTGAATCAACTTCGTATCAGGTGAGCAATATCAGCTTGCGCTGTTTGTGCAGCATTAAGTGCTACTCCTGCAACACCATCTCCAAAAGCTTGGACAGTTGCAGAATTGCTACGTGTGGCAAAACATTACCTGCTACGTGTGCAGCAACCTGATCTGTAGCTACTGCATCAGGAAGACATGGCGACGGCAAAAAACCGCTCCATCTCGTTTTCATCCAGTTCACTGCATCCCGAACAGTCTCTGATTGACGAACCGTCTGCACAAATGCAGATCCTTGAGCAAGAAGTTCAGCTTTCTTAGCACCATAGTTAAAAGAACGAATTGCATCGACTTTTGCTTTTCCAGATGCAATCAAACCAGGAGTCGCTTCTTTAACCTGATTGAATAGAGCGCTGGCATTTCTGTGTGCTGCAAGACCCGCATTGCCCCAGCCACCCCAATTTTCTAGCACAACGCCATGAGCAACAGCACCAACAAATGCCGCCGCAAATAGTCTAAATAGCATACCTTTCGTATCTCTTTCAGGCTTCTGTTCCGCAGCAACAACAAGCTTCTTAACATCAGGCGTCTTATCAGACTCGTCAATCACCTCAACTTTAGCTTGATTCTTAGCAGCTACCTTTAGATTCGGATCTGAGAGCACCATTAATTGAGCATTGCCATTTGCTTTGCGTTCCTCCATCACCGCGTTGCTATAAGCTTCCTCTGACTTCCTCAACGCAGCCTCTGCTTCCCTCAACGCAGATCGAGCTAAGACAGCATCATTTAGAGAAGCTTCCCGGGCTTTTTGTGCTTGAATGGTCTTGTTCCCTAGTTGCTCAAGATTCATTATGGATTCGAATTCTGATGCCCTCTGTGCTTCTAAGGCTTCCTGAGCTGCTTCCATAAAGACAACCAATTCCTCTCTTTCCTTGATATTTGCAGGCACTTCCCTTGCTCCTGACAAACGATCTAATTCGTCGATTGTTTTTCTAATCGATTCATTAAGAGACGGCCTACCATAATCCAAACGAGCTAAACATTCAGCCCTATCTATTGGATCCACCATCGCATTAGCTCTCTCTTCAATAGCTTTTTTTTGTGCCAAAAGAGTATCCAACTTCTTCTGAGCAGCCGTTATTTCTTTTCCAGCCGTTTCTTCTTGAGAAGCAGCCTTTGGAGCAGCAGTTACAGGAGCTGCCTCAACAGCCTTTGGAGCTACATCTACAGAAGGTGCCCCCTTAGAAGAACCTTTTAAAGCATCTCCTCCAAAAACTGTTGGAGAAACATCATCCTTCTTGGCGATTTCGGCTTTCAACTTTCCCATTTCTATTTCAATAAACTCAGATGGCGTCTTTTCAACATCTTCCGACGACCAACATGAATTCGCCCCTTTGGTCGCTTCGTTAAACGCTGTCTGAATTTTGCTCAAAAGATGAGCTTCTCGTCCTTTAAAAGATGACTTATTTAATAGCTCGACAACTCTTGAATGAACGTTGATTCTCTTATTAGTTATCTCAGTGTTGAGATCTTCAGCTGAATTTAAATTACCACTATTGGAAGCATCTGCCTTCTTTCTCTCAATTTCAAACATTTTTTTAAATTGATCAGCTGCAAAGCTCGCTACACGATTCATTTGAAAATTCTCGTACGATTCTTTCGCCTTAGCCTTCGCACTAGCATAGAATCCAGCTACGCCTTCCGCCGGTCGAGCTTGAGCAAACCCGACGTATAATGTATGTGACATAAAATTACCTCTTATTATGTTTTTATAATCTTATAATTAAAATCTAAGTTAATTTATTAAAATAATAAAGGACGTAAAAAATAAAAACAATAGCAAACATTATTATAATTAAATGATATGTGAATTAAAAATTAGCATTAACAAAGAAAATAGATGCAATTGATGCATTAGATACAAACATGATATAATAATAAGTGCAGTTAAAATTTAATATAATAATAAAAGGTAAAAAAAATGAATAATAAAATTGCTTTTTTAGAAAGTCGTATTGATTTTTTAGAAACAGAACTTTCTTATTTAAATAATCTTTTAATCCGATGCGGATTTCCAGAAGGAATCGAGACTCTCAAAAGCTCCGCCGAAGAACTGATTCGAGAAAATTCTGTACAAAACTTCTAAGAAATGAAACAAAAATCCATCTCAAACTTTTTTTGAGATGGTTTTTTTTGTCCAAAAGAGTTACATTTTCAAGTCTTAAAGAACGCATTTTGATGTGGAGCCAATTGCAAAACTCATTTACCCGTTAAAATCGCCCTTTTGAGGCCATTTAAGTTCACTCTTCTCACTTAAGCCCACCAGGGGTTGGGGTTCGTCGAAGTGAACCGGGCAAGCTTCGCTGCCCTCTTAACTTGCCTCAAAATCATCGATTTTCCCGGATAAAGCAGTTTTACAATTGGCTCTATGGCAAAGATTATTTTTGAAGATACTGACGAAGAATTTGAACTCCCTGATGGATCTCCGATTGCGGAAGCCTGCGAACAAGCAGGAGTCCCTTTTGCTTGTACTGAAGGTGTTTGCGGGACTTGCGTCGTTGAAGTGACCGAAGGAATGGACAACCTTTCCGAATTCAATCAGGCGGAAGCCGATTTCCTGGGAGAGCTCAATTGCGAGCGTCTTGCATGCCAGTGCAAAATCAAAAAAGGCATTGTAAAACTAAAGTTTTAAATATATGACACAAAACATTCACAAAGACATGACCATCGAGGAAATTTTCAAACTATTTCCTCACAAAAGCCAAAAATTGGCTCAAGAAATGACCAACTGTGGACTTCATTGCGTCGGTTGCTCTGCAGCCACCTGGGAAACCATAGAAGCAGGAACGCTAGGCCACGGAATGAACGAAGACGAGATGAAAGATCTCATCGATCGACTCAATACGATTTTAGAAGAAAAAGAAGATCCAACAACAATCACCCTAACACCGAAAGCGGCTCAAAAATTGATCCAAATCCTCAGTGAAGAAGGAAAATCGGACTGGGGGCTTCGTTTTGGAGAAAAAGCGGCCGGATGCAGCGGATTCGAATATTTCCTTGACTTTTCTGAAAAACCTAAACAAGAAGATGTTGTCATCGAGTCTCAAGGGATCCAAATCCATGTTCACTCAAAATCATTCAACCGCCTTTTAGGGTCTGTGATTGATTTCGTAGATGGCTTGAATGGAGCCGGATTTAAAATTTCCAATCCAAACGTTAAGTCCTCTTGCGGATGCGGGAGCTCTCACGGATATTAAATTTTTTAAAGTGGCCATCTCTCGTAAGAGAGAACTCCCTCTTGTTGTATTAACTCAAGTTGCTAGTCGATCGTTAGACGAGTACGGAGCGAGAGGGCTGAGGTCGAGGATTTCGCGACGAGTCTTAGAGTGAGAACTTCTGGACGAGGAGCGAAATCCTCGAGATCGGCACTCGCAGCCCGTAATCGTCAACGAGCGACTAGCAACTTGAGTTATTATTCCCTCTTCCCTATGATGGCCCTTTAGATGAATAAGAAAAAAAAACGCCCCTCCAAAAAACAACCTCGCGCTAAGAAAGACAACAACCTCGTTCAAGGAACAATCATCATTCACCCTAAAAAAGGGTTTGGGTTCGTCCCCAATCCTCCGGGTCCAGACGTCTTCATCCCTAAACAGTTCACGATGGGAGCCGTCGATAGCGATGTCGTTGAAATTGCCGTAAATCCCATTGTTTCTGCCAAAGGCCCTGAAGGGAAAGTCGTTGCCATTCTCAAACGAAGCAAATCCCACCTTGCCTGCACCATCATTTCCAAAGATAAAAATCAATACATCGCTTTTTCTCCTCTTCTTGGGGCTGAAAAACGGATCACTGTCTTTTCCAAAAAACCTTTAAAAGAGGGGGATCGGATCATTTGCAAAGTGACGAAATGGGGAGGCAATAAAGATGTCGTTGAAGCCAATTTAGATCGCTATTTAGGCCATATCAATGATAGTAGCATCGACATCCCGGCTGCCATCGAAGAGTTTGAACTTCCTGACGGCTTTACGATCGAGGCCATCAAGGAAGCTAAAAGTTATAGCAAAAAAGTCGACGAAGAACACATACAAGGCCGTTTGGATCTTACAAAATGGGAATGCGTCACCATCGATCCAACAACCGCTCGCGATTTTGATGATGCCATCAGCCTTACCAAAGATGATCAGGGACATTTTCATTTAGGCGTCCACATTGCAGATGTCGCCCACTATGTAAAACCGGGGATGCATCTCGATGAAGAAGCCTTTACTAGATGTAATTCTACCTATTTCCCCGGACAATGCGTGCCGATGCTTCCGGAGGCTATGTCCAATGAGCTTTGCAGTCTCAAACCCAAAGTCATCCGCCTCACACAATCCGTTCTTGCAGAGTTTGACACATCAGGAAATCTTCTCAAATGGGAGATTGTACGGAGTGCCATCAAGAGCGCTAAACGATTTACCTACGAAGAAGCGTTTGAAGTCCTTGAGAAAAAAAAGAAAAGCAAGCACGCCTCTTTATTAAAAAGAATGGTAGAGCTCTGTCATATACTCAAACGAAAAAGAATGGAGCGAGGCAGCATTGATTTTTCCATGCCGGATCATGTCATTCTTGTTGATGCAAAAGGAGAGCCTTTACGCATCGCAACCGTCGAATATGACATCACCCACCAAATGATCGAAGAGTTCATGCTCAAAGCCAATGAAATTGTAGCGACCCATCTCAACAATCAAGGGAAAACGCTCATCTATCGAGTCCACGAGGAACCGGCAGAAGAATCCTTTGAAGATTTTTACACCTTTGCAAGATCTTTAGGGTTTCATCTTCCTCCAAAGCCAAAACATCAGGACATCCAACATCTTTTCCAAGAAGCTAAAGGATCCCCTTTTCTTTCACAACTCTCCATTGGTTTCATCCGCAGCATGCGCCTTGCTGCTTATTCCCCGGAAAATATTGGCCATTATGGACTTGCACTCGAACACTACTGTCACTTTACAAGTCCTATCCGAAGATATACCGATCTTGTGATTCAAAGACTCTTGTTCAATGAACTACCCATCGACACCAACCTGCAAGAAATTGCCGCTGCCTGCTCCGAAAAAGAAAGGATCTCTTTCCGTGCAGAAAGTTCAGTCAAGCAATTGAAAAAGCTGCGTCTTGCCAAAAAATCATTTGAAGAAGATACATCCACTTTGTATCCGGCCATCATCACCAAGGTAAAGCCTTTTGCACTCTTTTTCGAAGTACCGCAATTTGATTTAGAAGGCTCATTTCACATCTCAGAAATCGGCAACGACTATTTTGAGTACAATCCCAATAAAATGTGCTTTAAAGGGCGAAGAACCGGCAAAACATTTTCGATCGGAGGAGAAATTCTCGTCAGACTCGATAAAATCGACTTTCTTCTTCGTCAAGCTGTCTGGTCCATGAAATCTTAAACAAGCCGTTCTCGGCGTGTGCATTCTTTTTTTAACTCAAACCCTTAATTTATATTGACTTGCCAAATAAAGAAATTTACCCTCCAAAATTCTCAAAGGCCTCGAAGAAGAACTTTAAAACGACATAATACGACATAAAGAATACTTGTAATAAAAATTAGTTTAACTTACAATTAAACACTCAATTATGTATAATTAAAAAAATAAACAATGAAACAAAAATGCTAAAAACATGTGAACTAAAACCTCCTACTACAATACGACAATTAATGCCGGCATCTAATACTGCAACCTTAGTCGATTTTGCTTTCAGATTAGCCCATTATACAAACACGAAGCACACCTATACAGACCTCACCAATCAGTCTGCAAACGCAACATCAGCCGCGTCAAATAAACCCAATCCAAACATATCACCAGCAGCTACTTCAAATGCACTACCCACCAATCCAAACACATCAATAACAGCGACTCCAAATGAATCCATTAATCAAGCAACTTTCAAAAATACAAAGATTCTATTAGTGGCATGTATACTCCTAACTATCGCTGTTACTGCAATTATAACATCTTTATATGTCACAGGACTCTCAGAGATTAGTTCTGTAGGGAATTGTGTAGGTACCATAATAAGCTCCAATGCTCTCATCGGATTTATCGGCCTAACTACTTATGCAATCATATCAGCTCAATCGACAGTTACCAATTCTTCTCGACCCACAGTAGATCAAACAGTTGCCGCCGGAGGATCTCCTCATCAAATTACAGCTTTGACATCAGCAGGTGCCACTGCCCCTTCTGAATCAAAGCTTGCAACTGTGACAACTTCAGCATCAACCACTGCAGCTGACGCCACTCTCCAAACGACCCAAAAAGTCGATCAGGTTGCACAAAAACTGCTTAAAAATGCCAATAAAGCGATTGAAGAACACAAAGGTGAATCTGTTGCTACTGTTGAAGAAGTTCAAAATTCTTCTCGAAAGAATTCCCTACCCATCTCGATAGAACATGCAGAATCGCATGAGCAAGGAAAAAGACCTTCTATGGAAGATGCTTCTTTCCATGTAAAAACATCAGATGGTTATTTAACAGGAGTCTTTGATGGACATGGAGGAAAAGAGGTTGCTCAACATGTCTCACAAAGAGCTCAAGAACTCTTTTTTGATCTTTTAAGAAAGAATGAAAAAGACGTAAGAGCAACTTTTACAGAATTATTTAATCTCATTGAAGAAGAAATTAAAACTCATCGTGACTGGGATTATCAAGGGAGCACTGCTGTTCTTTCTTTTGTCGATCCCGTTTTAGGGAAAATTTTTACCGCAACCATTGGAGATAGCGAAGCAACGATTTATCGAAATTTTCCAGGCGCTACAAAAGCAATCCCTTTATCTTGTGTTAGAAATTGGGGTTCTAGCAAAGATAAAGAAAGATTATTAAAACGCGTTGATCAAAATCACCGCGCTGATTGGGAAAAGACAATGCAAACACGCATTAAGCATGTAAGATTTGATGGATATGGACCAAATAGATTTGGAGGAGGCGTCAATGTATCAAGAGCCATGGGAGATGAAGGATTAAAGCGTCCTTTGGGAGCAAACTCTCCTTTGATACACAAACCCAAAATTACAATGCAGAACTTACTGCCGGGAGATAGGATTGTAATTGCTTGCGATGGGCTTAAAGATTTTACAACAGAAAAAGAAATTATCAATGTTTTAGATAAAAACAAAGACAACTCAAGGGCGGCGGCTCAACAATTAGTGCGATTCGCTTTGAATGAAAAGAAATCAACCGACAACATCACAGCTCTTGTATTATCAGTGAGCTAGGGAGATCTTGCAGTATTGAACGCCATCTAAAAAGACCAATATACCAAAACAACCTGAAGAATCGGGAATTTGGCAAAAAGGCTCCTCAAAATTCTCATGCGGAGCGAGTGACCATTGCCGAGAGGCAAGGCACGAGTGAGCATGCGAATTTTGAGGAAAAGCCGACGCTGCCAAAAACCGATTCTTCAGGTTGTTCCGGTATATACTCGTTCCAGTTCAAAGTCCCTGAATTCTGCAAGGAAGATCCCTAAATTTGGACCAGGCGTAGCCGGCGCTGAAGAAACTCAACTTGAATAAGTTGAGTGATGGAAGCGGGACAAAATTTAGGGTAAATCCGACGCTGCAGAAACAGGGACTTTGAACTGGAACGAGTATAAACGCCCTTTAAACCAATAAGAAATTATAATAATAAAGAGAAGATTTATGAGTATTACTCCACCTATCAGCGAATTAACGTCACCAACCGTGGTGAAAGAAAAGGCTCAAAGAGCACCTGATGAGGTTGCAACTGCAGCTCATCGAGCTCTTACCCAATCAAACCAAGACTTTGCAAGGCTCCCTACCGAACGACCTCTGCTTCCCATAAATCTCGAAGGAACTCGACCACCTCCTGAAACCCCTACTTCTCATCCTTCTAATATGCGTCGAGATGAGGCATTTCCCCCATCATCTCAGGCAGAATAATCATCTTAATGCTACAGAAGGACTCTCGCCATCTTTGATGACTGAAGGAGAATCTTCTCTTTTCAATGAAAGGTTTTCAAATTGCACGCGAATTTGCTTGGCAATTTCTTCCACTTTACGACTTAAATGAGCCGCATTTTGATTCTGATCGAAAAGACAAATCTCTTTTTTTCTTAAAACAATTCGATGCATCGCATTGGCTGAAATCCATTCATGAATCTTATTCACCGTATCAGCTAAAGCAGCTTCCGTAATGAGACTTTCAGTTTCTTGATATTGTTGACGGAGCTTTTCTCTCACTTTTTTTGTGCGGTCGCTTTCCGGTACAATTCGAGTTTTTCTATCTTGTTTTTCCATTTTCTAGACATTCCTCTTGAGGACCCTCGCTCACCATAACAAACAATCTTTTAAATTTCTACTAGCAAAGTTTCTTCTCTTTTTTTATGCTCCAGCTCATGACTCTAGATCTTGCAAAGAAAGCAGCAGGCTATAAAGCCGTAGAACACATCAAAAATAACATGATCGTAGGCCTTGGCACAGGATCTACAGCTGCTTACTTCATTGAAGCGCTCATTCTCGCCTGTAAAAAAGGACTCCAAATCACAGCTGTTGCAAGCTCAGAAAAATCCCAAAAACTGGCTCTCTTAGGCGGCATCAAAGTCGTAGATCTCAACGAGGTATCCCACATCGACATCACCGTCGACGGCGCTGATGAAATCGATGCCCAAAAACGGATGATCAAAGGAGGCGGAGGCGCCCACGTACGAGAAAAAATCCTAGCCTCGGCAAGCACCAAAGTCATCATCATCATCGACGAAACCAAATTTTCCTCTTCCATAGGAACAGTCAAACTTCCCATCGAAATCCTCCCTTACGGCTCTAAAATCACCCAAAAAAAGATCGAAAATCTCGGTTTTCAAGGAAAATGGCGTACAACCCAAGACAAACCCTTTATCTCAGACAATGGCAACCTCATCCTAGATCTTCATTTCCCCATTCCTCCCTCTTCTCCGGAAAATCTTCACCTCCAGCTGAAAAACATCCCCGGGGTCGTAGAAACCGGCTTTTTCTTTCATCTCGCCCATACAGTCATTATCGGTCATAAAGACGGCTCTACACGCATTTTGTAAGCACCTCATAATCAAGATATTGCAAAATATATCAAGAAAAAAAACAAAGCCTAATAATCAAAAGTTTATAAATGAAATTAAATACTTAATTAGTATATAATAAAAATAAAAAGGCAAAAATGACAATAAAACCAAATTATAGACAAAAGACTCAGCATCTAGCACCAAAACCAACTGCCGCTCAAGCTCAAAAAACCTCTTGGAACGGACGAATCGTAACCTGGCTCAAAGAAAATGAGCTCTCAACCTGGTGCAAAGAAAATCCATGCACCGTCAAGGTAGGCTTCTTTGCATTCATAGCACTCATCGCTGCTGCCGCTGCAATCTTCGCATATATATCAGGCCTTCCTCACTCTTAAAGGTGATCTTTTCTTTTTCTTCAAAGCAACTCTCTTACTGACTCAATAATGAAGATGGAACTTGTTCTCGGCGAGCTTTAAAATGGCTGCGATCGCACTGTCTGCGTCATCGCCAATTGCCTCTACAACAATTTGAGAGCCTCGCTCGGCAGCAAGCATCAAGATGCCTAGAATCGATTTTGCATTGACGACATAATCTTGGTAAGAAAGAGAAATTTGAGCTCTAAAATGCATGGCGCATTTGACGAGTTCCGTAGAGGGGCGCGTATGCAGCCCCTTCTCGTTTAACACAACAAATACACCTTGCACTTTTCGAATCATGAGAAAAGAGTTACTGTAAAACTCCTTATTCTGCAAGACACTTTTTAAGTTCCGCAACCAAAGTCCCAAATCTTTGAAGAGCGGACTCCACAGGTTCAGGACTTTCCATATCAACACCCGCTCTTTTTAAAAGATCCAGAGGATATTTACTGCCGCCGGAAGATAAAAATCCAAGGTATTGATCGCGAGAGTTTGGTGACGCCATTACTTGTTTGTATAAAGACATCGCCGCACTTAAGCCCGTTGCATATTGGTAGACATAGTAATTGTAGTAAAAATGCGGAATGCGCGCCCATTCAATGGCTAAGGCCTCATCTAAAACAATATCAGGACCATAATAATCGCGGTTCAACTGAAGATAGGTTTGTTTTAAAAGAGACGGCGTCAAAGGAACTCCCTCTTCAACCCATTTATGCAATTGAAGTTCAAATTCTGCAAACATCGTTTGGCGGAAAATGGTACCTCGGATTCTCTCCAATTCATCATTGATGAGATAGGCAAGCTCTTTTTTATTTTTCACCTTCATCTTCATCTGATTTAATAGAAGCTGTTCATTAAAGGTAGAGGCTACTTCTGCTACGAAAATCGGATAATGGGAATAAATATATGGCTGATTTTTACGGCTTAAAAAGCTATGCATGCTATGACCTGCTTCATGAGCCAAAGTCTCAACATCGCTAAACATTCCATGATAGTTCAGCAAAATATACGGCATACTGTCATAACAGCCGCTTGAATACGCCCCGCTTCGTTTTCTTACGTTTTCAAAAACATCCACCCAACGATCTTCAAGAAGCCCTTGCTTGAGAACATTTTGATAGTCCTTGCCTAAAGGAGCCACAGATGCCACGACTTCCTGACAAGCTTCCGGATAATTCATCCGAATTTCCATCTCTTCAACAATCGGCGCATAAAGATCATAAATATGGATCTGATCCAGCTTCATTTGCTCTTTACGAAAACCAATGTAGGCATGCATCAAAGGAAGATTTTGACGAACGGTTGCAATCAAGTTGTGATACACGGAAGGCTGAATCGCATGAGGGAATAAAGCGGCATCTAAACAACTGTTAAATTTTCTTGCTCGAGCAATAAAAAAATGACTCTGCATCTGCCCTTGAATGAGCTCGCAAAGAGTATTGGCATATTTTTCATACCCTTCATGCAAATTCATGAAGGCGCTGCGTCTCAGCTCTCGATCCGTGCTTCTCAAATAACTCAAATAAGAGCCATTCGACAAAGGGTGTTCTTGTCCTTGCGAATCGATGGCCGGCTTAAAAGAAAGATCAGCATTCGTGAAAGCGGCAAATGTTTTATAAGAAGTATCTAGCGCCTTCCCTGTCAAAGCAACCAACTGTTCCATTTCCGGGGAGAGTGTATGAGGCCTCATACGCCCAATTTTTTCTAAATAAAACTGATACCCTTTTAAGGAAGGGTGCTGCAAAAGCTTTTTATAATCTTCATTCGAAAGACTTAAAAGCTCAGGCTCAATCCAGGAACTTTCCAATTGAAACTCATGAATAAGCGCTGAAATTCTACCCATGTTATCTTTAGAAACATCATTCCCAAGATCTTCATCCAATCGAAGATGCGCATAGGTATGCAACTTGCTGAGCTTTCGATCCAAGCCAAAGTAAAATTCAAAAAATGAAGCGGCAGCGGCCGGATCTTTAAGACGCCCCTGATAGGCTTTCATCTCCGGCCAATGAGGAGCTTTATCCTTGCCTTGAACTCCCACTAAATCCTTTTTCCATGAATTTAAATCGATGTAAAGAGCACTCACATTCCAACAATCTTCTTGTGGTATTTGATCTCGTGTTTTCATTGGACTCTCCCTTAAATTATTAGCGTTCAATTGGTTATATTTAATATCAGAAAAAACAAAGCAAGAGAGCGCGGTTGCTATTAGCAATCCACACCTCTGTTTGCTAAACTTATTTGCGTTAAATCGATTCATGAGCTATATTCCTATCTAGCAATCAATAAAAATCGCCCTCTTCAAGGAAAGTCTTTCCTAAAGAGGGTTAAAAAATGGAGATGATAACGTATGACTCAGCAAGCTGCAAAGAAAATTACGCTAAAACCTCTTGGCAACCGAGTGCTTGTTCAGCGTTTGGAGCCTGAAGAAAAAATGAAGGGTGGCATCATCCTTCCGGATAGCGCAAAAAAGAAACAAGAAAGCGCAAAAGTAGTGGCCGTTGGTCCTGGAAAACGTCTGGATGATGGAAAAACTCTTCCAATGCCAGTCAAAATCGGCGACGTTGTTTTAATGGATAAATACTCAGGTCAAGAAGTCACAATCGACGATGAAGAATACATGATTCTCAAAGCCGATGATATTATTGCAATCATTGAATAAGAAGGAACTTTATGGCACCAAAAAATATTAAATTTAGAGAAGATGCACGCCAAAAAATCTTAAAAGGCGTAAAAACACTTGCTTCCGCAGTGAAAGTGACATTAGGTCCAAAAGGACGCAATGTTGTCATCGATGCAAAATTTGGCGCACCGAAAATCACAAAAGACGGCGTCACCGTTGCGAAAGAAATTGAACTCGAAGATAAACACGAGAACATGGGCGCTCAGATGGTCAAAGAAGTGGCCAGCAAGACCGCCGAAAAAGCAGGCGACGGGACAACAACAGCAACCGTTCTTGCTGAAGCAATTTACAGCGAAGGGCTTCGCAACGTAACAGCGGGCGCAAACCCAATGGACGTAAAAAGAGGGATTGAACTCGCAGTCAACCTCATCATCGAAGAACTCAAACATTTAAGCAAACCGATTAAGGATTCCAAAGAAATTGCACAAGTTGCAACCATCTCTGCAAACGGAGATGCGGACATTGGATCCATCATTGCAAAAGCAATGGAAAAAGTAGGAAAAGATGGCACGATCACTGTTGAAGAAGCAAAAGGCTTTGAAACAACACTCGATGTTGTCGAAGGGATGAATTTTGATCGAGGCTATACGTCTGCCTATTTCGTCACCAACGCAGAGACATTAATTTGCGAATACGAAAATGCATACGTTCTCATTTACGAGAAAAAAATCTCCTCCATGAAAGAGTTCCTCCCAATCTTGCAAGCCGTTGCAGAGACAGGGAAACCTCTTCTCATCATTGCTGAAGACATCGAAGGCGAAGCGCTTGCAACACTTGTTGTCAACCGTTTACGCGCAGGCCTCAAAGTGGTTGCTGTAAAAGCTCCTGGTTTTGGAGACAGAAGAAAAGCAATGCTTGAAGACATTGCAATCCTCACTGGCGGACAATTCGTTAGCGAAGATCTCGGCATCCAACTCGAGAAAGTCACCCTTGATATGCTCGGCAAAGTGAAAAAAGCGATCGTCAAAAAAGATGACACAACTCTCATTGACGGCGCAGGCGCTAAAAAAGCAATCACAGATCGAGTTGCACTTCTCAAGCGTCAAATTACAGAGGCAACCTCTGATTACGATCGAGAAAAACTCCAAGAGCGCTTAGCGAAACTCTCCGGCGGTGTTGGCGTCATCCGAGTCGGTGCTGCAACAGAAGTTGAGATGAAAGAGAAAAAAGATCGCGTGGAAGATGCGAAAGAAGCAACAAAAGCAGCTGTCGAAGAAGGAATTGTTCCCGGCGGAGGCACTGCTCTCATTCGCACTATCCCTGCACTTGAAAAACTCATCGCAACACTTCATGGCGATGTAAAAATTGGTGCAGAGATCATCTTGAGATCTCTTTCTTATCCATTAAGACAGATTTCAGAAAACGCAGGAAAAGAAGGCTCAATCATCGTACAAAAAGTCGCTTCCATGAAAGCTCACGAAGGATACGATGCGAGAGAAGATGTGTTTGGAAATCTTGTGGAAAAAGGAATTGTAGACCCAACGAAAGTTGTTCGCTGCGCTCTTCAATTTGCTTCTTCAATTGCTGGACTTCTCTTAACAACAGAAGCCATCATCACTGAAGAAGAACAAGAAAAACCAGCCGCTGCACCTGCCGGCGCTGACATGGATTACTAAAATCCATTTTTCTAGGGCTAAGGGAATCCTTAGCCCTTTTTTCTTTTCATAATTCTCGAATTGGGTTGATCACTCCTTCGATCAATTCACCCGGATTAAATGCGTTTTCAATATATTCCTCAACCCCTGCCCCACCAAATATTTTATGAATGAGCTGCTCTGTAGGGAACCCTTTTTGACTATTCATATGATCAAACTCCAAATGATCCACCTCTTTACGAACACGTCCTCCAATTAAAGAAGGTCCGGAGATTTCAACCGTTAAGCCATCTAAGATGAGCTTACGGAGAACAACCCCTTTATTTTCTTTGGAAGGCTTCATTTGTCGACTTATTTCAGTCCAATTATTTTCAGACCCCGATTGATTCAAAAGCTCAATGTCTAAAAAAACATCCTTCATTCGAATTTCATCAATGACCAAAGGATCTTTAAATAATTCAGAAAACCGATAAAACATTTTCAAATCACGAACATACAACGCGCTTGAGTGATGAAAATCTTTCGGATTATGAATCCGAAAATCTCTAAATATTGCATGAGAAAAAGTCGTATTTAACCACCCGATCGATATAGGAACTCGAATCTTATGATGCAAATAAAAAGAGACTATTTCAGCTTTAATGAGCCATAAAAATACAATGACACCCAATAAAGTGATCAAACCATGCTTAAACCAACCCCGCAGCATAACACACCTCGAAAAAATCTCTTATCATAAAAGAGATCTTTCCGAAAGGTGAAACACACTTAGCCAGGGAAAGAGGAGCCCGAATAACTAGAAGATGAAGAAGGGACTAACCCACTAGAGGAAGTCTCTGAATCGCTCATGGGAGCTTCCGAGCCGCTGGAAAATGGCGTACCAAAACGAGTCGATGCATGAACAAACTCTCGTCTTTCGCTAACGATCTCCCAAGCCCCTCTATGAACCTGTACTCGCACTAGAGGGAATTGCAAAACTAGCGCCCAAAATATGATTTTTCGAAATTTTGACATCGAAACACTTTTTGATATCGAAA
>DAIDHZ010000015.1 GCA_027451825.1 Chlamydiota bacterium
ATATACCCGTTCCAGTTGAAAGCCACCCAAGAAAACCGAATTAAAAGCTCTCAAATTTCGAATAAAAAGTCGGGGTTAATATTGAATTTAATATTGACCCCGACTTTTTATTCGAAATTTGAGGCTTTTAATCAGTTTTCTTCTCGGGGCCTTTCAACTGGAACGGGTATATGACAGATCCTCATCGTTTTTACAAGTTTCAGGAAAATCTTGAAATCTCTGAAGAATACTCGCTGCGATTGTATCAATCTCTTAGGAAATTTTTTCCTAAATTAGATTTTCATTTACTTGTTTTAAATAGCAGTGAACATGATCGGTTTGAAGAAAAAATATTGAAAATAGGTGATGACATCACGATTGTTAAAGCCCCACCAGTAGATGTCACACAAGAAGAATCGATGAGTTGTTATAAAAACTTTTTCAATCACGTTAAAGGCTCTTTTGAGGAATGAGAGTGACTGAAAAAATAGAGCTGGAGGGGAGTGTGTCGACATTTCCTATGGCACTGCAGGTTTCTACTGCGGAACTTTTAATACCTCCAACAATGTAGCCTAAAAGAATGGGTTTATCGCCTAATTGATCGAGAGCGATGACGGAATTTGGATAGAGAGGTAAATTGGGGGCTGGAAGAAAAAGAGCTGAAGCTCCAAATAAAAGCACGGGAGATCTTTGAGTGACTACATTCGAACATGTAATGGGATAAGAAGGAAGTGGACAGCTGCCAAAATCCGTTGGAATGGGAGGGAAGGTTGCGCTCATTAAATATTGGCTGTAATTTCCTTGTTCGTCGATACGAATGGTCGTTACATCATTTGTAAATCCTAAATCAAAATCTTCGCAAAAAGATCCGTCTTGAGAATAGATCCCTCTATTGATGGAATAAAAGAAACTGATGCCTCCAAAAAAGATCGTGTACATATCTTGTGTTTTCTCCGAATACAATCCAATATTGGCGCATTCGTAATTATTCATTCCTTGGGCAAAAGGTTTAGGAGTGGAGAGAGTGAGTGATTTTGAAGTCCCATCGACGTCGATTTCAATGGGAACTGTCCAGGCTCCAAAATTATTTCCCGGCGTAAAGACTCCACCGAAAGCCACAAAATATGGATGAAGAGAATTTCTTAGTTTTTTAATTACAGGCACAACATTTAAATCTCTGCGTCGATAGATTGGGTCGAGCGCAAACTGAGGGCTGGGATGGATGGATAGATTTTTTCCTGTATCAACGATTTGAAAAGGACGAATTTGATACGTGTAGGTGCCATTGGAAGCTGTATCTACGTAGTTGCCATCGAAATTTTGTCCAAAGACAAGAAGCATGGGTTGATGCAGATTCGCTTGACACATCACTCCTCCTGTGATTTGTAAAAGAGGATGAGAAATTTGACGCAAACAAAGAGCCGCGCTTTTTGCTTTTGGTTTTTGTTTGACCCAATTGATTAAGCTCGGAAGATCAATTGCGGTCAGCGTCGATTTTGTTTCTCTTTTTTTCGTGATGCTATTGATTCCATATCCTCCGACCACATAAAGCGTATTTGAGTGATTTGGCTGATAAAATAAGGCATTTGTGACGGAGAGCTGATCGATTTGTTCTTGAGTGAGTTGAGAGCTGGGATCTGAAAGAGATCTAGAAATGATGGTTTGTGTTTTTAGATTCAAAACAAAGACAGTTGTGTTTTGAGCTTTTACAGGAAATGTATCTTCTGAAAATCCATGCAAACCATACGTTCTTCCTGCAAGTAAAACATATTCGTCTAGATATTGACCAGATACGAAGGCTTGTAATCCAACGGGTAAAGAAAAAGGAGCAAGATCGATTTGGAGTTTGAAAGGTAAGGAGCTTTCAGAAAGAGGCTCTGTTACATAGGATGTTTGGTTCTGCCCGTAACAGGTATTGAATAGGATAACACAACACCAAAATGCCTTTTTCACCTTTTTCTCCTTGCAATTGATGAAAGAAGGATACAGAATGCGATTATTCTAAGAGGTTGTCAAATAATAAATTTTAGAGTTATACCGAAACAACCTGAAGAATCGGTTTCTGACTGCGTCGGCTGTCTCTGAATTTGAGACCCGCCTGCATCGCTTAAGCTTTTTAAGTTGAGCTGTTTCAGCGTCAGCTTCGCTTGGCTCAAATTCAGGAGAGCCTTCTTGTCATATTCCCGATTCTTCAAGTTGTTTCGGTATATCAAGGAGAAAATTTTCGATAAGATGAACTGAGGTTTCTCTTGAGAACTCTAAAAGTTATTTTTGGGCAACCCCTAAACAAAAAAATGATATATTATATGGCTTGGTTTTTTGCGTTTCTGATTTCTTGTTATGCATGCTTTGCGGCAGCTTTGGAAAAGACATCTTGTTGCTTTCCTCAATTTGAAAAATCTTTATCATCATCCATTCCTTTAGAGATAGATGCAACGTTAGCATTAGAGGATTTTCGAAGCCTTCCTGATGGAAGTTGGAATGGAAATTGGGGCGCTTATGGAGCGATGCATTTAAAGGTATTTTTGCCTCGCAATGTTTCGATTCAGTTGGCAGGAAGCTACGGACTCTATGATTGGGCAGGGCGCGCTTTCGTGTCTCAAAGTCTTGCCAATTCTTTACAGCAGCAAGGATTTGTAACGTTTGCTTTGACAAGACAAATTTCTTGCACAGGGCTGAATGTAGCGATTGCCTATGATTGGATGTTCAATAAAGACTTTGGTCTTTTTTCTGTGAATCCTTGTTTTGATCAAATTCGTGGACAGGTGGGGTATTTGATTAGAGGTGGAAATGAACTTGGGATTTGGGCATCTTACGGGATTCATGAGTTTCATACACGATCACAGCAGCTTTCTTTGCAATTTAGAGGGATTAGCCAAGTCAATCTTTTTTGGTGTCATTATTTTAAAAATCATGGATATGGAATGCTCTGGGCGGGGATGCCTTATCGGCAAGGTCTGATGTATTCATCGGGTCGTCCCGGGAATTTTATTTTTGGTCTTCAATTTTCTCTTCCTGTGACGCAACATTTAAGCATTGAAGGACATGGCGTGTATATGAGTCCAAGACGTGTTGCAGGGATTCAGGCAGTGAAGAATGATGCCTCCAATTTAAGCATTGGTCTTACCTATTCTTTTGGAAGAACAAGAATTCAACGATCTCCTTATATGAATCTTGCGAATAATAGCACTTTCTTAGCGGATACAAATCATAATTTTTGAAATTTAAAATCTGCGATGAATACTTGAGGAGAGCCGCCGTGTCGTTTGGATGTCCATAGGATTCGATTCCCATCGGAACTAAAGCTCGGCAATCCTTCAAAAGTATCGGTATATGTCAATCGATATTCTTGGAGCGTTTCAATATCGATCAAATAGATTTGATAGGCGTGATGTCCATGTTTTGAAGTCGTATAGGCAATGAGTTTTCCATTAGGATGCCAAAAAGGGGCCCAATTGACATGAGAATTGAAAGTGATTTGTCTTTCTTCCGTGCCGTCAGGACGGATAAGATACAATTGTAAATTGTCCTTTATTTCTCGATCCGCGCGAAAAACGATCCAGTCGCCTTGGGGTGAAAAGAAAGGGCCTCCATTATAACAATGAAGAGTGTTGGTGATGGGGTGTGCATTGTTTCCATCCGCATCGCAAACATAAAGATTCATGCTGCCGCTTTCGTTGCTTGCATAAACGATCTTGGTCCCATCCGGGGAGTAGGCACATTCTGCATGATAAGCAGAGCCTGAGGTGAGTCTTGTTAAATGAGATCCATCGATATTCGCTTCATAAAGATTCATGAATGGGGTGAATTCCCAACTATAGCGATCCGTTGGTTTTTTCAATTCTATTGGTTCTAAAGCTTCGTGACTGGATGCGAAAAGAATTTTTGTTCCATCCGGTTTGAAAAAACCACAAGTACAAGCTCCTTTTCCGGTGCTGACCATCAGAGGGATGCGAGAACTTAAATTCATTGTGTAGATCTGATAGTTTTTTTCTCCTTTGGGAACTGCTTGAAAAATAATGGATTTACCATCGGGGGAGAAATAAGCTTCTCCTGCTTTTTCAAAATTCATAGACGAGAAAGTGAGCTGTTCAACGTTGGAAATGTAAATCTCTTCACTCTGCAGAATCAGAGTTGTCAATAAAAGAAGGAGTATTTTCATTTTATATCTGAGTTTTTGGTTTATTTTACAGAAGTTTGAGATGAGTCTCAATTCTGAAATTTGTTCAAGTCCTGTTTTTGAGAGGATGTTATACCGGGAGTGAATCAAGAATCAGTTTTTGACTGCGTCGGCTTTACCTCAAAATTTGGATGCTCACGCGCGCCTTGCCTCTCGGCAATGGTCGCTTGCCCCGCATCCAAATTTTGAGGAGCCTTCTTGTCAAATTCCCGATTCTTGATTCACTCTCGGTATATCAAAAACGGATATTTCAATAAAACGCTAATAATAGATGATAATTTAATTGATTTTATTTATGTGCTGATTTATTGTTGTTTTCATTATAAGTAATGTTTTGAGGTTTTTATGATTTATTGTGGACCATTCGTGCCCACAGCCGCAACAGGAAAGCAACTGGCATATTCGATGTCAATTGGCGAATATCATGCCAGTGTATTACAAGAGCTTCAGACACAGCCTGCGAGAGTATCTTTACAGGATCCTCAGATACAGCCTGCGAGAGTATCTTTACAGGATCCTCAGATACAGCCTGCGAGAGCAGTGGATCGACTTTTAGGAGATCGTCGGATTTGTCGGCATCATAAAGCTGGGTATTGTGGGTATGGACCTTCTTGTGGTTTTGAACATCCAAATCGCCTTCAACCAACAAGGAGTTCGGACAATAGAGATCCGATGCGTGGAATACGTGATTTTCCCGTTATCTATGCGAAGGCTAATCCTTGGAACAACGCAACTCTTGGAGCCCCTTTGACTGTTTCGCGCCCTATTACGCGCCAAATCGTTCCGGATGGCGCACCTCATTTAGAAAATCTATTTGCTGTTGACTATGATTGGGGTCCGTATCCATTTCCTTTTCAAGTATGCAATCAGTGTGAATTAAGGAATCGATCGGGTGGTATTAAGCTAGGTGGAGTTAATGGAACACTTCCTCCAGTCGTCATTGCTCATTTATTTTCCTTTTTGACGGGTGCAAGGGTAAGCGCTATAGATCAATTTTCGCCACATCGAGGACTCTGTCTTGTATGGATAGAGTCTACCGGAGATGTAAAGGAACAGAGCTCTCTTGAAGAGAGGTGTATTGAAACATTTAGAAATCAAATGGTATGGATGGGACCCATCGCTGGACTTGGTGGAATAATCGTTGCAAAAGATGCTCCTAGTAAGGAGTTTCTTTTGAGCTATCTTGCAACTATAGGGAGTCGCAATTATTTTCCTACTCACCCCGTAACTGCTCAAGAATGGAGGCCTAATGGACAACAAGGACATTGAGTTTTGAGTTCTCTTTTTAATTATGGAAAAAGAGGATAACATCACCATCTTTAACGGTGTATTCACGGCCTTCCGAGCGCGCTTTCCCGGCTTCTTTGGCTCCGACACGTCCTTTGTAGCGGATCATGTCTTCATAAGAGACGACTTCTGCACGGATAAATCCTTTTTCGATATCGCTATGGATTTCTCCGGCAGCTTCGGCTGCAGTTGTTCCTTTTTTGATGGTCCAAGCTCTCGTTTCAATCTCGCCGGTTGTGATGTAGGTGATGAGTCCAAGAAGAGAAAATGCCTCCCTGCTGAGACGGTCTAAGCCTGATTCTTGAAGGCCTAAACTTTCTAAAAATTCTTTGGAGTCTTTTTCATCGAGTCTAGAGATCTCTTCCTCGATTTTGGCGCAGATAGGAACGACTTTCGATCCTTCTTTTTCTGCATACTCGCGCACCTTTTGAACGAGGGGATTTTCCATGGAAGGAAGATCTGTTTCTGCAACGTTGCAGACATAGAGCATTTTCTTTTTTGTTAAAAAAGGATACAGCTTTGCAATGGCTTCTTCTTCAGGAGTTAGGGTGAGGAACCGAAGAGGTAAATTTTGATTGAGATGCTCTGTTGCTTTTTTTAAGAATTCAACAGTAGGGATGAGTTCTTTTTTCGTTTTGGCCTGTTTTTCAATACGAGAAAGCGTATTTTCCACCATTTGAAGATCGGCTAAGATCAGCTCCAATCCAATGACTTCGATATCTTGAAGAGGATCTACTTTTCCGGCGACGTGGATAATGTCTGAATCTTCAAAGCAGCGCACCACTTGTACGATCGCATTCGTTTCTCGGATGTGAGAGAGGAACTGGTTGCCAAGTCCTTCTCCTTGAGAGGCTCCTTTGACAAGCCCTGCAACATCGACAAAAGAAACAGTTGCATAGATGATTTTTTGGCTTTTAGACATCTCTGATAAGACTTTGAGACGAGGATCGATCAAGTTGATGGTTCCAATATTGGGATCAATCGTGCAAAAGGGGAAGTTTTCAGAGGGGATTTGTTTTCGTGTGAGGGCATTGAAAAGTGTCGATTTTCCGACGTTTGGAAGTCCAACAATAGCGCAAGATAAATGGGTCATAATTGAATCATGTGGGGGTTAATATTGTACATCAAGTCTCTTAGATTTTCTTGTTTGATGCAATCTTGAAGTGAAAAAGATCCGCTTTTTGTTCGTTTTAGCTCTTTTAGGTGGGCGCCTGTCTTCAGATGCTGACCTAAATCGTGAGCCAGAGATCGGATATATGTTCCTTTACTGCAGTCGACGATGAGTTTGATGAAAGGATATGTGTATTCGATGAGTTGAATGGAGACTTTCACTTTGCAAGGCTCTCTTTTGACTTCGATTCCTTGACGTGCTAGATCGTAGAGTTTTTTGCCTTGGATTTTTTTAGCGGAAAACATGGGCGGTATTTGCAGAATTTCTCCTTGGAAGAGGGAGATTGCTTGGGCCACGTCGGAGAATGTGGGTATCAGAGAAGATGTGTGAATTGGGGTTCCGTCTACATCGTAGCTGTCCGTTGCGATGCCGAGATGAACGAGTGCTTCATATTGTTTATCATGACAAAGAAAGTCATTCGATTTTTTTGTATACGTAGGGCCAATCAGCATGACCATGACCCCTGATGCAAAAGGATCTAAAGTGCCTGCATGGCCAATTTTTTTGATTTTGGTCAGTTTACGTAACTCAGAGACAATGCGAAAGGAGGTAGATCCTACTTCTTTGTCAACAAGAAGAATCCCTTCAAGATGGTTCGGAGTTGTCTTCATCATGAGATCTTGAAAGGCGTTCTTTTTCAATATCCAAAAGGATTTTTTGGATCTTAAAATGATCTTCTGCTGCATGGTCAAGACGAAATGAGAGTTCAGGAAAGTGTCTCAGTTCTACTTGTTTGGATGCTTGTACTGCAATGAATCCGGCCGCTGATTCAAGAGCATGAAGCACTTTGTCTTTTTCAACATCGGATCCAATCATGCTGATATAGACTTTTGCATGACTTAAGTCTGTTGATGTATCGACTCGTGTTACAGAAACAAACAGAGTCACATGCGGATTTCTGACCTCTTTTTGGATCACATCAGAAATCACTTCTCTTAAAAGAGAGTTAATGCGGTTAATTCGATTTTTTTTCACAGCTCTTGCTCTAGGAATGTGATTTCATAGCTTTGGAGAATATCGCCTTCTTTGACATCGGATTGACCTTCAAGGACAATTCCGCATTCAAAGCCTTTTTGCACTTCTTTGACATCCTCTTTGACTCGTTTTAGAGATGCGATTTTCCCTTTCCAGATGATTTGGTTGCCACGGAGCTGTCGAATGTAGTTTTGTCTCTTGATGACGCCTTCTGTTACTTGAGATCCAGCAATGTTTCCTAATTGTGAAGATTTGAAAACAGCTTTTACAAGAGCAGAACCCGTGTCTTCTTCTTTTTCAATTTTATCAAGAAGAGATTTCATTCTGAGTTTGACTTCATCGATGAGATGATAGATCACATCATGAGAGAAGACAGGGATCTTCTTTTGCTTGATGAGATCTGCGGCATGACTTTCAATGCTTGTATGGAACCCAAGAATGGTGGCTTTGGAAGCCGCCGCGAGTTCAATATCTGATTCTGAAATTTCTCCAACGTCGGCATTCACGATTTCAAGACGCACTTTGTCGGATCGAATTTTCATCAAAGAGGTTTTGAGAGCTTCCAATGAACCTTGAACGTCGGCACGCAAAATAAGGGGCAAAATCTTCTTTTCTCCACTTTCTTTTTTCGCGAGCATTTTTTCAAGGCCGCTGATTTTAGCTTTTGCTTGAGCATGACGTTGCAATCCTTCAGCTCGTGCTTCAGCCAGCTCTTTCGCTTCTTTTTCATTTTTGACGACGATGAATTCGGATCCTGCGACAGCAAGTTCTGAAAGCCCTGTGATTTTTACAGGAGTGGAAGGCCCCGCCGTAGTGACAGCCCTTCCATAGTCATCTTGCATGGTTTTAATGCGTCCGGAAAAAGGTCCAAAAACAATGGCGTCATTGATGCGAAGAGTCCCGTTTTGAACGAGGGCTGTTGCGACGGCTCCAAGACCTTTATGCATTTCAGATTCTAAGATGGTTCCTCGAGCTCTGGAATTTGGATTTGCTTTCAGCTCTAAAATTTCGGCTTGAAGCGCAATCATTTCTAAAAGTTCTGTAATACCCTGCTTTGTGGTCGCAGAGCAGTTGATGGTGATTGTGGTTCCCCCCCAGCTTTCCGGAAGTAAATCTCGATCGGCTAATTCTCGGTATACTTTTTGCGCATCAAAGTTTTGTTTATCGCATTTATTAATTGCGACCAAGATTGGAACATTCGCTTCGCGAGCTTGCTTGATGGCTTCGTCGGTTTGTGTTCGGATTCCTTCATCTCCGGCAACAACAAGGATGACGATATCGGTGACGTTTGCTCCACGGGAACGCATTTCGAAAAAAGCTTCATGGCCGGGAGTATCTAAAATGGTGACTTCTCCGGCAGCTGTTTTGACTTTAAAAGCTCCAATGTGCTGTGTGATCGCTCCGGCTTCCGAAGCAACACGGTTGGATTTTCGAATCGAATCGATGAGGCTTGTTTTCCCGTGGTCTACGTGACCCATGAAAGCAACTACAGGGGATCGTAACACGAGTTGATTCGAAGGCGTGTTTTTAATTTCTTGTTGAATGGTGAGATCCGTGATTCGAATACGTTCTTGTTCTGTTGTATCGATTTTGATGTCGCATCCAAAATCAGATCCAAGTAAACAGACAACGGTTTCATCATCTAAATAGTCATTCAATGTCACCACAATGCCTTGCATGAATAATTTTGCAATTAATTGAGATGCTTTTAGTTTCATCTCTTGAGCTAGATCTTTGATGGTGATCGGTAAGCGAACTGAAAGATTTTTCGGTCGAATGATTTCTTCTTGCTCAACGGCTCTTTTGAATTTAAAGGAGCGTTTTTTACGCCATGCTTCATTGTCAATATCTCGAAGACCTTGTCTGTCGCGAGCATCAAAACGAGCCTCTTCTTTTTTCTTTTGCGGCCGCAATTCTTTAATGGGAGGACGAGGCGCTTGCGGTGCCGGGCTGATTCCTTGTGCTGGAGGAGAGACAAATTCTTTTTTTGCAGGTGTAGAAGTCGGCTGTATGGTCTGTGCTTGAGGCTTGGCAAGAGGTGCTTTGGGAGCTTCTTCTTTTTTCTCTTCTTTAGGTTCAGGCAATTTTTCTTCGATTACAGGAACTTCTGCTGCAGTGATAATCGGTTCTTTTTCTGCTTTTGGCGGAGTGATTTCAACTTCGGGTTCTTCTTGCTTCATTTCTTCTTTGGATAAAGCTGGCGTTTGAAGCAATCTAGTTTTTCGCTTTTTGGGAGCTTCTTCTTCTTTTTCTTTTTCACGTGCGGCTAACGTTTTTTCTGCTTGTTTAAGAGCAGAAGAAATGAGAGCATCTTCTTTAAGCCGGCTGGGCCTTTGCTTTGAAGCCTCTTCCGTAGCCTGTTTTTGAGCAGGTGTTTTAAGCTCTTCTTCTACGTTTTTTTGAGATTTAAGAGCTCCTGCGAGCTGGAGATTTTTAATATTGAACTTAAGATGCTTTGCCAAGGGTTAACCTTTTTTTTTGCGCATTTGGTCTATAATTTTATCTGCCAGGTCGTAGTAATTCACGCCGGGTACTTTTACGGGAATCTCTAATGGATCCGCCTTCATGAGTTTACGAAGCGTATCGAAGCCAGCTCCAATCAAACTCTCGTTGATCAAACCACTAACACCTTCGATTTTTAATTTTTCATCGAGGCTGCTATCTGGATTTTCTCCTAATTCCGCCATTTGAACGGCAAGGAGTTTTTGATATTCGCTTAGTTTTTGAACATCGAATTCTTTTCCAATCATTTGTCCAATTAAACGGGCATTCATGCCACGCTTTCCTATGACAAGAGGATATTCTTCATCAGAGACTAAAATCCATACACGATTTTCTTGTGTTTTTAATTTGCGGACTTCAATCGGTGATAGAAGATTTTTCAGAAGTTGAATTGGGTCTTCCGAGAAAGGTACAACATCAATTTTTTCATTGTTGAGTTCTCGAATGATGTTTTTAATTCTTGTTCCTCGAACGCCTACACAAGTCCCTACGGGATCTACTTTAGGGTCATAAGAGTGTACGGCAAGTTTTGTGCGGTAACCAGGATCTCTTACAATTTTTTCGATCACAACTGTTTTGTCATGGAGCTCAGGTACTTCTTGAGTGAAAAGAGCTGCGACAAATTCAGGATGGCTTCTTGTTAAAACCACTTCAGCTCCACCGGCATCTGTATCTTTGACTTCTAAAAGAAGGGCCTGTACTTTTTCCCCCGCGTTGTATTTTTCGACTCTTGGGTAGTTTCTTTCCGGAAGAATCCCTTCGACTTTGCCAAGATCTACAACAATGGTTTTCCCGCGGATAAAACGCTTAATGGTTCCTGAGATGATTTCTCCAATGCGATGTCTATATTCTTCATAAATCACATCGCGCTCAGCCCCTTTGAGCTTTTGCGCGATGATTTGTCTTGCTGCAGCCGCCGCCACTCTTCCGAAATCTTGAGGAGGAACAGAAAGTTCGATCCATTGTCCAATCATGCACTCAGGTTCTAAAACTCTTGCTTCCTCAATGGAGATTTCTTCTCTCGGGTCAGCGACTTTTTCTACAATCTTCTTTTGGGTGAAAACTTCGATTTCCCCGGTTTTTGGGTGAATTTCGACGCTGACTTTTTCGCCAAGTCCCTTGACGTTCTTTCGTGCAGCTGCACGTAGAGAATCGCAAATGGCATTAATGACGACTTCACGTTTAATACCTTTTTCACGTTCAAGATATTCAAAAATGGCAATCAGGTCTTTATTCATGAAATCCCTTATTCGTTTTCTTCTTGAGAAGATTTTTTCTTCGATTTTTTTGCTTTTGATCCAACAACAATATCATCTCGATTTTGTTGGTTTTTTTCGATCAAATATTCTTTGATGGAAAGAGCGATTTTTTTGTGCTCTGGGTCGATTTTAATCACTTTTGCTGTGACTTTATCTCCTTTAGAGACGACATCTTCGACTTTCCCGAATGGTTGATCTGAAAGTTCTGTAACGTGGATCAATGCTTCAATGCCGTTATCGAGCATGACAAACGCACCAAATGCTGTTGTTTTGGTGATTGTTCCATGAACTAAGCTGCCGACAGGAAGTGTTTTTTCCAAAGATTCCCATGGGTTAAGGCTGAGTTGTTTTACGCCCAAAGTGATCTTTTTGCTTTCTTTATCAACGGAAAGGATGATCGCTTCAACTTTATCGCCTTTCTTTAAGATTTCAGATGGATGAGAAACTTTTTTGATCCAGCTTAAATCGGAGATGTGGATGAGTCCATCAACACCTGGCTCCAATTCAACGAAGGCGCCATAGTTTGTCAAGCTTCTGATTTCTGCAACGACGCTGCTTCCAATCGGATATTTTTTTTCAACATCTTCCCAAGGATTTCTTTCTGTTTGTTTAATGCCGAGAGAAATTTTTCCTTCCTCTTTTTGAACAGAGAGAACAATTGCATCGACTTCATCGCCAATCCGAACCATTTCGCTTGGATCTGTGATGTTTTTGGTCCAAGACATTTCAGAAACGTGGATGAGACCTTCGATGCCCGGCTCGATTTCGATGAATGCACCGTAAGAGACGAGGTTGACGATTTTTCCGTGAATTTTTGTTCCAGGCGGATATCGTTTTTCGATCTCTTCCCAAGGATTTTCTTCTTTTTGTTTGAGTCCTAAAGCAATACGTCCTTTTTCATTGTCAATATGAAGAACGACAACTTCTAGTTCCTGGCCGAGGCGAACAAGTTCGGATGGGTGTTTGATTCTTTTCCAGGTCATGTCAGTAATGTGGAGAAGACCATCGATTCCGTCTAAGTCTAAGAAGACGCCGAAATCAGTGATGTTTTTCACAACGCCTGTGAGAGTGCTTCCTTTTTGAATGTGCTCAAGCATTTCAGCTTTTTTAGAGACTCTTTCTTCTTCTAGAAGTTCTCTGCGTGAGACCACGATATTTTTTCTTTCGATATTGATTTTGAGGATTTTAAAGTCATATGTTTTTCCGACAAAATCATCGAGATTGCGAATTCTTTTGTTGTCGATTTGAGATCCCGGCAAGAATGCTTCCATGCCGATATCGACCATGAGGCCGCCTTTGACCTTTTTAACGACTTTTCCTTTAACGATAGAGCCTTCTTTGCAATTTTTGACAATGTGTTCCCATTGACGGAATTTGCGAGCTTTTTCACGAGATAGAACGATTTGGCCGTCTTCGCCTTCTGTTTGGTCGAGATATACTTCAACGTTGTTGCCAAGAACGATTTCTTCAGGTTCTGTAAATTCTGACATTGGTACTAGACCTTCTGATTTTAGGCCTACATCCACGATGACGAAATCTTTTGTAATTTCTACAATACGTCCATTTAAAATTTGTCCGACGTTCAAAAGAGAGAGGGCATCTTCTCCTGATGTTTTGCTTTTTCCATAGAGAAGATCTTGAAATTGACGAGCCTCGTGTTCTTGGAAATCGACATCATCGAGGACATTACTGGCGTTCCAGTCGTGAAGATTTGTTGGACGGTGTTTAGAAGACATGTTAAAGGGTTACTCCTGTTTATAAAATATACGATACGAGAAGACTCCGAAAGGAGGGCTCTAGTCGAATAATGGAGCCAAGGTTATCAAATTCTCTTGAATAGATCAAGCTCTATGATTTCAGGGCCAGGGCTTTAAGCCGTTAAAAGACTTTTTTGAAAAAAGAAGAAAAAAAGAGAAAAAGAAGAAAAATAGACAGTCGGGATGCTACACTCACGTTCCGCCCCCGCTGCCCAAGGGACCGAATTCTGGCTTTGAAGACCAGTCGCGCGGGAGATATTGTTTCGCCTCTGGCGAAATTCATTTCAGGCGCGCTCCTTATCGCGCCTTTCTCCTCATCGAACTTCAGTTCGACTCGATCGCTTTGCGGCGCAATTCTTTCTTGCCATAATCGGTCTCGGGCGGCTCTCGGTTTCCCACTTCGTGGGACCCTTCCGTTCGCAGTTTTTGCACAACTTCGTGTGCCATTTTAATGCCTGTTTTGCGCGCAATCTCGGCTTCAGGGGGTGTCTCGATAAGCTCTGCAATTTAAGTGCCGTAGAGAGGCTGTGAAATTATTTCTTTATTTTTTTTAGGGTTATTTTTAGAGTGAAAATTTCTTGCAACTATTCAGTATTTAGGTTGCTTAGGGTGAAAATGATTACAGAAGAACAGTTGGTCTTTGATTTTGGATGTGTTATAGAGTCCGAATATTATCGAGATGGCGCTCAAGATTTAATTCGTAGATTGGTTCCTCAAGATCTTTTACAGGCAAAGGGCATGGAACTCTCTTCTGCAAGAGCTCGATTTTCTGATATGCTGCCTTTGATTTCCTTCTCGGATCTCTCAAAAGCCCCTTGCACACTGTCTGTTTTACTTTTATGCAAATATCGATTGAATGCGTGTCATTTTTTTTATGACATGATTCGTCGATGGCTTCTTCCTCATAAACGGATCAATGTGGAGCTTTTTTTTGCATCTGATGTGAGAATTCATCATCTTTCAGAAGATTTGCTCAGCGTTGCTGAGATTGTCATTCATTTGAAAAGCGTATCGGATGTTGAAGAGGTTCGTCGCAATCTTCAAGCAATCGAAACTGAAATACGGCTTGGGGTGATTTCGACGTATCATGCAAGGCGCATTTTGGAATTTAAAGGATTATCCGGCGATGGAAAGACGGCCATGATTCAAGAAAAAATTGGATCATTGATTCAAAGCCATTCTAAAGAATTTGATCGAGGCATTTTTACTCAAATGCAGCAGTTTTTGGTGAATTGTTCAGAGTCGTTTAAGATCCAAAGAGATTATCATCATATCAGCCGCATTATTTCGAATCTTTATTCTTTAAGAAAGGTATTGCAGCAGAATATAGAAGTCGGTCGTTCGAAAAGACATGTCCATGTCAAATTTTTGAAAACGCAACTCTCTTCCCAAAAAGATAGGCATGTTTTGGGGATTTTAGCGGGGTTCAATTTATTAGGTGAACATGAAGTTTTTGAAATGTCTCATCTTGTAGGTGCCATTCAAAAGCATTTTTCTTCAATTCGTCCTGTTGAAGGATCTTTTTTTATGGATCGCGCCGTGGGCTCTTCCCAGCTGATTTTATATTTAGAAATTGAAAAGCCGCTTGGCGAAGATTTTGTGTTGGAAGAAATTCAGCGTCTTCGGTCTCAATTGCCTGATCAAATCAAGAATCATATTGAGCAATTAACGCATCCTATTTTTATGCCGCGCAATGAGGAAGAGGTTTTGCGAAATATTATGTCTTTGTCAAGACAGCTTCGTTTTGTCAATGACATTCCTCAAGTGACGATTTCTTTTGATGAGCAAAAAAATGCCAATCTTGGATTCACTGTTATTTTACTCAAGATTTTAAGCGATGGTGAGAGAAGCGCCTCAGACATGCTTCAAATGGCGAAAACATCTTTGAAAGTGATTCCGGATCGAGTGAGAAGAGTGGGGCATGTTCGCAAAAAATATGTAAAAGAGGCGACGGTCTTTCGAGTCTTTGTGGAGAGCTCTCAATTTTTAAGACCCGATCATTCTGTGGATCTTTATGGGGCAAGACAATTTGTTTTTTTAGAACTTTCTAAGATTTTCGGAGAGATTCGAGATTTTAACGGCGGCATGCTTTGTAAGCAAAATGAGATGCTTCTTTCTTTAAAATCATCTCTTGGTAAAACAGCAGAACAACATAATCTCTTGTTAGAGCAATTTTATCATTCTTTAAATCCTATAGAGATGCGAACATCTTTAGATGTCGATTATTTAAAACAGATGTTTTTGCTTTTATTGCAATCTTCGAAACAAGAGAATTCGCGTAAGAAAAATGAGGATTTTCTCTATAAACAAGATGCTCATAAAGTATGCGTCGCCATGTTGGTAAATTCCGATAAAAAAAGAATTCTCATGGAAAAGTTAAAGATGCTTTCTTTACCTACGCATCAGTTTGTCTTTTCTTCCTTAGATATCGAAGGAGCTTTCTCTCTTGGCTTTTTGCTTCTTTCAGAAGATAGGGGTTTGCAACAGAGCTTCTTGGATACTTTCGCCTAATTCTGCGACTATTCTTTCTCCAAGTTCTTGGGTTTTAAGACAGGTTTGCAAAGCTGTTTCTTGTAAATCGTACAGTCCAGCGATGGATAGTTGTTGAATGATGCTTCCAAATTCTTTCATCGCATCGATGACGTTTTCAGGAATTTCTATGTCATGGAGCTCAGAATTTGGGTCGTATTGAGGGGGATCTACTTGAACAGTGGCGGCTTGCTCCATCATTGTTGCTATAGGATTTGCAGCTTTATCGATTGCTTGTTGAGCTGCATTGTTTGCAGCTTCAGTGAGCAGCGTTTGTAGATCCACTTGTTTAGCAGTCTCATCGAGAACGGCAGTAGTTCCAACAAAAGCAGCAGCTTCGCGAGTAACTTCATCGAGGGCCTGTTCAGCAGCCTTTTGTGCAGCTTCAGTGAGTATTGGAACTTGAACGAGTTCGGCAGCTGTATCGAGAACGGCAGCAGTTCCAACGAAAGCAGCAGCTTCGCGAGTAACTTCATCGAGAGCCTGTTCAGCAGCCTTTTGTGCAGCTTCATTGAGCATTGGTTGAACTTGAACGAGTTCAGCAGTTGTATGAACGTTTTCAGTCGCAGCTTTAATCATTGTTGTTACAGGAGCAGCAGCTTGAGTGACTGCTTGAGTCGCAGTGCCGGTAGTAGAGGGTGATGTTGGTGCGGAGTTTGGGTTAAACCGATTGAAGTTTTGTTTTGCTTTTTCAAATATTTGACGACATTTTTCTGGATAAAAATAATATCCAACTCCAGCAGCTCCCATAGCGGTAATGGTGGTTGCGATGGCTATTGCTTGTTTAGGATTTTTTTTACACCAGGACCATGCTTGTTGGGCTTTCTCACAGGTTTTATTGATGATTGTAGGTGTTGTATTGATGATGGTTGGTAGCGTTGCGAGTCCCAATGCAGAGATGAGCGTTAGTCGTCCAGGGGTATATGTGAGAAAGCCGGTCTCTTTTGCTGCGTATAATCCTACGGTTAAGGTTCCGAGGTGCTTGGCAAATTTGTAGTAAAAATTATTGAAAGAAGATTCATTATTAGTTGAAGATGTCATGATTAAAGCCTTGTTGTTTTGTTGTTATGTAATTTTGTTATTATTTTAGTTGTTTATGTATTTAATTTCATCTGTAACTATTTTTATCAATTTTATAAATTGATGGTGGGTATACCGAAACAACCTGAAGAATCGGGATTTTGGCAAGAAGGCTCTTAGCCATTTGAGCCAGACGAAGTCGTTGCAGACCGCAACCTAACTTAAGTAAGCTTAAGTGATGCAGGCTGGCTCAAATGGCGTGGCTGCTTGGGCGAAGCCAGAACCGATTCTTGTACTGAAAGTGATTTTTTTAAAAAAGAGTTGTTTTTGAAATCGGCATCTTTGGAATGCCGATTCTAGATATTATTTTGGATTTTTAGTTAAATAATTGTTTTAACCAATCCCAGATGTTAACTAATAGTCCTTCATTTGCTGAAGAAGATGAAGAGAGCGTTGCAGATGCACTTGAAGTTGGGGTAGCATCTGGCATGGATGCACTGGCAGGTTCGCTTGGAGTTTGGAGTGCATCCGGTATAGGTTCGCTTGGAGTTTGGAGTGCATCCGATATAGGTGCACAGGGAGTTGGGAGTACATCCAGTATAGGTGCGCTTGGAGTCGAGAGCTCATCTGATATAGGTGAGTGAACAGGTTCGAATGCATCTGATGTTGTAGGGGCATCTTGAGTTAAAGTTTCTGATATATTTGAAATGAGAGAGTTCGCAAGTGTGTTGAATTGAGAGGATTTATCCGCTATGAAATGTTTAGCTTGTTCAAATGCTTGTTGATATTTTTCTGGGTATAAATAGTACCCGGATGCAGTGATGATCGCTGTTGTTGTCATGAATGCTTCTTTTGGATGTTCTTTGCACCATGTATATGTTTCTTGAATGCCTTTCGCTATTTTTCCTGCGGTAGGGATGATGATGTTGTATGTAATCGGAGGGAGAGCTGCTAGAGTGACTGCTGTAGCGAGTGCTGCGCGTTCAGGGGTCAGTATTTGAGGATGCTGGGAAAGGTCTTTCGCTATGTATAATCCTATGGCTACAGAGCCAGAGAGTAGAGCGGTATTGTGGCATAGAGAAGAAAATAAATCTCGTGAGGGCGTCATAGGAATTCCTTTAGTTTATATTTTTTAAAGAATTTAGAAAACACAGAGATGAATAAAATTTTTAGAGAGATTTTATTTTTTTGTTATTTTTTTTGGAATTAAAAATTTGACAACAATTAATTTTAATTTTTGTGTGTGATTGGAAATTAGGATGTTGCAAGAAAGAATTTATGGAACTTAAAGCAGACGATGCTGTGGGTATCCAACGTCACTCAGCTTGAGTCTTGAAGTTATTTTTTATCACCTTGTGTCAATAACTCGAAGAGGCTTGGGTCTGTTGTTTGTGAGGGGGAAGAGGTAGGTGTTGAGTGAGGGATTCCATCTGCTTTAGGCATTTCTAAAGGTGCAGGTGTGTGTGGAGCTGGAGGTTGTTGAATTGCAGGTATGGATTTTGGGGCTGTGGGTGATGCAGCTGTTATAGGTATTTCTAAAGGTGCAGGTGTGTGTGGAGCTGGAGGTTGTTGAATTGCAGGTATGGATTTTGGGGCTGTGGATGATGCAGCTGTTATAGGTATTTCTACAGGAGTAGGTGCATTTGGAGTCGGAAGTTGTTGAATGATTGGAGTTGAAGGATTGGTGGGTGGTAAGGCTGGAGGTTGTTGTGTTGAAGCTGGAGATGGAGTGATTTGTGGTGATTTGTTAAATAAAGTTTTGAATAATGAAGGGAGTAAATTATTGATTGTTCGTACAGTTGTTCTTAAATGTTCTACATGCTGGCTTACGTTTAGGCTTGGATGATCTTTCCACGCCACGTATCCGGTAGCAGCAGACCCTACAATGAGGCCGGAAATAAAACGATGTTCATTGAACCATTTAGCGCAGTCAGCGGCTTTGTCTTTTAAGTCTTTTAGGTTTTCCCGAAAATGAAGAATGGCAACAGTTGAGGTTGTGATTCCAAGTGTAAGTAGAGGATTCTTATCGACCCACGTTGTTACAGAAGAGTTGCCTCCAAGCATGATCAAGTTGTTGAGTGCGACGCCTCCGGCAAGACTGGCGCCGAGGACTGTCCAATGCGATGGTTGTTGTAATTTGTTTGCGATGTTTAAGAATTGTTGTTGTATTTGCTGGAATTGTAGCATTGTTATTATCCTGTTATATTCTTTTGCTGTTAATTATACATTTGTTTGTTATTTATATTAATGTTAATTAAATTGTTGTTATATTTTAGTTTTTATGTGCGATAGGAAAATTTTTTCTGAACGCTTGTCTAGAACTCAGGTGATCAGTTATACATTTCAAGATTTATGAAGCAGAATAAAATTCAAATTTTTCCTTCGATCCTTTCCGGAGATTTTGGACGTCTTGCCGATGAGGCAAAACGCTTGGAGCAGGCGGGAGCTGACGGTATTCACGTAGATATCATGGATGGTCATTTTGTACCCAATTTGACGTTTGGTCCAAGAGCATTGGGAGCCATTAATCGTGCAACAAATCTTTTTTTAGACGTCCATATGATGATCTATAATCCTTATGATTATATTGAGGCGTTCATTCAGGAAGGGGCGGATCGCTTGACGTTTCATTTTGAAGCGACGGAAGATGTGGACGATGCTTTAGAATTCATTCGAAAATGCGGGAAAAAGGCAGGTCTTGCATTTTGTCCGGAAACATCATTTTCAATGATTCCTAAATATTTGACTCGATGCGATATGGTTTTGATCATGACGGTTAGTCCAGGCTTTGGCGGGCAGCAGTTTATGGCGGATGTCGTAGAAAAAATTCAATTGACGAGAGAATGTTGCGATCGAAATCGAATTCGTCAAGGGGGCGTGATTGTTCCTCAAGGAAGTGAGGAGTCTTTGCCGCCGTTTGATATTCAGGTAGATGGCGGGATTAATGCTGAGACGGCAAGAGCTTGTGTAAAAGCAGGCGCGAACGTGCTCGTGAGTGGTAGTTTTCTTTATGAACAACCGTCGCTTTCTCAAGGAATTCAAATGTTGCGGAATGTATGATTCGGGCGGCCTCGAAAAAAATCGTTGTGATTGGAGGTGGAACCGGTAATTTTGTGGTCTTGCGAGGCCTGAAAAAATATCCGGTGGATTTGACGGCGATCGTTTCGATGGCAGATGACGGAGGAAGTACCGGGATCTTGCGAGACGAGCTTGGGGTGCTTCCTCCCGGTGATGTGAGACAGTGCTTGGTGGCTCTTTCAAATTCAAGCCGATTAATGCGTTCTTTAATGAATTACCGCTTTGAGCAGGGAGGATTGGGAGGGCATTCTTTTGGGAATTTACTTCTCTCTGCTTTGGAAAAGGTGACAGGTAGTTTTGAAAGAGCTGTTGAAGAGGCGGGTAAAATTCTCTATATCAATGGGAAAGTGATCCCCGTCACGATGAATCAAGTTCGCTTAAAAATGCTCCTCAATAATCGCAAAGTTTTGGAAGGAGAGAGAGAAGTTTACCTCTCTCAGGAGATCGACAAGGGATATAATACAATCTATTTAGAACCTTATCCAACGGTGAATCCAAGGGTGATTGAAGAAATTGCAAGCGCCGATTTAGTGGTTTTAGGTCCGGGAGGGCTTCATACATCTTTAATCCCAAGCTTGCTTGTTGAGGGCGTCAGCGAAGCAATTTGCAATAGTGATGCCAAAAAAGTGTTTGTTTTGAATTTGATGAATCGCAAAGGGCAGACAACCGGATTTAAGACCAGTCATTATTTAAAAGAGCTCGTCCGTTTTTTGGGAAAAGACGTCTTTGATCATATTTTAATCAATGTAGAGAAGCCTCCTAAAGAATTGATCGATGTTTATGCGAATGAAGGTGAGCTCGTAGAAAACGATTTGGATGATGAACGGGTGCTTCCTGCCAATATGTTAGGGGTCGTTGCTGCAGCCCATAAATCAGATCTTTTAAAAAGAAATTTAATCCGCCACGATTCAAAGAAGTTGGCGCAGGAGTTGATGAAGATTGTTGATCATATTTGATCTTGACGATACGTTGATTGATACTTCAGGATGCGTCACTCCTTTCAAGATGAAAGAATGTGTGAAAGCTTTGACGCATATGGGGGTTCAACTTCCTTCAGTGGCGTATGAAGAGCTTATGCAACTGAATGCCGGTTCGTCAAAATCGAAAGATGCTCTTTCTTCATTTGCAAGATCGTATGGGGCAACGCACGATCAGATTGATCGGGTTCTTGATTTGTTAACTTCTTCTTTGCCGGATGATTTTATTGTGCAAATGACTCCAAAAGCTAAGGAAATATTAGAGTTTTATCGATCTTCGCATCATTTGGCTTTAGTGACTGGCGGACATCCTCCTTTCCAGAGAGAAAAGTTGAAAAAAGCTGGTGTGGATAGTTCTATTTTTAGTATGATTAGCATCCCGGAAGACTCCGTGAAAAAGCCCTCTTATGAGATGTTACAAGAGAAATTTTCTCTTCCTCCCTCTGAGATTTGGGTTTGCGGGGATCGTATAGAAATGGATTTAAAACCAGGTTTTGAACTTGGGTTCAATACGATTCATATGCGGTGGGGAAGAGGTGCTTCAATGCCGTCTCAACCATGGATCAAGCATTCGGTGAGCTGTCTTCCAGAATTAAAGGAAATTATACGATGACCACAGCCAATCAGATCACGCCAGGAATGACCCTGAACTTAGAAGGGAATATTTATCGCGTTGAATCGAGTTTGAAAGTAACGGTTCCGAAAGGGACTCCTTTTATTAAAACGAAATTGCGAAATTTGATCGATGACGAGGTGATTGAAAAAAATTTCAAGTTGGATCAAATCATTCAGGAAGTTTCTCTGATTGAAAGAACGTTAGAATTTCTTTATCCGGAAGGAAAAGATTATTTATTTTTGGATATTGGAAATTTAGATCAGGTTTTGGTTTCTTTAAAAGTTTTGGCTGATAAAGTTCATTACTTGAAAGAAGGGATTCAAGTGAAAGCCATGTTCTATGGAGATTCGATTTTTGGAGTTGAATTGCCTCAGTTTTTGGAAATCATGATTGTCAAAACAGAGCCGGCGGCAATCGGTGCAACAACGAAAAAAGCTGTCTTAGAAACAGGAGCTAAGGTCGATGTTCCTTTATTTATCGAAAGCGGGGACGTGATCAAGGTAGATACTCAAGTCGGGGAGTATATCCAACGGGTGTAAGAATATGAATATTGATGAAATTAAAGAATTAATGGCTCATTTAGAAAAATCTAAGTTGAGCAAAATGATCGTAAAAGAAAAAGACTTTGAACTTCATTTGGAAAAAGAAAGCAGTTCTTTTCCTGCCGTAAGAAGGCCTTCTGCAACGGAATCTTATATTGAACTTGAGCCGGAATCTCCTAAAAAAGTGGAGATGGCAAAAAGTGAAGAGGCGGGTCTTTTTGTCACTTCTCCTATGGTGGGCACCTATTACTCATCTCCCGGGCCGGATCAACCCGTTTTTGTGAAAGTGGGAGATAAAGTGACTGAGTCAACCGTTGTCTGCATTGTTGAAGCGATGAAAGTGATGAATGAAGTTAAAGCAGGAATGAGCGGAACAATTACAGAAGTAATGATGCATAATGCGCAACCGGTAGAGTTTGGAACTCGTCTTTTCCGAATTGTGAAATCTTAAAGGAAAGAAGTCGTATGGCAAAGCAGCAAACAGAAACATCTCAAGAACATAAAATGAAAGTTCTTATTGCAAATCGAGGTGAAATTGCGGTGCGTATTATTCGTGCGTGTCATGATTTGGGACTTCAAACTGTTGCTGTTTATTCAAAAGCGGATGCCGATGCGATGCATGTGTATCATGCGGATGAGGCCATTTGCATTGGAGAAGCTCCATCGAGTCAATCCTATTTAAAAATTCCTAATTTGATTGCTGCTTGTGAAATTACGGGGGCCGATGCTGTCCATCCCGGATATGGTTTCTTGAGCGAAAATGCGAATTTTGCATCTATTTGCGAAAGCTCCGGGTTGAATTTTATTGGACCTTCTTCTCGAGCAATTAGTCTTTTAGGAGATAAAGCAGAGGCAAAAGCAACTGCGAAAAAAGTGAAATGTCCTGTGATTCCTGGATCTGATGGAATTGTTCGTGATGTTGAGAGCGGTCTTAAAGAGGCTCGTAAATTTGGTTTCCCGATTTTTATTAAAGCAGTCGCAGGCGGCGGTGGTAAAGGGATTCGTATCGCATATAATGAAGAAGATTTTGTTCAAAAATTTTTGGCGGCTCGGACAGAAGCTCAAGTGAGCTTTAACAACCCTGATGTCTATTTAGAAAAGATGATTGTAAATCCTCGTCATATTGAAATGCAGGTCATTGGAGATAAACATGGTAATTATGTTTATTTAGGGGAGAGAGATTGCACCGTTCAGCGTCGACGTCAGAAGTTGATCGAGGAAGCTCCAAGTCCCATGTTAAATGAAGCGATGCGTAAAAAAATCGGAGAGAGCGCAGTTGCCATTGTTCGTGAAGCCAATTATCATTCCGTTGGGACGGTTGAGTTTCTTCTCGATCAGGATGGTCATTATTATTTCATGGAGGTCAATACCCGGATTCAGGTAGAGCATACGGTGACTGAAGAAATCACAGGGATTGATCTGGTAGAACAGCAAATTCGCATTGCCCGTGGAGAAAAATTGTCATTTCAACAAAAAGATATTACGTTGAAAGGGCATGTTTTTGAGTTTCGAATCAATGCTGAAGATCCAGCGAATAATTTTGCTCCATCTCCGGGGCTTTTAGAACATTATAACCCTCCGGGCGGCCCTCATGTTCGTGTGGATAGCGCTTGCTATAGCGGATATCGAATTCCTCCGAATTATGATTCAATGATTGCAAAACTCATTGTGAAGGGAAAGGATCGTTTGGATGCTGTTCAAAGAGCAAAAAGAGCTTTGAAAGAGTTTCATATTTCCGGTGTTCATTCTACAATACCTTTCCATCAATTCATGCTTCACAATCCTCAATTTTTGAAGAATGAATATACCATCAATACCATCGATCAGTGGATTGCAGAAGGCTGTTTGTTTTCGATGTGATGTTTTTTCTTGTGAATTATTGAGTTGATGTTATAGAATCACAGCTTCTTTTTGAGGGCGTATAGCTCAGTTGGTAGAGCGCCTGTCTTACACACAGGTGGTCATAGGTTCGAGTCCTGTTGCGCCCAATCCTCTCTTGAGTAGAGAGGTTTTTTTTCGATTGCGGGAGTAGTTCAATTGGTTAGAGCGCCGCCCTGTCACGGCGGAAGTTGCGGGTTCGAGCCCCGTCTCCCGCGTTCTTCTTGAACGCATTTAAGCCAAAAAATCCCTTGAAATCTCATCTCTCTCTCTATACAATGAATCCATTATTCATGGTTTCAGGAGAGTTCCTATGCCGCAATCATTGCCTTTATCAGGACGCGTTGTTCATTATCTAATCACTTACTTCGGAATGGCTATCGGAGCCTTTCTTGCAGCTCTAGCTATTCGGATTTTCTTAACTCCAAATCAATTGATCGATGGCGGCGTAGTCGGTGTTGCGTTGATTTTGGCAAGGTTATATGGAACATCCTATTTGTCATATTTTCTTTTGATTCTCAATATCCCCTTTATCTTTTTGGCGTGGCGTTACATTCGTAGATCTTTTGTGATGAATATGTTTGTGGCGATTGTCCTTTTTGCTCTGTTCTTGTTTGCATTGGAAAGAGTGCCTTCATTCGGAGCTGATCAGTTAGAAGCTATTGTGATCGGCGGCGCGATGTTAGGAGCTGGTGCCGGGATGATCATTCGTCATGGAGGATGTGTTGATGGAACAGAAATTTTAGCGATTTTAATCAATCGCAAAAAAGGCTTCACCGTAGGGCAGGTGATTCTCTTTATTAACGTCTTTGTGTTTACTGCGTATGGTTGGATTTTTCACGATTGGCATATTGCTCTTCGATCACTCATGACTTACATTGTTGCTTTTAAAATGATGGACATTGTGATTGCAGGTCTTGAAGAGTTGAAATCTGTTTTGATCATGTGTTCTAAACCGGATAAATTGAGCAAGATCATTACATTGGAGCTTGGGTTAGGTCTTACCTTTATCAAAGGAAAAGGGGGATATTCAGGAGAAGATCGTGACATTTTGTTCATTATTGTTGAGAGATTGGATCTTGCTGAATTGAAAGAAATTGTCTTAAGAGAAGATCCTAGTGCATTTATTGCGATTGAAAACTTACATGAAGTGGCTTATGGCCGAACGGCAAGAGTGGCTTTGAAACGACGTGCAAAATTATTTTCAAAAGGCATTATTTAATAAGGTTCGTAATGGATGATCAAATTTCTTTTCCTTACAAAGATTCACATGCGCAATCGGTCGATTATTTGCGCATCTTTCGCATGATGTCTGAATTTGTAGATGGCTTTGAAGGAATGACTTCTTTAGGTCCTGCCGTTGCAATTTTTGGTTCCACCAATGAACATCCAATCGATCGTAAGTATTATGATCTTGCTGAAGTGATTGCAAAAAAACTTGTAGAGAAAGGATTTGCAATTATGACAGGTGGCGGCACCGGTATTATGGAATGTGCCAATAAAGCAGCTCAAGAAGCGAAGGGCAGAAGTTGCGGGCTTTGTGTCCGAGTTTCTGAAAAAGATAAGCCCAATGCCTATATTGATCCGGGATGTTCATTGCATTTTCATTATTTTTTTGTTCGTAAAGTGATGTTTGTCCGATATGCCAAAGGATTTGTTGTGTTGCCGGGAGGGTTTGGCACGTTGGATGAGCTTTTTGAAGCTCTTACTTTGATCCAAACCAAGAAGAGCCATCATTTTCCGATTTATCTTGTAGGTAAAGAATATTGGGCGGGTCTTTTAGATTGGTTAAAAAACACGGTTTTAGCTCGTAGAAACATTAAGCAAGAGGATTTAGCGCTCATTCGTATTTCCGATGATGTTGACGAGATTGTGAATGGGGTTGTCGAGCATCATCAGAAAATCAAGCCCCTAGAGAATTTTTAAAAATCAGAGCCGAGGCTTAGATTAAATCCTTGGAGAATTAGATCATTGTTTTGTGATCCGGAAATATTCGTAAAAAATTGGCTTTGATTGAGCCAATCTTCTATTTCATAGCAGAGCTGGAGAGTCAGGTGGGCGCTGCAATCCCATTCGAGCCCCATAAAACTATGCAATACCAAAGCTCCATAGTTTCGAGGCGTTGTTTTGAGATTGATCACTGTCGATAAAGAGTCTTTGAATTGATCATGAATGGACCAGTGTCCCCAGAGATAACCCATTTCAAAAAAACCAAGGAGACTGAAGTGATGGTTGTGTATTTGCCCAAAACACCACTTCCCATTGATTGCGCTTTTAGCTCCTGCTGTTTGAAATGTTTGTTTTAAATTTTCATATGCGGTGAATCCAGGAAGAGATGAAAGAATCCAATGAGAGTGAATGGTTTGATCGATCCATCCTCCTTTGAATCCGATAGAGGGACGTAAAATAAGATGCGAGGTGACTGCAAACTTTCGCCCCAAATCCCAGTCAAACATGTTATAGCGGATGTTCATGTTTGCTTTTCCTTCTGAAAAAGGCTCTAAAAAAGAAAGCCGTGCAGCTAAAAAACCAGGTGTGATCGGTCCTTTTGCATGATCTGATGCTTTTGACTGAAACCAGCTGTAACTTGCTTGGGTATCCCACTGATCATGTTCCATTGTATATCCAATGCCCACTGAGAAGCCTGGAGCCCAATGAAAAACAAACGTTTGATAGGTGCTTTGAGAGACGTTTTGATCCCCTGTGCGGACATACGCCCAGTCCATCGTTTCACTGGGATACCAATAGAGTGCTTTTGCATATATTTCTATTGGTTTTGAGCCATAAAGATATCCGATGAGAAATAAAGAAAAGAGAATGATAAAATTCATATAATACCAAATAGGATAAATAACTTTGAATTTAAGCGCGCCAAAACGTCAAAAATCGACGATCGTAAATGGCATTGTATTGATTAATACTATGCCATTTACGATCGTCGATTTGTTGACAGTTTTCGCGCAGCTTAAATCCAAAGTTATTTATCCTATTTGGTATAATCCTAAAAATCGAATTGAGCATTGATTGTGATGCCTTGCAAAGTTAAATCATGATGTAAACGTTGGATTTGGAAGGTGGCGATTCTGAGTTGATTGGTCCAAATTTGTGTTTCATATCCAATTTTTGCTAAAAAGTGAGACTTCCCTTGATAGAGATCGACATTCCATCCGATTCCTAAAAAGCCGCGGAACATAAGAGCCCCTAATGCGTTATTTTCTGTTTTTACAGAATAAGATTGAGAAAGGGTGTTTTTGTAAACATCGCTGCAGGTCCAATTTCCCCACATTGTAGCGACTGCAAAATGGCTAAAAAGATCGAAAGCGCTTGATGTAAGTTGACAGAGCCGCCATTGAGTATTAAGACCTCCCAAGGGGCCGATTCCCCAAAAATCATTCTTGAGTCTTTCTTTTGCCGAATTGTTGGTGGGAAAGAAAATATCTACAATGAGATCGTAGTATTTTGCTTCGATGGATTGGTTGATCTCGCCTCCTTGAAGTCCTAAAAAAGGGCGTATCGATATATGCTTGCTCGCCCAGTAACTTTTTCCTAATTCCCAATGAAACATGTTGAAAAGAAGACTCCATTGGACGCTCATACTTTGTGGAGACGAGACTTCTGTAAGTTGCGCTAAAAAGGCAGCGTCGAATTCTGCGCTGAGCGAAGTATTGGGTTGAGAAGGCTGGGCGTGTTTTGCATCTGTGCGAAACCAACTCCAATAAAAAGCTGTGTCCCATTGATCATGTTCTAAATTGCGTCCTGCGCCGATCCGAAATCCATAATCCCATTGAAAATCAAATCCGGGAAGTTTTAAAGAAGTAGCATTTGACTGAACTGTCGTGATATCGGCCCAAATGGATGCCACTTCTTCTGAGGCAAACCATGTCAGAAAATCGGCAGAAATTGTCCATTTGTTCGGCGATTTTTCAGGATCCAGCAGTTCTGCATGGAGGGTGAATAAGAGGGTTTGTAAAAGGAGGATATTTTTAATAATCGAAGAGAAGCGCAAAAGTCCCTCCTTGTAATGTGAGTGCATTTGCAAATCTTCCTGCAACAAATGAATAAAATTGTAATTGGTTTAACCAAAATTGCGTTTCATAGCCTAATTTCAAAGAAAGAGAAGATTGATTGGAGAAGCAGGTTTCCCAGCCGCAACCCAAGAAGGATCGGATCATCGAGGCTCCGTAGTTGAGAGGAGCAAAATCAATCACAGTTTTTTGTTGGATTGAGTTTTCAAAGATATCGCCAAATGACCAATGTCCCCACATGATGGCTCCTGATAAATCGCTCAGAAGATAAAAAGATTGTTTTTGCTTAGTCAATAAAAGCCACTTTGTATGGACTCCGAATTGAGGGCCTATGCCCCAGAAATTGTTATTTAATTTCTCCGTGCCGACAGAATAATCAGGAGATCCGAGAAATTGAATGGCTGAAAGATCAGGATTGTACCATTTTGTGTGGATTGCTTGATGAATCCATCCTCCTTTCGCGCCGAAAAAAGGACGAAGAGTGAGTGATTCGCTGATCAAGAAAAGACGAGCCAGCTCGCAATCAAACATATGGAAACGGATGCTCCAATCAATGCTTGCTTTTTGATAAGGAGGTCCATTGATCCCTGATCCTTGCTCATTATCGATATAAAAATTGCCCAAAAACGTAGAAAGAACACTGCCGGGTAGGCTCGAGACTGAGTCTTTCCCAAGGGTATAGAACCAGGTGTAATAGGTTTGTATATCCCACTCAGGTTGTTTGTATCCAATACCCACTTTAAACCCGGGATCCCAGTTAAATGGGATCGATTTCAAGATGTTAGAAGATGCAGAGCCATGGGTAGTGATCACTTCAGCCCAGCAATCGGCTCCCGCTTCTTTTGCAGTCCAAAAGATGAAAGAAGCAAAAACATCAAAATTTTTGGAGTCGACAGATCCGTTGAGTTCATTCCTAGAGGTCATCGGCTCTAAAGAAAATAGGCAAGCGCAAAGAGACAAGAGGAAGAGAAGAGAACATCTCATCGTTATTTTCATTTTTAAAGAAGTAACTTAACGAGATTTGAGAAATTTTTCTAGATTTTTGTAGTGGAGAGGTATTCTCCATACTCGTTATGAGCGTATTTTTGAATGAGCTTTTGGAATTGAGCTTGATCGATGAATCTTTTTTGATAGGCGATCTCTTCGATGCAAGCAACTTTAATCCCTTGTCTTTCTTGGATGGTTTGCACAAAAGAAGAGGCTTGTTGTAAAGAGGCGAAAGTCCCTGTGTCAAGCCAGGCATTGCCTTGGCCTAAAAGTCTCACTTTGAGTTCTTTTTTTTCTAAAAGAGTTTGGTTGATATCGGTGATTTCAAGCTCTTTTCGTTTCGAAGGTTTTAAGGATTTTGCAATGTCAACAACTTCGGGGCCATAAAAGTAAAGACCCGGGACTGCGTAAGAAGATTTGGGCTCTTTTGGTTTTTCTTCAATGGAGATCGCTCTCATGTGTTCATCGAATTCGACAACGCCGTAGCGATTTGGATCTTTCACTCGATACCCAAAGATCAGTCCTCCTTTTTGAAGAGAAGTCCCTTCTTGAAGAAGAAATGGAAGATCTTGTCCATAGAAGATGTTATCTCCTAAAATCAAAGAGACGGGTTCATGATTGATGAATGATTCTCCAATGATGAATGCAGTCGCTAAGCCATTGGGTGTTTCTTGAACGGCGTATGAAATTTTCAGTCCTAAAGAAGATCCATCTTGAAAGAGTCTTTCAAAACGGGGAACATCATCGGGAGTTGAGATGATTAAAATTTCTTTGATCCCTGCCATCATCAGAATGGATAATGGATAATAGATCATCGGCTTATCATAGATGGGAAGAAGCTGTTTGCAGAGAGCTAAAGTTGCAGGGTAGAGCCTTGTTCCATGACCTCCTGCGAGAATGATTCCTTTCATAGAAACGGGGAGGGTTCAGAAGAAGTCTCGAAAAGATTTTCGATGGTGTTCTTCATGGTTGTTAAGGAATGAAAATCTGTCAGTTGACTTACATGGATAGGAACTGCGGTGATGTAGCCTTTTTCTAAAAGAGCGACATCGCTTTCGGGATCTTCTTCTATTGATGACCACTTCCCTCCGAGCCAATAGTAGGGAATTCCTTCAGGGTGAAGTCTTTTTTCAGGATCTTCCATCCAGTAATTTTGCCCTTGTTTGGTCATTTTTAAACCTTTGATTTCAATGGCACTGGAAGGAAAATTGACATTTAAAAAAGTGCCTTGAGGAAGTGGATTTTTTAAAAAATATTGCACCAAGGTGGAGATGTATTTTTGTATACGCGGCGCTGGGGAAAAGGTGAAATCACAAGATGAAAATGCGATGCCTGGGATATTTTTTAAAACTCCTTCAATAACGCCTCCAATTGTGCCGCTATAGAGTACGGTTCTTCCTGCGTTGGAGCCTTTGTTGATTCCTGAGAGGATCATATCCGGTTTTTTTGAGATTAAGAAATGGGATGCCATTTTGACACAATCTGCCGGGGTTCCGGAGACACTCCAGGCAGGTGTTGCATCTTGCCATGATATAGATTCGATGCGAAGAGGTTTTGTCCATGTGATGGAAAGTCCTGCTCCTGATTTTTCTGAATGAGGCGCAACAATAGCGCAATCTGCAAAAGGGCATACGGCTTGCCAGAGGCTATGTAATCCGGGTGCTGAGATGCCATCGTCATTAGTGATAAGAATGAAGGGGCGTTTCATAGCTTTACTTTTTTCCTAGTGATGAATGAGACAATTTCTATGGATAGATAGCTTAAAATAAATCCGATGATGAGAGAGGGAATATCTAAACCAAAAAGTTGATTATAGTAAGGCCAAATGGCTGCGGTTAACCCTCCCACCAAAATGCCGGCAAAGGCTCCGTGTTTGTTAATGGAGGGGCGGTAAAGAGACGCTAAAACAAGAGGGCCAAAAGAAGCTCCGAGTCCGGACCATGAATAGAAAACGAGCTGATAGAGTGAAGAGATTTTGAAAAAGGCGATGATGAAAGCAAGGATTGCGATGAGAATGACAGAAGATCTGGAGACCCAAAGAAGTTCTTTTGACGTTGCATAGCGTCGGATGAGTCGTTTATAAAAATCTTCGGACAAGTTGGATGCCACCACCAAAATTTGAGCTGCCATGACGTTGGTTGTTGCGGCTAAAATAGCGCATAATACTAAAACAGCAAAGAAAGGGGCTAATGCTGTTTTTACGATATCTAAAACGACATGTTCCGGATGATGGGTTTGAGGGAACATAAAGATGCCGATCAGACCAATGAAGGTTGCAGAAAGAAGCGCAATCGTTTGCCAGCTGATTCCTAAATATTTGGCTTTATACATATCGTCCACCTTTTGAATCCCCATGAATTTGGTGAGAATGTGAGGTTGTCCAAAGTAGCCAAGGCCCCATCCAAGAGCAATCATGATGTTGGCCATGATCGCAGTGAATGTAAATTCAGGAATTAAAGAGGTGGATAGATTTTGGTTTCGAATGGCATCCATGATGGAAGACATGCCGCCTGTTTTTGCAATGAGAATGGTAGGTACGGAAACGATGACAAGAAGAAGAAAAATGCCTTGAAATAAATCAATCCACGCAACCGTTCGATATCCTCCTAAAAACACATAGATGACGACGATGAGTAATCCGATGAAAATGCCTAAAGTGTAGGAAAGGCCAAAGAGAGAATCGACAAGAATTCCAAGGCCTACAAGTCCGGAAGAGATGTAAAAGGTAAAAAAGAGAACGGACATGATGGCAGAAATCAGACGGAGCTTTCCAGAAGTATCTTTGAATCGATTTTCAAAATAAGCGCTGAGAGTAAGACTTTTGGTTTGTTCAGTGATCGTGCGTAATTTGGGAGCGATGAAATGCCAATTTAAAAACATGCATCCCACAAGACCAATGGCAGCCCAAGCGCCCTCAACTCCGGTTGTGAAAATGAGTGCAGGATAGCCGATAAAGAGCCAGCTGCTCATATCGCTTGCGTGAGCAGATAATGCGGTCAGCCAAAAATTTAACGATCTGCCGCCGATGATGTAGTCAGCTTCTGATTTTTGTTTTCGATACGAGATTAAAGAAATCAAAAGAAGACAGAAAAAATAGAGGAAAAACGCCTTCAGTTCTAAACTCATAAGCGATCAATTATGGATGGATTGCTTTTTCAGATCCATATAAAAGTCCGGCTTTCGCCAAATTGCCCCTCGCGTGCGGAAAGTGGGTTTCGATTTCTTTGAGCAACCCTTCCGTGATTTTTCTTTTTGAGTTTTGTCCTACCGGACACTGACAGGTAATTCTTGTAAATCCATATTGCTTGGCAAATTCTTTCAAGTCATTTTCAGAGATGTAAATCAAAGGCCTGATGATCGTGACTCCATATTCTCTCATCGGGACTTTAGGAAGGTTGGCTGCAAATTCTGCCTTGTGAAATAGATTCAACAAAAGAGTTTGCACGCTGTCATCTCTATGATGGCCGAAAGCAATTGTGGTGGCTCCCACTTCTTTAGCTGCATCGAAAATGAGTTTTCGTCGTTCTCGAGAGCAGCGATAGCACTCTAGAGTCTCTCTTTTTTGGGTCGATTCTCTTTCAATGAATTCTACATTGAGCTCTTTGCAGATCGACTTTAAAAATTTTTCTCCAATGCCGGCTCCACAAGAAAATTCTCCTCCGACATGAATGGCAAAAAGATCGAACAAAGGAAATCCTCTCCCTCTTAGGGCGTGGAGTAAAAAAAGAAGGCTTAAGCTGTCTTTCCCTCCGCTTAAAGCGATGGCGATTTTTTTTGTTTCTTTATCGATTAAAGAAAAATCAAAAATGGCCTTTCTGAGACAGCTTTCGAGTTCTTTTCCTAAAGCTGTCCAAGGAGGTTTAGCGATTGGTACAAATAGATCCATGAGGTGCGCTATTTTACCCGTTTCTTTTGAAGCCTGCAAGAATAAGCACAATATGAGCTATTTTTTAGGGAATTTCTTGATTTTTACTTGTTGCTCTATTTAGGGGTTGTCCAATAATAAATTTTAGAGCTGTATAGGAGAAAACCTGAACCGTTTTTCTCCTATACAGCTCTAAAATTTATTATTGGATGACCCCTTACTGCCGGTTTTTTAAAAAGCTGGACATTTTTGCGGATTTCGATCTGTAATAATATTGATTAGAACGACAAAAACGAGGTATTCGGAAGTCCACCTGCACCTGTAGGGCTTTAAATAGCAAGAAAGAACTTGCCCCCAGTGTACTTAAGGTTCCTACTCTGCATAAAAATTCTGATAGCTTCATTTTTTGAAGACGTTGATATACGATAGGAAAAGAGGCTGCAATACCTACCGATGCTAGCCATGTACTTAGAAAAGCTGTTATCGTTAGGGTTATTGCTAGTGGTTCTTCTATAAATCTAGCTAAATTTTCAAAAGTTGATTCTTTACGCTTGTAACTTTGTAAGTGTTCCTGAAAGATTGTGTCAATTTTAGATTCTAAAGTTTCGTTGTTTTCTTGAGATGGTGCGATGACACAAAAACGATGGCTTTGACACATTTCTATATTAGGATGTGGCTGGTTTATAGAGCTTTTTATCAGATGGAGCTCATCTAATTCATCAGGAGAAAATGACTCTCCCGGAGTTCTGTGTTTTAAGTAAGGTTTAATGAAGGACGTGAAATTAGGAGGTATTTGAAATAGAACTTCAAATCTTTCGCTGTTTGGATTTGTGTGATCGAATCTATGCGCTGCTTGCATGGCTTGATCAAGGAGAAGAGCTTTCCTGAATAAATGGAAGTATAAATGAGGCAAATCATTTGGACTTGACCCTAGCAGTTCTTTTATTTTTTCTTTTGAACTGGGAGGTATTTGATCCCATGAAGTGGATAGATTGGGTATTGCCTTTATTAGGATGATGATTTCAAATAATGCAGAAATTTGATCTTGATTGTATGTTTTAACGAGTTCTCTGATTTTTTTTAGTAAGCGATTTTTTTTAGAGGATGATAAGTTTTTCAAAAGTGGAAAATAATGATCTCGGATGCGTGCAATATTGTTATTTGTAGTGAGGGCAAATTCTTGCGTTTTTTGATCGAATTCTTCGGAAGTGAATGGCTGCAATGGATAGAGAATTTTGAGAAGCTCTGTTTGGATATGTCGGTTCATGTATTCAATGAAAGGTGAATCAGAAGAGCGGTGTATTTCACGAAATAAAGACAGAGCTCCTGTATCATCCACCGGAAGAAAATCAACAATATTTCGAAAAACGCCATAACAGTTAAGGCAGCTGTTGAGAGTGTCTTTTTGTTGTCCTTGTGGAGGGTTATTTGTTCTAATAATGCTTATTGTCATATAATTAATATTATTTGTTTTTATTATACTAAACTTTCTAATTGTATTAAATTAAAATGTAAAGTTTTATTAAAATTTTGTTGAAATGTCCCCTTTCCGTTAAGTAGAAATGTCCCCTTTTTGGTAATCAGAAGTTGTTGATTATCAATGAGTAGTGACGCAATGGAAAGGCGTATCTATATGAGCGATAAGGAATTAGATAGAGTTCAAATTTTAAAGGACTTAGGTAATGTGGAAGAAGCTTCTTCTAAAAAACCTTTTTCTTGTAGGCGAAGTAATGCGTAATAGATTTCGGTGGCTGAAATTTTCTTTTCCAATCGCTCTATGATGTGATCTATGGAATAAGTTCCTTTCGAAAGATAATGGCCTTTCTGACGCAGCTTTCGAGTTCTTTTCCTAAAGCTGTCCAAGGAGGTTTAGCAACTGGTACAAATAGATCCATAAGGCCCTCTATTCTACTGTTTTTTTTGGTAGGTCGCAAGTATTTGTTTTACTTGATTTGGTGGATGTTGATAGTTAAAATGTCCATAAATTAAATGGGATGTTTAAATGGAAATTAATTCGTTACAAAATAATTCATTGCAATCAACGTTTTTTGATTCTTCATTTTGGACTCACTGCTTGTTAGGCAATCTTTCTGATGCAGAAAAAGAAGCGGCAGTGGTAGCCATTGAAGAATGGATTCAGTGTTTAGATCCTGAAACGTTACAGTATATTCTTCAAAATACTAAATCGGATGTAGTACGAGCATGTGTTAAAATTTTATTATACGCAATAGATCCAAGTTTGGTTCCTGATTTTCGTAAATAACACAAGTTTCTAATGATGAGCGAAGCAACGCTTCGTCCTCCATTTCTGATTCTTAGATATCCCTCCTGGTATAAACTCGTTCCAGTTCAAAGTCCCTGTTTCTGCAGCGTCGGATTTATCCTAAATTTTGTCTCGCTTCCAGCGCGGTAGCTTTTCTCAAGTTGATCTGCTCGCCAGCTTCGCCTGATTCAAAATCAGGGCTCTTCCTTGGCATAGTTCCAACTTTTGAATTCGTTTGTGTATATCATGGTTTGAAAAAAAGATTGTTCACCGATATGATTTCGTTTTCATGAATGATCTTGCAAAACAGTTTTATGTTGAAGGCGGCGATGCAAAATTCGAGGGGATTTTGATTTTGCATGAAAATCGAGATTTTTCTTGGGCGGAACTCTCAGAAAAAGTCTTCGATTTGCCGAGAAGCTGGTTTGAACTAAGTCACATATCTAAAGAAGAGCGTGTTGAGTTCGTTTGCGATTTATGGCTGGATCGTCTTCCCTTTCATCCAAAAGCGCATCCGTTTTTCTTTCAGTTTTTTGCAAGGCTTGATGATGTAGCGATTGTCGTGGTGAAAAAAGAGGGTGAGTTTTCTTCTGAAATGGTCTATAGCCTTGCAGATAACAGCACTTTCTTTCGTGGGTTTCCTCCCGCAATCGATCAGGATATTTCTCTTTTTAAAACAGAAATTGGTCACGGACTTCCTCGTGATTATTTGTCGTTTTTAAAGCTTCATAATGGGTTTGGGAAATTGTCGGAGGCAGGTCTTTTGAACATGGATGAGGTTGTCTTGGCAAGAGGTTTGCTGAGAGATTCTTTGCTCTATGGTGAAAATGAGATCCGCTTTGAAGATCATTTAGTCGATCCGAATTCTTTAATTCCTTTTTATGAAGATTATGGGCTGAGTTCATTTCAATGTTTTTTTACGGACTGGTATCCAAATAGTGAAATGGGAAATGTCTATTTTTCAGGGATCAATCATACGATCTCTGATGTGAAACATCGTAAAGAGGGAGAACCATTGGCATTTACTAGTTTCTTGGAATGGCTTGTCTCTTATCTAGAAGGAATGAACTTTCCATGAAAGAAAAGAAATCCGATTATTTGGTAAAGCATTTTTATGAGCAGCATGGAAAAGATTTGGGGCTTTATCTTTTATCCGGAAAAGAAGGGCTTTCTAAGAGCATTTATAAAGCGGAAGTACATCGGCCCGGTTTAAGTCTGGCAGGCTATTTAAAAGGCTTTGTTTTCAGCCGCATCTTGGTGTTTGGAAAGCAAGAGCTTGAGTATTTGCGCGAATTAACGCATGAAACACGCATGGAAAGATTGGGAGCGATTTTGAATCGTCAGACTCCGGCGGTGATTTTGTCAAGAGGCTTGAAACCTCCCAAAGAACTCACATTGTGTTGTGAAAAAGAAAAAATTTCTCTTTTTCAAGCGAATGTTTCGGCGACGAATTTGCTTTCACGGATTACTTTTTTACTTTATGAAGAATTTTGTCCAAGCATCACAATGCATGGAACTTTGGTGGAAGTGTTTGGCGTGGGACTTTTGATTCAAGGAGAATCATCCGTTGGAAAAAGTGAAGCGGCCCTTGGTTTGATTGAAAGAGGGCATCGATTGATTTCGGATGATGTGGTTCGTGTGAAAAAAACAGAAGGCTCGTTTTTGGTCGGCTCAGGTCCTGAGTTGACACGTCATTTGATGGAAATTCGAGGCATTGGAATTATTAATGTCGCAAACCTTTACGGAGCTGTTTGCGTTCGTCCTGATAAGGGAATTGATATTGTCGTGAAATTGGAACCTTGGGATGATCACCATTTTTATGATCGTGTCGGATTGGATGAGAAATTTATTGATGTTCTTGGAGTGAGCGTCCCTTTTCATGTTCTTCCTGTAAAACCGGGTCGTGATGTTGTTTTGTTATTAGAAACAACGGCGTTAAATCATCGCTTAAAAAACATGGGATATCATTCTGCAAAAGAATTTAATGCAAAACTCTTGGCTACAATTTCGGGGAAGAAAAAAGGATGAAACTGACTTGCAAAGTGAAAGTAAAAAATGCACTGGGTTTACATACTCGACCCGCTGCTGCCATTGTGAAATTGCTTCAGCCCAGAAAGTCTTCTGTTCATTTTATGTATAAAAATGAGAAAATCAATGCCCGAAGTATTATGAGCATCTTGATTTTGGCAGCGAAGAAAAATACGCAGCTTGAAATTGTTGTCGAAGGGGAAGATGCAGAGCTTACGATGTCTCAATTGGTGATGGCGTTTGATCAGGGGTTTGGGGAATGAAAGAAATTGTTCTTAGAGGCTCTCCGATAAGTAAGGGAATTGGCATTGGTTTTCCTGTTTTTTTAAATGTAGACGGCGAAATACCTGAAGAGTTCATTCCTAAAAAAGAAGTTGAAGAAGAGATTCATCGTTATCGGAACGCTCTTGATTTAAGTCGTAAAGATTTAGAAAGTTTGCAAAGAGAATCTTTAGAAAAAGGTCATTCGGAAGTGGCTTTGATTTTGGAGTCTCATTTGGAGATGATAAAAGATCCTTTCATCACAAGCGGGGTTGAAAAAAAGGTTCGAGAAACAGGACAAAACATAGAAGTGATCTTTCATCATTTGATTGATGAATATCGAGATCGCTTTAATCTTTTGAAAGATTCCTATTTTCGAGAACGGATTCGAGACATTGAAGATGTATCGCAAAGAATTTTAGGGCATTTGCGTCCTTTCAATCGGATGAAATTATCGGACGTTCCTCAGAATTCGGTCATTTTAGCAGATGAGCTTGTTCCTTCCGAAACAGTAGAGGCAAATGTCTCTTTGGTGAGTGCTTTTGTCACAGAATCGGGAGGACTGACTTCTCATGCAGCCATTGTTGCTAGGGCGAAGGGGATTCCTTATGTTGCCAACGTAGACTTAAAATTCCTAAAAAATGAAGAGTTGAAGTCTTTAATTGTTGATGGTTCTCAAGGAATTATTATTGTAAATCCAGAAGAAGAGACTTTGAAAAAATATGAAGAGCTCAAAAAACGAGATCTTCAAGAAACTTTGTCTTTAACAAAAGACTCTCATTTGAAAAGTGAAACGATCGATGGATATGAGGTCAGGGTTTTTGCAAACTTAGAAAATCCTCAAGAGATTGATCAGATTCTTCAAAACGGAGCTTTTGGAATTGGGCTGTTTCGTTCCGAGTATTTGTTTTTATCGAAAAGATTGCTACCCACTGAAGAAGAGCAGTTTAGAATATATCAAGAGATGCTTCAAAACTTAAATGGCAAGCCTCTTGTGATTCGCGTGTTTGATTTGGGTGGAGATAAAAAAGTGTCTCTTCCTTTAGATCATCCTGATATGAAGTATTTTTTAGATCTTGGCCATGAAACAAACCCTGTTTTGGGTTGTAGAGCGATTCGATTTTTACTTCGATATCCGGAAATTTTAGAAGCGCAGCTTCGAGCAATTGTTCGAGCAAGTCGCTATGGCGATATCCATATTCTCATTCCGATGGTTTCTGATATTTCTGAGATTCGTTTTGTGCGTCAAAAAATCTTAGAGATTCAAGAAGAGTTCATGCGAAAAAAAGAAACCATTGCAAAGACAATCCCCATTGGGTGCATGATTGAAGTTCCCTCCTCTGCTTTGATGTGCGATGTGATTGCTCCTGAGGTTGATTTTTTATCCATTGGAACAAACGATCTCATTCAATATGTGCTTGCGGCAGATCGTGTGAATCCTTACACGTCTCATCTTTACTTTGCAATTCATCCGAGTATTTTGCGACTCATTCGGATGGTTGTCTCTTTTGCGAAGATTGCGAAAAAACCGGTTTGTATTTGCGGCGAAATTGCAACAGATCCTCTGATCATTCCGATTTTGGTGGGATTAGGGGTGACAGAATTTTCTGTCGCAGCGCGCTTCATTCCTTTAGTGAAGCACACAGTGAGAAAGTGGAGAATTGTAGAAGCTTGTCGTTTAGCGGAAGGCGCTTTAGAACTCTCTTCGTTTGAAGAGTTAAGACGATACCTCAGCCAAGAAGTATCGACACGTTAATGTTATATAGATGCGGTATTAGCCAAAAAGAGATGAAGTGAGATTGGGCGTGGGTTGCTTTTCATCGATTTTGCGAGAAGCATCTTGAAAGGCTGCTACGATGAGATCTTGGAGTGCTTCAAGGTCGCTGACACATTCTGGTTTAATCGTGATTTTTTGAAGTTCTTTTTCTCCATTAAGAACGAGCGTGACAAGACCCGCGCCTGCGCTTCCTTCGATTTGAGTGGTTTGCATCTCATTTTTGAGTTGAGAGAGTTGCGCTTGCATTAGACGCGCTTGTTTTTTCATTTTAGAAAAACCGCTTCCCATAATTGAAATCCTTGTTAATGAATTTTTAATGAACCTTCTAATTCTACAGCTGCAAATCGCATCAGTGTTGCATAGTGGCTTTGATGAAGTTCTGTTGTGTCTTTGGCTGGGTCGGAAATCGTGGTTTTGGTTGTCTCGGCATTTGCATCTTTGCAGTCTTTAACTTGGATTGCATCAATGCTTTGCTTTTGTAGATCCGGAGCTCTGACTTTGTTAACATTTTCATTTTCGGTTGCGCTCGGTATTGGTTCTTGCTTAGGCCGTTTTTTTTCAGAGATGTTTTCTGTGCCCGATGGAGTGTTTTTAGATTCTTGAGGAAGAGGTGAGATGATTTTTGTTTCCGGAGGCGTCTCTAAAGAGATCGGTTTGGCAGGGATATTGATTTCAGGGGCTTTTGGTTCAGGTTGTTTTATGACGTCGATAGAAGGGGCCGTTTTGATTGTGTGTTCCAGTTCGGAAAGGCGCCTTGCCAACACTTCAATGGGGATTCTTTGCTTGCTTTTGATGATGTGAAGAAGCGTCATTTCAAGAAAGATTCTTTGAGAAAGACTTTTTTGAAGCGAGATCTCGGCATTGAGTAAATATTCTAAAATATAAAGACACTGGGGCTGTATGTAAAAAGAGGCCGACTTTGCATAGCGGGGTCCAAGAGCCGGAGGAAGAGCTGTTTCTCCAAGTGTTTTATAAAGAGATAAGAATCTGTAATGTTCAATGAGCTGAGAAAAGAAATGAGAGATATTTTTTCCTGTTTGCATGAGATGATGGGTTAAGGAAAAAGCAAAACTAAAATCTTGCTCTTGAAACGCACTGTCGAGAGCGAAAAATTGTTCTTGATCAATGAGCCCAAACATCTCTTGAACAGCATGGACAGTGACGGGCCCATCTAAAAAGCAAAGGATTTGATCAAAAAGAGATTCAGCATCGCGAAGAGATCCATCTGCAATCATGGCAATTTTATGAAGAGCCGCGCTTTCAGCATCTCGTTTGAGGTCCTGGGCAATTTGTTCGAGCTTTGCAATGATTTGCTGCTCTGAAATTTTCCCAAGATCAAATCGTTGGCATCTGCTGATGATCGTGGGTAAAACTTTATGCGCTTCTGTGGTTGCAAAGAAAAATTTTGCTTTTTCAGGAGGCTCTTCGAGGGTTTTTAAGAGAGCGTTAAAGGCCTCTTTGGTGAGCATGTGGACTTCGTCGATGATATAAATTTTATAGCGTCCATGCGTGGGCGCGTATCCAATGGTCTCATTGATTTCTCGGATATCATCGATTCCTCGATTGGAGGCCCCATCGATTTCAATCACATCGAGCGATTGACCTGCGATGATGGATTGGCAAGAAGTACATTTGTTGCAGGGTTCTAGATTTGCATCTAAAGATTCGCAGTTGAGTGCTTTGGCAAAAAGACGGGCAAGTGTTGTTTTCCCAACACCTCGCGATCCGGAAAAGAGATAGGCGTGAGCTACTTTTTGGAATTTCAAGGCATTTTTGAGAGTCGTTACGACGGATTCTTGACCTACGACATCTTCAAAGCGCTGAGGACGGTATTTGCGAGCTAAAACCTGGTATTTTTCCATATATTTGGATCGAATCTTTTTTTGTCTATCTTACCTTTTCAGCCTATTTCTCGGAAACCATTCTTGAGTCAATTTCGGTGAATCGATTAACATGAAAGTATGAAACAAGATCGCATATTGCAGAGCTGGCGAGATTGGCTCTCTTCGGATTCTCGGGGCTGGCGGGTTTTAGTCGGTTTTGTTTGTGTTATTTTCTTAGCCCTCTTTCTTCATTTTCGTTCTGTTCAGGTAGAAAGTCTTGAGCTGGATGCCCCTGCAGGTACATATGTAGTGGCTCGGGTTGATTTTGAATTTCCCGATGATGAGGCAACGATTGTCTTAAGACAGCAGGCCATGAAAGATATTGGTCATGTCTATCAAATCGAAGATAAACAAGTTCGAGATGCCAGATATCATCTTGAGGATCTTTTAATTCATAGTAAGCAATGGAAACAGGAAGTCCCGAATGCAACTTTTGAAGAGATGTATAAAGTTGCAGACGAGGTAGAGACCTTGCTTTTGGAAGCCCGTTTTACAGATGCAAGAACGATTCAAAGAATTAAAAATATTTCTTTCTCTGACTTTTCTTATTACGAGTTTGTGCCGGATCATGGACTGGAATCTGTTGTTCTTCCTGTTGATTTCTGGAAAGGGGCCGTTCATGAAATTTTTAAAAGCGGCCTTTTCCATCGAGAGACCGTTTTATATGTTGTTCATGTGTTTCAACAACGACAATGGACGTTTGTAGAGGACTCTGCTTTAGAGCAGGCTTTAAAAGTTTTAGTTGCTAAATCCGTTCCTCAAAAATTTACAGAGGTCAGCTCCGGAACTCAAGTGATCAATGCCAAAGAAATTGTCACATCTCGTCATCTTGCCATGATGCAAGCCATGAAATCCAAAATGATTGAAAAACAGGGATTGAAAGAGCCGTTAACGATTGTGTCGAGCTTGATTTTGTCTTTAATTTTTGTGACGATTAGTACTCTTTATTTCCGGATTGGACAGGCAAGCTTTATCCGTTCTTTAAGACAAATTTCTTTATTTGTTTGCATCGTGATATTGACCCTTCTTTTTGCAAAGTTGATTGAGTATGTGCTTCTTAAAAATGCGGCCGGCTGGATGGGGTCGGTTCGATATCCTTTGATTGTTCCCTTTGCTACGATTTTAGTTTGTATTCTGTTATCTCCAAAGACGGCTCTTTTTGCAGCCACTTTTTTATCCATTATTTTATCTGTGAGTTTAGCGGTTGATCATAGTCGTTTTTTGATTTTGAACCTTGTCTCTTCCATTGTCATTATCATCGGCAGTCAAGGAATTCGAAGACGTAAAGAAGTTTTTACAGTGGCTTTGAAGTCATGGCTCAGCGTTTTGCCTGTTTTATATGCTTTTGTATTAGGGGAGAATCGTTTTTGGAGCTCTCAATTTGCAATGGATGTCGGCTCTTCGTTTGTCTTTTTAATCATGACGGCGATTTTAGTGGTTGGATTGCTTCCTGCTTTGGAGACGGCATTTGGTGTGTTGACTGACATGAGTCTGATGGAATACATGGATCCAAGCAGCGATCTTTTAAAAGAGTTTTCAAGCTTAGTTCCGGGGACATATCACCATTCCTTGATTTTGGGAAATTTGGCGGAAAGCTGCGCTGCAGCCATTCAAGCAAATGGTCTTTTTTGTAGAGCCGCAACTTTGTATCACGACATCGGGAAAATGAATAATCCCCAGTTTTATACAGAAAATCAGCAGAATCTCGTCAACATGCATCAGCTATTTACGCCAAAAGAGTCGGCTCAAGTGATTATTTCTCATGTGACGGATGGGGTAACTTTGGCGAGAAAGCATCATTTGCCGGAGCCTTTTATAGATATTATTAAAGAGCATCATGGGACAACGCTGGTTTATTACTTTTATCATAAAGAGCTGGAGTTGAAAGGCGGCCGAAAAGAGGAAGTGAATGAAAACGAATTCCGTTATCCCGGGCCTAAGCCAAAATCGAAAGAATCTGCCATTATCATGATCTGCGACAGCGTTGAAGCTGCATCTCGTTCGATTGATCAATTTTCAGAAGCAAGCATTACAGAAGTTGTGAATCGAATCATTACAGAAAAAGAAGAAGATGGGCAATTGGATGAATGCTCATTAACCTTTGAGGAATTAAGTCGTATTAGAAACACACTCATTAAAACTCTTTTAATCACTCATCATGTCCGAGTGAAGTACCCTAAAAGGATTTAATATGCAAAAAAGACTGCACAATAAAATTGCACTTATTACCGGTGGTTCACGAGGTATAGGTGCAGCTATCGCTAGACGACTTGCTCAAGAAGGATGCCATATAGCGATTAGTTTTGTAGCATCTAAGGATAAAGCCCTTTCTTTAGTGAAAGAACTTGAAAAAGAGGGTGTTCAAGCAATCGCATTACAAGCGGATCAAGCCGATCCTTTACAAGTCAAAAGTCTTGTTGAAAAAGTGGGTAAACACTTTGGAAGAATTGATATTCTTGTGAATAATGCAGGGATTTTCGAAGGAGGATCTATCGATGATCCTAATCTTGATGTCCTGGGAATATCGAGACTTCTAGCCGTGAATGTAGGCGGTGTTTTCGCAGCAACTCATGCAGCTGTGTTTTTTATGAAAGAAGGTGGGCGTATTATCACTATAGGATCCATTAATGGAGAGCGTATCACAGCTTCCGGAGGGGCAGATTATGCAGCTACGAAAGCTGCTCTTGTTGGTTATACACATGGTTGGGCGAGAGACCTTGGTCCTAAAAATATCACAGTCAATCTTGTGCAACCAGGGCCTATTGATACAGACATGAATCCAGACAACACAGATTTTGCAGAAATGGTGAAAAAAAATGTTGCTTTGGGTCGTTATGGTAAGCCTGAAGAAATTGCCTCTGCAGTTGCTTTTCTTGCAAGTGGAGAAGCTTCTTATATCACTGGAGCTACACTGACTGTGGATGGCGGTTTTTTAGCCTGATTTTTGCTCTCTAAGATCATGTTAATAACGTCTTATGAAAAGCATCGACGAGGAAATGGAGCCTTTGATCAGCTTTGAGTATTTGATCGTCTAAATTTTCAGATGCTTTTTCTACAATCCCTGCGTAAATTTTGACTTTGGGTTCAGTTCCTGAAGGACGGATCACAAGTTTGGTTTCATCTTTTAACCAAAGACGAATGACATCGGAAGGAGGGAGTCCATCTTTGCCTTTTAGATAATCTTCAATGCGATCGATTTTTTGACCTTGAATATGAGAGGGTGGATTTTTACGTAGGCGTTCCATGAGTTTTTGCATTTTCTCCATCCCTTCCAAACTATCGCTGAAATTGAGTTGAACGAGAGATTCTCGATGAACGCCATGGAGACGATACAAATCATAAAGACGATCAAGAAGAGTTTTATTTTCTTGTTTGGCAATGGCTGCAGCTTCTAGAAGAAGACATGCTGAAGAGATGGCATCTTTATCGCGCACTAAACTTCCAAAGAGATAGCCACAAGATTCTTCAGCTCCAAAAATGTAGTTGTGAGATGAGGATGGACCTTCCCATTCTCTGATTTTTTCTCCAATGTATTTGAATCCCGTTAAGACATCGATGCAAATGCCGCCATAATTTTCTGCGATTTTTTTAAATAATTCGGTTGTCACAATGGTTTTGACAAATGTGGCATGAAGGGGAAGCCCTCCTTTTTTTTGATAAGAAGAGCAGATGTAGTCTAAAAGAAGACATCCTACTTGGTTTCCGCTTAAGACTTGGTTTTTAGCAATGACCACTCCGATTCGATCGGCATCCGGATCTGTAGCAATGAAAAGATCGCTTTTTGTTTGCATCATTTGCTCAGTTCCCATTTGAAGAGCTTTCAAATCTTCTGGATTGGGAGATGGAGCGGATGAGAAATTTCCGTCCATGGTGCTTTGTTTTTCAACGAAAGAGACTTGCGAAAATCCCCAAGCTTTGAGTGCTTTGGGGAGCACTTTCATGCCGGTTCCATGAAGAGGACTGTAAACAATTTTGAGATGACTTTTGTTGACATTTGGATAAAATTGCAAAGATTGAATTTTACGAAGGTAGGCATCGCTCAATTCATCTCCAATCCAGTGAATCAATGGTGAATGAAGATGTGCAAGATGAACAGTGTCTTGAACGTCGTTTACTTTCTTAATAATTCCGGTGTCGTGTGGGTCTACGACCTGAGCGCCGTCATCCCAGTACACTTTATAGCCGTTGTATTTGGGAGGGTTGTGCGAAGCAGTGATCATGATGCCGGCTTGGCAATTGAAAAAGCGAACCCCAAAAGAAACAAGAGGAGTGGGACAGATTTCTTTGGAGAGGTAAACGGTGATTTCATTGCCGGCGAGAACTCTTGCTGCTTCTTCTGCAAATTCTCTCGAATGATGGCGGACGTCATATCCGATAAAGACAGAGGGGGCTTGAGAGAATTGAGTTTTTAGATAATTGGCAAGACCTTGAGTGGCTCTTCTTACGGTGTAGATATTCATTCGATTAGTGCCGACTCCCATAATGCCGCGCATCCCGCCGGTACCAAAGGAAAGCGTTTTAAAAAATGCGTCAGAGAGACTTTTAGGATCTTTTGTTAAAAGATGTCGAATTTCATTTTTTGATTTTTCATCATAAGGACCATTCAGCCATTCATTGATTCTCTGCATGGTTTTAGGGTCAAGTTCTGAAGAAGACACTTAAGGCAGCCTTTGGTTTTCAATTTTCGAATATACTGAATGGCTCTTAAAAAAATCGATTTATTTTTTGTTGAACGGAATAAGAAGAGTTTGGTATCGTATCTCACTTTGTAGCGCTGGTGTAGCTCAATTGGTAGAGCGCCCGACTTGTAATCGGATGGTTGAGGGTTCAATTCCTTTCGCCAGCAAATCTTTTGTTTAATCCTTATTTTCGGGGGTGTCGCATAGCGGCAATTGCAGGGGACTGTAAATCCCCCCTCTTCGGAGTTCGGCGGTTCGAGTCCGCCCGCCCCCAATTCTCATAGACAAAATAGCTCCCAAAATCTCTTCAAAAATGCGTAAAAAATTTCACCTCAATTACGCAAATTTTACGCACTAGACTGGATGAAAGCAGCGTAAATCTGTTTCATTACGGGTGTGGGATAGCATTGGGTTAGTTGGGTCATGGCTCAGTGGTTGAATGAAATCGGTCTTGATGGTTTTAAGATGACAGTGAGTTGATTTCTTCAGTAGTTTTTTCAAAAAATTGAGTGGCATAAGGGTGAATATCTAGCATGGACCAGTTGAAAAATACCGTTTCTTTTTGATCTCGTTCCAAAAACTCCTGTGGGGCTATTTCAATGTTTTTTTCTTTTAGCCATTGAGCAAATGGAATGCAAAAAAGTCTTGCCACAACAGAAAAAGCATTTAAATTATTCGAATTACAATAGAAGCTTGGTGAGATACCTGCATTATCCAGAGGCTCATAAAAATTGCCTTGATAAAGGATCTCTTTTCCATGTTTTGCAATGAGTTTGTCCAATAGAGTAAAATCTTTTTCTTCAATTGCTTTAAGAAGATCTTTCGAGTACGAGGTGGCGTTTTGGATGGTAGAAAGGTGGTTGAAAGTTTTGCGATAGCTTGTAACTGTCCTCGTTTCTCCTAATAAGTGAGCTATTTCTACGTGGCCCTCTATTAAAGCGACTTCACCTGGAGAATAATCAAAAAGGTGTGCAAATTCTTTGCTCAAGCAATATGCATGAGGGAATCTCCGAAGAAGCATCTCAACAATTTTTCTTTCGCCTAAAACAGCTGCGCTATGAAATGGGGTCCAAGGATTTTCATTATAATATCCCACGTATAATGCCGATTCTCGGCGAGGGTCAGTCTCAACAATGGAAATTCCTTCGGCAGCGGAAATTAGGTCACATAGAGCCAAGTTTCTTTTTTTTATTAAGATATCCAGTATGTTCCCTATGCAAGAAACGGTCTTGCCACTAAACTTTGTTTGCGATCCTAAAGGACCTGTGAGATGACAAAGTCCCAGGAAGAAGAAGATCATTTTTTCTTGTTCTCCTAGTGCGGCATAATGCAAAGGGTGGCATCCCAAAATATCCACTGATTTTCGTCCGTCTAATTTTGCTCCGAGGGTTGTCAAAGTTTTGGCAACTTCCAGATGGCCAAAGTAAGCAGCGATGTGAAGAGGGGTTTTCCCACTAAAGGGTTCATCAATGTTTGGTGATATTTTTCCAGAAATCAGAAATTTGCAGATTTCAGGTTGGTTATGCCAGACAGCTAAGTGTAATGGAGATAACTCGAATTGTCCTAGAGAGTCTCTATAGGAGAGATCGCCTTTTTCGATCATTGTTTGAATGAGAGAAAGATCTCCTTTGGTAATGAGCGAGTTCCATACTGTGAAATTTTCCAGAGAAGAACTCGAGCTTTTCATGTTTTAGCATCCTATCTTTTTAGTCTGGAGAATGGCCTCATGCGATAACAGCGATGCTCCGATTATTTGTTCTATAACAAATGAATCATTTAAAAAATAAGCGCAAAGATAAAAAATGATTGATTGTTTTATGATCGTTTTTTTGATCTGTTGACTTTATTTCTATCTCAAGGCGGGATGAGGAAGGTGAGTTAATAGACTTGAATGATTGAATGACTTGAAAAAATGAAGGACTTAAAATGAACAAAGAGCCAAATGTACTTGAGAGTGCTTTTGATTGCCTTTCTTCCATTCCTTATTTGCGACAGCTTGTTAAGGGAATGTGGGTGTTTTCTACAGCATTTTTGGGATATGCTATTTTGATAGAAGGTATTGCTCTTTTTGAGGGTAAAGTAGATTTTCGATCCCAGTGGGTTGTGAATTTAATCATGTGGACTGGGATTAATCCATTTTTTGCATATATTTTCCATCTTTGGAAAAAGAGGGAGACTGAGCTTCGAACAAAAGGGAAGAATTATTAACGCATCTGTTAATTTTTTTTCGAAGATGTCAAGTTGGTTCTTATTGTGGTGATATGGGGTCGGCTTTTCCTTGCTGATTAGCAATAATTGACAATTTTTTATTTTTAAAGCACCCTACGAAAAATCTAAATATTTTATGCAAAGCATGTGTATATACCGAAACAAGAATCGGGAGTTTGCCAAAGAGGCTCTTCAAAATTTGTATGTAGAACAAGCGAAGAGGCAAGGCGTGCGCGAACATCCGAATTTTGAGATAAAATCGACGCAGTCAAAAACCAACTCATGTAACATAATTAAATTTCATTTCTTAATTTTGATATTTGTTTTTGTTTGTTTTGAGGAAACGTTTGCGAGCAACTGTAGTTCTGTTTTGAACATTACAAAACCAAAATATCAGCAATGGTTTACAGGCCCTATCCTAACTCCTACTCCTATCACAATGCCAGTCGGCCATCCTGGATTAGAAGTTGCATGGCTCGTTGGAGAAACATATGGTCATTATAATTCTCACTGGAATATTGATCATATACCAAGCATTTGGTCTACAGGACCATATGTTGATTTTCAAGTGGGGTTTAATGAATTTTTAGGTGCTGAGTATATTGGAGCATTACTTACAAATTTTAGTCAGGGAGCGCATTATACTCATGTAATAGATTCTATTTTTCGATTGGGATTTCAGATATTAACTGATAAGAAAGATTCTTGGATTCCGGATTTTAGAATTCTTCTTCAAGAGACTGTTCCAACAGGGAAGTATCAAAAGCTTAATCCCAAAAAGCATGGTACCGATGTAACTGGACGAGGATCGTTTCAAACAGGAATTCATTTTGCTTTTCAAAAGCTTTTCCGTTCTACAAAAGGTCATAATTTTAGATTACGATGGACTTTTGGATATTTTGTTCCAGCTCCAGTGCATGTAAGTGGTATTAATTATTTAGGAGGAACTAAGGAAACCAAGGGAAAAGTTTATCCTGGACGATATTTTTCAGGATACATAAGTAGTGAATATGCCTTGTCTAGAACATGGGCCGTTTGCTTAGAGTCTAATTATCGAATAGGTCATAAAGGGAAATTTTGCAGAAAAAAAGGTCCTAAAATTGCAGTTCCATCGTTTAGGCAAATAAGCATTGCTCCGGAGCTTCAGCATACTTTTACATCAAATTTAGGAATCTTAACAGGAGCTTGGCTGACTGTAACAGGCAGAAATTCAGTCGCCTTTAGAGATTTTTTTATATCTGTTTTATATGCATTTTGAAAGTAATTAATTATTAATTAATTTTCATTTTTAATGCTACTTTTTTTGTTTGATATCTTAAAAAGAGATTAAATCATTGACAATGATTTTGTTTCTGGTATCCTATGTCAAGACTTTTGTGAGTATGTTTATGCTAATGTCTGTCTTTATTTGGAATTTTGCCTATGTCTACTAAATTGTTTTTTAAAACAAGCCAGGTTCAACCAAAAACATCAAAAAGATTTGTTGCTTCAGATGGCATTTCTTTTGTCCGGGTTAATGTTAAATCTTCTCATTTCAAAATTGTACAAAACACCTTTCAAAAATTAATAAGTCATATATATGGTGATCAAAACACTGCTTTAGAAAAAATTAAAGAAGGAAAAGATAGAACTTGTGAACTCATGATGAACTATCATAATCCTTTAGGCATAATTGTTTATAAAAATTCTCTTCAAGATGAGTATGGTCTTTCGAATGCTTTAGAGCTTAAAACTCTTCTTCTTTTGAACTCTAATAAAAATTCTGGTCATGGTTATGGTTCACGACTCTTTCAAAGAATCGACGTAGTCGCCAAAGAGTTAGGGGCTAGTGTAATTTACTGTACGGCTTCTTCGAAAGTAGAGGATTCTATAAAATGTGCAGTAAAAAATGGATATAAAATTGTCAGGATTTTAGAAAGAAGCGCGGATCGAATTTTGTATTTATTGGTTAAGGAATTAAAAGATTAAAATATGAACAACGAAGAGATGGCATTATTATCATTCATTCATATGGCTGAAGGTTTAAAAAATGAGCTCAGAAATGGTCGTACTTCAAATGGAAAAAGAGAAAGTGTCGCAGATCATACGTGGCGTATGTCATTAATGACGTTAATATTCTCTCGTTTTCTTGATCGTCAGATTTCCATTGAAAAAGCATTGAAAATTGCAATTATTCATGATTTGGCAGAATTGCTAACCGGAGATAAGCCATATTTTGTTTGTGAAGGAAGAGTAGATTTGCAACAAATAAAGGCTCAAGAAGAATTAGCTGCAATGCACAAAATACAACATGTTTTACCAGAAGCAGTGGGCCAGGAGTTGTTAGACTTGTGGAAAGAATATGAAGAAGGGAAAACTTATGAAGCTAAATTTGTTAAGGCATTAGATAAAATGGAAGCTCAAATTCAGCATAATGAAATGAATTTTGTTCATTGGAATGATTACGATAAAAAGTATGCATTAACTCGTCTTGATGGTTATTGTTCATTTGACTCATTTTTAATGAAGATTAAAAGCTTAATACAAGAAGAATCTCGTCAAAAAATGCAGCTCGAACAATAGCCGTTAAAATCTTTTTTCTTTTTTAAATTTTCTAATACATAGTAAGCCGGCGCCAATTAATACAATAAATGGGATATTTGTTAACGCTTTGCCTGGCAGAAAATTATATACAAAAATTGGGGAGATGGCTTCTGCTAATGTCTCTATTTCTTCTAAAATTCCGTAAAGAAAACCTCTTTCGCGTGCCTTTACTCTGTTGGTAAAATAAATGAATGTCAAAGCAAGAATAATGCCTCCTATAAATGCAAAAAAGAAAAGATCTATAAATCCTACTCTGGAATGAAAGAGAGATTTGTATTTAATAAATGGAAATAGGAATACTGTAAATAAGTAAGCGTCTAAAGAACCCATCTTTTTCGATTTTTTAAAATAGAGCATTCTTTTGGTTTTTATTAAAGGAGAG
>DAIDHZ010000016.1 GCA_027451825.1 Chlamydiota bacterium
CGATCCTTGAATATTTCCATTCATGACAAGCGTTGAATTTCCTAAAACAGTCGTTGTTCCTGTAAACGTAGAACTACTTCCTGTCATTGTAAGTGAAGAGCCGCCTTGCACATTCAAAAATCCATTTCCTGAAACCGTAATCGCAGATGTCCCTGTTGTTGTTTGATTGAATGCCAATATTCCCGGACTTGTCATTGTAAAGGCTCCTTGCAACGTCGTAGATGTCCCTTGCAAAGTTCCTAGATTGACTTGGGTTCCTCCGGAATACGTATTGGCAGTTCCCGTAATAATGACTGTTCCTGCTCCCGTCTTTGTAAATCCACCGCCCGATCCTTGAATCACTCCGGACAAAGTCATCGTATTGCCATTACTATCGATTGAATTGGCAGTGCCTGTCAGAACGATTGCATTGGGGATTGAAAGATTCGGAAAACCACTTTGCAAAGTGCCGCTTGAGAGTGTCACAGTTCCTGTACCTAATGCAGATCCACTGGCTAGTTGTAATGTGCTTGTATTCACAGTTGTTGTCCCTGCAAAAGCAGAATTATCCCCGTTCATCGTCAAAGTCGATCCACCTTGAACAAGCAAGCTCCCCGAACCACTGACATTGCCGCTATATGTACCCGATGATGTCTGATCAAAAATTGTCGACGCTCCGCTTGCAATGCGAATACTTCCTTGTAAACTCGTGGCGTTTCCCTGAAGCGCTCCGGCATTTACGATCGTACCTCCGTCATACGTATTGGTCCCTTCCAAAAATACCGTGCCAGTTCCGATCTTCAGTAAAGGACCTGTTCCTGTAATCGACCCCGATAAAGTCATCGTAAAATTTTGCGAATCAAAAGTGACTGTGCCTGATCCTAAAGCAATTGGAGAAGATGCGGTAAATGCAGTTCCTGCTTGCAAGGTAGAGCTCGGCGCCATGTTGACTGTTCCTCCAGGAAATGCAGAACTACCTAAAATATTCAAAGTTGTGGATGCGGCAACATTGGTTGTCCCTGAAAAAGAAGAATTCGTTCCCGTAAAGGAAATCACCTGTCCTGATGCCGTTACATTCAAAATTCCGGAACCTGTTAAACTACCGCCATACGTACCTGATGTTGTTTGACTAAAACTTAACGTGGATATCGGCCCCACGTTGATATTGCCCTGAAGACCCGTCGTATCCCCTGACAATGTACCATTTTGAATGAATGTACTGCCGCTGTAAGTATTAGCGCCCGTCAAAATCACCGTCCCACTACTGACTTTCATCAAAGGGCCCGTCCCTGTAATGGGCCCCAATAAAGTCATCGTCAAATTTTGAGGATCAAAAATTACCGTACCGGCCCCCAAAGCAATTGGAGATGATGAAGTAAATGCCGTTCCTGCTTGCAAGGTCGCTCCTGGCGCCATTATAATCGATCCGGTAGGCAGCGCAGAGTCGCTTGCAATGTTTAAAGTTGTAGATCCGGAAATATTGCTTGTTCCTGTAAAAGAAGAATTCGTTCCGGTAAAGGAAATCACCTGTCCCGTTGCCGTTACATTCAAAGTTCCAGAACCCGTTAAACGGCCACTATAAGTACCAGATGTTGATTGGTTAAAACTCAAAGTCGCAGACCCTCCACTCAAATTCATAGGGCCCTGAAGAGTCGTTGTATTGCCTACCAATGTACTATTTGTAATGAATGTACCGCCGTTATAAGTATTTGCCACCGTCCCCGTTAAAATCACTGTCCCGCTAACAGACCCACTACTACTGACCAACAAAGGTCCTATCCCTATTATCGGACCAGACAGGGTCATCGTAAAATCTTGAGGATCAAAAATGGCCGTCCCGGACAATTGAATGTTAATTGAGGAAGATGAAGTAAACGCCGTCCCCGCTTGCAAAGTAGAACCTTGGAACATTCCAATCGATCCAACAGGTAATGCAGAGCCGCTCGCAATGTTCAACGTTGTAGATGGGTTAATATTCGTTAGTCCTGAAAAAGTATTCACACCGCCAAATGCAATCACCTGTCCCGAGGCTGTTACATTCACAATCCCAGCTGCTGATCCCGTTAAATTGCCATTATAAGTACCGGATGTTGATTGGATAAAATTCAAATTCGTCGTACCACTTATATTGATATCCCCTTGAAGACTTGTCGTATTTCCTTGAACGACCTGATCAATAATGAGTGTACCGCCACCATATGAATTCGAACCGCTTAACGTTAAACTAGGTCCACTAGGAGAACCTGAGACCGTCAAAGAAGATGTCGAGCCGCCGCTAATGGCTCCAGAAATTGTAAAATTAGAACCGGAGTCTAAATTGATCGTCACCGGATTCAAAAAACTCAGATCTGCAGCAATCGTACACTGTGAGAATATCTGTACCGTAATAGAAGGGGATGTTCCACCGAAGGTAATGGTTCCTTGTCCTGTCCCGGATCCAATCACCCAATGATCACTCAAAAAAGTGATTGAATTCACCGTTGGAGAATACGATGCATTCAAAGTCACCGTTCCCGGAGAGTTGGGCTGAAAAGTTGCTGTATCTGCCGTCCCGTTCGGAGGCCCGGATGGAGACCAATTTTCAGGAACGCTCCAATCACCATTAGAAGTCTCCCAAACATAACTTGTAGAAAATGCCTGTGCAAAAGGAGCTATAAAAAGAAAAAATCGACAAAAATTTTTGTACATGTTGAAGTCAACATGTACTATAAAAAATTTCTTTAAGTCAAGAAAGGGATCTTCAGAGATCCCTAATAAAAAAATTAACGATATTGAACTACGTAATCAGGCCCACCGATTTTTCGAGAAAGAGCTTTAGAAACTCCATCAACAAGACCCTGAACAATCGCTTGCATCATTGACTGACCTACAAATTGAACAGTCCCCGCAATTGCATAGCCAGCATGTTCTTTAAATTTCTGACAATACGTTGAACAATCGACAGATTTCTCATCCGCCCACGCAGTCATAGAAGCAATTGACAAAGCTGCGCCTAATGTTGTCAATGCTGCATAACCAACGGTAGCAACAGTTGTTGCAGCTGTTGCTGCAGCAACGCCTGCTCCGATCGTCGCAACTCCAAGTGCGGTTACCGTCGCAAAAGCCACTTGATTCACTGTCATAAACCCTCTCTAAAATGAAATTCTTGGGAAGAAATTTACACCGTCCAAAACATCCTGTCAATCTCCAAAAAAGTTTTGAGGGATCCGAAGATCTATACTCGTTCCAGTTGAAAGGCCTCGAGAAGAAAACCGATTATCTCTTTTCAAACAATTAATTTACACAACCAGGAAATTAAGCTTCTTATTTTTAGCAAGTTACAATTCATTAAATATATTGAATTTTTAAATTTAGTTTTCTATAATTTATTATATATGAAACTTAAACTATGTTTTTTATGTTTAATATAGGATAATCTTTTAATCCTTCTGAATTTAGAGAAGCTTTACTAAGAGTAACAAGGCCGGCCCTAATGAAGATTAAATCACATACGTTAACTCCACATACGTTAACTCCACATACGTTAACTCCACATACGTTAACTCCACATACGTTAACTCCACATACGTTAACTCCACATACGTTAACTCCACATACGTTAACTCCACATACGTTAACTCCACATACGTTAACTCTAGGTGTTAGTAGTGAAAATTTAAAATTTCCAACAGAATTGATTCCGAAAGGATCGAAAGTTTTAGATGTAGGCTCTGGAAGTGGTGTAATAAGCGCTAGGATGAGAGATGAACTCGGATGCATTGTCACCGGTCTTGAATGTGGACAAGAAGAGAGTAACGCTGGTGGATGTTCAATAGAAAGTTCTCAACGTATGCTTGGTAAAGAAAACGTTATTGTATCTACTTTACAGGCATATGCAAATAGCCATCAATGTAGAAAATTTCCTGTCGTAACTGTCTTTAAATATAACGTGCCGCTAAATCAAAAGGTTGAATTTTGCAAGGCGTTAACTCGTGTTGTGGAAAGAGACGGCGTTGTAATTATCCACGTAGTGGAGAGGGAGAGAGCGTTCAGAGATCCATCTAACCTTCACCTATTTCTTATAGATGAATTAAGATTAAACTTTAATGACGTAACCATAACTGAACGACATTATGGATATGGACCAACTAGCTCGGGTGATATTTTGATTAAATGCCGTGATCCAAAAGTAAATTAGTAAATCGCTAATACTTTTTCATATTTTTTATAAATCGATTCCAAAAAGCCGCAACCAAGCTCTCGCATAACTTCAAAGCAGCAGTTCAAAACACGACCCGTCACGTTGGTACAAAGCAAACCAGAGTCACATGAATCGGAGACCCCTTAAAAATCAATTCCCAATCGGAAATTGGCTCTTTGATTGACCAAAAATGCATGATTATCCGTCGCTATATCTCCGATATATTGAGAATCCAAAAAGAAGCTACGATATGTCATTTTAAGTCCAAAACGGATATTGAAAAGATTCCAAGACTTATGCCATCCAAGAGTTTTAAAAGAAATCTCTTGGTCGTGAAAGGTAGAGCGAAAAAGATCTCGATACAGCTTTTCCCAAATATACCCGATCGAAATCAAAGGCGCGATGCAAAGTTCACCGAAGTTTCTATACATCCATTGACAGGTTGCTCCTGTCTCTAAACGAAGTGTCGTACTCGCATAATCATGGACATGTAAGTTTAAAGAATCGGCGCCCTTTTCTGAAAAAGAGTCATTGTGCAAATACAAACAATCAAATGTTGCATAAGGATAGAAAAGACAGGAAGAAGAATTCCACAAAAAGTAAGCACTTGTCACTTGTCCTGCAAGATCCAGGCCTGAAGACGTCGACTTAGCGTGTCGATCCACGGTTGTAAAACGAATATGCCGAGATGTATCATACCAGTCTTTTCCCGCATAAAAAGAGTTCCCAAAATAAAACTTGCCTAAAGTCAAATCATTATAAAAAGATCCATAAAGACCTGTTATCTCTACATGTCCCCGATTTTGAAACCATTTTACATGAGATGAATTCCAAGCGCCGCCAACTCCCACATTCCAGCAATCGAAAAATTTTCGATCATATCCAAACGCAATCCCTCCCGTTTTCGTCCAAAAACCAAGCTGAATGCCTCGATGATCTTCTTTCAGCCAATCACCAAAAGGCTCTACCCATAAACGATTCAAAGAATCATCGCACTGACAAATCAGGGTTGGAGAACGATGAAACATCGATAAAAGCTGTCCGCCCAATTCTGCTTGTACTTCCGCAAAAGCACTTAAATTCGCAGGATGCATTTGATCTAAAGCATTGTTCACCGTCTGATTACTTTGTCCTGCTAAAGAATCGATCACAGAAAGCATATCCGGTGAAAGCGCACCCATCAAACTCAAAGCATCGATATTTTGACCCACGGCTCTTTCATTTCGATTTGCAAATGGAAAATTCAAAAAAGGCTCCGGCTTTATGAGCGTTAGCAAAACATCTGTCGCTGTATAAGAAAGACTTGCTGAAAATGTAGGATCTGTCACGCTCAAAGAAGAAAACGTTCCACTCACAGAAGAGGCCGTTAAAATCGTATACGTCTTGGTCGCTCCAAAAAAAGACGATCCCACATTGGGTGTTGCGATCACAGAACCACCTGTTAAAGTCGCCATTCCGCTTATCTCTACCTCTCCATTTGTGGTCTGTGTAAAGATGACTCCTAAAGTGCCGGGAAGCGTCAAAGTTCCATTCACAAAAAGAGTTCCATTCTCGTTAGTTCCGGGAAGAATCGTTCCTTGAACCGTCGCATTGCCGACGGTTCCAGATCCTGACAAAGTCGATCCTAACTGCACAGAAACATTCGACTCTTGAATATTTCCATTCATCACAAGCGTTGAATTTCCTAAAACAGTCGTTGTTCCTGTAAATGTAGAACTATTTCCTGTCATTGTAAATGAAGAGCCGCCTTGCACATCCAAAGATCCATTTCCTGAGAGAGTAACCGCCGATGTTCCCGTTGCTGTTTGATTGAACGTCAATATTCCCGGACTTGTCAGTGTAAAGGCTCCCTGCAAAGTCGTAGACATCCCTTGCAAAGTTCCTTGATTCACTTGGGTTCCTCCGGAATACGTATTGGCGGTTCCCGTAATAATGACCGTTCCTGCTCCTGTTTTTGTAAATCCGCCGCCCGATCCTTGAATCGCTCCGGACAAAGTCATCGTATTACCACTATCGATTGAATTGGAAGTGCCTGTCAGAACAATCGTATTAGGAATTAAAAGATTTAATCCACTTTGCAAAGTGCCGCTTGAGAGTGTCACGGTTCCTGTACCCAAAGCAGATCCACTGGCCAGTTGCAATGTGCTTGTATTCACAGTTGTTGTTCCTGCAAAAGCAGAATTGTCCCCGCTCATCGTCAAAGTCGACCCACCTTGGACAACGAAACTTCCTGAACCACTTATATTGTTACTATACGTATCCGGACTTGTCTGATTAAAAATAGTCGACGCTCCGCTTGCAATACTCATATTTCCTGGTAAACTCGCGACATTTCCTTGAAGCACTCCAGCATTTACGATCGTACCTCCGTTGTACGTATTGGTCCCTGTCAGAACGACCGTACCGAATCCAATCTTCAACAAAGGACCCGTTCCTGTAATCGGCCCCGACAAAGTCATCATCGAGTTGTTCGAATCAAAAGTAATTGCATCTCCCAAATTGATTGCAGAAGATGAAGTAAATGCTGTCCCCGCTTGCAAGATAGATCCCGGCGCCATGTTGACTGTTCCACCGGGCAATGCAGAAGCACCTGAGATATTCAAAGTTGTAGATCCGGAAACATTGGTTGTTCCTGAAAAAGAAGAATTCGTTCCCGTAAAGGAAATCACCTCTCCTAATGCCGTTACATTCACAATTCCGGAACCCGTTAAACGACCACCGTATGTACCCGATGTTATTTGACTAAAGCTTAACGTCGACGACCCGCTACTTAAATTGATATCTCCCTGAAGGCTTGACGTGGTCCCTATGAGTGTAATATCTGTAATGAACGTGCCTCCACTATACGTATTCACGCCGCTGAAAGTGACACTTGCCGTTCCTGATACTGTTGATGTTCCTGTGACTGCTAAAGAAGCCGTTCCACTAATGGCTCCCGAAACAGAAAGAGAACTTGGAAACGTCTCCCAATAAATCGTCATCGTCGTAGGACTTTCTAAAGCCAACTGCGATGCAATAGTATGACTGCCATTCACTAGCGAGATGAAAGGATTTGTTCCTCCCATCGTAATCGGACCTTGACCTAAGATACCAATCGCATAAGAATACGATGGATAATTAAAAATTAATCCATTTACAGTCGAAGGAACACTCAAAGTCACAGTCGAATTTTGATTGATCACTGGCCCAAAACCTGCCGTATCTGTAGTTCCGCTTGGAGTTCCCGATGGGGTCCAATTGGAGCTACTATTCCAATCTCCACTGCCTGAGTTAGCCCAATCATAAGATGTAGAAAATGCCTGCGCAAAAGGAGCTATAAAAAGAAAAAATCGACAAAAATTTTTATACATATTGAATAGTCAACGCATACTATAAAAATTTTTTTTAGGTCAATAAGGAGATCTTCGATTTAAGAGAAAAAGATTACGACTTGTTTTCCACAAACGCAAGCTGGGGAATCCGAAGATCGATGATTCGAGGGTTAAAAACCCCAGAAGGGGGCTCTTCAGATAAGGAAATTTGTTTACGATAGTCATCCAACATGCTCTTCTGTAGAAGGAAAAAAGATTTCAGCTGCTGCATATAATCTTTGGTTGAAAGACGTAAAATTTTAGGAAAAACGCATTGGACCTTCCCTTCTTTTCTTTCCACAAGGAGCTCTTCTTCTGTCAGGAGCACAACTTCTCTTTGACCAAGGCTTGGAGCATACGCATTTGAAACATCAATTCTCTTGATTTTCAATCCCATGCGCCAAGAAGATCCTTCTAGAAAATGCAAAATCTGCAAGGCCAAATCAAAATAACGATTATGAATGGGGGTCTTCCAAAGTCCTCCGGCTCTTCCTTGAGAATCTTCAGGCTGGCCAAAAGGAGGCAGACCTAAATAGATCTCCGGGAGCTCTTTCGGGGAAAAGAAAGGAGATAAGGGAAACAGAAATCCATCACGGTCGATGCCAATATTTTCATAATCTCTAAGGCGTGCAATTGGCTTTCGGACTTCGTAATCGATGTATAAGGAGTGAGGGCTCATTCTTTGAACGTGTGCTTTTGCAATTAAAGGAGAAGAGAGGAGCTTTTCTTCCGCTTTTTTAAGATTGCATGCAAAAAGATTGGTCGGGCGATCAAAAGAAAGATCTAAAAGTTCAGCAAGATAAGCGCTTTTCAAAGCCTCTTTTTCAGGACCTGTTTGAACAATCGACTGAATCAGATACTGCGGATCTTGAGAGCGATCCTTTTTCATTTTTTGAAAGATCAAATATCCTGAGAAAAAAAGAGTCGTTGTCAATGCTGTCGATCCAACAAGACAAAAAAGAGATTGCCGCATCGACCACTGAGTCATTTTTTTCTCTCAAGAAGATTGAGCTTTGTAATGTCTCCTGCTCCCATAGTAATCACGGTATCCTCTGGTTGCAGTAAAGACACAACGTCCTCTTCTAAAGAAGAACGAGAGAAAAAATAGAGCTTTTCTTTTAAAGATGCTTTCATAGCTGCATAAAAAAAGTCTGTCGAAATGCCTTCGATGGGAGCCTCCGCGGCTGTATAAATATCGGTTAAAACAACGACATCTGCATCCTCAAAAGAATTGAGAAATTCATTCCAACAATCGCGCACTCTCGTCAATCGATGAGGCTGAAAAATAGCAATCAATCGACCTTGTCTCATCTGTACATTTTTCAATGCACGAAGACCCTTTAAAGTCGCTTGAATTTCTGTTGGATGATGCGCATAATCATCATAGACTGCAATTGCGTTTTTTTCCCCTCTATATTCAAGACGTCTTTTCGTCCCTTGAAAGGAAAGAAATGCTTTCCGAATCGCTTGTTCTTCAATTCCTAAAGATAGAGAAAGACCAAAAACGGCAGCGCTATTGAGTGCATTATGCTCTCCAAATAAACAAAGAAAAATATCTTTATATTTTTCCCCCTGAAAAGAAAGATCAAAACAAATCCCCTTTTCACTCACTCGATAATGAGAGATCTGAAGATCTGCATCTTTGGAAAAGCCATAAGAAACACCCGAAATTTTCAAAGCTTTTAATCGAGGATCATCCGAGCACCAAAAAAGATGCTTTGGATTTTGGACCTGAGCGCAAAATAAAGAAAATCCCTGATCCAAAAGATAAGGTTCTTTCCAGAAGTTGAGATGTTCATTTTCACAATTTGTGACAATGGCTCCAAAAGCTTTTGTTTTTAAAAAAGAACCATCGCTTTCATCGGCTTCCATGACAAAATAAGCACCGTTTCCTTGCCTTGCATTGGTTTTCAAGCTTTGCACGATGCCTCCTAAAACAAACGAAGGGTCTTTCCTGCCTTCAATCAAAACAGATGCTAAAAGCGCGGTGGTCGTCGTTTTTCCGTGCGTACCTGTTACCAAGAGAGGTTTTTGAACGCCCATCAAATCATTTAAAAGATCCGATCGATGCAGGATCGGTAAGAAAAGCTCTCTTGCCGCTTGAATTTCGACATTCTCTTTTTGAATATCTGTACTATAGATAACCGTTGTTCCTTCAATCCCTTCTTTTCGATGTCCAATCCGGATGGAGGCTCCTTCTTTTTGAAGCTCTTCTAAAAGAGGACTCATTCGGATATCGCTTCCTTGAACCTCATGACCTCTTTGCAATAGAATGCGAGCCAGCGCACTCATTCCAATTCCGCCAATACCAATGAAATGAAACTTCTTTTTCATCCACTCATTTCCTGAAGCACAAGATCTTGTAACGTAAGATGATTTTTTTCAATTGTCTCTCTTTGCATTGGCATTTTTAAAAGAACGTTTAACTCTTCGGCAATACGTTTCGGGGTGGCTTCTTTTTCCAAAAGCACTCGGACGCCTTTTTGCTTTTGCATCAAAAATTGAGCATTCACCCATTGATGATTTCCTGCGGCGTGAGCAAAAGGAATTAAAAGCGCTTTTTTTTGATATTCGATGAGCTCTCCAATGGTTGCAGCGCCGCTTCGGCAGACTACAACATCTGCCGCTGCATAGGCAAACTGCATTTCACTTTCAAAAGGCTTTTTCACGTGAAGCTGACTATATTCCGCATTTGACTTCCCTGTAAAATGGATCACTTGAATGGATGGATCCATCAAATCAATTGCCTTTGGCATCGCTTGATTTAAAAAAGAAGCTCCTTGAGATCCTCCAAAAACAAGAACGATCAGATGATTTGGATCCAACCCATAATGAGACGCTGCTTCATTTCTGGACACTTTCGGTTTTTCTTTCCAAGGAAATGAAGCAATATACATCTGATTTTTCCGTCTTGTCTTCTCTTGAAGAGGAAACTGCAAAGCAAGTTTCGATGCAAATGGAGCAAACAAACGATTCACTTTTCCTAACATGCAATTTGCTTCAAAAAGAATCAGTTTCCTACGAAGAAGCACGGAGGCTAAAAGAAGCGTAAATGTGTGATAGCTTCCAAATCCAATCACGACATCGGGCTTGAAAGAAAGAATAAGGCGGACCGATTGAAAAAATCCTTTCAAAGTACCTAAGCAAAATTTCCAAAGATTTTTTTGAAGGGAAGGAGAGGCAATTTCTTGAAAAGGAAACGCTTCTTTTTTAAAAAAAGGATTTCCGGCTAAGCCATGACCTCCAAAGAGAACCTCTATTTTTTCTTTCGTTTGGAGTTTCTCAATCAACTCTTGAGCCGGGAAGAGATGTCCTCCCGTTCCTCCTGCAGCAATGAGAATTTTATACATGTTCCCTCACTGATTTCCGAGAGATGTCCAACAATAAAAAAAGGATCACCCAATTGACTAAAAGAGAACTTCCTCCCTGAGAAAAAAAAGGAAGCGTCGTCCCTTTACTCGGCAAAAGTCCGGAGACAATCCCCAAATTTAAAAACGCTTGAATGGAAATCAAAAATGTAAGCGTTGCTGCTAATAAAAACCCTTCTCGATCTTGAGCTCTGAGAGCCACCGCAATTCCTGAAAAAGTAAACGTTGCATACACTCCAATGAGCGCAACCATCCCCACAAACCCCATCTCCTCTGCGTAGATCGCTGCGATGTAATCGCTTCTTGCTTCCGGTAAATAACTCAGTTTCTGCAAACTTTCTCCAAGACCGCGTCCCCAGCATTGTCCGGATCCTGCGGCAATTTTCGCTTGATGCGGCTGATGTCCTTTTCCTTTTAAATCAAGCTCCGGGTGTAAATAAACTTGAATACGACTTTTTACATAAGGCAACTGATAGGCAGCTGCAATCCCCATCACACACACAATACAAAGAGGAAGAGCCCAATACATCAATCGAATACGGCTTAAAAAAAATAGAACAATGAGCGCCATCAAAAGAATCGCCGTTGTTCCATTATCCGGCTCGATAAGAACTAAAACAATCGGAGTCAAAAGAAAGAGAAGCATTTTTATAAATGAAATAAAATCAATTTCTTTTGTTTGTTTCACAAACCAATGGATATAGGCTAAAGGAATGATGATTTTTAAACATTCAGAAGGCTGAAATGTATATCCAAAGAGATTCAACCAACGATGGCTGCCGTTCATCGCATGACCAATCCCCGGAACAAACACTAAAAGAAGCAAAAGCCCCATAAAGGCGCATAAAAAAGGCCCTTTTTCAATCAAGGCACGGTATCCAATATGATAAAGAGAGAAGCCGGCCATCAGCCCCATGATTCCATACACAATCTGGCGGATCAAAGGAGCGTGGGTCTTCGCATCGATGAAACGATCCATCATCTCTGCAGAAGTCGTGTTGTACACCATCAAAAGACCAAAAGAAAATAAAAGCAAAGAAGAGCTGACAAGAAGCAGTTGTATTCTCATAGGCTCTTTATCGAATTCTCAAGCGATTTCCAGGCTTTAATTTACGTGCATTCTCTTCATTTAAGCCGTTCAGCTTTAATAATTCCTCAACTTTCATGTGATGCTTCATCGCAATCGACCACGGATTATCTCCAACTTTGACTGTATAATATTCGACATTCGCAGCTTGCTTTTCCTGAACGACTCGAGATGCCAAGGCCTCTTTTTTCGCTGGGATTTTAAGCACTTGCCCTACTTTCAAAAAACTACCGGGAAGCTGATTTAATTTAATAATCTCATCCACTGACGTATGATGCGCTTTTGCAATCTTATCTAAACTTTCTCCTTTTTTCACCACCACTTCTTGGAAAGATTCTTCAATGCGAACAGGAGATACGACAGGGTGGGATGCCACGACAGGTTCCGGTGCTAAAGTCGGAGAGGGACTCACTGCGACTTGCGGCAATTTATGCAAAATAGGAGTTTCGACTTCTACAGATCTAGGAGTCTCTGGTAATGAAATCATCTCTGACTGCACAGACGCTGGTTTCAAAGCAAAATCTGCTTCGTCAGAAAATAAAGGCCCGTTCAATTTTGAAATGGGAGGATTTTCCTGTAATAAAACCTCTTCCTGTCTCGTTAAAGCCCCAATAAAAAGAACAACCAACAAAGAGGCATTGATCATCACCGCGATCAAGATTGTTTTTTTTCGATCCATGTCATTACCATTTGTTTAAACACATCCCCTCGATGCTCAAAGTTTTGAAACTGATCATAACTTGCACATCCGGGAGATAAAAGCACAGCATCGCCACGCCTTGCCATTCTACAGGCTGAACTGACAGCTTCTCCAAAAAGAGATACTTTCGTCAAGGGAAATGCACTTGAAAGATCTTTTTCGATCTTATCTTTGGCAAGTCCATAAGCAAAAATATGCTGAACCTTTCCCTTAAAGTGCTCGATCCATGGAGTGTAACATAAACCTTTATCAGTTCCACCAACAATTAAAAGAACAGGCCTATCCATCTTTTCCATTGCGTAAATCACAGAAGTCACGCTAGATGCTTTGCTATCGTTATAATATACAACCCCATCGCTTTCAGCAACAAATTCAATGCGATGTTTGGGTCTTTGAAATGAAGAGATTGCCTCTAAAAAAGAGCTCTTTGAAATTCCAAATTGCTGAACTACTTTCCATGCTGCACAAATGTTTAATTCCAAATCCTTTTCATCATCAAAAATCACACTCGGACAAAGAGTTTTATTATATTGTTCAAAGACAGACGATGAGACAAAAAGAGTCCCATTTTCTTTCAAACAATCTTGAATTCTCAATTTGGCTGCAGCATATTTTTCCATTGAGCCATATCGATCCAAATGATTCTCTGTAATGTTTAAAATCACCGCAATATCTAAAGAGCGAGCTTTCAAAGCCTCTAGCTGAAAAGAGCTCAATTCAATGACTAAAACTTCCTCAGGATTTGGATCTAAAAGATAGCTCGACAATCCAACCCCTACATTTCCAAGAGCGCGCGCTTGAATTCCGACATGTTGCAAAACATGCTGAATGAGAAGCGTTGTTGTTGTTTTTCCATTGCTGCCGGTAATGCCAATCGCAGGATTGGAAAGATGACGCATTGCCATCTCCACTTCACCCACGACTTCAATGCCCATTTCTTGAGCTTTTTGAACCACCGGATGAGACCACGGAATGCCCGGAGACAATACCAATTGAGAAACATTCTCAAGATGCTTTTCTGAATCTTCAAAAAGCTGAACGCCCAAACTCAAAAGATCTTCAATGCCCGACAAGACTGCATTTTTTACTTTTTGATCAAGTCCAATCACTCGGTGGCCTTGTTTCAAAAGAAAACGAACTGCCGCCCTTCCACTAATCCCAAGACCTAATACACCAATGTCCATAAATTCACTCAATGAGTACTATTGTTCTTAAATGGACACATTTTATTCAACGCAGCTTCAGTGGATTTCTGCACTTCAGGTGAAAAATGCTCTCATCGAGCATTTTTTCAAAGCATTAGACTTTTTTGATCGACAAGAGTTTTTCTTCATCCTCATTCCAATCTTCTTCGGCTATTACTGGAAATCGGGCTTACGCTTTTTTTATCTCATCATGATCAGCGGCCTTGTCAATTATGCCATGAAACAAGTCTTTCACGAGCCGCGCCCTTTTCATCTAGATCCGAGCGTTGGATTGATTTATGTCTCAGGATATGGATTTCCTAGCGGAGCTGCCCAAACGGCAATTCTTCTTTCCGGTGTTCTTCTCAATCATCTACGAAATAAATGGGGATGGATCATTGCGATCAATTACGTTTTTTGGGTCTCCTTATCTCGGATCTATCTTGGAGTTCATTTTCCAACAGATGTTTTAGGCGGGTGGATCGTTGGAGTTCTTCTTTGGACAGTTTACACGTATCTTGAACCTCGTTTAGAAAGATCTCTTTCAAGGAGAAAACCAACCTCATTACTTTTCATCAGCATCTTCATTCCTCTTGTCATCGCATACCTAGGAGAAAATACGTTTGTTCTTCAATTTTGCATTCCCATGATCGGTATCAGCATCGGAACATTCATATCCCATCGCCATCACCTTCTTTTACCACGATCTCAAAATCATCGAGAGTTTTTCAAAAGAGCGGCTTTCACAATACTTGGAACTTTCGTGATTTATACAGCGCTCGAAAGACTGCATATCGGACATACTTATCTAAGAATAGCCATTCTTACATTCTTTCCCGCTCTTTGGATAAGTCTTGGAGCAACATCCATCCTAAAATGGATGTCTCGAAAATAATTTGAACAACCTTAAACAATGACGTATTCAGAGCTTCCATCGAGTTTACGTTTCATTCCACGAAATAGTCCACTCTGCTCAACTTCTCCCTCAAGAATGCTTCCATCAGGAAGAGCTTTTCTCTCTTCTCCAGAAAGAAATTCAGGGAGAGTCTCTAACATTAAATCCGCATAGAATTGTCCTCTTTGATAGTCTCCATTTGGAAAAGAAAGAGAGCCTTTAAAGATCTGCCTTCCAAAAAGCTCAATATTTGCATTCTTAACACGAAAAACAGATCCATCAGCATATTTCTTTTCCGCAGACAAAGAAGATCCTAAAGGAGAAGTGCTTTGTTGAACGATCACTCCATTAGGGAAGGTATGCGTCGTCTCTTCCGTGCCTTCCTTTTCATCAATCATTCCTACAGCGGTCACTCCTCTTGAATAGTTTTTATAATTTCCTGACAAAAGATTGAATTGAACTGCTCCAGGAGTTCTTCGACGCTCAAGAACGCCTTCTTTATACGAACCATCAGAGAGACTTAACCGTCCTTTGAATCTCCCTCCCTCAAGACAAGATCCTTCAAAAACAGCATCTCCATAGGTCTCTTTCAAAGTTCCGGAAATCTGTTTAACAGATCTATTTCCTTCCCCGAGATCTACCTCTTCAAAAGAACCTTCCTTAAAATCTCCACTTGAGTAGGTGATACGACCTTGAAGTTTTCCTTCTTGAGTCATCGATCCTTCAAAGATTCCGTCTTCTGATACGATCCTTTTAAAAGTTTCAGAAACTAGCTTAGCGGCATGAGAATTTGGGTCTTTTCGAAATTTCTGTAGTGTAAAGGAGCCGTTAGGAAAGCTTCTCTTTACCTCAATACATTCTTCTCTGAAGACTTGTTCTTCCTCAATTCTTCCTCCGTCCGGCATCTGCGTCTCTATTCTTCTTGTTCCAGAAAGTTGTTGAATGTTAAACTTCTCCCCCTCCTTTTGAATGGAGAAAACTCCTTCAGCACAATATCCGAGAGAGTCAATAATCTTCCCTTTAAAGGTTCCATCTAAGTTAAATGTCCCATCAAAAAAAACACCTTCAGAGATCCCTTTCATCTCCCCCCCGAGAAATGGAATCAATAAACTTCCTTTTTGCTCTAATTGGAACGATCCTACCTGCTCTTGCTGAGGTTTCCCGGTAGATATCAGAAAGCTTCCTCTGGCAAATTCCCCATTTGCTGAGACAAAGCTTCCTACAAGGAGTCCCCCTTTTGCAGCTCCAAAGAAAGATACGTTCTCATCTTTTTGATAAGTGACACCCTTTTGAAAGCGACCTTCTTTAAAAAGCCCCAAACGAAGAGTTGTGGGAGAACGCAAAGATCCTTCATAGAGAAGACCTCTTCCATACGGCTTCCCCGTTTTCCGATCAAAGGATCCTCGATATTGCATAAGCTTTCCATCGGAAAGCGTAGGTTTTGTGCCTCGCGTAAGCACAGGAAAAATACTTGCGGCAGCAGCTTTCACAAAAGCTGTCACGATGTGTAAATTGACAGTTGTCTTTGTGGAAAATACACAATCCGGAGACCCTGGAGTAAAGGCATTAGAAATACTTGAAAAAAACGACATAACCCCTCATTAACAATGATTATTTTTGATGGATTATTATCTTTATTATTTTATTTTTTTGCAAATATCTTATTAAAGAAACTGAGATTTATTTTTTTTGTAAGTTTCCCTTATCTCAGTAAACTTCTTTTCAGAAGGAGCGATCGCTTTTGCAACGGCTTCAATCAGGGTCAACTCAGGATCGGATAAGTTCTTATGAATATCATTTAACATCGCATCTGAAATTTTTATATTTAGAGTTTCTAACTTAGATTTTAATACTCGAGCCTCTTGTTTCTGAATTTTCATCCGAGCCAATGCCAAAAGAAAAGCATCTATCTTTACTCTCGCAAGACTAGAAAGGAAGGATCGTTTCTCAAGATCTTCTTGTACTCTACCTGCAAAAAGAGAGAAAAGGTCCAAAAAGTCTTTGGACTTTGAAATTTCAGAATCTATTTCTGCAATCTGTGCTCGATCTCTATCAAAAATATCGATCCATTCTTTTTTTGCAGCAATCGATGAATTCGATTGAAGAATGCATAATAATTTTTCTAATTCTTCTTTAGAAAGCTGATTCACAAACTCCGCTGATCTCTCAAAATCCCAACCGAGAGAGTCATCCAATGATTGAATCTTTTTAAAAACACTTTCGCGAGCCAAGCCAGTCTCTCTTTCTTTCTCTTTTTTCTCTTGAAATCCCGTATAAATCCCTTGAATCTTGTCGGCCAAAGGAATTAAAAGTCCAAGACCACACACAATTCCCCCAGCAAACTCTATCGATTTATAATGACCGAAAACAACGCCCGCAATACCTAACAAAACACAACTCACCCCTAATAAAATTTTTTGATTCGAATTTAAAGAAGTTTTATAAGAGGCTCCTGCACAACTTATTACCGACATATTATTACCAATGATTATTACGAATCAATTATAGCAAACAGGACTAGTTGAATTAAACAGAACAAATAATTTAAAAATTACTGAAATTTTAAAGAAGAAACTGCGATGATCGCAAAAAGCAAGCCAATGATCCAAAAACGGATCACCACCTTGGTCTCGGGCCATCCTTTATATTCAAAATGATGATGCAAAGGGGAGCATAAAAAAATCCGTTTTCGATTGCGATAGCGATAACTTAAAACCTGTAAAATTACAGAAAGAGCCTCTGCGACAAAAATTGCACCTGCCAGGGCTAAAATCGCTTCTCGCCTTAAAAGGACGGCTGAAACTCCCAAAATACCGCCGAGAGCCAAAGATCCGGTATCTCCCATAAACACTTGCGCAGGGTATCCGTTGTACCAAAGAAATCCAAGAGAAGCCCCTGCTAAAGCCATGAGATAGATTCCAATTTCCCCACTCCCTTCGATGTATAAAATATTGAGATATCTTGCCAACTCAATATGATTGGACAAAAAGGCAAAAAGTCCCAAAACCAAAGAAACCATGACAAGACATCCTGCAGCAAGTCCATCAAGGCCATCCGTAAGATTGACGGCATTTGAAGATCCCGTCACAACCAATAAAATAAAGAGAAAAGAAATGATTTTAAAAAACCCATCGAACACAAAAACAGGATCTTTAAAAAAAGGAAGATAAAACTGAGAGCTATATTCTGATAAAGAAAGTGTCTTTGTCCCTTTTTTCCCTGATTCCATCATTGACACCTGCTCCTTAGCAATGGGAGGCTCAATATTCACCTTCGATGAAACTTGAGAAAGAGGCGTTAAAAGATACAAAGCCAAACAAGAAGAAAAAACAACTTGAATCAGCATCTTCTTTTTTGCGCTTAAACCTTTACTATTTTTATAGCGAAGTTTTAAATAATCATCTTGAGCCCCAAGCCATCCAAGAACCAGCGTTGTCAAAAGCAAAATCCAGGTGAATGCATTTGCCAAATTCATCCATAAAAATAAGGAGATCACCATGGAAGACAAAATCAAAATCCCTCCCATCGTCGGAGTATCTTTCTTTTTTCCATGAAGCTCCGCTAAAAGAGGAACCTCTTCTAAAGAGCGAATCGTTTGTCCAATTTTTAGCTCATATAATTTCTTAATGAACCAAGGCCCTAAAAAAATGGTCAAAAGCAAACTCGTAACCGCAGCTAGAATCATTCTTGTTGAAAAATAAGTAAATGCAAGAGGCATCTTCATATGCAAAAAAGAGACAAAAAAATCCAAGATGATTAAAAGCATTCCAATACCCTTTCCATTTGCATGCTTCGAGATCCTTTAATTAAAACAACATCTCCGGGGGATGCGATCTCTTTGAGCCGCATTTTCAAGGCATCGATATCCATAAAAAATTCACAAGAGCTTTTCTTTTCGCGAAAAGCATCGCATAAACCATCCGTCTCGAGACCAAAACTCAATAAATAATCGACACTTTCTGCAGCCAAAGAGCCAATTTCTCGATGAGCACTCTCCGAAAAAGATCCCAATTCTTTCATCGATCCCAAGACAGCGATTTTTTTTCGACCCTCTTTTGGAAGCGGTAAATGAGATAATGCAGCGCGCATCGATTCCGGACTTGCATTATATGCATCGTTAATAAAAACAATTCCGCTCCGTTCTATGGTTTCCCATCGCATTTTTGGCAATTGCAAATAAGGAATCCGGGCCTTGATTTCTTCAAACTCCATTCCCATTTCTTGAGCCACCAAAACAGATGCCAAGAAATTATGCAAAATAGGAGTTTCTTTAAAAGGAAAAGTCACTTTTTTTTCATCAAAAATGGTCAGCTGCAAATCAGCTTTTGGATCATGACATGAAAAGGATCTTTTTTTTGCTTTGATTTGAAAGACTTCCTCTTCAAAAGAATAAAACTCATGATCAAAAATCGCTGTTTTTGTTTTAGGATGAGAAAAAATCTCTGCCTTGGCTCTTGCAATTCCTTTCAAGCCATCCGGGAAAAATTCAGCATGAACAAGCGACACCTTCGTTAAGACAGCAATATCAGGAGCTGCAATCTCCAAAAGTTTTCGAAGATCTCCCGCCTCGCTCATTCCCATTTCTAAAACAAAAACTTCTTCGGAGCCGTCTGCATTCAAGATCGTTAAAGGCAACGTCAACTTTGTGTTGAAACTGCCAATATTTTTAACAACCCGATACTTTTCTTCCAATAAACATGCCGTAAACTCTTTCGTCATGGTTTTCCCAAGAGAGCCTGTAATGCCGATCACCTTAGCGTTCGATTTCAATAAAGATAATCGCGCTAAATGCTGCAAAGCCAACTCACAATCAGGGACTTTCAAAAGGGTAAGCCCAAAATCTTCCCCATGATACTCCTTAGATACGATCGCAGCAGCCCCGCCTCTTTGCTTCACCTCTTTCAAAAATGAATGCCCATCCGTTTTTTTTCCGGGAAGTGCAAAAAAAAGATCCCCAGGGCCAATAAATCTGCTATCAACCTGATAACCAACAACTTGCAAATCATTCTCAAATCCAATACTCAACTCTGAAGCAATCTCACGAATCGAACGATGTTTCATCTTCCAAGCCCTTAAAAAATCAAAAACGATCTTATATCAAATAAATCCTATCAAAGACAAGCATAAATCACTAAGAACCACACGACTAATTAAGTCAATAAAATTAATGTTTTATATTTAATATAATTTAAAATCATAGTATAATTATCAGTAATAATAATGAAATAAAACATGTTTCAAGTCCCTTTTCCTTTACTCAGAGCCGCGGCAGCAGTCTTCCCAACAAGGATTCCTACATCCTCATCAGGAGCTGCCTCTGTACCTATGATCACTCATCTACCGAGTGGTGCAGCAAGAGACGTTTTATTCTCCAATTCGACAGAAGCCTCTCATCAAGACAGCGTAGTAAGCCACCTTCTTGTCAATGCGGCCTTCCACGTGGGGAAAGCGGGGCTACAAAGAATAGGCGAAGCTGCAATTCAGTGGTTGGCAAGAAGAAGCCGACCTCAACCTCCTCAGATTGAGTCTTCCTCCCCAACAGGCGTTCAAAATATTTTGAACAACAGAACCTTCCTTGCAAATAGAAATCTCTTTCAATACATACCCGACTTCTTTCAGCGTTTCCCGCACATCCCGTTGATGAACCCATCGATCCCTCGACCTCTCTCTTCTCAAGAAGGAAATCCCCCTCCTCAAGATCCTTCACCACCACATCCAGAAAATGGAAACAATCATACTTCCCAAGATCCACCGCCGCCACCGCCTCTTCTCCCCGATGAAAACGATCAACAATCCGATCATGGAAAAGAGACCCCTTTTCCTCCTCTCCCCATAGAACCCATAGACTTTTCAGATGATGAGGACGATAGCATCGGCCCGCCCATAGGCGATGAACAAGGTCAACCTCTTCAACCTCTTATCTGCGAAGAAAATCAAAGTTCATCACCTCAAGAGGACGGTGGACAAAATTCCTCGGACAGCAAAGAGATCGAGCCAACTCCTCAACCCCCTCCTCCTACCGATTGGACAGGCGCCATACCCACGATCTCCATGGCCATGATGGCGGCTTGCAGCGGCCCTCCCGACAATACAACCACACCTCCTACAACAACTGAAGCACCTAACATTCCTCCTCCTCCGCCGCCGCCTCCTCCGGAGCTCCCGCCTCCAACAACACCTATAGAAAGAAAAGACACCATAGAATGGAAGGGATACCTCTATGAGGTTACATATTATTGTCCTGAATCTGCAACAAATGAAGAAAGACAAAAAATACTCAAAATGTTCGTGAATATTCTCGATAAAATCCCGGCAACAGAATATCAACCGGGTGTTTCTGCATTTGCTTTTGAACTCCGCAAAGACAAAGATCTTGAAATTTTCCTTCCGGATTCAAACTCGCAAAGTCAGCAACCCAAAACAGTTCTATTAAAAGGATCTCGCGAAATCGCCTCCAATATAGCAGAATACATCCAAGAAGGCTCCCCCATTTTCTTATATCGACGCGAAGAAGAACTCGAGCAAAAAGATGTGGATCGTTTTCCTGAATCAGAACCTAAACAAAATCCCCCTATAGGCCTTTGCAACACAAAAAACACATGCTATGCTGCCCTCGTTCAAATTTGCTCTGCAATTCCAACTTTAAGAAACAGTTTGATTGAAAAAGAAGAAACGCGTCTTTCTGAATTCTTAAAACAGTTAGAAAAAGAAAAAGAAAACCAAGAATCTCACTATAGTCATACAATCAATGCTCAATCTCTATTTGAAAGCCAAAATATCATTGAAATTTTTAAAGACATCGCTCCACAAGTTCCAATCATACTCACAGAAGAGATCTCACCCGCAGAAAAAGCACCTGAAATGTTCATGATTCATACAAAAAGGATCCCTGATAGTATGAAAAATCAAAAGACGCTCGATACATATATGACCCTTAAAAAAGACAACCCGCGATATCGCCGCCGTGGATTCCTTGTTCGTGAAGGCAACACCAAACCAAATGAACATGATGTAGCCTACGTAGAAATCAAAGCTCAAGACGGCTCTACAAAATATTACAAAATCGACAATCATCAAAGATTTGAGCTTCCAAGAATTTTATATCTTGAAGCAAGCAAGCAATCTTATCTCGCTTTCTACGAAAAAGTCACCTCAAGCCCAAAAAAAGCCTCTGCCGATGATCAAAAGCCCTCTGCAGCTGCTGCTACAGCTACGGCATAAAAAATGATTGATTTACAGTATTAGAGCCTTTCCGCATAATAGACCCGTACAATAAACTTGTCCTTCCACATAAGGACCTTTTTAAGGTGGCATAGCCAAGCGGTAAGGCAGGGGCCTGCAAAGCCCCCATTCCTCAGTTCGAATCTGAGTGCCACCTTTTTATAACGATGCTCTATCTAATCGCAACACCCATAGGCAATTTAGCCGACATCTCGAAAAGAGCTTTAGACACTTTGGAAAAAAGTGATCTCATTCTTTGCGAAGATACAAGAAGAAGCTCCATTTTACTGAATCACTATGGCATCAAAAAGCCTCTTGCCTCATATCACAAATTCAATGAACAAAAAGAGCTCAAAAAAATCCTGACATATCTTTTGGAAGGAAAAGAGATCTCTCTCATCTCTGATGCCGGAACTCCTTGCATCCAGGATCCGGGATACATTCTGATCTCTGCCTGTATTGAACATCAAATCCCCTTCACAACGATTGGAGGATCTTGCAGTCTTATTCAAGCTCTTCTTCTTTCAGGACTGAGCACAGAGCGCTTTCAATTCATCGGCTTTCTTCCTAAAAATCCCAAAACCTTATGCAAAGAAATTCTTGCATATCCAGGAACCAGCATTCTTTTTGAAAGCCCTCATCGAATTCTAAAAACACTCAAACTCTTTGAAGAACTCGATCCTGAAAGAAACATCGCCATTGTCAGAGAAATGACCAAAACATTTGAAGAGACCTTGAGAGGATCTGTTTCTGAAGTGGTCAAAAAAATAGAAAGCCATCCCTTAAAAGGTGAAATCGTCCTCGTGATTGAAAAAGGCCGTCTCAAAGACGACATGCCGATTGAAGAACTCGTTCAAATTTTACAAAATGTACATGGTCTTTCTTTAAAAGAAGCCATTCAAAAAGCAGCGGAGCTCAAGGAAATCCCGAAAAAAATTGTGTATCAAAAAATACACAAGATCTCCAAAAATTAAAATTTTGGTATAAGCTTTTGAAAAAAACATGGAGGCAACTATGACAGCTACAAAGGAAATTCTTTTTGACGAAGAAGCAAGAAATGCTCTTAGAAAAGGGATCGATCAACTAGCGGATATCGTATCAATCACTTTAGGGCCGTCAGGTTACAACGTCGGGCTGCAAGCCAATTTCGGATCTCCTTTGATCACAAGCGACGGGGCCAGCATCGCCAAAGACATCGAAGTCAAGGACCCTTTTATCAATATCGGTATCTCCCTAGGAAAAGAAGTCGCAAGTAAAATCAAAGAAATCTCAGGAGATGGGACAACAACAGGGATTGTTTTACTGCAAGCTCTTGTCAAACAAGGCATGAGACACATCGCTGCAGGCGTCAATCCAATCCACATCAAAAGGGGGATGGACCTAGCTTTGAAAGAAATCGTAAAGCACATTGATACCAAAGCCATCCACGTTCAAAACAAAAAAGAAACAAAAGATATCGCAACCGTATCCAGCGGCTCCAATCAGGAAATAGGAAATGCCATCAGCACCTGTTTTGAAAAAGTAGGGAAAACAGGCATCATCACCATCGAAGAAGGAAAATCTACAGAAACGACCATCGAATTCGTAGAAGGAATGGAAATCGATCAGGGATATCTCAGTTCTCATTTCTGTACAAATCGTGAAAAACTCACTGTGGAGTTAGAAAATCCATCCATTTTAATCACCGACAAAAAAATCCAATCAGCCCAAGAAATCCTTCCCATTTTGCAACAAATTGCAAGCACGTCAACCTCTCTTCTCATCATTGCTGAGGATATCGAAGGAGATGTTCTTTCGACTCTTGTTGTGAACAAACTCAAAGGAATTCTTAAAGTAGCTGCCATCAAAGCTCCGGGATTTGGAGATGCACGGAAAGAAATCCTTGAAGATATTGCAGCGCTGACAAATGCGGAGGTCATTTCAGAAGAAAAAGGGCTTCTTCTTAAAGATGCCGATTCAGAAATGCTCGGAAAATCAGACCGCATCATCATCACAAAAGACAAAACGACATTCATTGGCAAAGCCAATGCAAAAGCAATTGAACATCGAATTTCTCTCATTGAAGCCGCTTTAAAAAAAGCAACATCTACCTATGACAAAACGAAACTTGAAGAAAGAAAAGCAAAACTTCAAGCCAATGTAGCGATCATTCAAGTCGGTGCTTTTACCGAAGCTGAAATGAAAAAGAAAAAACAAAGCTTTGAGGATAGTCTCAACGCAACGAGAGCCGCTCTCGAAGAAGGAATTGCTGTTGGAGGAGGGATGACTCTCATTCACGCAGCAAGAGCCATATCTCAAATGAAGATGAACGAAGATGAAAAAATTGGAATCCAAATTCTCATCAAAGCAATGGAAGCTCCTTTTCGTCAAATTGTCAGAAATACAGGATATGATCCATCAACAATGTTAGAAGAAGCGCTTCAAAAAGGAGATACTTTTGGCTTTAATGTCCTTTCCGAAAAAGTAGAAGATCTTTTGAAAGCGGGCATTACTGATCCTGTCAAAGTGATCAAAAATAGCTTGATCCACGCTGTCTCAATGGCCGGCATCATTTTACTTACAGAAAGCATCATTGCGCCGGAACCTTCCAAGGATTAAAAATTCATGGAATTCATATTCTTCATCAAAGGCGCCCTTCTTGGATTTTCGATGGCGGCCCCGGTCGGCCCCGTCGGAATCCTCTGCATTCGTAAAACTCTCCAATACGGACGTTTTTCAGGACTTTTTTCAGGACTTGGCGCCGCTGTTGCCGATACTCTTTATGGACTTTTAGCTGCTTTTAGTTTGACCCTTCTTTCTGATTTTTTAACAGAGCAGCAATATCTTTTACGAATTTTAGGCGGAAGTTTTCTTTGCTTTCTTGGAGGGAAAACATTCTTTGCCAATCCAAAAGAAGAATCCGAATCTCGAGTCTCTCATAAAACCTTGATCACGGATTTCATTTCCACTTTCTTTCTAACTCTTTCCAATCCGCTCACACTCCTTTCCTTCATTGCATTTTTTGCAGGATTAGGCCTTGTCAGCGTTTCTGAAAAATATACAGATGCGGCCATCTTGATCACCGGGATCTTTCTTGGATCTTCTTTTTGGTGGCTTATGTTAAGCGAAGGAATCACTTTTTTTAGAAAAAAAATCAGTGAAAAAATTATGTCTTGGATCAACCGAGGGGCAGGTCTCATCATCGTTGCCTTTGGACTTGCCACCCTGATCAGCCTATTTCATCTGTAATGAATGGGTTCAGTCCCTCTAAACATTTTACTACCACAGAGATAGGCACCACAGAGAAGAAAAACGCAACATATTGTCTCTGTGGTAATTAAAAACAATTAAAACCCAATTGAAATTGACAACAAAAAAACTATAATTTACTAAATAAATAATGAGCAGATTACTTTTCTTTTTGCCTTATTTACTTTTTGCAGAAACCACCCTACTTTCTCAAGCAGAAACCATCTCTCAATCTTATCAAGAACAAATTTCAAAAACTCCTCCTCCAGGGAGAGAATCATTGGCAAATCAGGCTCTCATCTCTTCATCAAATTGGCTCACGATCCACTTAGAAAGTCTTGAAAATCAACGCAACCCCATTGACTCATTCGATGATCCTAAAATTTGGCAGCTGTTCAAAGACATTGGAATTCAATCAGTTCATCTTAAAAACATCAAAAACAATCAAGAGCTCATCATTGATCCTTCCTGGAAATCTTCCTGGACAAGCCTTCAAGAAAAAACGCAAAGACAAAAAATTTCTTTCGTTGGGGATTTAATGGGGAATGCAATTCCTATGGGAAGCGATTTTGAAATGGCCATTCAAAATCAAAAAAAATATACCTCCCTTTTTCACCTCATCGAAATCGATCCCAAAGATTGGAATCTTATCCCTGAAATCCCTTCCGGACAAAAAGAAGCCAATGTTCCCTGGCTGAATGTCCAAAAATTACACCAAAAAGGCTATATTCAAGAGCTCTTTAATCCATACATCAAAAAAAGCAGCTGGAATACAACAGCTCCTATCGTGGGGATTGATGGGAAAAAAAGACGCTGGATCTATCTCAAGGAAGGGAAAAACAACCCATGTCTTTCATGGCTATCAACTTCTTTTGGAGCCTATCAATTAATCACGGCAAACGCTTTAGGAATGTTTTTTGAGCTGGGAGAAAAAATTCTGCAAATCGATGGGAAAATCCCTCTTTTTGCACAAGAAATGATCGCTCTTTGGATCCGAAAAATGGGAGCCTATACCACACTCTCTACCAATGGGACTCTTGCATCGATTGCCAATGCCCCAACCGATTTTGCAACAGATAGCGCAACTCCGATTGCACTCCTTCATGCACTCATCACTCAAAATACAACAGCCCTTCAAATGATCTACCAACTCTTTTTGGAAAACAACATTCCATCCCACAAACTCGTCCATACTTTACAGCCTTTTGAAACCCATCTTTGCGACTGGATGGAACTCATCCAATCTCCTCAGAAAAAATTCAACTACGGAGAAGAAAAAATCACAGCCAATTTTTTGCGGCAAAGACTTTTAAAAGAAGATCTTCTTCGACTTCAACTCTTAGATCGTCTTCCCGAAACAACATGGGTCGATTATTGTAAGAGATCTTTAAATCTGCAAGATTTTGAAAATCATGTAGATGACATCCAAAAACTCCATCTTCTTTTGGCTTTTACCTATGCACATCAACCCGGCGTATTTTGTGTCTCTTTAGAAGATCTTTTAGGGGCTTATCGCTCTAAAAATACGAATTTAAACATCTTGGAATCGAACCCGGATTGCATCTACGCAAGTCTTCCTATCCAACAAACAAATCCCGATTCATTCACATCACAGCTCAGTCAAATCATTCGAAAGAGAAATGAAACCAATATTGCAAGAGGATCTCTCATTGATGTTCTCCCCTCCCCAAATCCGGGGACTCTTCTTCTTTTACATCGTCTAGGATCCAGCGGCTTTATTCAACTCCTCGCTGTCAACTTCTCCAAAGAATCAGTTCAAGAAAATATCAAATACAAAGAGATTGCAGAGACATCCGCAATCGATATCATGACTCAACTTGGTGAAGAAAAAGTCTTTTCTTCTCCTCAATTTTCATTTAATCTAGATCCTCAATCAGCAAGAGCTTTTTACTTCCAACCCAAATATTACTAACCTATGAACATCGGAATCATTACAGCTCAAGGACTTGGCGATGGACTTATCTTTCATATTGCAGCCCATCATTTAAAAAAAATAGGCCATCATGTCACCACGTTCAATGATCACCTTCCAGGTTTTCAAAAATGGCTCTCAGAATACCATCTCTTAAAACAACCTTCCTTAAGCGCCATTTCCGAGCTCCCAAAACACTACGATGCCATCATCTTACAACATGACAATTTAGAAAAATCATGGAAAGTCAATAACCTTCCCATTCCTACTTTTCGTTTTTTTGGATCTCACAGCATTGAAAAACATGGAACCCTTACCGATTTTGACTATATTGCGGACCGAACCAAACCGATGGCTTTCAATGTTGTTCAAGCCATTCAAAAATGGTTCGGATCTTGTGATTTTGTCAATGGGCTTATCCCTCCTAAACATCTCATTTTCAAAAAGAATCGCCAAAGAATTGTCATTCACCATAGCAGTAGTTCTCTTCTTAGAAACTGGCCTTTGTCTAAATTTGAAAAAGTGGCTCAATTTTTAGAGGCCGAAGGCTATGAACCTTTTTTCATCTCCGCACAAGATCATACTCCTAAATTTTCCAATCTCGATGATTTGGCCTCCTTTATCTTTGAAAGCGGAGCTTTTTTAGGAAATGATTCAGGACCCGGACATTTAGCATCGTATCTCAATATTCCGTCACTCATCATCGGAAAAGAATTTCATCACTTGGCTCTTTGGCAGCCGGGATGGCGTCCTGCCTCTGTAATCACCCCGCCGCTTTGGGCAACCCATTTTAGATGGGGAAGAACTCACTGGGATCAATTCATAACAACAAAAAAGATAATAAAAACACTAAAAAGCAAAGTCTTAAAATCTATATAGAAAATAAATAACATATTTTAATAATATTAAATTATAGGTTATTTATGAAAGATTTACCCCATCACATGAAAAAACTAAACCGAAGAATCGTCCGTTCCGCTCATAGAGAGGAGATGGATTTAGAATCATATGAATTAAGCCCTCCTGAGATACAAACGCCAGGCAAAGGACAAATTCGCAAACAAATCAAACAAAAAATCAAAAAACAAAGAGAAGCTAGAACTCCTACAGAATTATCTCGCGAAGAAAAAAACAAAAAAATGAAAAAGAGAGTTCCCATCTTCGACAGGCTTAAAGAAAAACCAAAAGTTGCAAAGCCAACGAGAAAAAAAACTCCTCGTATTTAACTGTTTTTGATACACTCACGAAAAAGGGAATAAAGGTTGAATGGCTGCAGAAAAGATCGTGATTTTAGGAGGAGGCTTTGGAGGGCTCAATGCTGCAAAAGCGCTGGGTCATTCAAAATTTGACGTATGGGTCATTGACAAAACCAATCACCATCTCTTTCAACCCCTTCTATATCAAGTAGCAAGCGCAGCTCTTGCTTCATCCGATATTGCAATCCCCATCCGAGAAATTTTACACCCTTACGAAAATATCACAGTCTTAATGGGAGAGGTTGTATCGATTGATAAAGAAAAGAAAACGCTTCTTCTTCGCAATGGAGATCAAGTTTCCTATGAATATCTCATCGTTGCTTTAGGGGCGAAACACTCTTATTTTGGACATGATGACTGGGGAAAATATGCTCCGGGACTCAAAACGCTCTCCGATGCTCTTAAAATCAGAGAACGTATTCTCATGTCTTTTGAAATCGCAGAGAGATGCGATAGTATTTCCGAAGCTAAAAAATATCTCAATTTCGTGATCATTGGAGGAGGCCCTACCGGCGTTGAAATGGCAGGCGCGATCGCTGAAATTGCCTATGAAACGATGCTCAAAAACTTCCGCCGCATTGATCCAACAAAAGCCAAAATCTATCTCATTGAAGGCTCTTCTCATATTTTACCTGTCTATCCGGAAAAGCTCACCACAAAAGCAACAAAATATCTCGAACGTTTTGGAGTCAATGTCATCACCGGAAAAAGAGTGACCAACGTGACTGATGAAGGTGTTGATGTAGAAGGGAATTTTATCCCTACAAAAAATATTCTCTGGGCAGCCGGAAACCAAGCATCCCCAATTCTCAAAACACTCGATGTCCCCACAGATCGTCAAGGGAGAGTCATTGTCGGTCCCGATCTTTCAATCCCGGATCATCCCGAAATCTTTGTCATTGGAGACGCCGCTTGTGCGATGGATAAAGAGGGAAAACCACTTCCCGGACTTGCTCCTGTTGCCGTACAGCAAGGACGCTATGTCGCTCATCTCTTAAGAAAACGCTATAAAAAAGAAGAACGTCCTCCTTTTCATTATTTTGATAAAGGATCCATGGCAACCATTGGGAAAACAAAAGCGATCGGCATGTTTGGTAAAATCCAATTCAGCGGATTTATCGCTTGGCTAGCCTGGTGTTTTGTTCATGTGTTCTATTTGATTGGATTTAGAAATCGGATCATCGTTCTCATGCAATGGCTATTCTCTTATTTCTCTCCTAAAAGAGGCGCTAGATTAATTAAAGAACCTCTGGATGAAGAGCTTTCCAAACATTCAGATAAGTAACAGTACCCATTTTTGGAAAGAGCATCCGGCGCTTTTATATGCTCTTTCTCTTTTAATCGGCACAAGTTATCCTCTTTTCTTCTCTTTGCCAATTCTTGCCATTTTATGGTTCTTTTATCTTTTAACATTTAAGCTTTATCCTTCAATTTTTCTTCTTTTTGCAGCAATTGGCTACGGCTTTTTAAACCAACTTCCTGACACTGCAAAAGAACAAGAGATCAAAGCGATCTTTTCTCCATCCAAGCTCCAGCCTCATCAAACACCCTTTCAAAAAGAGCTCCTCTATCAAGGCTTTCTTCAAACAAAATTTGGAACATTTCCCTGCTCAATCCACTATCGAAAAAATCTTTCCGATCATCCTCCTGCCTCCCAGTCCTATCTGATGCAAGGAACACTTCTTCGAAACGACACCAACTCTTTTACCTTCAAACCCAAAGAATGGATCCCATTAAAAAACACATGGTCGCTTGCAGAACTCAGATATCAAATGAAAGAAAAGTTCAAAGATCTCTTAAAAAAGCACTTACCCTCCAGAAAAGCAGCGACATTTTTAGCTTCTTTAACAACAGGAGATGTGGATGATCGAATGCTACGATACGAATTTAGCAGAGTAGGGCTCCAGCACATCCTTGCCATTTCAGGCTTTCACTTTGGGATTTTAATCGCTTTTTGTTCTTACGCCTTGCAACTTTTTCTTTCGAAATCGCAAAAGATAGTGACCCTTCTCTTAACTGTGACTCTCTATTATATCTTTGTTGGATCATCTCCTGCCATTGAAAGAAGTTGGATTGCCGCTTTTACCTATTTAATCAGTCAATGGATCAATCGACCTACCTCCGGACTCAATCTCTTGGGGGTTGCTCTTGGCTTTGAAATCATCAAAGATCCTTGGGTTTCATCCAATATCGGCTTTCAATTAAGCTTTTTAAGCTGCTTTGGACTCATCCTTTTTTATTCTCTCTTCGAAAAGAAACTTCAAAATCTTTTCCCCAAAAGATCTTTTAAAGAACTCCTCTCACTTCCAAGACTCCAGCAGCATGGTTATTTTTTTTCCGCTTTCTTTCGAAAAGCCATCAGCCTTACTTTAGCTGTCAATATTGCTCTCTTCCCGCTCATCCTCTTTCACTTTCAAACATTTCCTCTTTTAGGATTTCTCTATAATCTCTTCATCCCTTTTTTCATCACAATCAGTATATCTTTACTTTTGATTGCTTTGATTTTTCACCTCCTATTTCCCCCGATCGCCCATTGCTTCTATGCAATCACCAATTTCCTCACTCAAGAAATTTTAGAAATCATCGCATATCCGCCACTGGCCATTGATTTTTCAATAGGAACCTCTCTCATTTCTCGTCCGATCGTGATTGGGTATCTCTTTGTTTTGACTCTTTTCTATTTCCGTTTTAAGGATCCGTCGAAAAATTTAGGTTCATTCGGCTAATTGATACCTAATCATGCTTCTAATAACTCAAGTTGCCAGTCGATCGTTAGACGAGTACGGAGCGAGAGGGCTGAGGTCGAGGATTTCGCGACGAGTCTTAGAGTAAGAACTTCTGGACGAGGAGCGAAATCCTCGAGATCGGCACTCGCAGCCCGTAATCGTCAACGAGCGACTAGCAACTTGAGTTAATACTCCTAATCGTAAATGAAGCCATTTTCTCGAAACTGATCTTTATGAGTCTGAATATATTGAGGATATGTCTGATCGATTCGAACCTGACAGGTCCACTCCAACACATTTTGATCAATCGACTGTACATCTGTCCGAAAATGAGGATGAGAATCTTCAACATGAGAAAAAGCTCGAATCTTATCTTTCACTTTGCCATACCCACCCATGTAGGTAAAATGCCATCCTGCATTAAGACATGTTCCGGGCCATCGATGTTTTGTCCAGTCGGCCCACCATCCGGTAATGACTCCTCTAAATTCAGTGGGCGTCATCGTTTTTAAATGACCATACGTCGCAGCACCGGCTCCATTCCAATACGGAGTATATGTATCAAGGCGATCCAGAAAATAGCGATACATTCTCATACTCAAACGCATCGTATCATATTCTCGACTCTCTAGTTTTTGACGAATATACGGCAAAGATGATGCTCTCCAAATTTCATCCACATCTGAAATAAAAATGATATCCTCATCTGAACAATTCTTTAATCCTTGCAAAATGGCATCTCTTTGCAAGTTTTCTCTTAGATAATTGCAATACTCCGATCTTTCCTCTTCGCTATGAGATAAAGGCAAATCAACCACAATATGAATCACTTTATCTAAAAAAAAAGCAAAACGATGCCGGTTTTCTTCAAAAAAAAGAGATTTTGGAGTTCCTTTAAACGTCTTCGAGGATTCTACTAAAACAAACTGATCCACAACATTGTAGAGCTCAGAAAATCGAACCTCTAAAAGTTCCAATTCATTAAAGAAAATAAAACAATCATATACCGCAGAAAACGCTGAATTCAGCAAAATCAATAAAAACAAAAAACGCATTTTTCAATTCACAAAAATTTCAAAAATATCCGGATTAAAAAAAGTAGAACAATAGCTTAAATTCGAATCTGTTCGAATCAAAATATCAGCTTTTGAAAGAAGAAGACAATCTATCAAAGCTTCTTCTCCAATTCGATACTTATCTGTAAACGGGTTTAAATGAATGGCAGTCCCATCAAAAGAGCGGGTATTTTCTTCGCAAAAACAAACCTTGTCTTCATATTTTTGAATCATAAAATCTAAAAAAGATTGAGAATCTGTTGCCACAAAAATTTGATACTCCGAAAGACCTCGTCTCAAAAGTTCTTTTTCAATTTCAAACCATACTTTCATGTAAGGAGGCGAAGACTCTTTTTTATCGGTTCCCCGATAATGAACTGCCACGAGAAACTTCCCCTGAAAATGACTTTTCATAAATGCATCTACTTTGTCCAAAATATGAGATCTGATCCGTATATATTTTTTAATGAGTCGATATGCATTTCTCCTTTCCCCTAAACTTTCAGAATCCAAATTCCAAGGAACTCCAAAGGGAAGATAACCCACAACATACCGTTTCGGAGCGCTCACATCTCCATATCGAATCGGCTCAAAGTAGTAGTTCCACCAATTAGGCCCATGCTCTTCATCCAAATAGATCGCATTTTCTTTTGGGTAGCCAAAGTCAATCTCAACTCCTGCATAAAGACCTTTTTCATAAATCTTCATCGCCAAAACAACATCATAAAACATGCTAAACATGCCATCATGACGAGTGCCCAAAACAACAAATTCCTTCTCTACACAACTTAAGTGAAAAAAAATCAAACAAAGAAAAAGCTTCATGATTTCACTAAAATCACTTGATATCCTTTTTGAAAAATCTTCCAGCCTCTCTCTAGAAGATATTGAATCACAAGTTTTCCCTTACCGCCTCTAGGAAAACAGCAATCATCAATCATCACAATCGTTTCATCTGAAAACCAAGGATACGCCGCAATGAGCTCATTGAGATGATGTTTCTGAGATGGAAGAGGATCCCAATCAGCATAATCGCAACTATCCAAATAAAGAAAATCAATCACCTTTCCAAAATCCTTTAAAAAAGCAATCGAATCACTCTGTACAAAATGAACAGAATCTTTAGCCAACTCTGAAAGAGCATTGTCTGCATTTTTTAAAGCTTCATCATCGCAGTCGATCGAATATAAAATGGCCTCATTTTCACTGGCCCAATCTCCAAAAATCAAAGTAGAGCATCCATCGCCTCCGCAATTCCAGTCTCCATATCTTGAAGTCCCTGTTTCCACAAGTGTTTTTGCCTTGCGCTCCTTCATCAACTGCAAAACAGAAAAAAACGTCTCATAACGTGCATTTTCGGGATCAATCCGAGAATCCAAACAATCTGCGTACAAAACACAATGAATCACACTGACAAACAAGAACCACTTTCTCATACAAAAAACTCCAAGCTCAGGGAGTCAAATATAAAATTTTATAGTAGTTTTTTTCAAAGCCATTCTCCGATTTCCCATTTCTTCCAATTTTTGTTTAAGAAAAATCCAAGCTACCTTAATCTAAAATATAAAACGAAAAAACCTATGACACTGATTGAAACAATCAACCTTGGGATCAAAGAAGCGATCCGCAGTCAAGATCAAATAAGACTCAGCACTCTACGAATGCTCAAATCCAAAATACTTGCCGTCGATGCTCGAGGATCTCTTCCCGATGCAGAAATTGTCAAACTCTTCAAAACATATTACGGTTCTCTTCAAGAAGCAAAGGAACAATCCGTACACCGTCCTGACATCGTAGAGAAATTAGAAGAAGAGATGAAAATTGTCCTCGAATTTCTACCCAAAGCCCCTTCTTTAGAAGAAACAAGAAAAGTCGTCCTTCAGGCAATCCAAGAATCAGGGGCCAAAACCAAAAAAGAAACCGGGATCGTCATGAAAACCATCATGAAAATCAACAATACGGTCGATGGAAAGCTCGCCAAAACTTTGGTCGATGAGCTTTTACCCTAAAAGATTACAGAGAAATGAGTTCACTACCATCAAATTAAAGAACCAAGCCAACGTTCGCTTTAAGTCCTGCAATTCCTCGAGAGACCCGAAGAAGCCCGCCTTAAATAACTCACTATAAATAGTTTAAGAAAGGCCTTAGAAGATTTAAAAACCCCATCTAATTAACAGCACATATCAATAATTTAATTTAAACCAAAACATTGATTTTATTTTTGTTTTTAATTAAAATAAAAGTAATGATATCAAATAATTCATTAGTTTTTGCAATTACAAATATAAAACCGGGAAGATTTACAAACATTACCGTAAATCCTTCTTGCGGACAAAACAACAATTACCAATTCGGGCAAAAAGTCATATTGAACATTCCTACAGAGTGGGGAATGCAAGAATTACACGGAAAAATAGGACATGTTGTAGAGAGATTTCCAGAAAATCCAAATCGATTTTCAATCGATATCGACTCATCTCGCTTTGCATCATTTAACCCACCACCTTTTTACAGTCTAAACCCTCCTACAGTATGTCTTGCCTGGGACACTGCTCCTAAACCAACAAGCAACTTGAAGAACTCTCCCTTAGAAAGGAAAAGATTCTTCGCTCCGGTAATGGGCGGCACATTTTTTGCCGCAAATTGATCAGATAGCTCGGCTAACCCACCCTGAAGGGATGAGATTGCACTTCGAGCCGCCCGTTCAACCAGAAGAGCTGATATTGTGTACAAGTTTGTGACAATCTCTTAAAGAAGCTGAACCTCTCCTGTCTTAAGATCATAGTAAGCAGCCTTGATTTCGATCTTTTTTTGACTTGCCATTTTCCCAACGATACCGGAACGGAGCAAAAGGTCTTTCATATGAAGAGCATTTGCCTTCACAGCAGTTTCTAAAAGATGATCGGGATGGTGTTTTTTAGCATCTTTAACAGCAGGCCCAATGATCAATGAAAGAGCCGGAATCATCTCCGTTCTACCATCAACCACCGTCTTAACTGCCCCGCAATTTTCATGACCTAAAACAATCACCAAAACAGACTCAAGCATTTTGACGGCATACTCGACACTTTCCAATTCCAAAGGTCCAATCACATTACCGGCAACACGAACAACAAAAAGATCTCCAACCCCCTGATCGAAAAGAATTTCAGGAGAAACCCTTGAATCGGAACAACCGACAATCACTGCAAAGGGAAATTGACTCGACTTTGTCGCCTCTCTTCTTTCTGCTGTTCGATTGGGATGCTCTAGCATATCTTTCATATAGCGTTCATTTCCCTTCATCAGCCGATCTAAGGCTTCTTGAGGCGTCATTGCATAAATCTGCACGCCTAAAATAAGATAAAAAAAGAAAGCTTTCATATTCGATCCTATATAAATATTAAAATTTTCCAGCAATCATAAAATCTTTTAATTTCTGATTTGATAATTGCCGCGAACAATCCATTTATACGAAGTTAATTCTTTTAATCCCATAGGACCGCGTGCATGAATTTTTTGCGTGCTAATGGCAACTTCAGCACCTAAACCAAACTGCCCACCATCGGTAAAACGAGTCGATGCATTGACATAAACGGCAGCTGAGTCCACTTGCTGAATAAAAAGTTCTGCATGTTGATGATTTTCCGTAAGGATGCCATCACTATGACCTGTACTATGCATTCGAATATGTTGAACGGCTTCTTCTAAGTTCTCTACGACCTTAATTCCAAGAATGAGACTCAGCCACTCAGTATCCCAATCCGCTGATTCTGCAAGCTTACAAGATGGTTCTCGCGCAATATCCCATGCTTTGGGATCAAGACGAAAAATCACCCCTTTTTCATTCAATGTTTGAACAACCTTAGGGATAAAAATAGAAGCAACAGAAGAATGCACTAAGAGAGTATCTAAAGCATTACACACAGAAGGTCTTTGCGTTTTTGCATTCAAAATGACTACGAGGGAACGCTCCAAATCAGCCGACTCATCTACAAATAAGTGACAAATACCAATTCCCCCGGTAATGACCGGAATCGTACTATGCTCAAGGCAAAATTGCTGTAATGCCGCGCCACCTCGAGGAATGATCAAATCAATAGACTCATGTAATTGAAGCAATTTTTTCACCTGAGCTCGATCAGAATTCGTAATGAATTGAATTGTTTCTATAGGCAAGTCAGCTTCTAACAAAGACTGCTGAATGATCTTTACCAAAATTTGATTTGTGTAAAAAGACTCTGAACCTCCGCGTAAGATAGCGCAATTTCCCGATTTCATCGTCAAAACACTAATATCAAGAGTTACATTGGGTCTTGATTCATAAATGACCCCTAATACTCCAATAGGGGTACTACATTTTGCAACTTTCAGTTGATTAGGAAGGGTTTGCTCATCACATAAAATTCCTACGGGATCAGGAAGAGCGATCACCTGCTCTATGTCGTGAATGATCCCTTTTAAGCGATTTGCTAAAGAGAGCCTTTCCAATAAAGAAGCATTGAGTCCATTGGATTTAGCAAGAGTTAAATCTCTTTGATTTTCCTGTAAAATCGCATCTTCATGATTCTTTAAATTCTCAATTAAAGCTTTCAAAGCGCCATTTTTTTGTTTTAAAGAAGCTTTAGACATTTCAACTGCAGCAGCTTTGGCAGCGATTGCCATTTGTTTCAAATCTGTATTCATTAGGCCCTCTCCCTTTCACATGACTCAAATAATGTACCAATCTGTCTACCTTCCACCAAATCAATCAAAACATTCGGGCGAAAAGAAGAAGCAATGATCGTCTGAGCTCCTGATTTTGCTGCCATCTGAGCCGCTTCAATTTTTGTGATCATGCCTCCCGTACCAAGAGAGGTAGAAGACCCTCCAGCAAGGGCATAAATCTTTTCATCGATGCGGCTCACAATAGGAATGAGTGCAGCTTCAGGATGAAGACGAGGATCTGCCGTATAGAGACCTTCTTGATCCGTTAAAAGGATGACAGTATCAGCCGCAATTAAACTTGCGATGAATGCAGCGAGATGATCATTATTTCCAATGCAGAAATCTTTTGTTGCTACTGCATCATTTTCATTAATGATTGGAATGATATTGTTTTTCAATAAACAACTTAAAGCATCTTTTATAACAGATTGATGATCGCAAGAGAAATCGTTCTTTGTAAAAAGAACCTGTCCTACTTGAATATCAAATAAGGAAAACAATTCAGACCATACCTGCATTAACTTGACTTGCCCTATGGAAGCACATGTTTGCTTGGACGCTGTTAATTGATTAAGACTTAAAGACCCTCTTCCTGTTGCAACAGCCCCCGAACTCACTAAAAGAAGTTCTAATCCTTTGCTTCGTAGATGTGCTATTTGCTGCACCAAACTTAACATGTAACGTTTAGATAGTTTTTGGCTACCTTGCGTCAAAGTACTTGTACCTACCTTAATCACAATTTTACGCATCGCCTTCATAAAAAAACTCATTTTTAAAAAAATAATTCACAACGATTAATTGCAAAAAAAATAATTGCAATGAACGAAAAGCAATGTTCTAAAAAAAATTTAGAACCAAAAAATAGAATATTTTAAAAAGAATTTACCCTAAAAAGGGCGGGAGTGGAGACGAACTGATAAACTGACGACTTGATGCTGTGAAAAACATTTCTTTCATATCTACCACCAACAGTGGGCTATAAAAATATTGACAATATGTCTGGATGCTATTTTTACAAAAAGGAAACTTTAAAAGCTACTCTTTCTTAAAACTTCTCAATGAAATTTTCCAGCAATAATGAATTTTTTGATTATGAAAATCAGGAGGGATCGTTTTTTCTGAAATATCCAAAATAGAGCAATCAGGAAACAGACTTTCATCAAAATCAAATTTCCGCGAATTCGTGCTAAAAAAAAGAACGCCATCTTTTGCGAGAAAACGCAATGCTTTTGAAATGATCGTCTTATAATCTAGCTGAATATCAAACATCTGATCCATTTTCTTAGAACGAGAAATCGTAGGAGGATCGATCACGATGATGTCATACTCGCCTCTTTCTTCATCGAGGAATTTTAAACAATCTTCTCTGACAATCACATTGTTCGTAAGAGATAATGAATTTAAACGAAAATTCTCTTTTCCCCATTCAGTATACGTATTCGAAAGATCGACGCTTTTTGTAAAAAGAGCGCCGGACATTGCTGCCTGAACGCTAAATGAACAAGTGTATGAAAAAAGATTTAAAAGCCGCTTGCCTTTAGACATCTGAGCCACCATCTGACGCGTTTCCCGATGATCCAAAAAAAGCCCGGTATCCAGATAATCACAAAGATTGACCCTAAACTTCACTCCATACTCAAGAACTGTAAAAAACTCTTTAGACTGAGATGCCTTTTCATATTGCTCGACTTTCTCTCGTTTAATCCTCGTTCGCCAATAGATACGATCGAGCGGCACATTAAAAATAGAACAAATCGCATCGACCGCTGCATCATAAAGATCTTGACGAGGTTCATCACTCTCTCTTGTGCTGGTAAAGTAATGAACGCAAAAACGGCCATCATAAAAATCGATCGCAAGCGGATATTCTTTAATATCTTTATCGTAAATCCGAAAACAATTTGTTTTAGTTCTTTTCGCCCATTTCTTCAAATGGCGATAATTTTTTCGAATTCGATTTTTCAAAGGCGAGCTCTTATCCTCGCCATCAGCAATCATTGGAAGTGAAAAGCAATCATCCATAAACACTACAAATTACCCCGTATATTTTTACGTTCTTTGTCTTAAAATGATAGAGAAAACGGACGATGCTTTTGAACGCCTGCTCGGGCGACAATGGAGAAACAATATGGCACAGTCGCAACAAGCAAATTGCCCTCATTTCCAACTTGCTTAAATGAAACTGAATAGTTCTCAGAATTTTTAACTAGAAGAACTTTTTCCTTTCCATTATCCTTTTTTTGCAAAAAATTTCTTGATTTTAGATGAGTCTGAAAAGAGTCTCGATTTTTCTCTTTGGCTTCTTTGCACTAGTTTGTTGTTCCCTCGTTCTCTGGCCAGGGACGTCCCATCCATGCATAGGCATCATTAGCGATGACACGTATTGCGGAGAAAGGGAGCTTGCCTGGAGAATCAAGATCGCCGCCGAAAATCTTGGATGGAAAGCCATCCTCGACGAAAAAAGAGGGTGTCATCTTAAAAAAAAGAAAGGAGTGGATTGGGTACTTTGCATGAATCCGCGACATGAGCGCTATAATAAGCACTCCCATAACTATATCACTTTGCTTCACCCATTTGAATATGAGAAGCTAAAGAAAAAACCCAACTGCTGCCCATTCTACGAAAGATACAATGGTTATCTTCTCACAATCACCCCAAAAGAAGACCTCAAAATATTTCTCCAATCAAAAAATAAACCGTTTTTTTCAGTCCCTTTCTATCCAACTCTACAATATGTCGAGTATATGAAAGTGCCCTTAAACACCGTCATGACGATGATCTCCGTTTGGGGAAATAGGCTTGGGGATGAAAAGTTCAAACGCCTTTATTCCCTCTTAAGCCAAGGCGGATTCACGAAGTTTTATGGCGTCAATGATCATCATGCAGTTGCACAAGAACACTATCTCGGCAAACTTCCTTTCGATGGCGTCTCTGTCATTCATGCCATACAAAAGCATGGAATTTCGCTCATTTTTCATTCTGATACACACAATCGAGAAAAAATTCCTTCCTCTCGGATTTTTGAAGCGGCAGCAGCTTCGGCCGTCATCATTTCCGACACCAATGCCTTTGTAAAAAAGCATTTTGGCGAAAACGTTTTTTATGTGGACACATCACTATCCGCAGAAGAGATCTATCTGCAAATTGAAAACCATGTGAATACCATCCGCCTGGCCCCCGAAAAAGCGCTCGAAATGGCCAAAAGGGCCCACGAAATCTTTGTAGACCAATTTCTTATGGAAACACAACTTATAAATATCATGTCTATGCATCAAGAAATTATCAAATATGAAAAAAAACGATCAATGTGGTTTTTTTAAATTTTTTACTGGTTATACCGAGAGTGAATCAAGAATCGGAATATGGCAAGGAGGCGCCCGCCATTTGAATCAGGCGGAGCCGGTGCCGAAGCAACCCAACTTGAATAAGTTGGGTGATGCAGGCAGATTCAAATGCCGAGGCTGCCCGACGCTGCCAGAACCGATGCTTGATTCACGAGCGGTATATACCGAGAGTGAATCAAGAATCGAAATATGGCAAGGAGGCTCCCGCCATTTGGCAAGAAGACTCTTCAAACACTTTCTTTACAATCTCTCGAAGAGACGAATCCTATTTGGCATCAGCTATTTTGGACTTGCTCACGCTTTTTTTCATCCCGAGCCGCACGCGATCATTCCGAATGCTAGATCTACTTATAGCCTTCTCAACAGTGTGGATTTTCATCCAAAAGAGCCCATTTTTTGTGTCACGCATACACACAACAATATCATTCGTCTCTATAGAATCGACAATGACATGCACCCCGTTCTGATCCAAACAATCAAAGGAGTCAGCGCCCAATTAAAAGAACCTCAACATGCTGTTTTTTCTCCGGATGGAAAAAAGATCGTCGTCGCCAACTGGACAGATCGATCACTGAATGTCTACCTGAGAAAGAATAACGGCCTTTTCGAGAAAAAACCGATTCATACCGTTTTTCTTCCGGAAGCGCTGCATCAATCAAAACCGCACGGGATTGCCTTCTCCCCTTCGGGTCAATATCTAGCTGTCGCATGCGGAGCATCGCATGAGTTCAAAAATGGCCTCGCTCTCTTTGAGAACATCGGATATCGCCTGAAACATGTCGACATCCTGACACATGATCAACTACCGGGAATCCCCAAGGGAATTTGTTTCTCTCCTGATGGCACGTGCCTTCTTGTTACTTTTTGCGAACCCAGCGGTCTTGCTATTTTTCATTTCGATGGCAAGAAAATAAATCCTCTTCCGAAACAAATCATTCAAGGCGACCATACCGGATTATCACGTCCTGAGGATATCAAGCTAATGCCCAAACGCCCCTATTGCTCCGTGAGCAATAGTGACAAGAACACTGTTACTTTCTATCATTTTGATAAAAGCACCAATACCATCGCCGATACTCCATGCTGGTCTCTTAAGAATCCGGAGGCTCACCTTACCTTCCCTCACGGGATAGCTTTTTCCGCTGAAGGGTCATACCTCGCTGTCACACAATTCGGCCACATCGAAGTAACACAAGAGGGAAACATCGTCTGGAAAAGTAAATTTCCCCCTCAAGAAGGAGCTGTCAACATTTACCGAGAGAAAGAAATCGCAACATCATTAGACCTCTTGCATAACTAAAATACGGGCATACATTACAAACAAACATTGCTAATTTTAATAAAAGTGGGTTTTCTCAAATTCTAATATCATTGAGTCTGAACACAATGATTTTCTTGAATAAAAAAAGCAATAAAAATAGCACCGAGTAGACACAGGGGCAAAACAGTCAAAGACAAAACATAGTTATTCGTTATATCCAGGACCCATCCAATAAAAGGTTGAACAAAAATTGCACCTGACATTGCAAACATATTCGTAAGTCCGCTCGCAGCTCCGGCAGAGAAGGGATGATTTATTTCACAAGCTGTTGTATAACTAACAGCAACGGCTCCGGAAAAGATGCCAAACAAAAGCAACATGGTTCCCATAAAAAAAATAGAAGAACTTGGAAAGTAGATAATATCCATCATCGTCATGGCAGCACCCACAGCTCCATATAACAAAACTTGTTTCCGTCTTCCTATTTTATCAGACATCCAACCAAACAAAGGAGCCCCAATCACCCAACCTATAAAAATAAATGAAAGAAGGGATGCTGCATCAACAGTTGAAATGGAATAAAGATCTGAGAGATAAGAAGTCCCCCAAAGGGCACCAAAGCCGTTTGTTGGTGTCGTCATACAAAAGGCATAAAAAGCAACAAACCATGTTTGCGCATTTTTAAAGACAGCAATGAGATTTTTCCATATTCCCATTTGCGTTTTCTCCGGAATATTTTGAATATGACCGGAAGGATGGTCTCGCAAAATAAAAAACGCAAACAAAGCAAGAGGAATGCCAAGTAAAGAAACGGCCCATAAAGTTTGATGCCAACCAATCATTGCAGCACTTTTCGCAATCGGACCTTCTCCAAGAATGGCTCCTGAAGTGCCTAGCATTATGGTGACCCCTGTCATTAAGGCGAAATGACGAGAAGTAAACCAATTACGAATGACGCGCACTGTCGCTACAAAAGAAAAAGCCGCAGAAAACCCAATCAAAAATCGAGCGATCCCCGCAATCATCGGATGCTGCGCATAGGCAAACAAAGCCCCGCCTAAAATGCACAAAGGAAGCATGATACAGACAACGATTCGTGGACCGAAACGATCAATCATAAGCCCAGCAGGAAGTTGCATAGGACCATAGGCATAATAAAAAAGTGAAACAATAAATCCAAAAGCTGCGGAATCTATTCCATAGTAGCCTTGTAGCTCATGAATCATTGCACTGGGAGAGACTCTTAAAATGTATTCATACAAAAAGAAAAGCGTCGGAATCACCCACATGATTACAGCGCTGATTAACATTGTAATGTTTTGTCGTCTTGTCTTCATTTTGCCCCGAAATATGGATACGTCTTACTGTCCCAGCCTATGTAAAAATATCTTTACAATCAAACAAAAGAGTCTATTGACAGTTGAATGAAGAAAGCTATGGGCGATGATGAGAGAACAATATGGCACAGCCGCAACAAGCAAATTGCCCCCTTTTTATCGCCCGTGTCCATTAACACAGGTTAATGGACAGGGAATTTGAGATTTTGTCGATCAACGTCTGATCATGTGTCGCAACAACAATCCCCGTTCCTTTTGCTTGCAAAGTTGTCAATAAATCAAGCAATCGGTCGACATTTTCTGAATCCAAAGCCGATGTTGGCTCATCGAGAGCCAGAAATAAAGGATCGAGCACAAGTGCTCGTGCGATAGCGACCCGCTGCTGCTGCCCTCCTGAAAGTTCATGTGGAAACGAGTCGGCTTTTTCCTCAATTCCCAGAAATTGAAACATCGCCATTACTTTTTCCTGCGCTTCTTTTCTAAAATCTCCTGCATTGCACAAAGCCCATGTGCAATTTTCAAGAGCACTCATGTGTGGGAAAAGAGCATAGGCTTGCGAAACAAACCCGATAATTTTAGCTCTCTCTTGAGGTTTCAAGCTGCGTAAAGATCTTCCTTTATAAAAAATATCTCCCACATAGCCTGATTCAAGCTGGACCAAACAGCGTAGCAGCGATGTTTTCCCTGATCCACTTTTTCCAAGAAGAAGAGTGATTTGGTTACAAAGAACAGTAAAGTTCATTGAATCAAAAATGATTTTCTTTTTGCGCAAACCCAAATTTTTAATTTCTAACATAATTCATCCTTCTTTCCAAAAACCTAGAAAAGCCATTCAAAACAAGAGAAAGAACCAAATAAAAAAGCGCGACCATCAGATAAATTGGCACCGGTTCCATTTCTCGACTCACCAAATTCATCCCCGCTCGCGTCAGCTCTAAAAGACCGATGGAAGAGACGATGGCAGTACTTTTTAACAAAGCCTCCCCTTCATTGCAAAAAGCAGGCAACGCATTGCGCATCATTTGAGGCAAAATCACCGAACGCAAACACCTCCATTTGCCATATCCAAGAACAAGCGCAGCCTCCCACTGAGACGTCGGAATCGCATTGATCCCGGCTCTCACGATTTGAGCGACATAGCCCGATGAACAAATCCCCAAAGAGATCACAGAAGCTGTAAAAGGATCCAGATTGAACCCCAAAATATCAGGCAGCACAAAATACACAATCAAAAGCTGCACATAGAAAGGCACTGCCCGACATACAAACGCAAAACTCTCGATCACTCCAGACAAAACCGACACATGCAGCCGATGAGATGTAAAAATACCGAATAAAAGCCCCAAAGAAAAACCTAAAAATCCCGCCGGGATCATCACCTGAATTGTCATTTGAACTCCTTTCATCAGCAAAGGAAGCGATCTCATCAATAAATCCACATTACCCTCCCAATTTCCATTTCTTTTCCAATTCAGCCACTTTTCCCTCGGCAATCAACTGCTCCGTAGCAGCTTTCACTTCCTGAGCCAATTGACTTTCCTTCTTGATGCAAATGCCATTCCCCATAGAAGCGTCCTCCGGCTTCAAAGGAAGACGGATCACTTTGAGATCCGGATATTTAGTTGTAAGTTCGGCAATCAAAGAAGGATCGGTCATCGCAGCCTGCGACTTACCAAAACGGATTTCCATAATCCCATCTGTAATTTTCTCAACCTGCTTGAGCACTACATCGGGATATTTTTTCAAAACGCCTTCTTGAAACGATCCTGCCTCCACACTCACGACGCAATTTTTCAAATCGTCAATCGACCGAATTCCTTCGGGAACTTTCTTCCAGAATAAAAAAGGCATTTCAGTCACTTTTTCGCCTTGATAATAGACCATCTCCATCTTCTGACTCCGCTCTGCAGTGATAGAAATTGCCCAGATCAATGCATCGACTTTATTTTTCTTGAGCCCGAGCATTAAACCCGGCATCGATCCAAGGTCCAAAATCACCAGTTTTCGATTCAACTTTTTGGCCAAAGCCTCGGCAAAATCGATATCGAACCCCTCGTAGCGCCCCTCAGCATCAAGACTGACATAAGGCGCATATCCACTTGTTGTCCCTACAACAAATTCCTTTTCTGCCGTCATACATTGGACAGCAAAAAACAAGCTTAAAATGAAAGTTTTCATAGCAAAAAATCCTAATAAAAAATTTAAACAAAATAAAAATGAGAACATCTAACGACTGAAAAACTTTCCAGCGTTATTCAAAGAAAGAATTAATTATGATGGTGATGATGATGCAAAGGAAGAATGAAGAGTGTTTGACGATCAAAAAATAATTTATTCATATAAGCCTTCCTTGCTTAAGATAGGCTCATTGTATCAAATGCATCATTTTTAACTACAGGATTTATACTTTAAGCGCAGGGCACTGACTTTAAGCGATGTTTGCTTGTTGTTCTTCTTGTCTATAAACCCCAGCCAAATATTGAGAAGCTGGTGTTGGGAGCCATCCAATCATACGCCGATTTTCGTCGAGAACAGGATCGATAGTAGCGAGTCTGCACTCGAATCCGTTCTCCCATTCCATTTGCCGTCTGAGATCGCTCCAACAGAAAATCCCTTTAATTTCTCGTCGACATTGAGCGCTATAATTTTGAATTTGTTCTGTGAGTTGTCTGAGATAGGCTGCTTGAGCTACGTCATTAAACTCGAAACCGGATCTACCCCACTGATAAACTCTGGCATCAGAGCCATATTCTGTGATATAGATCTGATCTGTAAGAGCAAAAGCCTCATCAAGGATCTCTTCCATTCCTTCAGCTTTCCAACGAGGACCAAATCGCATGACCGATCCTCCCGGTTCGCAGGAAGAGCCAAATGTAAATATCGAGTTTTGAAAACTTCCTGGGCCGCAAGGGTGTTTTTGCCCATGATTGAGTCCCATTTTCATCATGGCTTTTGGATAAGCTTGCACGCCAAGCCGCATCAAGAAATGACCATTCGCATCAAACTCTTCTTTTGGAATTTCAAAATGGATGTTGGCCATAAACGGGAATTCAAAAGTGTAACGTCCATCTTTGAAAAAACCATAGACAGACTGAAATCCGAATTTTTCAAAAAAATAACAAAACAGTTTTTCAAGAAAGTTCCCTGATGCCATATCGAATTTGAGCCACTGATGAGTCACTCCTAATTTTTTATCAGGGTGAAGCCGTGCAACTTGGACATGAAGTTTGCAATGGGCGATCAGCATATTCCGAGTCGCAATGCCGGCTGCGTGGACTCGTTTGGATAGAGAACTTCCTTCCGGAAGATCGGTAGGATACACTTCTCGTGTTTGTTGGAATGCTTTGACTCCCAATTCGTTGAAAGACCACCAATCTTTGACATCAGAGAATAGTTCCATAGCTCTCAAGGCGAAATTAACATAGGCGTCAATGTTTTCCATTCTTTGGAAATTCCCTTGATCCAAAAACCATTCGGGGACGACAAAATGACTCAATGTGACGGAAGGAGTAATCTCTGCTTCAATGAGTTTTTGAATGAAGTTTCGATAGAGACCCACGGCGATCATATCAATCTCTCCACGTCGTGGTTCGATCACTGACCACTCTAAAGAAAATCGATGCGCTGTCACATTTTGGCTTTTCAGCATTTCGATATAGACAGCCGGATCGGAAAGAACATCTGTAAAGAAATTTTTGTAATCAAACCCGTCCGGATGGATGACGTGCTCAGGCTTGTCCATCCACTTGTCCCAATCACAAATGCCTGCAAGCTTCGGTGATGCACTCCATTTGGTACCGAGTCCAGATGTTTGAAAAAGAGACATTGCAAATCCGCGCTGCACTGGCGGCCAAGTGATCTGAGGAGGTTGAATGTCAGGATTTCTTATAGGAGCCAGCTGTTTTTGAGTCAACCAATCGTAAGTGAGTGTAAAGGGAGAAACAAAAAGAAGACCGGTCAATGCAAAAACATTCTTCACACAGTGGGCGACTTTTTGCACTGTTGAGCACTGTTCGACGACTAAATTGCCTCCATTCCAGCGAATGGTTTCGTGAGGTGGAAGTAAGCATTTTTCTAAACGAGAGAATGTCATAAAGTTCCGTTTTTCTCTGTTGATCTTAAAAATAGACAAATGCGATCATTTTCGCATGTCTTTTCATCTAAAGTCTCCCATTGAAGGACATGGGTGGGATCGTACCTTTCTTGATATTTCATCGAAAATGGCGGAACCCTTCTGTGCTGCTTGGCACCTTCTTTGTTTCCGACTTATTGCCCCTCTAGATCCTCAAAAGTTCGAAAATTGTACCAGTGTAGCGAATGAAGTAGCTACAAGAATTTTAATAGGTCTGGGTGCAACTATAGGAGCTTTCCTTGCATGCTTAGCGCCTACTCCCATCGTTTGCAGCATTGCGGTTTTGGGAGTTGGGAACAGGATTTCTCGCGCTATTGGCTTCGCTCTTCAAAAAGAGGGCTATACGCACATTGAAGGCAAAGCTTTAGAAAAGTCATTAGATCTTCAAGATCCACAAGTGAAAGTGATGAGCTGGAATATTTGTGGAGTTGGTGGGGGGATGTCTCTGGATCATGGCGGAGTCAATCACTGGAGATCTCGCATTGATGCCATCATCGAAAAAATAAAGACCGAAGATCCAGATGTACTGATCTTGCAGGAAGTGTACGATACCGCTCTTGCCGAAATTTTAATCGATCGATTGAACTCAGATTATGCTCATTTCTTTACGCATCTTGGCCCAAATGTCTGTGGAAGTGTCGGTGGATGCATGGTCATTTCAAAATGCGCCGTGCATCATTTTTCCCATACATCCTTTGAAAATAACAAGTGGACTCTCAACCGAGGGTTTGCAAGCCTGGAGTTAAAAGCAACGCCCCAGGATGCTCTACCCTGCGTTCGCGTGATTGGCACTCACTTAATCCATGGAGACGAGCCGGACGACAAGAAAAATCGCACGGAGCAAGTAGCTGCCATCTTAAGTCATGTAGCGCGGCAAACTCTTGCGATGCCGACCGTATTGGCCGGGGATTTAAATATTGAACGAGACCAGGAAGAAGGGAAAATTCTTTCTTCATGTCTTCATCACGGGTATCAAGGACCTCAGCCTACATGTACTCATCGGCTAGTTGTTCAATGGGATTTTAAAGCAAGAAGTGTGTGGGGAGAAACGATCGATTATATATCTCTTTTCAAAGCTCAGCCCCAGAGTATGCGTGTTCCGGCAGTGGATGAAAATGTGACTTTGGAAAACTGCCATCTTCTAGAGGCCTTTGATGAGTCTTATAACACGAAAACAGCTCTTTCAGATCATCACGGCCTTGGCTGTGTGATTAAGGGATTACGTCATCAAATCTAGCAAGATTAAATCGTAGTATATACCGAAACAACCTGAAGAATCGGTTTCTGACTGCGTCGGCTGTCTCTGAATTTGAGACCCGCTTGCATCGCTCAACTTGCTTAAGTTGAGCTGTTTCGGCGTCAGCTTCGCTTGGCTCAAATTCAGGAGAGCCTTCTTGTCATATTCCCGATTCTTCAAGTTGTTTCGGTATACCGAAACAAAGCAGTTTTGCAATTGACTCCGATGATAATTTTTAAATCTTTTTTATAATGCACAAACTTTTGTAAAAATGTATTGAGTGAATATGCTTTTGACATTCATTTAAGTTTATCCATATTTCTTTTGGCATTCTTTTCCAATCCCCGTATCCAGTAAAACTAGAGGTGTAATTAAGGTCTTCCACTAAATTTTTCAAAAATTCTATTGTTGTTCCTGGACCTGCCAGAGGATTTTCTAAATCGCCTTTGCCTCCAAATGAGGTCCAATAAGAAGTGTGCAGATCTTCAATGATGTATAAGCCTCCGCTTCGAACAAAAGGAAAAAGAGTTCGAAAACTGATAATCTGTTGATGCATTTGATGACCTCCGTCATCAATAATGACATCAAAATCCCCCCCTATTCTTTCTACGAATTCTTTCAGAGCAGTTGGATCTGCCTGATCCAGAATATGGTAGTTCGCTCTTGGTGGTTTGTTGAAAGAAAAGATATCTTGGTTATTATCAATAAAGTGAAGTTCAGCATTTGGGAAATATCTCTCCCAAAGCCATGTTGAAGCTCCTCTACTAATTCCTATTTCAAGAAATTTAATAGGTTGATTTCTTATCGGAGCAAAGAATGTTGCATAAGTTTCTGTGTAATTATGAATGTTCGATGCTTTGTCTGTGCCTGTTTCAAGAGCTAATCGATCTAAGTATTGATATTCCATTTGAGCAACTTCATCTGCAAAAACAAATCTCAACAAGAAAATGCAGATAAAAAACTTATACATTATTTCGCTCCTTCAATTCAGACAAGTCTCATCCTGTTTTGAATTGATGTCAACTTTTGTATTGTCAGAGCCAGAACTGACGCATTAAAATTTTAATAGACATGAAGTAGACTCTTCTGGCTGCAAAACCTAAAGAGAGTTCATCATG